>JAZUIN010000107.1:0-130631 GCA_045642225.1 Lachnospiraceae bacterium | reverse complement strand
AATCTTCTTCCAGAGGATGGATTATTAGTTATTAGTGCAGATATAGATAACTATGAAGAAATAACAAAGGACGTTAAGTGTAAGGTTGTTTCCTTCGGAAATAGTGAATTGGCTGATTATCGAGCTGAAAATGTTACGTATAATTCAAGAGGATGTGCTGAATTTACGTGTGTATCAAAGGGTAAATCAAATAGAGAACTGACATTATCTGTTCCAGGAGCACATAATGTTACAAATGCGTTGGCGACAATTGCTGTTTCTGATTATTTGAATATTAGTACGGACTTTATTACTGATGGTTTGTCTTCTTTTACTGGAGCAGATAGAAGATTCCAGATAAAGGGAAAGCTTGGAGAAATAACAGTTGTAGATGACTATGCTCATCATCCTACTGAAATTAGTGCTACTCTTAACGCAGCGCAAAAAATTTCACATGAGAGACTTGTATGCGTATTCCAACCACATACATATACTCGAACAAAAGCATTACTTAAGGATTTAGCAAATGCTCTTTCAATTGCTGATATAGTAGTCCTTGCTAAAATATATCCTGCAAGAGAGAAAGACATTTACAACATCTCTTCAAAAGATCTTGCGGCTGAAGTAGAAAAATTAGGTGCAGAAACTTATTATTTTGATACATTTGAACAAATCGAAACATTTATACAAAAAAAATGTATCAACAAAGACTTGTTAATAACTATGGGTGCCGGAGACATTGTAACTGTCGCAAATGACTTAGTAAAATAAAAGTTATTCACAATATCCACATTAATGTAGCTTCATTTTATCTACATCCAATGTGGATTTTTTATTGGCTTAATTAAAGGATTTTTGTCACTTATCCACATTTCCCAACCCTCTCGAACCCCTTGATTTTAGGGCGTTTGTGGACTTTTGAGCCCTTTTAATCTTAGATTCATTATGCTATAATCCCTCTAGGTTTATGAAAAGAGGATTTAGATGAATGGCTGACATTACAATACACACAAGTAACAACACTGGTGTTACTTGCGTATCTAATGCGTTTATAGACAACTATATGAGCGATGCCAACGGGGAGTTTGTGAAAATATATATCTATCTTCTTCGTCTATTAGGACAAGAAGGTGTCGAAATAGACATTTCTACTTTAGCAGATAAATTAGATCATACCGAGCGAGATATAAATCGCGCTCTCTCCTATTGGGAAGAACAAAAGTTGCTTTCACTAGAGTACAATTCCAACAAAGAGCTTGTAGGAATTTGCTTTAACGAACCAACTTCAGGAATCAACTCTATGTCATCAAACATTTCTCCAAAGGGAAAAATGATTGCTGATTTCGAGATTGCTACCAAAAATACTCTTCCTATCAGAAAAGATTTAGGCCCAGATGAAATTAAAGAATTCAAGAAAGACAATAACTCGGAGGAAATGCTTTTCGTCCTAGAGACATATCTTGGACGCAACCTATCTATGAGCGATATCAATGCTGTATACTATTGGACAAAAGAACTCAACTTCTCTACAGAATTGGTATATTACCTTGCAGAATACTGCATAGACAAAGGTCATCCAAATATCAAATATATGGATAGTATTGCAATTGATTGGGCAGAGCACGGCATCTCTACTATAGAAGAAGCCAAAGAGGATACTTTACAACACTCTGAAGCTTACTATAACATTTGCAAATCATTTGGTATTAGCGATAGAAGCCTTATAAAGTCAGAGCTTGATTACCTTTCAAAATGGAAAAAATACAATTTCAATCCTGAGATAATCGAGGAAGCTTGTAGACGAACTATCGTCAACACTAACAAACCAAATTTTGAATATGCTGACAAAATATTAAGCAATTGGGCTAATAATAAGGTTGCTACAATTGACGACATTAAAGCTTTAGACGAAGAATTCAACAACAATAATAAAAATAAGAAAAAGGCAAAGCCTTCAACTGCAAAGAATAACAAATTTAACAACTTTGATGCTAGAGAATATGACTATGACAAACTAATGAAGACTCTAGCAAATCAGTAAAGGAGCATATATGTCATTAACAAATGCACAATACGAAAGTATTATGCGAGATTATTCTAGGAAGCAAGCTGCAAATGCAACGAGACACGAGGCAAAGCTCAAAGAAATTTATGCTTCATCTCCTGCTATTCAAGAGATTAACAGTAAAATATCTCACGCAGCCGTGCAGCACACCGCTGCCACTTTACAAGGCAGTAAGACTTCAATCAAGTCATTAAAGGACGAAATTGAAAAACTAAAACAAGAAAAGATAACACTCCTAGAATCTCTCGGATATTCATACGATGATTTGGAGATGAAATACGATTGTAATGATTGTAAAGACACTGGTTTTATCAACAACAAGCCATGTCATTGTTTCAAACAAGCCGCAATCAACCTAGTATATTCTCAAAGCAATTTAGATAATATTTTAACAAAAGAAAATTTTGACACATTCAATTTTGATTATTACGACAAGTCACTAACCAATGATGACGGCACGTCTTCTTATGACTGTGCTCAATATTCTTTCAAAGAATGTAAGAAATTTTGTGAACATTTTTCTTCCCAAATCAATAATAATTTATTGTTGTGTGGACCAGTAGGTGTAGGCAAAACATTTCTAACTCACTGCATAGCAAAAGAGTTATTAGACAATTCCTTTTCAGTATTGTACTTTACTGCTGATGAGTTAATTGATTTGTTTCAGAAAAAAACTTTTGAAAAAAGTAATTTCGAAGACGAAGAAATAAGTAATTTAGATAGCATTTATTCCGTAGATGCATTAATAATAGACGATTTAGGCACAGAGTTTGTTAACTCTTTTACATCTGCCAAATTTTTCAATTGTATTAACGAACGCTTACTTCGTGGAAAAAGCACTATCATTTCTACGAATCTCTCTTTAGGCGATATATCAAGTACTTATTCCGAAAGAACATTTTCAAGAATAAGCCAATATAAAATAATCCAATTATTTGGACGTGATATAAGAGTTCTAAAAAGATCAATAGGCGCAAATTAATATACACACCAAAACAAAAATGGAGGATTCATTCAATGCCAAGCGATGAAAATTATGTAAAAAACGCACACCCTTACGGTGCTCTTGGATTAATTCCACTTAAGAGTATCGAGGAGCTAGGAAACAAGGTTAACGAGTACCTTGTTAGCTGGAGAGCTGACCGCGACCCAGAACACTACGATGAAATCACAAGACAAGGATATCAATGTGGTTCTTATATCGTTCAAGCAAGTGTTCCAAGATTTGGTTCAGGTGAAGCAAAAGGAACTTTAGGTCAATCAATAAGAGGTCTTGACTTATTCATTATGGTTGACGTTACTAACTACTCTATCACATACAAATTATGTGGTAACGAAAACAGAATGTCACCTGATGATCATTATTCAGATCTTAAGAGAATTATTGCTGCAGTAGCTGGTAAAGCAAGACGTATAACAGTTATTCTTCCATTCCTATACGAAGGAAGACAACATAGACGTACATCTCGTGAATCGCTAGACTGCGCTTTAGCTTTACAAGAATTAGTTTCAATGGGTGTTGAAAATATCATTACATTTGATGCACACGACCCAAGAATACAAAATGCTATTCCTCTACACGGATTTGAAACAGTTAATCCTGCATATCAATTCGTAAAGGGAATCCTTAACAATGTCAACAATGTTCAAATTGATCCTGAACATTTAATGATCATTTCACCTGATGAAGGTGCAACAGACAGAGCCGTATATCTAGCTGGTGTCTTAGGTGTAGATATGGGTATGTTCTACAAGAGAAGAGATTATTCTAAGATTGTAGACGGAAGAAACCCTATCGTTGCTCACGAATTCCTTGGTTCTTCAGTAGATGGCAAAGATGTATTTATTATCGATGATATGATTTCTTCTGGCGAAAGTATGCTAGACGTTGCCAAAGAGCTTAAGAAAAGAAATGCTGCAAGAATATTTGTTATTTCTACATTCGGATTATTTACAAATGGCTTAGAGAAGTTTGATAAAGCATATGAAGATGGTTTAATTTACAGAGTTGTTACTACTAACCTTACATATCAAACACCTGAACTACTTTCTAAGAGCTACTACATCAACTGCGATATGAGTAAGTATATTGCACTCATCGTAGATACGCTTAATCATGATTGTTCAGTTTCAAATCTTCTTAATCCATATGACAGAATTAAGAAGCTTGTTAAGAAATATAACGAAGCAAAATAAACTAAAAACTACTTTTGTTACAAGATGTAACAAAAGTAGTATTTTATACTAATAATTCTTCTTAAACAACATACTCTGTACAGTCTTCGCAAAGGATACGCCTCCCATGGAACATCCATCTTTAGAAAACTGCATTTTGTGTCGACCTGCATTAGATGATGACTCCCATACAACCATCGCCTTATCATGAGCCTTTAAGCCTTGATTTGGATCACTTGTCTCTATAAAGTTGATTAGATACCTCATCATTCTTTCGGATAAATCTTCATCAACTTCTTCCCATGGCCTCCATGACTGCTCAAGATTTCCAAACCAGTACCATAAATCAGCGCCATGCCATGCACCTTTATCATCTCCTGGTAAGCTTCTTGAAAAATGATATGCGTAGCATTTTTTATCATTCTCCTCAAAACGAGCTGCTCTTCTACCCCAAGCATCTACCATGCCATACATAACTGCCGATACAATATCCTCACTATTAGAGCCAATTATAATCGGTATATGATTATAATTTCCTGACTCATAATCTTCCATCTCAGTCTTCTTAATCAAATTATTATCGAATACTGGTCCAACTGTAAGCCCGAGCTTCTTAGTCTCATTACACGCCTCATCAAATGCTTCATATAACTTCTCTACCGAAAGTGCTTTAAGTTCTTCTGTATCATTTACACCAGCATGCTGCTTAACATTTTCCCAAAATGGAATAACCTCACTCTTCTTAAGCGGCATTATGTAACTCGACAAACCGCCTCCAGAACTCATTACCGCCTTAGCAAAAAGCCCCTTGGTTAATGAACTCATAATAAGATGCGTAACGCTCATAGCTCCTGCAGACTGTCCCATAACAGTCACATTTTCAGGATCACCACCAAATATATCAATATTATGATTAACCCACTGTAAGGCTGTTAATTGGTCATATAGCCCATAATTTCCCGAATTATCAGCATCCTTTTCTAATTCAGGCAAACACATAAAGCCTAGCGGTCCCAAACGATAATTTATTGTAACTACTACAATTCCTTGTTCGGCAAGCTTCGTACCATCAAAAGGTCTATCATTACTTGCACCATTCATAAAACTTCCACCATGAATGTATACAAGAACAGGCTTCTTTTGATTCTCTAATCTGCCATTCTCATCCAAGCTAGTCCATATATTAAGATACAAACAATCTTCAGAATATGTACACTCTATTCCTTCACGAAACTCCTTATAATGAAATTGCTTATCAGGAATTGTCGCTTCATCACGAAATGCACGTATTTGATATGGTGCATCTTTATAATCCATAAAAGATTTTTGACATTCTCTAACGTCCCCAATAGGATACCATTTATCTGTTTCCACTGGATATTCAAATCGTCCAGCGACAGCATATTTAATCCCCTTAAATGATATTACTCCCATACATTTACCCTTTATATTTATTGTTTCGCTGTTTCAGCATTTTCCTTTACTTCTTTAACACGTTCTCTTATGCTCTTTTTTGTGTCCTCTTCATCTGGTTCTTCTAAAGCAAACTTCTCAGCATATGTTTTATATGCAAATTTGTATTCTTCATCTTTATGAACATTATGAAGCATTTCATGTGTATTAAAGTGGTCTTGAGATGCCTCTATTGTAGCTGCTGCAATATTAGAACAATGCGCTGCAATTCTTTCATAATTCATAAGAATATCATTCAATATAATACCTGTTTGAATCTCACATTTGCCTTCTTGAAGACGAATTACGTGATTCTTCTTAGATTTAGCTGAAATCTTTTCAATCCATTCTTTAAGTGGTTCAACTTCAGAAGCTTTCTCTAAATTAGCATCTCTAAATGACACAACTGCCATATTTACAATTTCTTCTGTTGCTGCTTTAACTACATCAAGTTCTTCTTCAGCTTCTTCAGAGAAAACTGTTCCCTTCTCGCTCATATTCTTAGCTAGAAATGCAATATTCATTGCATGGTCACCTAGACGCTCAAAGTCGCTAATTGTATGTAAGAACTTAGATACTTGTTTTGATTGTTTCAAATCCATCTGGTTCTTAGAAACACGCATCAAATATGTTCCTAGTTTATCTTCATATTTATCAAGAACATCTTCCTTAGCAGTCACCTTATTAAATCTTGTCTCAGAGAATTTATCAAGCAGTGATGTTGCTCTTGAAATATTCTTCTGTGCTGTAAGAGCCATACCATCAATACACTTTTGACTTTGGCTAATTGCAATTTCTGGAACATTGAAGAAACGCTCTTCTAACAAATCGAAATCTCTTTGCTCTTCGCTGTCTTCAACCTTGTCTTTAATAACTTTAAATACAAATTTCTCTATTAACGGAATACATGGGAACAACACAATAATTGTAAGTATTCTATAAATTGTATTTAACAATGCTATAGCAACAGGAGTCATTGTAGCATTCATGAAGCTAAAGCCTACAAAAGCATTTACAATATAGAAAATACATCCCCAAATAACCATTCCAAGAACATCATTTACGAGATATACAAGCGCTGTTCTCTTACCATTAGCACTAGAACCAATCGCTGACATAAGAACTGGCACTGCAGCACCTACACCAATACCTAATACAATTGGAAATGCTGATGAAAATGTTATTGCACCTGTTACAGATAAAGCTTGAAGTACACCTACTGATGCTGAAGCAGATTGCAAAATTGCTGTAAACAAAATACCAACTAATATTCCAAGTAATGGATTGTTAAATGCTGTTAATACGCTTACAAATGATTCGTTTTCTCTAAGTGGTGCTACCGCTCCTGACATTTGCTGCATACCTACCATAAGAATTGCAAAACCAATCATAATATCACCAATATTGTGATATTTTGTATGCTTTGTAAATAATCTTAAAATAATACCAACAACTGCAACTATCGCTGAAATCGTCGCTGTAGAAAGAAGTGATGCAATACCTTCACTACCATCAACATAAGATAAACAAAGAATCCAACCAGTAATTGAAGTACCAATGTTAGCACCCATGATAACTCCAATACCTTGTGCAACCTTCATCATACCTGAGTTAACGAAACCTACAACCATAACAGACGTTGCTGACGATGATTGAATAACTGCTGTAACTAAGGTTCCTAGCAAAACTCCCTTCAACGGAGTATTTGTCAATTTAAATAATGTCTTCTCTAAACTATTACCTGCCACTCTTTGCAAGCCTGAACCCATTATTGACATACCATATAGGAACAGTGCGACACCACAAAGAATTTTTAGGATTGTTGATATTACTTCCATTTTGATTCCTCAACTTTCTAATCGCTAAATATATTATAACTTATAATTTATGGCTATATTAACCAAATTTCACGTGTTATGTTACGAAACTTCCTTCATCTCACTAACGCAGAAAATGTTAGCTGTTACCATGTTAGTTCCAAACGAGCTTACAAGCCACTCTCCATCATGAAGCTGTAATCTAATTGTCTGTGTAACAGCATTATCAGCATCACTTCCTTGATAGCTACCTGCAACTACTGTATTTATAATTGCCTTATTAGACAAGTTATAATCATATTCAATTGTAACTTCAATTGCTCCATCTACTAAAGCTGCATCTACAACTGAAGCTTTTACATTTGAAATATCTACCGATGTAATACCTATCACGCCATTAGATGAATAGAAATATTTCTTATCTGCTTCAAATTCACTCTTGCACTCTTCTTTTGACTTAGGTGCAAAAAGCTTATCAACAGCATTAAAGCTTTCATTATTTATCTGTGCAGTAATCACTGCAGCTATCGCATCTGCACCAGCTTTAATTGCAGCATTTTGTTCTTCCGTAGTTACATTAACCTCTTGAATCTTAATTGAAGAGTTAGATCTTAACGTGTCAAATCTATAATTATCAAAATTCACATCATCATTAGACAACGAACAAACGTGACTACCTGTATATAGCGCTGGAATCTTAAATATTTGTGTAGTATCTTTTTCTTCAACCTTATATGTATTTGGCATCGCGATACCATCAATATAAACCTTTTCAGCCTTAGGTATTTCGATTGTGATATCTGTTACTACAACTTCAGGATCTACCACCTTCCAATTAGGGAAAATTAGCATATGTCTTCCGCATTTCTTAAGATGAACGGTTTCTTCTGACTTAAACAAGTTTAATTTATCCACGCCTGACTTCTTCTCAAAAGCTATCTCTGTCACATCACCTTCAGTCTTCTTATCGATAACCCTATACGAAAAATTGCCATAGATATTGGAAATATATTTAACAGCCTTTTCGCCAATCTTACCCACAAAGTCTAGCGTACTATCTGCGTTTAAAGCATCAGACACAACCGACACCTTAGTCAAATATTCCTCCTTAGTCATAAAGACAGAATCATCTACCGCCAAATATTTATATGCCTTTTCATAATTAGCTTCATCTACAGCTTCCTTATAGCTTTTTGCAACATGTGTAGGATTAGATGTGACAAGTCCTACAACAAAAAACAATATTAGAAACAATGCAAATATACCTGCTAAAACAAATATTACTACTTTTCTATTTCTAGACGACTTTTCATTATTCATTATTTTTTCACCTCATCATAAACTTTATCAACTATCTGTTCAAGATCAACATTTCCTATTATATCTTCTACCTCTACCGATTTAACTGGCGCTGATACTTCTACAGAAAATCCTTCTACAGGCACATTTTTTTGCATTTCCATATCATTTACTACTGCCATCTGATATATTGATAAAGTTGTAAGACCCTTTGCGCCTTTGCCTCTTACACAAACTCCTATAAATAATCCTATAGATAATGCCGCAAGAATAGCAAAAACAACTATTAATGTTATTTGTTTTTTCTTATTTCCCATATTCCATCTCCTGTCAATCAAAATATCCAATATATTTTACTTGCTTTGTCACTTCATCCTGACCATACAACTGCTCATACAAATCAATAAAATAATCATCTGTCATTCCCGCTATATAATCAATCACTATGTCATCGTATGGCACATTACATTTCTCATAATACTTAGAAAAGTTCTTATGATAAATGTGATGCTTATATATATAACTAGACTTGTTCTCTTCTTCTAGGTCCTTCTTCAATCTGTGATATAGCTTATTCATCATAACTCTAACTGTGACATCATAAATCGCGTTCACATTGTCAGCCATATAGATTTTTGAAGCATTTTCTTTCTTAAGACGATACAAATCTTCAAATATCTCTTCACTCATCTTAATGTATGGTTTCCCATAGCTGTTTAAAACTATGTCAGAAAGTATAAGACCAAGCATAGAGAAATTTCCATCTCCTAACACTCCTGGTTCATCATACGAAACGTCTAGCCCTACCTTCTCAGCATCTTGTCTATCCTTCATCACGTATGCGATAATGTCGCTGACTCTTACCACACACCCCTCCAAAGTAAATGGACGAAGAGTGTCAACAAACCCTTCCTCTGTGTAACATTTCTCAAACATCTCTTCAAATTCAGCCCTATTCTTTGGCTCACTTGGATAATATTCGCCAGCTGGTTTCTCTCCGTTGTGACACAAAATCCCGTCCATTGTTGGAATAGTAAGATTAGTAGGTGTAACCACCTTAAGATTTCTCACACTATGAACATTATGGTTAAAAAATCTCCCTGTCGACTCATGATACAATTCATTCAAATACATTTCTCCAACGTGACCGAACGGAGTATGTCCTATATCGTGACCAAGTGCAATAGCCTCTGTCAAATCCATATTTAACCCCAAAGACTTGGCCAATATTCTAGAAATTCTAGAAACTAACTGTACATGTGTTGCACGGCGTGTTATCTCATCACTTTTGTAAAAAGAAAACACTTGTGTCTTATCCGCATACCTATTGTAAAAAGGATTATGTAATATCTTATCAACATCTATCCCAAAAGAACCTCTAAGAGAGAAATCGCTTCTACAATTAAAATATCGTATACTAGAATCATCTTCTGGTTCTTTCGTTGCATAAGGAGAAAATGGTTTATATCTCTTGTCAACTTCTAGCTTTATTCTATTTAGTTCTTCTATCTGGTTAGCATTTAACTCCATATAAAACCTTTACATTTATTATTAATGAAAAACTCTCTTCTTAATCCACTCTACAGTTCCTGACACAACATGGTATCTTCTAACATAATGTGCAATTGTTGAAGCTAGCACGAAGCCTACACTTATTCCCACCAATGAGAATATACAATCCAAACCATTTTTGCCAAATGTATCCATTTCCCCTAGTATCAGACCGCCAAATGTATAATATATTAAATCTCCCGGAATCAAAGGAATTATTGACGGATACAAGAACACTGTCGATGGTGTCTTCTTATACGTCGCAAGTAACTCCGCGTAAATTGCAGCAACCAAAGCTGCTAGACCTGCATAAACTATCCTATATGGAATAAACGCCATAAAAATCATATAGAACAATCTAGTAACTGCTCCACCTAAACCTGCCCACAGCAAGTCTTTTCCTCTAATTTGAAATACTATTGCAAATCCTAGAGATGCCAAGAAAGAAACAATAATTAATTCTATTGATTCTACCATGTAAACCACCTCCCAAACATAAAGTATGAAATATAAACGCCTGCGCAAATAGTTAGCACTTCAAGTATAACCTTTAGAAGCTCTAAAATACCATTCATCTCATTTCCGCAAAATATATTTCTAATAGAGTTCACAAGTGGAACACCTGGAATAAACATCAAAGACATTGCCGTAAGCATCGACATTATGTTTTCTGCAAAATGTGTATACACCGCAAGAAATGTAATAGACGTTGTAAAAAACATATTAATTATATTAGTAATAATTCTATTAAGCTTAGCCTTTGCCAAAAATCTATTGAGCCAATATACTGCAACTGTACTTACAGCTATAACGAGTAGCTCTGTAAATCCACCGCCAAAAATTCTACATAACGATACTGTCGCAATAACAAACCCTAGCATTTCTATCCATTCAGAATATGATGGAACCATTAATGCAGAATATAACATATCTTCTAATTGCGATGGTTCAATTTTCTCGTTGCACACTTTATATGACAAAGTATTTAGCTTGCGTAACTTTGTCAAATGTATTCCTGCAGCTGGCACTGCTAGTTGTCTAACATGTGTATCCCCTTCATTATTTTTAGCACTTACAGATACTGAACTGCTCAAAGAAAACACACTCACTTCATGAAGATTATATTGCTTACATACAATTTCCATAGTCGTATTAACACGTTCAAGATTTGCTCCCGCAAGAAGCATTTCGCGGCCAAGATGCACTGCAAAATCCAGAACATAATCTATGTCTTTCACTTATATTAACCTCTTCTTTCTAACATCTTACATACAATAAAAATACTCCGATTAAATTATAATATACAAATTTTCAATATGCAACAAATTAGCTTTCTATTTTTGTGCAATAATTATATAATGTTGAGCATTTCAAATCCGATATATATATCAAAGGAAAGAACATTTTCCAAAAACAGCTTACACCGTAGAAAATATACCACTGGCTCCGTTGTTATACTTGATGAATTTCTTGTACTACAACGCGAAGGAATAGTAACTCCGGCAAAAGCAAGAAAGGAACACTAAACAAATGAAACTTAATAACTACTAAAAAAGACGCATTCGAGGAACGCGTCTTTTTTATTTACGCTGCAGGTTCTGCAGGCTCTTCTATTTTATTTTCTGGTATATTAACCTGGAATTGATTAGATTCTCTAAAATTAGTATCGTTACTTCCTAGCTGTCTTACTGTAATTACATCTCCCGATTTGACATTTGTCAAGTCAACCGTTAGACACTGACCGCTCTTATAACCAGTCGGAACCTTCTTACCATTCACATACACCTTACTCCACTTAGTAAAGTTATCACCGTACACATAAAGTTCATCTGAAAATGCATATGCTCTGTTTATAACCACATCTTTTACACCCATTATCAAATTAGATGCTGGATATAAATCTTGGCCTCTATAAGCAAATTGCTTTCCATATAACAAGTCGTACTGCAAAACTTCTAAACCGTACATATAATCAAATGTACCTGCCTCAACTCCAGCATTTATCTTAGACTGATTATAATTAAACATAGTACCTTCGTGAATTCCCAATCTATCTAAATACTCTGCAACTAGCTGATATGTTGTCAAATCCATATCCTTCTTCTTCATACCAAAGTTATTCCAAGTAACATACTTTGTCTTGTACAAATCACCTGTTTGAATTTCGTTTTCAGTAAGCCCCATTGTTGGCAAATGATCTCCAAAGAAAATAACAATCGTATCCTCTCCTCTTGCATCTAACGCCTCACAATAGTTTTTCATAAAGGTATCCATTTCATTTATTCTCTGAACATAATATGTCCATTGATTATTTACTTCTTGAGTTTTGCCCTCGCAAGTAACCCCAATCTTTTGATCATTAGGATACAATTTAGTTGGGTAATTACCATGCGCGCCCACTGTAATTGTATACAACATATCTTGTCCTGGAGTTGTATTCATCGCATCAATAGAAGCCCCTATTAAGATATCATCTGTTGGCCAAGAACCCATTGGCGAGTAATCTGTTATATCTAACATTTCCTTACTCTGGAAAGAATCAAATCCCATTAATGTAAATGCATTTGCTCTTGAATAGAAATTTCCTCCATTGTTATGCACTACATGAGTTCCATAACCAAGCTTCTTCAAATCTGACGCAACCGATTCACATTTTTTCACATCCTTTAGAACAGTCTTCTGCGGATACTCTCCTGGTCCAAAGAACTTACAAGACATTCCTGTTAGCACTTCAAACTCTGAATTACAAGTTCCCGCACCTACAACTGGTACTGTCAAATGACCTGACGAATATTTATCTTCTATCTCATGAAAAAATGGAATCGGATCTTCCGATGTCTTCATAAAATTCGTTTCGCTCACATCATAAAACGATTCCATCAAAACAACTACAATATTTGGCTCTTTAGCCTTCTTTGTATTAGTTTCTTTAGAAGTTTCATCAACAATTTCTAATACTTTTTCTTCACTATATCCTATAGGTTTGCTCATACCACGACCAAATGCAGATGTAGCAAATCCATAAAGAAAACCATTGTCAAAATATCCTTGCTGTAAGTTTCCAAAATATGCTTCCAAAACATTTTGTTTTTGTAAAAACTTTGTAACAAGCGGAAGAGAAACAAATAACGCAATACAAACAACTAGTCTCACCCAAAACTTACTCTTATATTCAACCTTCTTGCCTTTTTTAAATAAGTTAATTAGATAAATTACATAAATAACGATAGCCGTTAGGCAAAGTAACGCTTGTGGCCAGTCAAAATATCCTGTTCCTTGCATCGTCAACAAATCTAGTATCATATTTAAATCTGTAAACCCAAATGGTGTCACCCTATTGAACAATATGATACAATTTGCTATTCCTAAAGCCACAAAAACAGCAGAAACAATCATTCTACAAAATGTTTGTCTCTTAAACAAAAAGCATATACTATAAAATGTAAATATAATAAACGAATTATATAAATATGCACCCGGGTGCTCTACAACAAAATTAAAGGTCTTAACGAAAGAATGTCTCGACATCCACTCTATTACAAAACACATCACTAATGATAATGGTATTTGCATCAAAAATGCGTGTCGATTATTAAAATCGTTTATAGCCTTAAGCACTTTATTCTCTGATATCTTTTTTATAAATTTAGGTGTTGGTATTTTAGAAAACAATGCTTTTATCTTATTCGCAATATTTCCAAAAAACGCTCCTATTTTTGCAAAAAACTTTTTCAAAGCAAACTCCTTTTATTTCTTCACAAGCTACTTAATAAATTTACTAACAGCTTCTTCTAAATCCTCTAAGCACTGTTTGTCGCCCGTCTCTACAGCATCAACCACACAATGATTTATATGCTCTTTTAACACCACCTTACCCGTATTATTTATCGCTGAACGAACCGCAGCCATCTGAATCAAGACCTCGCTACAATCTCTATCATCTTCAATCATTCTTTTTATAGATTCCAAGTGCCCAATCGCACGATTCAATCTATTAATCACTTTCTTCTTATGCTCAGGATCATGTGTATGTGTATGATTATGTGCATGATCATGGCCATGAGCTATACCCAATTCATGCATTTGTTCATGAGTAAGTCCTTGTGTATTATCACTCGACATCATTCTCCTCCAATTATCAGCCTAATATTGCCGATAAATTATAGCATTATAATTGTCCAAATGCAATATTTTAGTACGCACCCACCTATAATTGTTCAATTTTCACGTTATCATTTTAACGCATAAAAAGTGAACCACTTTCTCTACGAAAATGGTTCACTCTAAATCAACATTTATTCAATTTGATAAATATTATTTCTTCTCCTCATACCAAGCAGTAGCCTTTGGAGTCTTCTTAACGAATGGTCTCTTTAATGCTTGCTTAGCTCCATTAGGAAGAATATATTTTAGCTTATCTTCAGCCTTACGATATGTTGTAGCTGCTGGCATATCTCTTGTAAGCTTAATAGCGTCAAATTCACACCATGTTGTACATAGACCACAACCAACACACTTGTTTTGATCAACGATTGAAGCACCACAACCTAAGCAACGAGCTGTCTCAGCCTTAACTTGATCTTCTGTAAATACTTCTACTGTATCACGGAATGTTAAAGGATCACCCTTCTTAGCCTTGTTTCCTGCTTGTTGACGTCCTGTATTGTCATAATTCTCAACTAAGATATCTTCTTTGTCTAACTCGATGAAGTAGTTAGGATCACGACCAATTGTAAGTGATGAGTTAGGTTGTACAAATCTATGAATTGATACAGCACCTTCCTTACCACAAGCGATAGCGTCGATAGCAAATCTTGGTCCGTAGAACATATCACCACCAACAAAGATATCTGGTACAGTTGTTTGGAATGTCTTAGGATCAGCAACTGGAGCTGGACCTCTAAATTCAACATCTTCGCCTTCTAATAAATCTCCCCAGATTGTACATTGTCCAACTGAAAGAAGAACATTAGAACACTCAATTGTCATTGTATCATTCTCATCATACTTAGGATCGAAACGACCTTCAGCATTCTTAACTTGTGTACACTTCTTGAATACAATTCCTGTAACCTTGCCATTCTCTGTCAAGATTTCCTTAGGACCCCATCCACCGTGGAACTTGATATCTTCTGATTCAGCAACTTCAATTTCTTCTGGAAGTGCTGGCATAATATCACGTGTCTCAAGTGAAACTTGTGTAACCTTAGAAGCACCACATCTTACTGCTGTTCTTGATACGTCAATAGCAACGTTACCACCACCGATAACTACTGCATCGCCTTCAAGCTTATATGACTCATCGTCAATAACTGTATGTAGTAAATCTACACCCTTCATTACACCTTCAGCGTCTTCACCAGGAACATTAACACCACGTCCACCTTGACAACCGATTGCAATGTAGAATGCCTTATAACCTTCTTCACGAAGTTGCTTTAGAGTTACATCTTTACCAACTTCAACGCCAAGTCTAATATCAACGCCCATATCACGAAGAACATCAACTTCAGCTTCAACAACATTCTTCTCCATAACGAATGAAGGAATACCGTATGTTACCATTCCGCCTGGCTTCTTGCTCTTCTCAAATAATGTAGGCTTATAACCCTTCTCTGCCAAATAATAAGCACAAGAGATACCTGCAGGACCTGCACCGATAATAGCGATCTTCTCATCGAATTCACCATCAATCTTTGGAATTCTCTTCTTAGGGATATATCTTGTATCAGAGTTAAGGTCTCTCATAGCGATAAACTTCTTAACTTCATCAATAGCTAATGCTTCGTCAATTGTTGCACGAGTACAAGCGTCCTCACAACGACGATTACATACATGTCCACAAACTGCTGGAAGTGGATTGTACTTCTTGATTAATGCAAGAGCTTCATCATATCTTCCTTGAGCAGCCATCTTAAGATAACCTTGAACTGGAACGTGAGCAGGACAAGCTGTCTTACATGGAGCTGTACCTGTCTTATGTGTATTGATTCTGTTGATATCACGATAATCCTCTGTCCACATATCTTCAGACCATTTCTGTTCTGTAGGAAGTGGCATCTTAGGATATACCATTTCAGTTCCGTCTTTCTTGCAAAGCTTCTGACCTAATGTAGCAGCACCTGCTGGACAAACTTCTACGCATCGACCACAAGCTACACAATTATCTTTAACAACATGAGCTCTGTAAGCAGAAGCTGACATATTAGGTGTATTAAATAATTGTGATGTACGAAGAGCATAACATACATTAACATTACAGTTACAAATAGCGAAAATCTTGTCTTCACCATCAATATTTGTAGTCTGATGAACAAATCCAAGTTCCTCAGCCTTCTGGAATATTTCTAAAGCTTCTTCTCTTGTGATATAGTGTCCACCCTTGTTAGTTTCAACAACATAGTCAGCCATATCACCAACAGCAATACACCAGCCTTCTGGATCATCCGCGCATCCTTGATCAAATGTCTTACGTGATCTACGGCATGAACATGGTGATTTTGCATATTTGCCATCATACTTATCTAGCCAATGAGAAATGTGCTCTAATGGAGATGTCTCATTCTCCATCTCAATAGCTTTCTCAACTGGAATAACGTGCATACCAATACCAGCACCTCCTGGTGGTACCATATGTGTAAGTCCTTCTAGAGGAATTCTACTCATTCTCTCGAAGAATGGTCCTACTTCTGGATACTTCGAAATAACATCTGGATTCATGTTACCGAACTCAGCAGAACCTGGAACATACATAGGAAGCACCCATTGCTTCTCATGCTGTGGATTCTCGTAATTCCACTCAATAACACCGTTATATGACATTTCTTCTAATTGCTTTAATAATTCTTCTTCAGAATATTCTGGACATAATTTCTTCATGTCATCTAGTGTTCTTGGATGACGCTTCTCCATTTTAATACCAATCTCGCATTGCTCATCTGTTACAAGATTGTAAAGTCCCCAATACTCTGGACTTTCTGCCGAAATCTTCTCTTGACCAAGAAGAACCTTTGCACGGTCTGTAACTGTTTTAGCAAGACGCGCTAGTGGTTCTCTAAATGGCTTTGAGCCTGGTTCTGGAAATGCGTAATCTCCTCTTGGATCTACCTTATTACGATCTTTGTCGAGCGCATAAGGTGTCATTAAATAATTTGGATCCTTTTCATTTGCCATGATTAATAAACCTCCATTTTTAAAACTTTATTTTATTTCTGCTCTCATATGTAATTTATAATAACATAATTGCATTATTTATCGCAATGTATTTATGCAAAATACAAGGTTTTTTCACAATTTATTTCAAGAAGTATAATATTTCTTCTGGGCTATCGACAATAATCATGTTGGTATAGTTCACAAGCTCCTCCTTAGACCTAAATCCCCAAGATACAAGTATGCAGTCCATACCCGCGCATTCTGCCGTCAATGAATCCACCCCAGAATCACCTACATACAAGGTATTCGTGTTATTATATTCGCTTCCCAAAATATTTAGCGCAGCATTAACACTATCTTTTGCAGGTTTCTTTGCTCTAACCATATTATCGCCAAGTGCTGCCGTAAAAAGATCTGGGAAAAACTCTTCTACTAGCTTTTTAACACCATCTTCAATCTTATTACTTACAACCGCCATCGGTATTCCAAGTTCCTTGATATTAGTAAGCAACTCTATTATCCCTTCGTATGGTCTAGACTTTACATCTAGGTGCTCCATATAATATTTGTAAAACATATCATACTGCTGTCCAAAAAGAGGATTTTCATCACCATTAGGCACAGCTTTCTTCATCATATTAACATTGCCGTTGCCAACAAAGCTTTGTATCTCCTCAAGTGAAAATGTAGGCTGATTATAACGCTCCATTGTATAATTCACAGCATCTGCAAGATCCTCAAGCGTATTAAGAATTGTTCCATCTAAATCAAAAATAACCGCTTTATATTTATCCCTAATCTCTTCAGCTCCCGCAATACCTCTTGAACATGCTGTCGCACTACCGCACCTTAATGCAAAATAAAATGCGCGTTTCATATTGTTGTACCTAGTATATGATGTCAAAAAGCCCGCCACAAGCGAATCTCCTGCACCAACAGCATTTATGATTTCACCTCTAGGCGAACGACATCTATATGCCTGTCCATCCTCTGTAATCATCAATGCACCATTTACACCCAAAGACACTATTACATTTCTCGCACCCATATCTACTAGCTTCTTAGCATATTTAAGCGTTTCTTCATCATTATGAATCTCAACGTCAAACAATTCCGAAAGTTCTTCTATATTCGGCTTTACAAGAAACGGTTTCTCCTCAAGCACTTCTCCCAACAACTCACCTGCTGCGTCAACAACAACCTTTGTCGCTTCGTGTTTTAAATGTGAAATTATCTCCTTGTAAACGCCTGTACCTAAGCTTTTAGATGCAGAACCAGCAAGAACTAATATATCATCAGGACCTATCTTTTCAATTTTCTTATAGAGCTTATTCAAATGCTCTTCTGTTATTTGTGGACCTTCACCATTTATTTGTGTATCAGGATCGCCATCAATCTTAACATTTATTCTACTGTTGCCCTCACAAGAAATAAAACTAGTTTTAACTTTTTCTCTAGATAACAGCTCTTCAATTTGCTCCCCAACAAATCCCGCCTTGAACCCTAAGGCTGTAGTTTCTATTCCTAATCTACTTAGTAACAAAGATACATTTATACCCTTTCCACCTGGTTGTATTTCTTCATCACTAGAACGATTAATCTCTCCAACTTGAAATTGTTTAATCTTGACATAATAATCAATCGATGGATTAATTGTAACTGTATAAACCATTTCGTCCCCCTTTGTAAAATTTTAGTAATCTTTTATTCGTAATAAACCTTCTCTAAGCAAAGTCCTTTCGCTGGCGCTGTTGGCCCTGCTTTAGGCCTATCCTTTGCCTCTATTATTTCTTCAACATATTCAGGTTGTATCTCGCCCTTCCCTACTTGTATAAGCGTTCCAACTAATATTCTAACCATATGCTGTAAAAAGCCCGTCCCATTAACATATATTCTGATATATCCTTTCGAAGCTTTAATATCAATGTTATTGATACGTCTTATTGTTGACTTTTTCATCTTAGGATTTCCGCAAAAGCTTTTGAAGTCGTGTTCGCCAACCATATACTCCGTAGCCTTAATCATAGCGTCTACGTCTAGCTCGTCCTCAATATAAGTATAATACTTTCTATTAAATACAGGTTTAACATTTCCATTAAATATCGTATAACAATAAGTCTTCCCGCTTGCGTTATACCTTGCATGGAATCTATCTGACGCTTCCGATATATGTGTCACAGCTATATCATCCGGCAAATACCTATTCATATAATCTTGTACTTCTTCAGGTGTCATACTCGTCATAATATGCACATTTGCCGTCATAGCCTTAGCATGCACACCAGCATCTGTTCTCCCAGCTCCAGTAACTTCAACTATTTCGCCATCAGGGCAATTACACATTTTCGACAATACCGCTTCTAACTTTCCTTGAATAGTCTCTTTGTCAGGCTGACGCTCCCAGCCATAATATCTAGTGCCGTCGTAACTAATTTTTAATTTATAATTAACTTTTTTCTCTTTCTTACTCATATATTTATTATTGCATTTTTATGCGATTTTTTCCACATTTTATTGACTTTTATAGAAAATTCAACAAATTACAATCCCTTTATTTATACAATATTCGTAATCTTTTCTTTCTTCTTTTATATAAAATATCCTTTAGTTGCAAAATGTAACATTTCCAGACCTTGGAGAGGGTCGTTAATCACTACTACTAATAAGAAAAGGTTTTTACGAACATGAATAATAGCAACACAATGAGCAATCCACTCGGATTCGAATCAGTATCAACTTTAACAAGAAAATTCGCCATTCCAAGCATTATAGCAATGCTTGTAACTAGTCTTTATAATATTGTCGATCAATTATTTATTGGAAATGCCGTTGGCACACTTGGAAATGCAGCTACGAATGTAGTATTTCCAATTAACATTTTATGCCTATCAATCGCATTATTATTCGGTATTGGCGGTTCTGCAGCATTTAATCTAGCAATGGGTGCTAATGACACAAAGAATGCGCCTTATATAATAGGTTCTTCCTCAACCCTTGTCGTACTTCTTGGTATACTTTTTTCTACAGCATCTTTCGTTTTTTCAGATCCACTACTCATTTTTATGGGATGTCCTAACGAAGTTCTTCCATACGCTAGAGAATATTTAAAGATTTGTGCTTTAGGTTTTCCATTTTTTATGCTATCCGCTAGCGGTAGCCACATCGTTCGTGCAGACGGAAGTCCTAACATAACAATGATCGTAAATATAATCGGAGCAGTTATTAATACAATATTAGATGCCGTATTTGTGCTTATCCTCCACTGGGGAATGGCCGGTGCCGCTGCTGCTACTATTATTGGCCAATTTGTAACATTTGTAATTATTGTTTTTTACTTCTGTAACTTCAAAACTGTAAAGCTAAAACCAAAACACTTCATTCCGAAATTAAAACCTATTGGACGTAGCATTTCCTTAGGCGCTGCACCTTTCTTCAATCAAATAGCATTTATGGTAACACAAATAGTATTAAACAACAGTCTTACTTATTATGGTGGTCAAAGCCAATACGGCGAATCTATACCACTTACCGTTGCCGGAATAACCATGAAGTCCTTCCAAGTGTTTTTCTCAATAATAATCGGAATCGCTCAAGGTGCTCAGCCTATCGCAAGCTTCAACTACGGTGCAAAAAAATTCGACCGTGTTAAACTAAGCTACAATGTATCTATTAAAGCTGGCATGATTATAGGAATAATAATATTTGTAATATTCCAAATATTCCCAACCTACGTCTTGAGAATATTCGGAGACGGAAGCGAACTATATTTTGAATTCGGCTCAAAATTCATAAGAATATTTATGTTTACATCCTTCCTTGCTTTCCTACAACCAATCACATCAACCTTTTTCACCGCTATTGGAAAGTCCGGACAAGGTATATTCCTATCTCTAACAAGACAGGTAATATTTATGATTCCTCTATTAATAATACT
The DNA here is from genome assembly GCA_045642225.1 of Lachnospiraceae bacterium. Classification (GTDB taxonomy): domain Bacteria; phylum Bacillota; class Clostridia; order Lachnospirales; family Lachnospiraceae; genus RUG191. Next base: position 109,204 of record JAZUIN010000107.1, on the reverse strand, counting down.
ACCGCTCTTTATCGGCCTAGACGGAATTCTTTATACAACACCTATCGCAGACATATTATCCTTTGCAGCCTGTCTAATACTTATTATAAAAGAGTTCAAACGAGCTGAATACAAGGACGCACCTAAATTCAAGCTCTTTGCAAAGCTCAGAGGAAATACTACTATGAGTGGCGACAAAATTTCATAAATATAAAACCATATAAACACAAACGACCTTGAAATGATATTCACAAGCTTTTACACAAAAGCAAGTAAACGTCATTCCAAGGTCTTTTTTATCTTACAATCTATATTTTCACTTAACTATTCTTGAAATAAATAGCTCCCGTATATGCAGTTAATCTCAAATGTAAAATACCATTTTCCACATTACGAGGAACCGGCATAATAGAGTGGCCCTTCTCAGTTGTCAAGAAATATTGGGTCATCTGACATTCTAGCGGAACTTCCGCTTTCCACACTGGTATATCAACTTCAAGCTCATGGTCACTAGAATTTACTACAACCACACATTGTTGCATTTTGTTAAATCTACCATAGGAAATGTAATCTTTACCACATTCTAAGAAAATAAATGCACTATTTCTAAAGGATGGCGCAACTTTATGAAGATTAATCAAATCTCTATGATAATCCACCAAATATCTATTATCTGCGCCCCAAGGATAAGTTCTTCTATTATCAGGATCAGTAAATCCACATACCCCTGCTTCATCTCCATAATAAAGTGTTGGTGCACCAGGCCAAGTCATCTGAATAAGCGCACCTAATTTGTATGCCGCAATATTGATATCTTCTGATGCCGCATCCGATCCAAGTTCTCCTACTCTTCCCACCTTATGATTAGTTCTTGTCATAAATCTAGAGTGGTCATGATTCGACAACTGATTCATCGATGTATAAAGAGATGGCGTCAAAAGCTTTGACATATAATGTCTCATTGTTGCCTCAAACCTAGCACCATCACCTATAGCACTTTCATCATAAGCGTCTGAATGCTTCTCCATTCCCGTTATAAAATAACTAACAGGCTCCATAAAAGCGTCATAATTCATCACTGTGTCCCATTGGTCACCCTGCAACCAGCTAGATGCATCGCCATAATGTTCTGCTAATACAATCGCATTAGGATTCGCTGATTTAACAGCATCTCTAAACTTTCGCCAGAACGCATGATTATACTCTTCACTATGTCCCAAATCCGCTGCAACGTCTAGTCTCCATCCATCACAATTATATGGATAAGAAACCCATTTCTTACCAATATTCAAAATGTACTCTTCTAATTTTTCAGAAGACTCATAATTTAACTTAGGTAGAGTGTCATTCCCCCACCAACTATCATAACTATCATTATATGGCCAGGAAGCATCTTCATCTTTATGAAACGAGAAGAAGTCCTTGTATGGGCTCTCCTTAGATACAAATGCTCCTTTTTCAAAATCTTCAGCACCTTCATAAATGCGTTCTCTATCTAACCATTTATTAAAAGAGCCACAGTGATTAAACACACCATCTAATATAACTCTAATGCCTCTTTCATGCGCTTCACGAACAAATTGCACGAAAAACTCATTAGACGCCTCTAAATTAGCTTTGTTAGCTACACGTTTAATGTATTTGGTAGCCTTAGTATTGTCCGTCTCTCCTTCTTTCAATACCTCTCCACCATCATCAACAATTTTTCCATAATGAGGATCTATATAATCATAATCCTGACAATCATACTTATGATTTGAAGGCGAAACAAAAATAGGATTGAAATATATAACATTTACTCCTAATCCCTTGATATAAGACAGTTTCTGCCTTACTCCTTCTAAATCACCACCATAGAACTTAAAAACATCAAACGCGTCAGGCTTCTGATTCCAATCAGTAACCTTAGTGGATGGTCTAGAAATATAATAGTATTCCCCAGTTTCAACGTCGTTACTTTCATCGCCGTTATAGAATCTATCCACAAGTATTTGATACATTACAGCATTCTTGGCCCAATCTGGCGTTTCAAATCCTGGTGTTATGGAAAATGCATATTCCCACCTTTCAGCCTCACACACACCGTATCTGTCTAAGTACACCGTCTCATCATCTTGTGTTATCTTGTAAATGTACTGAAACTTTTCTTTCGCTAATTGAACAATAACTCTATAATAATCAAACACTTCACCAGATTCGTCTAATTCCATAGGTAATCTGTAATTAGGAGTACACAAAGTCACATCTGCCCCTAATCCATGCGCAACACGAACTCGTAGCTTTACTTTATCATTCTCCTTTGGTTCCCATGGATCTCTATATTCAAGCGTTCCATCACTAAAAATAGCATCTCTATTCATTCTTTTCCTCCAAATCCCCATATAAAGTAAAAAAGACAGCTTACGCTGTCCTTTTTAGGAGAAGGTATTTTTACTATGGGGTTAGTAAAAATTTATATAATGTATTGGGGGTTTTTACGATACTAATTATATGCCCTGTACACTAATAAGTGTTCACAAATGCTACAAAAGATACACCCTGTTTTTATACATATTGCACAATAACTTCTCCTAATTATAGATAAACAGCAATTCTTATCCTATTCGTCAAAAAAGCTTTCATCCTCTACCGGCTTCTGATAGCCTGGAAATAGCGCTTCAAATTCATCTCTAGTAATCTTCTCCTTCTCAAGAAGTAAATTAGCACAAGCATGAAGCTGAGCTTCGTATTTATGAAGTATTTCTTCAGCTTCTTTATAACACGAATCTACAATTGATTTTACTTCTTCGTCGATAATACTAGCAGTTTTCTCTCCATAGCCCTTCTCATGTGCAAGATCACGTCCTATGAATACCTCATCTTGATCATTATCAAGATTCAACATACCTATCTTCTCTGACATACCATATTTAACAACCATAGCTCTTGCTGTACTTGTAGCTTGCTTTATATCTTGTGAAGCTCCTGTTGTAATATCATCAAATATAATATCTTCAGCAATTCTTCCACCCAAAGAAACGATAATATTCTGACGCAACTTACCTTTTGTCATAAACATTTCATCCTTCTCTGGCAAAGGCATAGTATAACCTGCTGCACCTAGTCCCGTAGGCACAATCGATACCGTATATACAGGTCCAACATCAGGGAGTACATGGAAAAGAATTGCATGTCCAGCTTCGTGATAAGCTGTAATTTTTTTCTCTTTGTCAGATATAATCTTACTCTTCTTCTCAGTACCAATACCAACCTTTACGAAAGATCTTCTGATATCTTCTTGTGTTATATATTTCCTGTCCTCACCTGCTGCACGAATTGCAGCTTCATTCATAAGATTTTCAAGATCAGCACCTGTAAATCCTGCTGTTGTACGCGCAATTTGTTCAAGATCTACGTCATCACTTAATGGTTTATTCTTAGAATGTACCTCAAGAATTTCTTCTCTACCTCTTACATCAGGTCTTCCAACAACAACCTTTCTATCAAATCTTCCTGGACGCATAATAGCTGGGTCAAGAATATCTACTCTATTAGTTGCTGCCATAACAATAATTCCCTGATTAGCAGCAAAACCATCCATCTCAACAAGCATTTGGTTAAGTGTTTGCTCTCTCTCGTCATGGCCACCGCCCATACCAGTTCCACGGCGTCTTGCTACAGCATCAATTTCATCAATAAATACTATACAAGGAGCATGCTTCTTTGCATCTTCGAACAAGTCTCTAACACGACTCGCACCGACACCAACAAACATTTCTACGAAATCAGAACCTGAAATGCTAAAGAATGGCACCTGTGCCTCGCCAGCAATAGCCTTTGCAAGCAAAGTCTTACCTGTACCTGGAGGGCCCTCAAGAAGAATACCTTTAGGAATTCTCGCTCCAACTTGAGTATACTTAGCAGGATCCTTAAGGAAATCAACAACCTCGGCCAATTCTTCTTTCTCTTCGATAAGACCAGCAACGTTATTAAAATCAATATCAATATCTTTGTAATTGGTCATCTTGGCTTTACTCTTGCCAAAATTCATCATCTTGGCGTTAGTACCGCCACCACCTGATGCCGGACCTCTAAATAACATAAACATCAAGATAAGCATTATCACTAATCCACCAATAGGAATTATGTAGCTTATCCAATCACGTTTTGGAACATCTGCCAAAGTATAACCTTTATAACCCTTTGCATCTAATTCCTTCTGGAACTCGTTTACATCAGAAAGGTTTAACACCTTATTATCCTGCTCACCCTTAACTACAATAATTGCTGTACCTGTTGGCACCTGCGCATTTTGCTGAATAGCAATAGACTCCACTCTGTTCTCAGCAAGCGCAGCATCAAGCATACTTTTTGTATATGCTGATGTTTTGTTACCGCTTGAATTAATAAAATACCAGCCCATAATAATGCAAGCAATTATTACTATATATATTAGCATGCCTCCAAACGGACTTCTTCTATTCTCATTATTCACGTCAATTCCTCTTTTCTAATCAAATTCTACTACGCCAATATATGGCAACGCTCTATATTTCTGGTCATAATCAAGACCATAGCCAACAACAAACTCATCTGGAATAGAAAATCCCACATAATCTGCCTCAGCTTCAACTTGTCTTCTTTCAGGCTTATCCAAAAGCGTACAAGTTGCTATACTTTTTGCTTTGCGTCGTTCATACAACGCCTTCAACGCTTTAATAGTATTCCCACTATCAATTATGTCTTCAACGATTATTACATTTTTCCCCTTACAATCCATTTCAATATCTTTGATAATTTTAACTTCTCCGCTAGACTCTGTCCCGCTGCCATAGCTCGAAACGCTCATGAAATCAATTGTAACTGGCACTGAAATTCTCTTTGCCAATTCACATGCAAAAAATGAAGCCCCTCTCAAAATACAAACAACGAAAACTTCTTCACCTTCATAATCTCTACTTATTTCCTCCCCGATTTCTGCTATTCTTGCATTAACATCTTCTTCAGAAATCATCATTTTAATATGTTCACCCATTTACATTCTCCTCACTGTGACCTTTAATAACCTCTTAGTTTCATCAGTCACCTTGAAATAAGCACTTATTCTATGGTCAACAACCCACAAAACATGGTTGTCACAACATAAAAGAATTTTTTGTTCTCTATCACCTCTTGGTATCTTCTCATCTATCATATACTTCTTCAAGCTCTTTTTTGCTCCGTCGTCATTGATAGTAAGAAAGTCACCTTCTTTTCTATTTCGAATACAAAAACACCCATTAATTTTATCATAATCAAAGGTTTTAGTATAGTTTTTTGCCTCTATTTCTACAGAATCCTCTTTCAGGTTTAATTCAATCTCAAAAACATAATCAAGAACTTTTATTATTTGCTTCTCTCCCACTTTCATAGAAGAAATATCAACTACTTGTTCGACTCTCTCACATTCCTTTATCTCTTCTTCATTTGTTCTTATATCGACTCTACCATATTTAGACACCGCTACAAGTCCATATGGCAAATGTATTTCTCGCCCCGCACCATTCTTCAACAAATCTACAACTGCTTCTACGTGAACACGACTTATGTCTTTTGATGTTTTAGCTTTAGAACATAACAAGTTATGAATCACTTCAGAAACAATCACTTCATCTTCCTCAAGCAGCTCACAACTTACGCCTTCTTCATCGACATACTTTATATATTTCTCTTCAACCTGCTTTGACAAATAATTTGACAAAGCATTTAACTCTAACGCCATCTGGTTAATGTGGTCTATCGATTTGGAATTAACATTTTCTAATAATGGCAAAACGTTGTGTCTAATATAATTTCTAGTATATTTATCTTCTTGATTAGTTCTATCAACGCAGTAATTCTGCTGCTTCTCTTCTAAATAACTTTCAATATCTGTTCTGCTAACATTTATAAAAGGACGAATTATGTTATCTCTCACTGGCGAAATACCGCACATACCATCAATGCCGCTACCACGTGACATATTAAAAAGCACAGTTTCTGCGTTATCTTCCATATGATGTGCTACAGCAACAACGCCTTCCTTTGCCACTTCATTAAAGCACTGGTACCTAAGCTCTCTAGCCGCCTCTTCAAGCGAAATTTTGCGCTCCTTTGCCACTTTCGGCGCATCCACGTTGAAAATGGTATACTTAACATCTTCTCGCTCACAAAGTTTTCTTACAAAGTCTGCATCTTTCTTACTTTCTTCGCCTCTAATGCCATGCTCAACATGAATCACTTCTAATTCTATTCCTAGTTCGTCTTTAAGCTTTGCCATAACCAAAAAAAGACACACTGAATCAGCCCCACCCGAGACTGCCACGTGCACCTTCTGTCCTGACCTTATCATGTTGTATTTTCTAATTGTCCCTAGCACTTTCTTAATCATAGTGCCATTATAACAAAAAAGAGCGCAAAATACACCTGTTGGTTTTCGCGCTCTTATTTTTCTCTAAAAATAATCTCATCTTCATAAACCAAACCTAACTTAGATTTGGCAACTTCTTCTACATATTCATTTGTCTTGGAATAAGCATCGTAATCCTTAATATCCTGACTTCTTTTCCACTCAGCATCTCTGGCCGCAGTAAGCTCCGCTTCCTTTGCTGAATAAGTTACTTTCTTCTGATATTGCATGATCATGGCAACTGAACATATAACAATAATAGAAAGCATAATCATAATAAGAATTACTCTCCCATTCAAAGCGTGCCTCTTCTTCGCTCTGTTCATGAAAATAATCTCCCAAATTGTAAATGCATATCAAAGCTTTCACACAAAATATTGTGCTCTCACACCAAGCAAAACACTAACATTCCGTCGAATATTGTTCTTGCTATTATAGATTTCGGCATATTTCTTTAAAAACTTAACATCTTTTTATAAATTTTCTGAAAATTTTATATTTTTCGATTAATCGATATATTCAAACAACTCTTTTGCTTCTTCCTTCTTAGTTGTATCTTGAATATCAAGGATTCTAACCTTTACCGACTTATTTCCAAATGCAATTTCTATAATGTCGCCAATCTTAACCTTTGTGGAAGATTTTGCAACCTTATCATTAACCATAACCCTTCCCGCATCGCAAGCTTCTTGCGCAACAGTTCTTCTCTTAATCAATCTTGAAACCTTCAAATACTTATCTAATCTCATTACGTCTCACCTAACACAATCTTAACATTTTATAAAAAACAACCCGTAGCTACTGCTACGGGTTAAGGTACTTAATTATTCAAATTCGAATTACTTATTTACAGCATCCTTTAAAGCCTTACCAGCCTTGAACTTAGGTGCCTTTGAAGCTGCGATTTGCATTTCTTCACCAGTTTGTGGGTTTCTACCTGTACGAGCAGCTCTTTCTGCTACTTCGAATGTACCAAAACCAACTAAAGCGATTTTCTCACCCTTCTTAAGTTCTTCTGCTACAACATCTGTAAATGCCTTTACAGCTGCTTCTGCGTCTTTCTTAGAAATACCAGCTTTGTCTGCCATTGCAGCTACTAATTCTGTCTTGTTCATAATTAATTTCCTCCTCGTAATCTTAATATCAGGGCTCATTCCCTAATAATTTACAAATATATTTATAATATTTTTAACTATATCTGTCAAGAGAAAATGCCCTTTTTTCAAGGTTTTAGCCTTGTTTTATAGTTTTTACCAAAAATTCTATTTTTTATTTGTAGCATTATACTATTGAAATATACATTTTCTATCAAAATATATTCTTGTTTTACAACAAAAACTTAACAATTATTCAAAGCTTTTAATTAATACTTCCCATTAAATTTGTTATAGTATTCGAAATTGTAGACAAATAATCCAGCTCAGCTTTGTTTGAATCGGATTTATTTTCAGTATTATCATTCGATTTACTATCCGAACTATTTTTGTTTTTGCTTGAACTATTTGAGCTGCTAGAATTATTCGAAGAATTATCATTTGTCTTACTAGTCTCAGACGACAATTCAACTGCTATAACAGCCTTAGGTGAATTAACATATAATGTTTTATCCCAATTATTATAACCCGATGCTGTAATAATAACTCTATGTACACCATATGGTACCTTCAAAACATCATTCGCATTTACCTGATTTCCATCTATATATATAGCTGTGCCCGGAACTGAAACAACAAATGACATTTCACATTCTTTTCTTCCATCTTTAACAAAATCCTCAAGATCAACAACAGTTATCTCGTTTTGCTTGACAGCCTTGTGAACTGTACCTCCAAAGCCATTGCTAGCAACAGTAATATCATATTCACCCTCTGGCACTTCCGTTAACATTTCAGAGGTCACCTTCGTAAATATTTTATCTCCAATTTGAACCATTGTTCCATCAAAACCTGTCGTGTTAACAAACTGAATAAATCCATGTCCCGTTGTCACCGCAATCGAAATGATACTCTCATTAATACCCGTAATCTTAAGCGTATCTTCCGTACCAATAGTACCTATATTCACCGGTTCACTTCCCGCATATACACAAATTTTATCGGTGAACATATACTCCGTCTTTCCAATCTTAATTTTGTTATTAGCACTATCTATCATGTAATTTTTCACATCCGTCTGAGTCCAAACCTTATCAGACATCTTTACACTAGACAAAACATTAGACTTTGTTTTTTCTCCTAAAGTAACTGCTGTTCCCGGTGTAAAATTAAGAGAAGAGCTTTCTGCGCCGTACTTATCGAGAAATCGAGTTGTAAGATTATAATTATATCTTAAAGTCGTATCTGTCACTGTATTATAAACAGTAATTGTTTCTTCTAGCATATTAAGTTCTTCTATTATACATATAGCACTTCCTGTAGTCTTGCTCGAATCGTCTTTATCCCTTGCGTCTTTAACCGCAGAACTTGTCCTTACAATCGAAGGCCCATTATCTTCATTACAGCCTCCTAGACAAAGCATCATCAAAAACACAAGAATCAACGAAACAACTACAAATAGTTTATTTCTTCTTTTCGTTCTCTTCATATATTTCCTTTGCTCTTCTTATCAAATATTCTTCCTCATTACGATTCGGATATTCTACCACTTCCGCAAATAAGCTCTTAAGAATCTTACCAACTATAGGACCTTCATTAATACCTATATTTTTCAAATCCTTACCATTTATTTTCATTTCTTTTATGTTAATACAATTTTTTTCTTCAATAGTTTGTAAATATAATTCTTCGAATTTAGCAATTGCTTCTAATTTGCGCTCTCTTTCATAATTAGACTGCGCCAAAACATCTGCTCTTTTTACATCAAATAAATCTGGAAATGCTCCTTCACCTATTTCAACAATTTTCTGTCTGACCTTTACTGGTGTAAGACGTGGTCTTTCGTCATGATATCTTACAAGTCTTTTTACCTTCTTAATAGTATCATTATCGAATTTCAAGCGTCTCATAACATCACTTGTCATATCCGCACTAACTTCTGGATGGCCTTTAAAATGCGTCACCCCATTTTCATCGACCTTCTCACAAGAAGGTTTTCCGAAATCATGAAAAAGCATTGCAAGACGAAGTACCTTGTCAGCCTTAACATTTTCCATAGCAACAATTGTATGCTCGCCTACACTATACATATGATGTGGCGTATTTTGAGCCGTTTCCATCATAGCATCAAATTCAGGCATAAAATACTTAGTTAATCCAAGCTGATACAAATCCACCATTCTTCTAGGATTATCAGATTCTATTAATTTAAGCATTTCAACGCGAATTCTTTCAGCACTTATATTTGCAATAGTAGGCGCAAGTTCTTTAATAGCATTTCTCGTCTCGTCTTCAATTTCAAAACCAAGCTGTGCCGCAAAACGAACCGCCCTAAGCATCCTCAATGCATCTTCTTTGAATCGCTCTCTAGGATCACCCACACACTTAATAATTCCATTCTGAAGATCTTCTATACCGTGAAATTCATCAACTACTCCTCTACTGTCATTATATGCAAAAGCATTAATCGTGAAGTCTCTTCTCTTCAAATCCTCTGATAGATTCCTTGTAAATGTAACCTCACTAGGATGTCTTGAATCAAGATAATCACCATCCACTCTGTAGGTAGTAACTTCATAACCAACATGATTAATAAGCACCGTAACAGTACCATGCTCAATTCCCGTATCAAAGGTTCTTGGGAATATAGCTTTTACCTCCAATGGCGACGCATCTGTAGTTATATCCCAGTCTGCTGGCTCTCTTCCTAATAAACTATCACGGACACAGCCTCCTACTGCGAAGGCCTCGTGTCCGTGTTCATTTAACTTCAATATTATATTGTTAACCGCTTGTGGTAACTTTATTTTCATTAATATGCTTTACCCCAATATACTAATTTAGTAGCTGGTTTACCGCAGCATACGCATACATTACTTATTGTCTCTTGTTCAAATGGCATACATCTACTTGTCGCTGTTGTATCTTCCTTAATCTTAAGCTCACAAGCTTCTTCGCTACACCACATACCACGTATAAATCCAGGCTTATTTTCAACCGCATCAAGAAATTCATCGTAATTTGTTGCATCGCTAACATGTGTCTCTAAATATGCCTTTGCTTTAGCAAGCATATCAGACTGCATAGTACTCATAATTTCTTTGGCTTTATCTGCAACCTCAGCTATATCACATATAGTCTTTTCTCTATTATCACGACGAACAATTACACATTTTCCATTTTCCAAATCCTTTGGACCGATTTCTACACGGAGTGAAACACCACGCATTTCTGCTTCTGAGAACTTCCATCCAGGACTCTTATCTGAATCATCAATATTTGCTCTAATTCCAGCAGCCTTCAAGCTATCGAGAATTCCATTTGCAGCATCTAATATACCATCCTTCTTCTGCTGAATTGGAATAACTGTTACTTGTGTTGGTGCAATCATAGGTGGCAAGCAAAGACCTGCATCATCACCATGTACCATGATAATCGCTCCAATAAGTCTAGTAGATACGCCCCAAGATGTCTGATGAGCATATTGTAATTTATTATTCTTATCTGTATATTGAATACCAAATGCTTTGGCAAAACCATCACCAAAGTTGTGGCTTGTACCAGATTGAAGCGCTTTACCATCAGGCATTAAAGCTTCTATTGTATATGTTGCTTCAGCACCTGCAAACTTTTCTTTGTCAGTCTTCTTACCCTTAACCATAGGGATAGCAAGAACTTCCTCACAGAACTTAGCATATACATTTAACATCTGGATTGTGCGTTCTTCAGCGTCCTCATGAGTTGCGTGAACCGTATGTCCTTCTTGCCACAAAAATTCTGACGAACGAAGGAAAGGACGAGTTGTTTTCTCCCATCTAACTACAGAACACCATTGATTATAGCATTTTGGCAAATCACGATATGAATGAATAATATCCTTATACAAATCACAAAATAGTGTTTCTGAAGTAGGACGAACACAAAGTCTCTCTTGTAGTTTTTCTGCTCCGCCGTGTGTTACCCAAGCAACCTCTGGCGCAAATCCTTCTACGTGATCCTTTTCCTTTTGCAATAAACTTTCAGGAATAAACAAAGGCATATAAACATTTTCTACACCCGTCTCCTTAAATCTTGCATCAAGAATTCTTTGAATATTTTCCCAAATAGCATAACCATTAGGCTTAAGAATCATACAACCCTTTACAGCAGAATAATCCATAAGCTCCGCTTTCTTAACAACATCTGTATACCATTGTGTAAAATCTACATCCATGGATGTAATTTCTTCAACTAATTTCTTATTATTCGACATGTCTCACTCCTTCAACATTTATATAAATGTTATAATCTCTTTAACCATAGGCAATCATACCACAAAACCATATTTATCTCAAATATGAAAGGTAAGTTTTTCTCTTCTACTTGGACTAATAAAACTCGTCTCAAAAGCAGTTAATGCTAGTTCCGTCACACCACTTGTGTCACCATATTTCCCATCTCCACAAATCGGATGTCCAATCGCTGATAGTTGACACCTTATCTGATGAAAACGTCCAGTATCAATCCTAACCTCTAATTCACTTTCATTGGCCCCCTCAGAAATAACCTCGTAATGAAGTATTGCCTTTTTTGCTTTATATTTCCCCGCTTCTATTTCCTCTACAACTCGTGCAGTTCTTGTCTTATTATCCTTGTATAGAAAATGTATAAGTGTACCTTTTTTCTCTTCAAAAACACCATTAACTCTAGCACGATACACCTTACAAAATTCTCCTGTTTGAATTTGTTTACTCAAATCAGCCGTTGCCTTTTTATTTTTACCAAAGACCAATATACCTTCTACATTCGTATCAAGCCTAGACAAAACACCAATATACGAATCTTGTCCTTTGCTGGCTCGATAGTTACGCGCCATACTCTCCATATCTTGAACATATGCTTTTGCCGACTGCGTCGCAACGCCTCTTGGTTTCTTAACAACTAGCACATCTTGATTTTCATGTATAACTTCTAAATCCATATTATTTCCTCAATATGTATTGTAGATGTACACCATGTCGTTGATATACCTTCTAAATACATACTGCATCCTCACTCTACATTCTAAATCGATATCCTACACCCCAGATAGTTTCTATATACTGCGGATTTCCGCTATCAACTTCTATCTTCTCTCTAACTCTCTTGATATGAACTGTTACAGTTGAAATATCTCCATAATGGCCTTCTCGCCATACTGCTCGAAACAATTCCTCTTTGGTTACGACTGTGTTAGGATGTTCTGCAAGATATAATAAGAGTTCATATTCCTTTGCTGAAAGCTGCTTTTCTTCACCGTGAACAGAAACTCGCATCATTTCCTTTTCAATCTTGAGACCTCTAATATTGATAATACTTATGTCATCTTCCGCTTCAGCATTTATAAGTCTCTCGTAACGACTCAAATGCGCTTTAACTCTTGCTACAACTTCACTCGGCGAAAAAGGCTTCGTTATATAATCATCTGCGCCAAGTCCTAAGCCCTTTATTTTATCAATATCATCCTTCCTCGCAGAAATCATAATAATCGGAGTATTCTTTACTGCTCTTAATTGTTTACAAACCTCAAAGCCATCTATAGTCGGAATCATCAAATCCAATATAAACATATCGAAGTTCTCTTCTAGACCTCTTTTCAAACCCTGTCGTCCGTCTTTCTCAACAACAACTTCAAAATTATTAATTTCTAGATAATCCTTTTCTAATTTCGCGATAGCGTCATCATCTTCAATAATTAGGATTCTCTCCATATTCATCCTCCAATATTATATATTTCCTAAGAACAAATGTAAGCGTAGTTCCAATCCCCACTTTGCTTTTGACCCATATCTTACCACCATGTTCTTCTATTATTTTCTTAACAATTGCAAGTCCTATTCCACTGCCACCTGTTGCAGATTGTCGAGAAGAATCTGCTCGATATGTCCTATCGAAAATGTATGGCAAATCTTTCTTATGTATACCAATGCCATTATCAGTAATTTCAACTTGTATGTAATCTCCAACATCTTTAACCGTCATTTTGATATAACTATTTCGCTTGCTTTTGTATTTGACCGAGTTACTTATTATATTATTGATTACACGTCCTAATTGTTCTGGATCTGCAATCATTAACACCTTTTCATTCACCAAGCATTTATATTCTAGTTCCATATGCCTATTATCCAAGTCCATCTTCAAGTCTGCTGCACAGTCATCAAAATAATCCATACAATTAATTTTCTGAAAATCATACGGAATTCTGTTGGTGTCAATTTGACTATAAATAGAAAGCTCGTTTATCAAACTTTCCATCTCACTAGTTTTAACAATAATCGTTCTAAGATAATCCTCTTGCTTCTCTCGTGTATCTGCCACACCATCTAACAAACCTTCAGAATATCCCTTAATAGCTGTCATCGGAGTCTTCAAATCGTGTGCTATATTAGAAATGAGCATCTTTTGTTCTTCTTCATCTCGAATTTTTTCTTTTGCACTAATTTCTAGTCGCTCTCTCATCTCTTCGAAATTATTACATAACTCGCTTAACTCGTCAGTGCCTTCTTCTTTAATTGTAAAATTTAAGTCGCCTTCCTTAATCCTCTCTGCCGCCTTATTAAGCTTAACAATCTTAGGCACAAATCCTTTATATATCCATAACACAATTATTGTAGCTGTCAAAATAAGGATAAGCGATACAGAAACAATCGTATCTAAAGAAAGAGCACTAAACTCTTCTTGAAGCCTACTTAGAGCGGCACTTTCATTAGGCGCCATAAACATCAGAAATACATAACCAGCAAATATCAAAGTCACTGGCACGAAAAGTATTATGCAAAATGCAATAGTCAGTCTTGTTCTTATTTTCATATAAAAACCTCTATAAAAAATAGGTCGTATTACTACGACCTATTATACACCTATTTTCGTAACTGTATACGAATTTTTTTATATTTTATGCTAATTATTTTGCAGCTGCTTTAAGTTCTTCAACCTTGTCAAGTTTCTCCCATGGCAAATCAATATCTGTACGACCGAAATGTCCATAAGCTGCTGTTTGTGTATAAATTGGACGACGAAGGTCTAACATTTTAATAATTCCTGCTGGACGAAGATCAAAGTTTGCACGTATTGCTTCTAAAATCTTCTCATCTGAAACCTTACCTGTACCAAATGTATCTACACGAACTGATGTAGGCTCTGCAACACCGATAGCGTATGATAACTGAATTTCACATTTATCAGCAAGTCCTGCTGCAACTACGTTCTTCGCAACATATCTAGCAGCATAAGCAGCCGATCTATCTACCTTAGTACAATCCTTACCAGAGAAAGCTCCACCACCGTGACGAGCCATACCGCCGTAAGTATCAACGATAATCTTTCTACCTGTAAGACCTGCATCACCATGTGGTCCACCTATTACGAAACGTCCTGTTGGATTAATGTAGAACTTTGTAGAATCGTCAACAAGCTCTGCTGGTAAAATAGGATCAAATACATACTTCTTGATATCCTCGTGAATTTGTTCTTGAGTAACATTTTCATCATGTTGAGTTGAACATACAACAGCTTCAAGTCTTACTGGCTTGTCATTTTCATCATATTCAACAGACACTTGTGTCTTACCGTCTGGACGAAGATATGTAAGTGTACCATCCTTACGAACCTTAGTAAGTTGAAGTGCTAGTTTATGTGCTAAATCAATTGAATAAGGCATGTATGAGTCTGTTTCATTAGTTGCATAACCAAACATCATTCCTTGGTCACCAGCACCTGTATCTAAGTCATCTGTTAAGGAACCTTCCTTTGCTTCGAGCGCCTTATCAACACCCATTGCAATGTCAGTAGATTGCTTATCAAGAGCAACCATTACAGCACAAGAGTTACCATCTAATCCCTTTGCGCCGTCATCATAACCGATATCCAAAACTGTCTTTCTAACAATTGCTGGAATGTCTAATTGAGCATTTGTTGTAATCTCACCTGTAACAAGTACAAATCCTGTACATGAAGCCGTCTCACAAGCTACACGGCTCATAGGATCTTGTTCAAAACATGCATCAAGAATTGCATCTGAAACCATATCACAGACTTTGTCTGGATGTCCTTCTGTAACTGATTCTGAAGTAAATAATTTTTTCTCCATTTCTAATTCCTTTCTCGGCCTTATGCCATCAAAAAATCCGCTTGATAAACAAGCGGATTTAACTATAATTTTGATAATCAAATCCTCTTATTGTTCGATTGCTCGCTTAAGTTGGGCACCTTCCTAATGAGGCAGGGGTTGCCGTGGTTTCATCGATCTTGACTATCTCCACCACTCTGAATAAGAGAACTAGCAATATTAGATTTTCTTACCTTCGCAAGATAGAATACAACTATGCGACTGATTTGTCAATACAACCGAGGAAGTTTCTAGTCTAAGTACATGATAAACATTTTCTACACTTGCTGTTCTACAAATTGTTTTAATCGGGGAAGAACAACCTTAATTTCTCCTCTATTTTTCACATTAATAATACCTTTTTCCGACAATCTTTTTCTCGGTTCTGACCATTCATTATGTTTCTTCTTAGTTACTTCAAGTAATTCTGTTGCTTTCATTGTATCCTTTTCAACTATATATTTCAAAAACCACTTATCTTTCGGTGCTAATTCAGACCAAATCTTGCGATAAACCTTTTCCGCTAGAGCATCATCTAAATTCATAAGCACTTCGTCTGAAATTCTCTTCTCCTTCAAGTCCCACATATACTTTCCAAGCGCTTGATATGCAAACGCATACCCTTTTGTAATAGACGCTAACTCTTCTGCTACCGACTCTTCAACACCCAATGTCTTTTCATAATCTTTCTTAATAAACATAAGATTAAGCGGTGTCATCTCATACTTTGTTGCTCGAAGAAAAAAAGTTAATCCATCGGCATTTTCAAGGCTTTCCACATCTTCATATAATCCCGCTGCTATCAAATAAATAGGATAGTCTTCACGAATAAGGATTTGAAATTCTTGAACAAAATCAACCATTGCTGGCGTTTTTCGTGCTTCATCTATTGTTATAAGCACTCTCTTTCCTTTTTTATTTACCTGTTTCAATATGCTTTTTAATGCATAATCCAGACTTGCAACCGGACTCTTTTGAGAAATACCTATGCCTATTCCAAACTTCGACAGGTTCAATTCTGCATCTATAAATGCTGTAATAAACGGCACTGAACTATACAGATTTGCAATCAAATCCTCCATAATATTACCATTGGATCTAAGACCAACTACTATCCAATCTTTATTTGCACGTATTCGTTTTTCTATAGCGGTAAGCGTTACTGTTTTTCCTGTTCCTCGTATACCTGTAAGCTTATATGCCTGCTCTTCAACAACTTCACTCTCTAAACTATCTACAACGCTATCAATAATTACATTTCTACTTATATATTGAGTCGGAATTCTTCCAAAACTTATAACATATGGATTTCGCTCTGCCATTTTCCTCTCCTTCTACCAACACTATAATACACTATAATACACTATAATTAATTCTTTTGACTATAATACACTATAATTCGATATAATTCAATATAATTGGCTATTCTCCTTTAAAATATTTCATCCTTATATACTACTCTTACACTTTATTTTCCCTGCATATTCTTTTGTTCATCATAATGCGACTTATATCGATATGCTTTATGATATTTCTTACTGAACTGCATTGTTCCTAGCATATCTTTTGTTTTCTTATCAGTTTCGATCATCTTAACAATGTCTCCTTTATTTTCAATATGTATTTCCCATTCACCTCTCGCATTACATCGCCTCAAGATTCCTATAGTCAACCTTTCCAGCAGGTGTCCTTGGAAATTCATTTAAAACCTCATATGTATCTGGTCTTTGATTTTCTGCTAATTTTTCGCATAACTGTTCTAATTCCATGTATAACATTTGTCTCGTATCTTCACATCCCAATTCAAGTACAAGATATGCTTTCAATACAATATTACTGCCTTTTTTCATGCCTACAACACAAGATTCATGAACAAAATTATGTTCATTCAAAACTTCTTCTATTTGCGAAGGAAACACTTTATAAACCACTCCATTATTAATAGTCATGATCATTCGCTTCATTCTTCCTTCCACAAAAATAAAACCATCTTCATCTATATAACCCAAATCACCAGTATGAATCCACCTACTGCCATCTGAGTGTTCTTTAAACAATATGTTAGTTTCCTCTTTATTATCTTTATATCCACTCATCATAGATAAGCATTGCATACAAATTTCTCCTACTTGTCCATATGAGAGTTCTTGTTGCTTCTCGTTATCATAAATCATGAAATTGTTATGTATAAATGGAATTCCCACACTTCCAACTTTTCTCGCTATGTCATACTCTACCGATGCAGTTGCACATACTTCTGTCATGCCATAACCCTTCAATATTCTTGCTGATGAATTATGTTCTTCCAGAAATGTATTAATTTTATTTTCAAGCGGAACATTCATTCCTTCTCCGCCCATTCCCACTGTTTTTATGTTTACCAAATTCATCTTTGCAAGATTCTCATCCTCTGTCATTTGGGCAACATAGGCAGGTATAGCACACAAATGAACAACATTATACTTCTTCACATAAGAAGCCCACTTGTCTGCTTCAAACTTAGGAACCAGTGCTACTTCAAGTCCCAAGCAAAGGGGCATATGAATGTTAACAATTGATCCATATGTAACAAATGGAACCATTACGCTCAAGAAAACTTCCCCTCTTTCGTGTGTAAATGTATGAACATATTGCCAAGCCACACTATTAAAAGACCGGTTAGTCAACAAAACGCTTTTAGGGAACCCTGTTGTTCCCCCTGTATGTCCAAGAAAGCAAACATCTTCAGATAATCCATCAATTTGAACATCATCTTCTTTTTCACACTTCATAAAACTTGACCAAGAGATAACATTTTTTTGTTTCATAAAAGAGATATCCATACTTCTAGTTTTGTAACTGTAAACATTCTTGCTAACAAAAGGCATATATTCTTTTAATGAATAAACAATTATTTTCTCAACATTCAAGTCTTTTGTGGCTTCTACAACCTTCTCTGCAAACAAATCCATAGAAATTACTATCTTTGATTTTCCCTCTTTAACAAATGATTTTAATTCCTCTTCATTCGCTAATACATTTACAAAGTTTGATATTGCCCCTATTTTATTCAATGCATAAAAACAAAAAACTTGATTAACACACGATAAAGTAACGAGTGTTACGACTTGACCTCTCCTAACACCTAATTGCTTAAACGCATTCGCAACTTTATCAATCTCATCAAACAATTGTCCGTATGTCATTTTCTTACCAAAATAATTTAATGCTATACTGCTTTTATAATCTTTATTTAATTCATATAGATATTCATATATCGTACATTCTGGCAATTCATCGTTGATTACTTCATCGCTATAGTATTTCATCCATGGTTTATCTATTGAGGGATAGCCTGTTAACCTTTTTTCATCTGTCATCATTATCCCCTTTTCTCCATCGAATAGTTTTCCTCATCATTTTCACTTAATCCCAATCTAAAATAATAGGCCTTCTCTCCTCGAATTTTATTAGGATTGAATTTCGATACAAAAAGATATTCAGACTTCTTAAAGCAATTAGATTGTACAATTTCATACCCATCTTTTTCTTTCGAAATAGTATATGCATCACAATAGAATTCTTTTTGATTAAAATTCTGTAATTTTATTTCATAATTTAACTCTCTAATATCATCACTGAATATTTTAGGAAGACATATAATTGTATCTCTACTTAACATTTCAAATTCAAACGACCTTGCGCAATCAACTTCTATTTCCAAATATAGAAAAGCACTTTCAGGGATAAATTGTTTATCAATACTAATTTTGTAATCCAGAAGTTTTTCTCGCCAATATGGTATACCAGGTCTTTGTTTAAAATTTCCAGGCTGCCAATCATCTATTTTTCCATATTTATACCGCATCTTCTGTAAACTATCAGAATAGTCATTGCCACACACAAAATGTATAGCGGATGGTAAATTTCTATTTTCAATTACAAGATGATATTTTATGTATAAATCTCCCATCATATCATTATTTTTTGTTGCCGTTATTATATACTCAACCTTTAAATTATGTATACAGATATCATTATTTATTTTATTCGAATTTAAATATAACCTTAATTTGGGTAAAAGCATAAAATTATGTTTCTGATTATCTGATAAAAATTCAACAAATTTAATATATTCTCTGTTTTTATACAGTAAGTATCCAAGACTGGCACTAACTAGAATATTAACAATTAAAACTGCACCAATCCACATTTGCTTTAAGTTCAACATCCCTATCACAGCAAAAATATTACAAAATATCTGTAGCAAAATTCCTATTATAGTTAGTATTTTCTCCACTTTCATATTATTTCTCCTCATAATCAAGTAAAAAACCTTTACAATTCGTATTTAAAAACCCACATTTTTTGTAAAAATCTTCTACAAATTGTTCTTTTCTTCTTGTTTGGACCATCAATTTATGGCACTCCAAGTTCTTGGCGTATTCAATAATCCATTTCAACAGTTGTTCGCCATATCCTCTCGCTCTATATGCCTCTAATGTAATTACATTTTCTATTATTCCAAATGGCCGTCCTTGGTGAGTTATATTATGAACAACTATCAACGTTGCGGTAGACACAATAACGCCTCTTTCTTCAAGGACAAAAATATGCATATTTTTGTCCTCTATAATAGTGTCTAGGATATTACATGTTTTTTTATAATCTAATTCATCATTAGGTAACAGCTGATGATATAGTTCAATAATTGATGTTATATCATCTCTTTTAATTTCTCGAACACTCACTTTATTCTCCTCTGCTATTCTCTCTTTAAATCATCCATGCTTTCTTCCAAAAATTTTAATCGTGCATCTTTATATTATTTTCAGCCATTTGTCTTAACTGTTCCATATCCCTCTTTCCAGACCCCTTAACTGGAAATTTATCAAGAATCTCTATTTCTACAGGAATACTTTCTTCATCAAGTCTAGCCTTACATCTTTTTAAAATTACACCGACATTAACTTCGTCAGTTCTTCCCACTACAAATGCATAAGGAACTCCTTTTCCTTCAGAACCAATTCCAATAACCTCACATTGAGCAACTTGTTCGTCTTCCAGAATTACATCTTCTATATCAAAATTAAATATCTTTTTACCTGTACTAGTTATAAAATAATCTGTAGCTCGGCCCTCCACCCAAACAAATCCATCTTCATCCACATAGCCAACATCACCAGTGCAACCCCATTCTTGTCCTTTTGAGTCTTTCAAAAAAAATTCTTTTGTCGCATCAGGATTTTTATAATATTCTTTCATGCGATTAGGGGTAAAAACACGTATTTCTCCACGTTCCCTATATCTCATTTCTTCATTTGTTTCTATGTCAAAAGCAGCTACATTTACACCTGTAATCGGATATCCAGGTGACCCCTGTTTGAAATGATATTTACTATTAGTTACAGCTGTGCTACCTAATTCACACATACCATAACCTATAATTATTCTTGACTTACAACCATTCTTCTTAAGATATTCGTTAATTGTTGTTTCTGTTTCAAGATGAACTTTCTCTCCACCGGAAATAGGATATTTCATATTTGAAAAATCTATTTTATTAGCATCTGGATGATTTACAACATAAAGCCAATGACTTATTGTACTTAATGTCATCGTTGGCTTATGCTTTTTTATTCCTTTATAAAATGTTTCTTCCGAAAATAATGGTTCGATTATTACAGATATACCTTTCTGTAATGGCATAAGAAAACAAACCACTAATGACGTTGACAACCAAGGAGCACCTATATGAAGAAATTTATCACCACGATTGAATTCATATTCAGAGTTATCATAATGTGCAATCGTTCCATTAATTCCATCATTTGTTAAAACAATTCCCTTAGAAGCACCTGTTGTTCCAGAAGAATAAACCATAACAGCGGACATATTATCCTTGTACACATAATCACAAGTTCGAACTTCTCCAATTGCAGATTTAATAAAATCATTCCAAAGCACCGTATCTGATGTCTTTTCAATTTTCTTTTTTGACTTGAAATGTGTAATAGTTTTCACTAACAAAGGCATAGAGTTTTTCAAAGGAACAATTATCTTTGTTTTTGGACATATATCTTTCATAACACTTTCAATGCGTCCATACAATTGATCTAAAATAAGAATTAAACTTGCTTCCGAATCATTAATTCTATCTCGAATCTGTTCTGCAGTAAATGTTGGATTAACCATATTTGCACAAGCGCCAATTTGATTTAGCGCTAAAATACTATAAATCATTTCTGGACAAGAAAGAATTAGAAATGCTATATTATCTCCCTCTTTAACACCCATCTTCAAAAATGCTTGCTTCGTTAATTCAATTTTCTCAAAAAATTCTTTATAACTTATTGACCTACCATAATAAATCAATGCCACATCATCAGGATATTTATAATTGTTTGAATATATATTCTGATAAATTGTATTATGTTCTGCTACATGTTTTAAATCATCTTCTTTGTAATACTGTAACCACGGTTTATCTATAGATGGATACCCTGTAAATTCCTTTTCATTTGTTTCCATAATATTCATCTCTTATTTCCCCCAGAAAATAATCTCCTGCTCATATTCCCAATCAAGTGGTGGATATTCTTCCACTGGATACAACATCTTTTCTCGTTCTTCTTCTATGTTCATATCCTTACGACTACAAACACCCTTTTGTTCCCAAAGTTCATAGCGATCCGTCGCCATTTCATCTCGCAACAGACGAATTCCTGTCTTATTATCCATTGATTCATCTACTACAATCGTCTTTCCAAACCTCGCAAGGCATTCCATTGACTCCCTATCGTATTCAAGCGCAATAGGAACAATTTGTGCCCCTGTATTTCTAGCCACATCAATAATTCCCCACTTCATTGGTAGCATCAAAAGGTTATCTGTTAGATTCCAAGTTCCTTCTGGAAACCAAATCACTGGATATTTTTTCTGTAAATATTTCTCCAAAGTGCATTTTACATTTTTCATATCTGACTTACTTTTTCGATCAACCCAAATCACACCATTAAGCCAAAAGAAAAATCTATCTGACAAATATAATCTTTGTTTTCCCGCTAATACATAAGAATGATGACCTATTGTTTTTAGTGTTATTGGTATATCAAAAGAATTCGAATGATTGACTGCAAAGATAACTGATCGAGTTTCATCTATTTCATAATCGCTTACCTTCTTTAATGAAAACTTATTTCTAGTAGATGAAAGTAACATTTCTAGACCATACAATTTTTTATGAATGCCATTAAACATTTTATTAGGTATAACATTTTTCATTACATTTTCTCATTTCAACAAATAATACGCTTAAAATATATTAACTACATAGGCACATTCTCGCCCACACAGTTTATGTCATCTTATCATTTTTGCCTATACAATTCAAGTTACAGAACCTTATATAGACATTTTTTAAGGAGAACACTATGAATTACTACAAAATCGGACAACGAATAAGAAAATATAGAAAAGCGTGCCAACTATCTCAAGAACAACTTTCAGAAGCTGTTGGAATATCTACTACTCACTTAAGCCATATAGAAACTGGAAATACAAAGCTAAGCCTAGCAGTTCTTGTTAAGATTTCACAAGAACTATCTGTTCGAACTGACGACTTGCTTTTTGATTCTCCCAACACAGCTATAGCTGACAAAGACGATATTCTCAACCTATTAAACTCTTGCACTCCAGAAGATATCAAGATATTGAAGGACATTTTACGCGCAACCAAAATCGCCTTAGAAAAGCACAAACAAAGCAATCCATAAAACTTTTTATTGCAAAAGAGTATCCTTCTCTACTATAATAGGTATGTAAGTGTATTTATACAAAATTCAAATTGGGGAGTATTTATGACTACATTACCAGTTAACAAACTAAAATCAGGAATGGTTGTTTCAAAACCAATCGTTACAAAGAGAGGACAGACGATTGCCAAAGCTGGCACAGTGTTAAATTCACAATTAATCGCTCGTCTTTCTTTTTATAAAATATCAGAAGTAACAGTTGAAAATGATTTTACAGATGAAATTGAAGCTGAACCAGAGCCAGTTGTAGAACAAATTCCTGAGCCGGAGCCGGAACCAGAGCCAGAGCCAGAACCTGAGCCTGAACCTAAAGAGAAAGAGCCAGCTATTATAGAATCTATGTCATACAAGAACCGTCTTCAAAGCGGTGATGAATATAGAGATTTTCAGCTTAACTATTCTAAGGCAATGGCTAATCTTGAGGATGCTTTTGATAAGATTATGTTTGGCAGTGACAATATAGCTAGCCAATCATTAATAACCGATATAGAAGGACTTTTCGCAGGCAAGACAACTATCAAGGTATTTGATCTTCTATCTTGTATGCGTTCTGTTGACGATAGTGTCTATGCACATTCTATAAATGTTGCATTAATTTCACGAGCTATCGGTAAATGGTTGAAATTATCTCGTGAAGACCTCAACCAACTAACACTTGCAGGATTATTACATGATATTGGCAAGGCTGAAATACCTGATGAAGTTCTCAATAAGAACGGAAAGCTAACTGACGAAGAGTTTGACCTAATCAGGTCACATGCTCAAAGAGGTAGCAAGATTCTTAAGAAAGCCAATTTTGATAGAGAAATCATTTGTGGTGCACTTCAACATCATGAAAGAAGTGATGGAAGTGGTTATCCTAGAGGTCTCGAAGCAGAAGAGATATCAGATTACGCAGCAATCATTGCTATCGCTGATGTTTATGATGCTATGACATCTGCTCGTACATATCGTGCACCAAAATGTGCATTCCAAGTTATCGCAGCTTTCGAAGAAGATGGCTTACAGAAATACGACACACAATACATTCTTACATTCTTAGCAAGAATAGCAAATGCATATCAAAACAGTTTGGTTATGCTTTCAGATGGCAGAAGTGGTAAAGTTGTATATATTAATAAGAACAAACTATCTAGACCGATAGTTCAAATCACCAAAGATGAATTGGTTGATTTATCTAAAGAGCTTGATTTATCTATCACATCTATATTATAAAAATACAAAATAAAAAGTGCGACGATGTCGCACTTTTTTCATACTCAAATATCAAAACTATGATACTTTTATTTTAAATTTCTCAATTTCTTTTTCCGAAGTAGTTACCTCAATCTCAGCGCCAAGTCCTCTTAACTTCTCTTCAAATCTATCATATCCTCTCTGAATATAATAAATATCATCTACAATAGTAACTCCCTTAGCACCTAATCCAGCAATAACTAATGCAGCACCTGCTCTCAAGTCTGGTGCACTTACTCTTGCACCTTCGTACTGCTCTATTCCAGTCATAATAGCAACATTGCCCTCAACCTTAATATTAGCACCCATTCTAACTAATTCATCAACATACTTGAATCTATTTTCCCAAATAGTCTCTGCTACTGTACTAGTTCCTTCTGCCAATGCGAGAACTGCTGTCATCTGTGGCTGCATATCTGTTGGGAATCCTGGATATGGCAAAGTAGTAACTTGTGTTCCAACTAATTTCATCTTATTAGCAATAACACGTACCGCATCATCATATTCAATAACCTGGCAACCAGCATCTATAAGCTTTGCTGTTGTTGCTTCTAAGTGCTTAGGAATGACATTCTTAACTGTAATATCACCCTTAGTAGTTGCTGCTGCAAACATAAATGTACCAGCCTCAATCTGATCTGGAATAACAGAATATTCTGTACCATGTAAGCTATTAACTCCAACAATTCTAATAACATCTGTACCAGCACCACGAATATTAGCGCCCATGCTATTCAAAAAGTTAGCCACATCTACTACGTGTGGTTCTTTCGCAGCATTTTCAAGAACTGTCTTGCCTTCCGCCAAAGCTGCTGCCATCATAACATTGATAGTAGCACCAACTGAAACTTTATCCAAATATATATGGCTACCGATTAATCTCTTAGCGCTTGCAGAAATTAGTCCATAACTCAAATCAACTTCTGCACCTAATTTCTTAAAGCCTTTAACATGAAGATCAATAGGACGACTTCCTATATCACATCCACCTGGCAAAGCAACCTCTGCCTTTCTATATTTACCAAGTAATGATCCTAATAAATAATATGATGCTCTAATCTTCTTAATGTATTCATAATCAACAGTTAATCTGCCAATTGTGGATGCATTAATCTTAACACTTTGTCTACTTGTTCTATCTATATGAACGCCAATGTCTTCCATTGCGCCTATCATTACATTTACGTCTCGTACATCTGGTAAATTGTTAATTGTAACAGTGTCATCCGTCATAATAGCTGCTGCCAAAATCGCTAATGCTGCATTCTTTGCACCGCTTATTTCAACTTCACCATTAAGTGGTGTGCCACCTTTCATTACATATTGTTCCATAAATTTACACCTCACCAAATAAATTGCAGTCGCAATTAACATAATTATAACACAAAAATAGCCTTTGTAAATATACAAAAAACACTTAAAGCCTACACATCTAGCTATCTTCTGTGTACATTTTAACTAACTTATTTGGCTCATATAAAGGTCATAGTAAAATCCTTTATTCTTCATTAATTCTTCATGCTTGCCGACTTCTTCAACCCTGCCATCTTTTATACATATTATTCTATCCGAATTAACTATCGTAGAAAGTCTGTGCGCCACAACAAATGTAGTTTTGCCTTTCATAACCTTTGCAAAAGCTTTCTGTATTAACTGCTCCTTCAATACATCAATAGAAGATGTCGCTTCATCTAATAGCACAATAGACGGATTAGACAACATTAATCTACTAACACAAACCAACTGCCTTTCCCCCTGAGAAAGTAATCCATCCTCATTGCTAATTATCGTGTCGTATCCCTTCGGCAATTTCATTATAAAATCATGTGCATAGCATTCCTTCGCTGCCGCAATCACTTCCTGTAACGAAGCGTCTTTTTTACCAAATCGGATGTTATCTGCTACACTTCCTTCTTTGATAAATGTTTCTTGTAACACCAATCCTAGATTATTTCTCAACACATCATATCTTATATCACGAATATCAATGTCGTCTATTAAGATTCTGCCTAAAGAAGGCTCATAGAACTTTAGTAGCAAGTTAAATATAGTTGTTTTCCCGCACCCCGTAGGTCCAACTATTGCTATCTTTTCGCCCTGTTCAACCGATATATTAATACCATTAAGTATCATTTTATCTGTATATCCAAAATCTACATTTGAAATGTTTATGTCTCCTCTGAATACACAAGCTTCTCCTTTTTTCTCTTCTATTTTTTCAGCTTGCACATCTTCATTCTCTACAGCTTCTTCCTCTTCGCGTTCTCCTTCTATTAA
This sequence comes from Lachnospiraceae bacterium, assembly GCA_045642225.1. Classification (GTDB taxonomy): domain Bacteria; phylum Bacillota; class Clostridia; order Lachnospirales; family Lachnospiraceae; genus RUG191. The sequence continues at coordinate 82,291 of JAZUIN010000107.1, read as the reverse complement.
CTCATATATTCTATCGATACAAACTAATGCATTTTGGAACTCAGATATAACAGATGTTATATCGTTAAAAGGCTTTGCATATTGAGTCGCATATGCGAGAAATACCGTCAAGGTTCCCACTGTTATTCCGCCCTTCAAACAATACAAGCTTCCTCCAAGAATAATAGATGCATATATTGTATTATTTACAAATCTAGAAAGTGGATTTGTAAGCGATGAGAAAAATACAGCCTTTCTTCCAACATCTACATTTTCATCATTCTTCTTTATGAATTTATCTAGGAAATATTCTTCTGCACCTTCATCGCGAATTATCATTTTCATCGAGATAATATCATCACTAAGCTCCGTTAATTCGCCTCTAGCTGCAGCCTGCTTGTCGAAATACTTATGTGTCTTCTTCGCTACAAATCTAGCAACAAGTAGTGACATAGGAGTCAACACCGCAACTATAAGCGCAAGTATTACATTTACCCGAAACATAAATACTAATGTCGCAATAACAGTAACAACACCAACGAACAATTGGTTGAATCCAAGCAGTAGTCCATCACAAATCCCTTCGCAATCAACGACTATTCTACTTACAATATCTCCAGCAGTATTCTCATCCACAAAACGAATCTTAGCCTTCACGAAGCTTTCAAAGGAACGCCTTCTCAAATCCTTAGTTATTCCATAAACAATACGATTATTGATTCCATTCATTACCCAAGTCGAAAGTGCACTTGCAAAAATTACAATTACCATCTTCGTAGCAATTAATGATAACGCCTTAAGGTCGACATCTTTCGTCAACAAATCAATTGCATTTCCAAGGAAAACAGGTACAAGCAAAGCCCCACCTGTACTCGCCACTGCAAGTATAATAGAAATAACAAACCAGCTCATATACTGCTTATAATCTCTCGCTAACTTCATCAATCCTTTAGACATATTCCGCCTCCTTTTCTGGAAACTGAACATGAAATATCTCACGATACAACTCACAGTTTTCTAGCAATTCCTCGTGATTTCCAACTCCGACAATTCGCCCATTGTCTAGCACATATATTTTGTCTGCGTTTATGCATGCACTGACACGCTGCGTCGCAATAAGCACTGCCATATCCCTCTTATTGAAAATGTTATTTATCAATTTCTTTTCTGTAATAAAATCAAGCGCATTTGTAACATCATCCACCAAAATCAATTCTGGCTTCTTAACCAACGCTCTAGCAAGCGCAAACCTCTTTCGCTGTCCTCCAGAAAGGTTTGACGCATTCTTAAGCAGTAGCATATCAACGCCCTCTTCTTTTGACTCTACCACCTCGTCAAAACAAGATAAACGCAAAGCCTCCTCTACATTTGCATCTTTACCCATAGTCAAATTCTCTTCTATTGTCCCCTTGAAAGAATTTGAATTTTGAGGAACATATGATAATTTATTTGTTATCTCTTCCTTTGAAGCATTCGATATGTCGCAACCATCAAGAAGCACTTTATCATTTTCAAGCTCAAAGTGTCCCATAATAATTTTCATCAATGTAGATTTTCCTGAGCCTGTACCACCTATTACGCCTACATTTTCACCTTTTCTCACAGAAAATGTTATATCTTCTAGGACATCAGTTGTACTACGTGGATATTTAAATGTTAAATTGTTAATAGAAATTATTTCATCACAAGACGAATCTCGCTTTGCACTTTCTTGCGAAAATTTCTCTTCCTTTTCTACTCGATACTCTTTATCTTTGCTCTCATAATTAATCACATTCTCTATTCTACCTGCAGACGGAAAAGCTTTCATAAGTAACGCAATAACGTTTGCAAATTTAATCAGCTCTACTAAGACCTGTGAAAGGTAATTCGTTAACGCAACAATTTGACCTGTGCTAAGGCCACCTACGCTAACCTCTATTCCGCCGAAATAAATAACCGCAACCAATCCAAGATTTACTATTACAAAAGTAATAGGATTGAGTAAATTTGAAATTCGACCAACTATAATTTGCTCGTCATAAAGCTCTTCTAATCTAGTATTAAACTCTCGCTCTTCGCTAGTTTCCAATCCAAAAGATCTAAAAACTCTTGCTCCATTATAATTACTCTTAACCTGAGAAGTTATAGCATCTACTTTATTTTGTATTGAAAGAATCTTAGGACCATTAATTTTCAAAATGATGTACAACACTACCACTACAAGAACCGTAACAAGAATTATTACAATTGACATTTTAAGACTAACAATTGCCGACATAACAATTGCACCACCTACAATAAAAGGCGAACGCATAACTAATCTCAACGTCCAGTTAATTCCATTTTGAACCTGATTAACATCACTAGTCATTCTTGTAAGAAGTGTTACACCTCCCATCACTTCATACTCTTCTCTAGTAAAGCCTAGTATCTTCTTTGCCAAATCTTCTCTAATTAGTCCTGCTGTCCCTACCGCTGCCTTCGCAGAAAAATACTGGCCTACCAAGGATACTCCTACTCCCAAAACAGCTAGTACAAAAACAAACACACACATTTTCCATATATAATTATCATTGTATTCCTTAATGCCTACGTCAATTATAGACGCAACAATAAGCGGTACTAGAAGTTCTAGTATCGCTTCAAACAATTTGCAACAAGGTGCAAGTATGGATTCTATTTTGTACTTAGATAAATATTTAACAACAAACTGCATTTTATTCTCCACTACAAAATAAGCCACAGCTTAGCTGTGACTTACTTAATTACTTTGTTGTACTAGTTGTACTTGCCGCCTCTCTTTCTTCGAACAAGTCCGAAACCTTTACTTCGTTCCACAAGGCATCATCGACTTCAAACTTTACTTGATTCTTCCAGCCACTAACAATTGTATTAACATAATTAGACTCGCCTTGTGAATCAGTAATTTGACCGTTTGCCTTTCCTTCTGCAATTATGGCTTTTTCAACTTTACTTACATATGTCATATTAGTAAGCAATTGTATTGCTGTATCACGATCAGCTCCTAAAGCGCTAAGTCCAGAGCTTGTATTTGCTTCTATAAACTTATCTGCCGCTTCTTCTATTGCTTTAATTTCATCCTCTGAAAGGCTAATGCCAAAATCAGTTGCATGTTTTCTCATAACATATTGTTCTTCTAAAGTCTCGATTACGCTATCCTTAATCTGCTGCTCCATTGTAGAACCAGTTCCTGTCATATCTTCTGTCCACATAGTAGCTCCATATCTAGGAACATATTTGAAATCGTACAACGCTTGGTCATACTTAAATGCAAAGTTGGCATATCCAAGAGTAACAACTTCTTCCTTATCTGCAGTTATTAATGCTTTATCATAATTTTTAATTTTGCCACATCCCATTAATGCAACACATATAACCATTACTATAGATAGATATAAACAAATCTTCTTTTTCATTATATAAGTTCTCCTTATTTCACATTAAGAAAATTATACATTTTTATTCGCAAATTTTCAATCTAGCTCTTGCAATTCCTCAATAAATTCCACCATATAATTATATACATCCTTCTGCAGCAACCTACTATTTGCCTTCGTATTAAACACAAATTCTGGATCTGTTGCTTTCGCAGAAAATGTAATATATGGATAATGTTTCTTGACTAGCTCTGGTATCTTATCTGGATTAATTTTGGCATTCTTATACATATGAAAATGTATATCGTTTCCTTGTTCTTTAATCTCTGTAATGTACGCATTATGCGCCTTGCATTTCACCTTGGAAATGTACAACAAATTAAGAACGCTCTTCGGTGGTTCTCCAAATCTATCAATCAATTCATCGAGCATTGTTCTATAGTCTTCATCTGAATTAATCTCTGCAATTCTTTTATATGCATCTAACTTATGAACTTCATTTTCGATATACTTACTAGGAATAAAAGCGTCCATATTAAGGTCTATTGTTGTTTCGTAATCTCTAACCTCTTCTATTCCCTTCTCTGCCTTAACTGCATTATTTAACATTTTACAATACAAGTCATACCCTACTGCCTCAAGATGACCATGCTGTTCTTTGCCAAGCATATTTCCAGCACCTCGTATTTCCAAATCTCGAAGTGCAATCTTAAATCCGCTTCCCAAATCAGAAAATTCTTTGATAGCCGCAAGACGCTTTTCAGCCACTTCTTTAAGCACCTTATCCTTCTTGTACATAAAGAAAGCGTACGCCATTCTGTTGCTTCTGCCAATCCGACCTCTAAGCTGATACAACTGAGACAAGCCTAGCTTCTCTGCATCGTGAATAATCATTGTATTAACATTTGGAATATCAATACCAATCTCGATAATGGTTGTCGCTATAAGGACATCTATCTCACCATTTACAAAGTCGCTCATTATATCCTCAAGCCTATTCTCCGACATACGCCCATGGGCGTAGGCAACTGTTGCTTCTGGCACAAGCCGCTCTATAAACGCCGCCATATCAGCAATCGTTTTCACCTGATTATATACATAATAGACCTGTCCACCACGATGCATTTCTCTAAGGATTGCATCCCTTACCATTTCCTCATTATATTCAAATACAAAGGTCTGTATCGGCATTCTGTCATTTGGCGCTTCTTCTAAAACACTCATATCACGAATACCAACTAAGCTCATGTGTAGCGTTCTTGGAATCGGTGTCGCTGATAGACATATAACATCAACATTTTTCTTAAGAGCTTTTATCTTCTCCTTATGATTAACGCCAAAGCGCTGCTCCTCGTCAATGATAAGAAGTCCTAAATCCTTAAATTCAACATCCTTTGATAACGCCCTATGCGTACCAATCAAAATATCAACGCTTCCATTTTTCACTCCCTTAATAGCTTCCTTTTGCTGAGCTGGAGTTCTAAATCTACATAGCAATTCTATTCCCACTGGATATTCCTTCATCCTTTGTGAAAATGTATTATAATGCTGCTCGGCAAGAATTGTTGTCGGGCACAAAATCACAACCTGCTTATTATCTTGCACCGCCTTAAATGCAGCTCGAATAGCAATCTCAGTTTTACCATATCCTACATCCCCACAAATCAAGCGATCCATTATCTTGTCACTTTCCATATCTGCTTTGACCGCTTCTATAGCTTCTATCTGACCTCTTGTTTCTTCGTATGGAAATGCTTCTTCAAACTCAGTTTGCCACACTGTATCTTTCGTGTATTTAAAGCCTGTATTTTGTTGTCGTAAAGCATACAAATCTACAAGTTCCTTTGCAACTTGTCCTACTGCCTGCTGTACTGATTCTTTGGTTTTAGTCCATTGTGGTGAACCAAGCGTACTTAATTTTGGTTTTCTGCCTTCTGAATTTCCATATTTTTGAATCTTATCAAACTGAGATGCAAGTATAAATAAATTGCCATTTTTTGCATACTCTATTTTGATATAATCCTTCATTATTTTGTCCACTTCTATTTTCTCTATGCCGCGGTAAATACCCACACCATGATTTTCGTGAACAACATAATCACCAGCATTTAACTCTGCTAAGGAGTTAAATTTCTCACCATCAAATATTTTTCTACGCTTTTTCTTCTTACTAGTATTTATTCCAAAAATGTCATTCTCGGATATAAATGCCATATTACATTCTGGAAAAATAAAACCCTTTTCAAGGTCTGCTACAGTGACCAAAACCTCTCTTGGATGTAACTCTTTATCTTCTTCCTCTGAGTAAAATGCGTTAAGATCTCTATCCTGAATATCTCGAGCCAAACGCTTTGCTTTAGTTCTAGAATTTGTTGTAATAACAACCTTCATATTGTTATCTTTATACTTCTTCAAATCCTTAACTAAAGCTTCAAAGCTTCCGCCATAGCTTGTTATAGAAAGTGCTTTAACATATACTCTCTTCTCAACCTTAATACCTTTTATACGAGTATCTAAAGTAGACATTATCAAGCTAGGAAATTTCTCTAGCTTATCCATTATCAATTCTGTTGGCTTTATCATTTCAAGCTGAGAAGGCAACACATACCCCTTTTCTAATCGCCTAGTCATACTATCGATAAAGACGTCTTCTCTAGCCTTCAATTCTTCTCTTAAATTTCTTGCGTCGTCATAGATTACCACAGCATTTTCATCAAAAAAATCCAATATAGAATATGTCTGTTTTAAGAAATAAGTCATATTTATTTCTAGTTCTTGAAGTCCCCAGCCTTCCTCTATTTCTTCAACAATTCTTTCCACTGTCGTCTGAATTCTATGAGCTTCTTCAGTCTTGAACTCTTCTCTTAATTTAGCGACAAGAATAGCACTTTCCTCTTTCATTTTCTCCAAACCTGCTGCTATCTCGTCCTCTGTCAAAACCAACTCATTTGCTGGATCAATTGATACATTTTCAATCTGTTCTAAAGAGGTCTGATTCTCTGGCGAAAATGTTCTAATAGAATCCACCTCTTCGCCCCACAATTCAATTCTAACTGGCAAATCCATTGTCAAAGAATATATATCAAGAATTCCACCTCTAACTGCAAATTCACCTGGATGCTCAACACTCAATACATTTTCAAATCCAAGAGAAACCAAGGTTTTCTTCCATACATTTAAATCTAGTTCTTCTCCAACAGCCGTTTTAAGAAAACTTTTCCTAAAGCTTTCTGGATTCGGTAAACAATTACTCAAAGCATCTATACTCAAAAATACAGTAACATTTTCACTAGTCAAAATATTATTAATCGCCGTAAGTCGCTCTTTAGTTAGCGCATTACCACGAATATCTGATTGATAGAAAATTACATCCTTCGCTGGAAACATTACGCCTTGATTCGAAAAGCTTCTATACTTCTCAAGAAGCTCTCTTGCACGCAAGTCGTCCCTTGTTATAACTATTGTTTGCTTAGAAGCCATACCATTAATAACACTCGGCTTTATAGCATCTATGCAACCAGATAATTCATATTTTTTATTTGTAGTTAACAAATCCTCCCTTAAGGATTTCATATCTACTAGGGAGGAATATGGTTCTTTGAAAATATTCATTATATACACTTTCCATTATATTTGCTCATAGACTTTTCCATACTCTCACAAATCATAAACTCTATTACATCTGTAAGAACTTCGAAAACCTTTTTGATATCACGTCTATCTTCTCGAGGGAATTTACCTAGAACATGATTTATGATATCTCCACCTTCTGGCACTGCGCCAATGCCTACCTTTACTCTTGGAAATTCTTGAGTCCCTAAATATTTAATTATACTTTTGATGCCATTATGTCCACCTGCACTACCCTTAAGTCTAATACGAATTGTTCCGACGTCAAGTGACAAATCATCATATATAATTATAAGCTCTTTCGTAGGATCAATCTTATAATAATCAACGATTTCCTTTACTGCCTCTCCGCTGTTATTCATAAATGTCATCGGCTTAACCAAAACAACTTTTTCATTTCCAATATGTCCCTCGCCATATTGAGCTTTAAAGCCTCTTTTCTTAATCTTGATTTTATACTTTTTTGAAATCATATCTATGGTGTCAAACCCTACATTATGCCTTGTCTTCGCGTATTTCATTGTAGGATTACCAAGTCCAACTATTATATACATTTTAAAGCCTTTCTATGTAAATGTAATTGATATAACACTACTATATCTTACTCTCTTTGATGTGACTTTTCAACATGTAGTAGATGACAAAAAAGCCCATCTATAGTATACTTAATATATATTAATGGACTTTTTTACCCTTTTGCAGAAAAAGGACTTTTTCAAGCATTTATTTCATGGAAGAAAGGAGGGGACAAAACATGGCTAAGATCGATTCTGTATACAATTATTATCTGTCTACATACGGTCCTAAGACAATAGGTTCTAGACATGATTCTCACAAGAAAAGTGAATTACGTTCAGTCTATAACAACATGTTAAAAATCAATAAAGAGTCTCCTCTTTATAAGATTAACATGGAAGATAGCGAAATCCAGAAATTCGTTATAGATTTGAAGGAAAATGCTAGAGCAACTAAGAATGCTATATCTGATGTTTTCTCAGGTGGCGACAATATAGAATCACTACTTGATAAGAAGGTCGCTGTATCTTCTAACGAAGACAAGATTGGTGTAACCTACATAGGCGATGGTGAAGCGGATGCTACATCTACCTTCCAGATGGAAGTTAAAGAATTAGCAAAGCCTCAGATTAACACTGGTAAATTCTTAGATCCTATTGATAGCAATTTTGAAGAAGGTCATTTCTCATTTGACCTTAATACTTCTAGCAACTCTTACGAATTCCAATTTAACGTTGGATTAGGAGAAAGTAATTTAGATGTTCAGAAGAAAATTGCAAGACTTGTTAATGCAAGTGATGTAGGACTTAAGGCAGAAGTTATTTCTAACGAGCAAGACAGAACAGCGATACAATTAATATCCAAAAACACAGGTCTTCCTGATGGCGTTGAAAATCAATTTACAATTGAGACGAACACATCATGGAAAGAAGTTAACTTGTTAGGTATCAATAACATTTCTTCACCTGCTACTAATTCTTCGTTTACACTTAATGGTAATGAACATGCTTCTATGTCGAATACATTTACCATCAACAAAGAATTTGAGATAACCCTCAAGAATCCAACTGATGGCAACGGTGTTAACGTAGGATTCAAGACGAATACTGATGCATTAGCAGATGGCTTGTCAGATTTATTAACTGCATACAATAATATGGTTGAAGTTGGTCGCCAATATTCTAGTGCACATTCAAACAATCAATTATTAAACGAAATGACCAAGATAGGACGTTCTCTTAATAATGATTTATCTGCAATAGGAATTAACTTGGAAGAAGACAATACCTTAACTATGGATCGCGAAAAGCTCCAAGCTGGTATTACAGGCGAGAATCGAGATGACGTATTTAAAACTCTTAACAGATTCAAGAATGCGTTATCAAAAGCTGCAGATACTACAGCAATCAACCCTATGAAATATGTTGACAAATTAACAGTAGAATACAAGAATCCAGGGAAGAACTTCTCCGCAGTATATGCAAGTTCTACTTATGCAGGATTACTTGTTGATAGAAGTTTATAAAAACCTTCCACCCATTATTACAATGAGTAGAAGGTTTTTATTATGCACGTGACTCGTGACACGTGAAGTATATAATTTGATTTTCTTTAGATAAATCTTTTATAAGATTTAACGCCATTTCGGCTTTCTTCTTATCTAGATTTGTAAACGGATCATCTAGCACCATCATCGGTTTGTTTTTCTCATACATGATGTCTATAAGCGCGAATCTTGCACATAGCGCAGCCATGTCTTGATATCCTGCACTGAAGTAATCTGAAGATTTCGTTGCTCCTTCATAATTATAAGAAACTGCAAGCGATGTATCAATCTTGAACTTATCTGCTATTGGACCTTCGTCTGTTACATCAATACGCGACAAATAATCGCGCATCCCATTTCTAAGTGGCCCCATATAAGTTGCCAAAAATTTCTCTTTAGCACGAGTCAAATATTTCTTAGTGTCCTCTAAATATGCTACATTTGTCTCATACTCGCTTCTCTCTTCTACAAGCTTCTCAATTGTGTCTGCTTTATCGTCACAATCTGAAATACTCTCTCTCGCATCTGCTAGCTGAGTTCTTGTCATATTAATTGCTTCTGTAAGTTCAATTATTTCTTGACCAACTTCGTCTTGTTCCTTTTGCAACAAATCAATGGATACCGTATTTTCTGAAATATCAAACTTCTCAGCAATTATTTTTATTGCATCTTCATTTTCATTAACACGTTTTTGCAAATCATAGAAGCTTTCTATTCTTCTTCTAATCTCTGCTAATTTCTCAAATATAGTTTCTTGTTCTAATGAAGGAAATCTATTAATAAAAGAAGTTAACGTCTTAATTAATCTATCCTGTGTCTCAATCAACTCTTGCCTTGCATTATCTGACTCATAATACAGCTTGAATAATTTGTTATCCTCTTCAAGCATTGCAAGTAACTCCTCTTCACTATTGCTTGTATACAAATCTTCTACCTTATATACATTTTGAAAATGCAATAATTCTGTATAAAGTTCTACCTCAAGCTGCGTTAACTCCTCTACGGCATTTCCGCCAGCTTCTATTGCACGACCCTCATTCTCTATCAAGGTTTTATACTTATTAAGCTTAAGCTTTATATCCATTATCATCTGTAGTTTCGTGTCGTTAGCATTTACAAGAAAATCTGACAAAAATGTATTACATATATTTGCCGATGCTTCGTATTTAGTTTTTACATGCTCATACTTCTCTAGCGCCTCCTTGGCATTTCTTTCTAATTCTTTAAGCAAAAGCTTATGCCCCTTACTTCGCTTAGCTTTAATTACAAATGCAAATACAAGAACTAAAGCTGCAATAGCCATACAAATAACACCCGTAATCCTTCCAGCCATTGTAGGAACAAACGCAACCAAAGCTATTCCTCCAAATAGAAGTATTAGCGAAACCAAAATCATTAAAAGCTTCTGCGCCCTTCCACTTTCAGGACCGTCTTTTTGCTCTAGCTTAGCTTCATCACAAGTCTTTTTCTGCTGCTTATATACATCTCTTAATTCGTGCAATCGACCTTCTAATAGACTTACATTTTCCGCCTCTTTTTGAATCAATTCTAGCTCCTCATCTGTAGGAACCTTTTTGGCGAAATAGTATTTCAATTCTTGAAGCGCATCCTTCTCTTCATCAGACATTGATGCATGTTCTTTCTGAATACGCAATTCTTTTAATCTATTTGCTTTTTCTTTCCAACCTTCTATCTGGTCGTCTTCTAAAGGCTTTTCAAAAAGAGTCTTTAACTCGTCTACCTTTTCTTGTGGCGGCATCTTTTCATTCATTGTATCGAGTTCTTTACGACATAGCTCTAACGCCCTATCCATCTCCTGATACTCATCGACTTCTTCAAGCTCTGGTATTCCATTAACAAAGAAATCATCCAATTCATCTAAATCTTTCTTAAGGCCCTGTAAACTTTCTTGCTTAGATTTATATTCTCCGAGCGACTTTTCTTTATCACTTTGCTTAAGAATCTTGTCCTTTAATTCATCTCTTTTCTGCTCTAATTCTTTATAAGCTTTGTCCTGTTCTTCAAGAAGATCACTAAATCCTTTAGCCGATTCTTCATAAGCAGGCAACCTCTCAACATCTTCATTCAATGCCTTTATCTGGTCATTAATAAGAAGTATCTTGCCTCGCTTATCAGTCTTACTATTTTTCTTGTAAATGGCAATCTCATCATCTATACGCTTAATGGCAGAATCAAAATTAGTGATATCATCTCGAACAGTAGCAAGATCTCCCATCTTACCGTTTATTCTATCCGTCATCCCTGTGCCTAATGCATTTTGTGGAACAAAAACAGACTTTTCAAAAGAATCTCGATCCACTTCAAATATTTCTTCGCCAATATTAGAAGAATAATCATCAGATTCCTTCTCTGTATCACAATCAATTAATTTAAATTCATCCTCTGATTCCTTCTTGCCAAAGAATCTCTCAATTCGATAAGTCTTTCCATCAATCTCAAATACTAAGTTACCGCCATATTGCCCCTTACTCCAAGGCATATAATGACGTCTATCATTCAATTCCCTAGCCTTAGAAACGTTCATACCAAAGAACATAGCTTTGATAAATGCTGAAAGAGTAGACTTTCCCCACCCATTTTCTTTGACAAACACATTTAGTCCTTCTGTAAATTCGAAGGATTCATTTACAAATTTTCCATACCCTGTTATATATACAGAAATCAACCTCATATACTTAGGTCCTCTCCCATTAATGCTTTAATTCCAAGTTCTACTATTGTAGACTTTCTATCATCTTCAAGCTCTTCCTTTTCCAAAAGTCTAACAAACTCACCCTTGAGACTTTTGTCATTAATAAAACTTTCATAATCTACTTGTACCGTTGTCTTATCCTGCACCTTGAAGAAATAAAATCTCTCAGCAAATTCGTTTATGATACGTCTAACATCAATATCAACCATATTATTCATATCTGTCTTGCCAGTAAGAACCACTTTTATCAAATCCTTGCTTGGTATCAAATCTACATTATCATGGACATTATCAATAATGTTCTTCATGTTATCATCAGGTTCAACGACAACTTCTATCTCGTGCAACCTTCTTCTTGCAAACGGAACAAATACATCCTCTATTACACCATCATTTACATCAAGAAGAACAAACCCTTTCTCGCCCGTCTCATCAAAACCTCGACCTTCCAAGCAGCCTGGATACACATATGTTCCACGCTCGTCAAGACGCTCTTTCATATACTTGTGAATATGACCTAGCGCTAGATAATCTATATTTTTATTCTTCAACTCATTGAAATTTATCTCATAAATCTCTTTCTCACCATCGTAATTAGCTGGGCCTGAATGAAGCATTACAATATTACATCTAGCAGGATCTAGCACCAAATTATAAGTTATATCCTTATAATTATCTTTTGACAATTCAATCCCCGAAATAACCACATCATCGAAGTCATATTGAACCCATTCTTTGTCATTAAATAATTTAACATTCTCTGGAATAAAATACTCATCATCATACACGCCTACAACGTCATGATTTCCCATAAGAAGTAAAAAGGTAATTTCAGGATTATCATTAATCAAATCAACGATATGCTTTGTTGCAGATTTTCTTCTATTACCTCTGTCAAATATATCACCCGAAATCATAATGTATTTAACATCTTCATCTTTTGCATATTTAACAAGACGATCAAAATTATCTAACAATTCATCTCGTCTCTCCTTCGCTTTCTCTTCTGTTAAATTAGATTTCATATGAGACTCTAAATGTAAGTCTGCACAATGAATTATCTTCATAAAATCACCCGCTCAAATCTTCAATATTTCTACTATATGATAACACATTTTGAAAATATAGTAACCCTCTAGCCTTGAATATCGTGCGTATATATGTCATAATTCTTGTACTCATTTTAATTTTATTTTGAATTTAGGGGAGGGATTAAAATGATTGTATGTAGATACGTTGTAGCCTTTTTCTTCTATAGTTTACTAGGCTACCTTTATGAATCAGTATATAGCACTATAAATCATAGGCATTGGGCCAATAGAGGTTTTTTCTTTGGACCTATAATTCCAATATATGGAATAAGTGCTTGTATCGCCAACATAGTATTTTATGACTTAGGAATTCCATTTCTACAAAATGCAACTTGGTATACTATTTTTCTAATTTCATTTTTCGGAAGCATGATTATTGAATATGTCACTTCTTATGTACTTGAGAAATTATTCCATGCAAAATGGTGGGATTACAGTGATTCGTTTTGTAATATAAACGGACGTGTTTGTCTTTTTGCGTCAACTGGTTTTGGTATTGCAGGTATTGTAGTTGTTAAATGGTTAATACCTTTTGTAAATATGGTACTTGGTTATTTCCCAGAACCTCTATTAGCATTCCTATCGTTATTATTTGTTTTATTCTTTGGTGCAGACGCAGCTTTGACATTATCTGCTCTAACCAACTTCCAGAAGAACTTCATACGTATCGAGAAGGAAATGAATGAACAAATGTCAGAGGTTTATACTAGCTTAGAGGCTTCATATCTCGAAAAGAAAGCTCTTATGGACAAGAAGGTTGCAGAATTAGTTCAAGCTTCTTCATGGGCTCAAAAAGATGCCATTTCAAGAGTTTCCTTCTTCAAATACGAAGGTAAGAAAAGACGTATTGCAAATTCCTTCTGGGATGAGTTACACACAGTACAAACCAAAATAAATACAAAAGGTAAAGCTAGCTACAAAAAGTATATGAACAAAAAACGTTAATCATGCAAAAATCCTGCCATTAATCGGCAGGATTTTTTATTAAGAATTCAATATAAAATATAATTTTACTTCTTCATATCTCTCTTTGACGTATGTGGTACTAGCTAGGAATGGCTTGTTTGCTGGATTTTCTAAATAGGGTGTTACTTATATGTATATTGTCCAGTGCTTCTCTAGGCTATGTAAGTAAACATATCCCTAATTATGAATGATACTTATTCGATAATGTTTTTCCAACCCCTTCTAATCCAGGATAAATAAACTTTTCATTTATTCCTATCATATTTAACTGTTGCAAAATATTATTTTTACATTCAGCCGGAATTTCAATTGCACATATGACGCCTACACCATCTTTACTATTTACTTTTTCTCCATCTAAAATCATATAATCTTCTGCTTTTATGATATCAGTAAGTGCTCCATGATTTCTTCCCCATAACATAAAATAGCTAGATTGTAATTTCATACGTTCTTCTCGATAACATGGTTTATATATCCAAGGATACTCACATCTATTAAAATACTGTTGTTCTGCTTGTCCTAAACTTATTATCTCACCATTAATAATATCTGATACTATTTTTTGAGAACCAATAGCCAATCTGAATCCTTGGATTCCCCAGTATCTTTTTAAATATTCTGTTTCATTAATTATCCATACAGATGCTGTATATTCACTTTTATTTCTACATGCAAAATATAAAGCAATTAACGGATTTTCTGTCAAATCCATAAGTCTAGTTGGAATTCCATAGTGTTGCGCTATTTCAAGCCATCCTAAAGTATCATTTACGCTTATATTCTTCTGGTAGGAACATGCTTCTGATATAAAATCCGTTAGTATATTAAATTCTAACTGTGAAAACTCAGTTACAGAACCTGTTTTTGTCTCTCTTACTCTCATCATTAACGGTTCAAGTTTATATTTTTCATGATTACTATGACCGCGATACAGAAAATGTGGTTTTGTTTTATCACTAAAAATAGAATTTCCTTCATAAGTATTTTTTTGCATCAATTTCTCTATTGTATCAATATATTCCTGTATGTTTCGTACTTCCATATTCTTCCTCCAAAATCTTTGTAATATAAAACTTAAACATAATTATATTATCATTAAGTTTGTGCAAAAAATGTCGAAACAAAGACAACACGAGAATTTTATCAAAAACTCATTACTTATTTTTTCCGCCGTTTATTTGATTCTGTACATTTTACCTTTTGCAGTCTTTTTCTATACTATTATGGTCTCTCATAAAATAAGCATTTCTACTATGTCTGTTGTTGTATCTTAACGTATCTTTAATTAGCTTATTGTAAAAATTAGCACCAAGTAAGCACCAAATTAGATATATTTTATTAGAGTTCCTAGTATATATCACAAAATATTTTTAGTTCGAACCCCACCCTCATTACCTATCCAATTATGCAGCAATAATTAACGCAATAATAGATATAATAACTGGTATAATAAAACGCACTACTTCCCATACTATTTTTGTTTTATTTTTCCCCTTATTCTCAATGTAATCCAGAGCACTTTCTTTCAAGCTAACTGAACATGATATAGACAAATCCTCGTGAGGAGATATTTTATTAATTGTGATATAATTACTTTCCTGTAAATAATACAAAGCTTTCACAACTGTTCTCTCATCAACCTTCATGCTTTCACAATCATTTTTATAAACATAAAGTTTATTTGTTTTGCTATCTTTCTCTTTCTTTATTAAATATTTTAGTACATTCTCGTGAGACTTTACCATTTCTCTCCCCCTAACTATATTATTTAGTACTTTCTAAGTATAGCTGGTACTTCGTCTTTTTCTCCTGCTTTTAATTTATCTCTTAATTCACGCTCTCATCCAACATCTCTCGTCTTTTTTAACATTTCACTAATTACATTTTTTCTCTCTTCTATAGCTGTTTCATCTCTATATTTTTTGCATCTTCAAATGCTCCATCAACACCACCATAGTCAAATACACTAAAATTTTTGTAGAAAGTTCTTCCCGCAAAATTATAATGCACTTTATATCCATTAGGTTTATCTTTTGGACCTTGCCTATGTATATACTGCATATCATTTTTCATATTTACTTGAAATATTCGCACTGTTCAAAATAGATATATTGAATATTCTTAAGTTTTTTATTCTATTATCTATAAAGTAATTCAATTATGATTCTTATAATAATTTCTCTTTCGTGCTAATACAACAAGTATCGTTCGACAAATAATGACAGAAAAGCTGTATCAGATAATACTATTATAGTTTTTGCAAACACTTTTCATTCATTTTCTTCATGACTTCTTTGGAGGTCTCTGACACAATCCCATATACCCTTTTTGCCGTTTTATCATCAGCCAAAGTCTTATCAACTATTTCTAACTCCATTTCAGAGGTAATGTCTGAGAAAACATATTTATAAAATGCATTTGTATCAAACTGCATTTCGTTTTTATCAATCACAAACTCCTCTTTCTGTTCATTTGGATTTGTGTTTTTCAAAATATATTTCTCATCATCTACATTAAACTCAAATGTTTTTTTCATATCTTTTCATCCTTCCTTGAATGGTTTGCAATCCACCTTCAATATTATCAGCCACAATCCTCAATACACTATATTGTTCATTTTCATATTCCAATGCACCAGATTGTATTGTAAACTTCCCATCAATCTTACTCAAATATATAACATTATCAACATCCAGATTGACAATGAACTGAGGATTATGAGTTACCATTATAACTTGTCTTTGTTGACCCATTCTTCTAAATTGATCTAAAACGAAATCTTTTATTGCTTTCTGAGAAATGTGGTCTTCGGGCTGATCTATTAAATATATCCCCTTATCCCTCATTTCTCCACTCAAAAGTGTAAAATACATTTGTGCATCAAATCCAGCAGACACCTCATCATACACATCCATATTTTCTTCTACAATGGTATTTCGTACTTTAAAATCTGTATCCAGTCTTGATTCGATTTTAGTTTTCAAAACATCAAGCGATGTCATATCATCTTCATCTGGATATTTCTTTATCATATCCTTAAGTTCTGATTCTGTTATTTCTTTAGTGTTAATATTTTTTCCTTTTTTTATAACAGACTTTATAATCTCATGAACATACTTATTGTCTATTTTTTCAATTTGTAGCTTAGATATAAACCTATATTTGTCCACTGGATTACTTTCTGGAATTATTATAGTTTCAAGTACATTGCTTTCGAATAATTCTAACTCATTTCTTAAAACTAATAATTCAGCCATATTTTCAATTGCCACTTCTTTCTGTTCAACATAATCTGAAAATACAGCCTGTTCATCTGTAATTTTTCTACTATATTTCGTTTTATAATTTTTTATATAAGTATTAAAGATATTTATTTTTTCATTTTCGACTTTATGTTCATTAAGCAATTTCTGGTATTTCCCATTCATTATTTGGAACATTTCAATTGTAGTTTGTATATGTTTTGCATCTTTATTCATCAACGATTTACTCTTGAGCAACTGACTCATATCTTCAATTATTTTTTCTAAGGAATCCACTAATTGCTGAAGTTCTTTTGTTTCAATCTTTTTAACATTATCTATAAATGTTATACATTTATCATTGGTGTCTTCCGTTGGTATTTGAAATTCAGGAAGTTTATTCAATGCATCATCATAAGAAAACTTCTTTTCAATTGCGTTATACAATCTTTGAATTTCTGCCTCGACAATACTTCTATATTTTTCAGAATTAATTTCATTAGGATAGAAATTAGATAAATACTTATCTGGTTTCAGCCCATCCTCATCAAATATACTTCTTATCTCCCCCTGTTGATTAAAACGGAATATATCTTCTTCGCTAATTATTGTTCCAAATTTTAATTTATTTTTTTCGATATATTTTTCATATCCTGCATATAATCTTTTATCGACCATTTTACAATTACCAGTTATTGCATTAAGAAACAAAGATTTGCCGATTGAATTATCTCCGATTACAACGTTAATACCTTTAGAAAGCGGAATAATATTCTTTACACCATCAATCTCAACTACAATTTCTTTTACATATTTTTCATTAGGATTATAAAATGAATTTTCAAGTTCTATTCTATGATGGTCCGTTACCGCCATTGCCAATCCTCTGAAAGATGGTAGTGATTTTATATATGTGTACTTAAATTCTGTTTTTTCATTTTCTTCAGTATAAGGATAAAATTTCCATCTATGACAATCTGACCCTGTCAAAAATCTCAGTTTTTCCTCCATATTATTTTCTAAAGTATATATCTTGTTGTATATTTCATTCTTTTTATTTCTGAATTCATAGGCATCAAAATAATCCATGAACACTAATTCATTAAATATCTCTTTGCCCAATGACATCACATCATTGGCATGTGGTTTGTGCTGAGAACTAGGTGTTTTTTTTTGATGAGCAATCATAACAAAATCAACATTTATCTCAGATAAAATGTCAAAATAATCGGATTTTGTATACGCTTCCTTAGTCTTTTTGTAACAACTTTTCCCCTTTCCAGCTACCATTATATTTTGAATCTTTTTTATCTTTTCATCATCCCTATCATCAAATATTGTAACAATGTGAATCACTTTACCTTCTATAAATTCAACCGAAAATTCAATTCCTGGCAATACTTTTTGTATACAATTATCCTTAGATTCCTCTTTCTTAAGTTCTGAATAAATATCATAATCAAAGGTATCATGATCTGTAATTGCACACATTTCAACCTGATTATCAAGCAATTTGTTTACTAAGATAGGAATATTTTCCAATGTATTTTCTACAACTTTTTGACCATCTTTAGCCTTAGAATATTCAGAATGAATATGTAGGTCTATTTTTATTCCCCTAGATGCAACTTTTTCCATTTTTCCCCCATTTCATACATATCTTATATAACCTATAAGCCTTATTCCTATTGAAATATCTTTTTCATAACCCCATTCTCCATATCATCAATACTATAAATCGTATCCATAACTTCAAATGTTTCTCTCAGATTGCCTCTTGCACTCTTCCAGCCAATTCCATCAGTAAACCACACAAATGTAAATCCATCTATTGTATCAGCTTCCTGCGACAGCATTTTATAACTTCTTGCAGTTTCATTAAGTTTAGAACCACCTCCGCCATAAAAGTTTGTTTCAGTTCCATAAATTTGATTTTCTGTTTTAATTACAAAATCAAATCTCTTGGCTGCCTTGCCCTGATTAGATAATGCAGACAAATCTATATTCCACTTTGCTTCAATATCCTTTAGGTACATTTCTTTAAAATATGTAACATTCTTTTGAAAACCTGCTGCCTGTATATACTTCTCAACTAAGTCTTCCATCTGATGTCCACCACGATTTTTGCGTCCATTAGAATCTAATCCAGTTTCAATACCTAATGCATAATCTACCAAATTGTTTACAAGATGATTTGAAATCATATCGAAGAGTCCGGTTTTACGCATAAATATTTTATACTGATCCGCACTATAATTCATCTTTTTGAAATTGTACAAAAACGATCCATCTTTGTCCTGTGCATATATTTCATTTCCTCTTACTGCAAGAAGTAATGGAATACAAGACAATGTCTCTGGATATTTAATAATTATATTTTCAAAATCTTCTTCTATATTCTTTGAGCCTATCAACGAATTAAGAATATTTAATTCAACTTTAATCGCATCAACATTACGTACTACTTTTTCAAAGTCTATATAATAATCATAACTTGATATACTGGCTCTGAATTTACTTAACCACTCATCAAAATCTCTCATTTAGTCATTCTCCTTTAGTATAATCTCAACCTTATCCTTATAAATTCTCCAGATTGCTTTGCATGGTGCATAGGAACCATCTTCTTTTATTAATCCAGCTTTTCTATATAATTCTGTTATTCCAGATAAATAACATCTTGTCTTATCAATATTCAATGTCTTCATTTCATTTCCAGCAAACACAACATCAACCGTTTTTTCATCTTCTAGTAAGCTATCAATCAAAGCTTTCGGCATTCTTAGTATTTTTGCTCTGATATCATTTGCTGTTATCTGCTTATCTACTATCACAATTGGTATAGCCTGACAATCATTATTATCATTTTCTACTGGTGCATCATCACTACTATCCTTTAATGCATCCATTGCACTTTTGCTAAATACCGGTGTAAACACAAAACCAATCTCATTGTCAATGCAACTCTCAACTAACATTTTTCCATCTATAAGTATTATTGGTCTGGTTGGATCTGCATCAACAAATTCTAAAGTCTTACCAGAATATCCTGCCGTTGTAATAAATAAACCTTTGCAACCCGATGGCATAACCCCTCTAAGCGCTCTAACCTTTTCTATTGGAATAGTTGTTCCCGGTTTGTTCCTTTTTGCTTGCACATAGTAATCTACGGAATCTGCTCCCGCAAGTCCACCTACACCATATCTTACAGCTTCCAAATCGATTCCTCCATCTGATGAACGTTGTGTTACCACCACCTCATCAAGACCAATTTTCTCTAGATACACTTTTAAAAACTCTTCAAATGCATAACCGCTTTCAAAGTAACTATAAAACTGTTCCACAAATTCTTTTAGCTGTTCATCCGAAAGTTCAATATTCTTTCTCATTATAGTTCTTCTTTCTCCAATCGTTTCCTTGATATTTCCAGATACTCTTCTGTATTATCTATACCTATAAACAAACACCCATTACGCACAGCTTCAACACCTGTAGTTCCAGAACCACAAAATGGATCCAACACAACATATCCTGGTTCTGTGGAAGCATGCATAATTCTTTCAAGCAAATATTCAGGTTTTTGAGTTGGATGCTTACCTTCAATCTTCTCTGAAGGTTTTGTAAGTGCACCAGTCCAAACATCTTTCATTTGCTTTCCACCATTTTCATTTTTCATTCTTTGATAATTAAAAAAATGCCGAGACTTTTTATCATCCTTCTGAGCCCATAAAATAGTCTCAGTAGAATGCGTAAAGCATCGACACGTTAAGTTTGGTGGTGGATTAGTTTTTTGCCATGTAACATTATTTATAATCTTGAAGCCCTCTTGCTCCAAAGCCATCCCTATTGAATAAATATTGTGCAACGTACCAGAAATCCAGATACTTCCATTGGGTTTTAATACTTTTTTACATAATTTAATCCACTTTCTGTTAAACATATGTTTTTCATCGACACTCGTCTTTTCTGTCCCTATTTTATCCCATGAACCTTTATTAACCGATACCATTTTTCCACCCTGACAAGTAATTCCATTGTTGCTCAAAAAATAAGGTGGATCAGCAAATATCATATCAACCGATTCGGATTTCATTTTTGCCAAGACCTGAAATGTATCTCCTAAAATAAGATTAACATTTTCCGTCTCATAGAATACTGGCACTCTCTTTGTAAACAAGTTTTCCACGATACAACAACTCCTAATAATTACATATTATAACCTCTTCACCTACTCTATTTGAGGCATCTGAGTTTATCATTCGCTTAACACTTACAACATCTATTTTATAACCTTTTTCACCATATAACTCATTTATTAAATCTGTATTATGATTTGTAAGCATGCAATAGCAACCTCTAGTAGTTAAATCATCAAAAAGATTCGCTAGTCTTCGATGACTCTCTATATCAAATCCTTCTTTAGTATACGATTCAAAGGAAGTTGGATTAATCGGAGCATATGGACTATCTATAAATACAAAATCTCCTTCTTTGGCATCCCTACATGCCTCTTCAAAATCACCTTGGATAATTCTTACACTCTTCAAAAAACCAGAAATTGCAATAATTGATTCTTCATCAATTGACTTTCTACGACTGTTATTATACGGCACATTAAATAATCCTTTTCCGTTTACGCGATACAAGCCATTAAAGCAATGCTTATTTATAAAGATGAATAAGGCTGCTAACTCAACATCAAATTCAGATTTCATCAGCTTATCATTATACTGCTCTCTTAATGAATAATAATATGCTTTGCCATCTTCCCACATTTCTTCATCAAGTTTATTTATAGTTTCAATCAATAATTGAGGTTTTTCACAAATAATTTTATAAGCATTTATTAGCGCACCATTAATATCATTAATAAGCGCATTTGCAGGTAGCAATTCAAGCACAACGGCACCACCACCCACAAATGGCTCAAAATAATTATTATATGATTGTGGCATTCTTTCCTTTATCTGAGGTAATAACTGTCGTTTTCCTCCTGCCCACTTTACAAAAGGTGCAATATTTGAATTACTCATTCTAATTCCTCTTCTCTAATCCTTACGGACAACTTTCTACAAATATATTATACTTTGAAACATCTCAAATAACAACCAGAACTTTCACTCAAAGTGAATCACTTATTTTTGAAACACAAAAATATACTCATGTGCAAGCAGCAAAAAATTATTATTTTGTTTTTCCCAAAAAGCAGTGGACGAGCAGTTATGTTGCTCCTTGATTATTATTTCTTTATTCACAAACCCAGCTTCTAAAAAACACTGCATTATTCGAAATCCCAACGGAACAACTTTTCCATACTTACGAACATCTCCAATCATAACTGCACAAATTTTACCTTTTTTTAATACGCGAAATGATTCCTTTGCCACCTTTAGCATTTCAATCAAAAAATCATCAACCGATAACAAAGAAATGTCACCTTGAATATTCTTACTATACTTTATAATATTTGCATATGGTGGATGCATGCATATCAAATCAATATGACTATCTTTCATAAAGTCAATATTTCTTGCATCTGCATTTTTTACATATATTTGAGAATTTGAATCACATTGGAAATTAATGCTGGTTTCTGATAATGAAACAGACTGCGGATTGATATCAATACCAATCGCATTTCGATTGAGTAGCTTAGCCTCGACTAAGGTTGTACCACTACCCACAAATGGATCTAGAACCCAATCTCCTGGGTTAGAATAACGAAGTATCAAATTTCTTGGCACATAAGGAGACCAATTTCCTCGATACTTACCTGAATGAGTTGCCCAACTTCCTCTATCCGGAAAAGACCAGATAGTTGTTGGCTCAAGTCTAAAACTATTTGGTTGTAAATTAATAACACATACCTCCCTTATCCTTTAAAACTCCTTAACAAACCTTCAATTCCACTTGCACAGACTATATTCTCTGCTGCATTTCTAAATTTCGCCTGATTATTCGGTGTCAATTTTTCGTAATCCTCACGTATTTCATGAACCTTATTTGTAAACTCCAAGCAAAACTTATCATATTCACGCTGTTCATCATTATTATTCATCTTTGTCACCTTCTTTCTTGAACCATCTGCGTATTAATATTCTACTACAAACAAATTTATTTTACCACCGGATTTTTCTTTCACTATAAGTGAATTTATCTATTTTTTATTACATGCGATAATATTCACAAATAGTGAAAGAGGTATGACCATGTTTTTCAAAAGTGACACTGAACTTTATAACGTTATTGGTAAAAATATAAAACATTACAGAGAGCAATCCAATTTAACTCAAATGCAATTAGCAGAACGTGCACAAATAAGCATAAGCTATCTTTCTAAAATAGAGGCATCTGGGTGTAACAAGAGCTTATCCATATCTGTACTTAATCAGATAGCAAATATTCTTAATGTTGAGATTGAAAACTTTTTTAAGGAGGACTAAACCATGAAATTACTTGAAGCTAAAAAAGCCATCGACAAACTAGCTTATATTCCATTTAAAGACTATCTTCAACCTGCTGTATTTGAGGATACAATGTTAAAGTTAAACAAAGGACGCACAGGTCAACTTCTAGAACTTACAATAGGATTACAATTATCTAATACTACTCTAGATTTTGAAGATGGTGAACTAAAAACAAACAAATGCGATTCAACTGGAAAACCTCTTGAAACAATGTTCATAACACAGATATCTTCCATCATTGATGAAATTCTAGCAGGTAAAGATTTTTATCAAAGTAAATTATATAAAAAACTTAAACATCTTTTATATGTACCCATTAGCAAAGATGGTCCACAATCCGAATGGATGTATTTATCTCCCATCGAAGTTGATTTATCGGTACCAAAATATGAAACTTTAGCCAAACAATTAGAACTGGATTACTATAGTATTAGTGAACAATTTAACCAAATGCTACAAGTTTCGCCTTCATCAACGCTACACACAGCGAATGGCTCATTTATACAAGTACGTACCAAAGATTCAAAACCATATCGACCAATATATTCCGATATATATAATAGAAACATCTCTGACAAAAACAGAGCCTTCTACTTAAAAAAAGAATTTATGAAATATATTGTCGATTTAAATTCATAATATAACTTTTTTAAGAGCACCATCTCCGAATTCGATGGTGCTCCTGATTTATTCTACGATGCATTTTAAAACGTTTTCTTACCACATTAACAGACAGCAACCCTCGTATCTCCTTCACAAAATTCACTATAACCGCTACACTTACCATCACAACTGCAAGACTTATCCTATCCCATAACTCATAATAATAAAATTTACCAATCCTGTAGCAACCATATCCTATTCCGCCTATTTGAACCGCTATCATAACAACTACTACCATCCCAAACAGTATCCAATGCAAGACATCTCTGATAACATCATTTGAAATATTAATACTTACAGTTGATATTATTTGTGCCATCTTCATAACTATTTGCCACCAACTAGCAGCTAGCTTCCATATCCATAAACTCGCATCCGTAATATCCTTTCTAATTACTTCTGTTTCAATTCCTTTCAAGACAGTAATTCAAATTCCATATAACAGCTCTGCGATATAGAAACCTTCGTGTGTGGCATACTTCGCATTATTCTTTATAATTAAATCTCCTCTGGCAAGTCGCGTCATACGTTCTGCCTCCAGCTTGATTTCGTCACGAATATGTGCTCATTCTGTTTTCACTTCCGCTAGCCATACATCATATGACTTTTCAATATTTCTAGTTCGTTAATCTTATTTTCATACTATGTTTTAACGTTTTCTACTTTCTCCATCTTGAGAGATAGCTTTGTTTCCACAGTCTTCATTATTGATTCTGCTTCCTGTCGAAGTGCTCTCGCTTCTCGAAGTTCCTGGTCGCTTGTTGTTAATTTCTCTATTCTCTCGTTTAGCTTCACTATCGTCTCGCTTTTTTACTGAAGCTCTTTCTTTAGCTCCGAGATTATCAATAAGCTTTCTGACTTCATCTGCTGTGTCCCAGAGTCCCTTTCTTTCAGTTTCTGCTCGTATTTCATCACCATCTTCTTCTGCATGCACTTAAACATGAGCTTACAACTAAGGATTATTCTGAATTTGTTGATATACTAAAATACAAAGATAAGAATCCTAATAAAGCTGACAGAGACAGATTTACCAAGGAAGAAATCAATATGTTTATATGCAACACTAAAGGGATGTCTCCCAACCAGATAAATCTGATAAAAAACATCCCTAATAATTTACATATAAATGTCTATTTTGTGTTACTTGCTTGATACTTGTTTGTTACTTATCGTCTCAAATCAAGCACTTTTTAGTAACACCCACAACTCTTAAATTCCAGTAAATGAGCCATTTCCCAGATTTCCAAAAGCAGCACATATTATCTTCCAAAACATTTTATTTATCTACCTTAGGCAATTTACTTAAGCTTGCTTGAATCTCTTCATCCGTTGGAAGATAATCCTCCATTGTCTTATTATGAAAATCTTCATATGCATACATATCAAAATATCCTGTTCCTGTAAGACCAAATACAATTGTCTTCTCTTCGCCTGTTTCTTTGCATTTAAGAGCTTCGTCAATTGCAACACGAATAGCATGTGAACTCTCTGGTGCAGGAAGAATTCCCTCTACTCTTGCGAACTCTTCTGCTGCAGCAAATACCTTAGTTTGTTCAACAGCTCTAGCTTCAATCAATCCATCATCATATAACTGTGATAATGTAGACGACATACCATGGTATCTTAAGCCACCCGCATGAATCGATGAAGGCATATAATCATGACCTAATGTATACATCTTTGCAAGTGGGCAAACACGACCTGTATCACAGAAGTCATATGCATATTTTCCTCTTGTAAATGAAGGACATGCTGTAGGTTCAATTGCGATTATTTGATAGTCATTTTCTCCACGTAGCTTCTCTCCCATAAATGATGAAATAAGACCACCTAGGTTAGAACCGCCACCAGCGCATCCTATAATAATGTCAGCCTTCTCTCCATATTTGTCTAATGCAGCCTTAGTCTCTAAACCAATAATAGATTGATGTAGCAATACTTGATTAAGAACAGAACCTAATACATATCTATAACCTTCATTGCTTGTCGCAACTTCAACTGCTTCTGAAATTGCACAACCAAGAGAACCCGTTGTACCAGGATGCTCTTCATTAATCTTACGACCAATTTCTGTATTCATTGAAGGCGAAGGTGTAACAGATGCTCCATATGTTCTCATAACCTCTCTACGTTGAGGCTTTTGCTCGTATGAACATTTAACCATATATACTTGACAGTCTAAATCAAAGTAAGAACATGCCATAGAAAGAGCTGTTCCCCATTGTCCTGCACCAGTCTCAGTTGTTACCCCCTTAAGACCTTGTTCTTTAGCATAATATGCTTGTGCAATAGCAGAATTCAATTTGTGAGAACCAGATGTATTATTACCTTCAAACTTATAATAAATCTTAGCAGGTGTTTGTAATTTCTCTTCCAAGAAATAAGCTCTAATTAATGGAGATGGTCTAAACATTCTATAGAACTCTCTAATTGGCTTTGGAATTTCAAAATATGCTGTATCATTATCTAACTCTTGCTTTGCAAGTTCAGAACAAAATACATGCTCTAATTCTTCTAATGATGCTGGCTCTAAAGTACCAGGATTAAGTAATGGTGCTGGCTTATTCTTCATGTCAGCTCTTACATTATACCAACTAGTTGGCATCTCATTTTCTTCCAAGAAAATTTTATATGGTATTTTCTTATCCTTCATCTCATGACTCCTTATCGTTAAAATATTTTCTAGATGCTATTATAACAAAAAATCAACTATAAAGCACCCTACAAATCTCTAATCATGTTTTTTATATCAATTAGTTCATCTCTATAATCAGCTGCTAACTCGAAGTTAAGGTCGCTTGCTGCCTTTTTCATTTTCTCAGTAATCTTAACAGCTAATTTTTCTAATTCCTCCTTAGACATTTCCTCAATACCTCTTAGCATTTCGGTATCTTCCTTAGCCACTTCTTTAGAAATGCTAATTTGTTCAGCAACTGCCTTCTTGATAGTTGTTGGTGTAATGTTATTCTCTTCATTATACGCTTGTTGAATTTCTCGCCTTCTAGAAGTTTCATCTAACGCTGCTTTCATCGAATCAGTTATCTTATCTGCATACATAATAACTTTACCTTCAGAATTTCTAGCAGCTCTACCTATTGTCTGTATAAGAGATGTCTCAGAACGAAGAAAACCTTCCTTGTCAGCATCAAGAATTGCAACCAACGCAATTTCTGGAATATCCAATCCTTCTCTTAGTAAATTAATACCTACTAAGACATCAAAAACTCCAAGTCGTAAATCCCTTATTATTTCAGTTCTTTCTAGCGTATCAATGTCAGAATGCAAATACTTGACCTTGATTCCAATCTCTTGCATATAGCTTGTTAAGTCTTCCGCCATTCTTTTTGTAAGCGTGGTGATTAAAGTCTTGAAACCTGCCTCAGTAGTTTTTCTTATTTCACCAATCAAGTCATCAATTTGTCCTTCAATTGGTCGCACCTCTATTAGTGGATCTAAAAGACCTGTTGGTCTAATAATTTGCTGGGTACGAAGAAGCTCATGTTCCTCTTCATAATCCCCAGGTGTCGCAGAAACAAAAAGCATTTGATCTATTTTACTTTCAAATTCTTCGAAATTTAATGGCCTATTATCCTTTGCAGAAGGAAGTCTAAATCCATAATCTACCAAGCTAGTTTTTCTCGCCTGATCTCCTGCATACATTCCACGAACCTGTGGCAGTGTAATATGCGACTCATCAACAATAATTAAGAAATCATCTCCGAAATAATCTATTAATGTAAAGGACGCCTCTCCAGGAGCTTTTCCTGTAAAATGTCTACTATAATTCTCTATTCCAGTACAAAATCCTGTTTCTCTTAACATTTCAAGATCATAATTTGTTCTCTCAGCAATTCTCTGAGCTTCAATCAACTTATCTTCTGACTTGAAATACTTCACTCTTTCTTTCAACTCTTCTTCTATTGTCTGACATGCCTTCTCTATTCGCTCTTTAGGCACAACATAATGAGATGCAGGGAAAATAGCAACGTGATTCATTTCACATTTAACATTATGTGTTACTGTATCAATCTTAACTATTCTATCTATTTCATCTCCAAAAAACTCTACACGATATGCATACTCAGAAACATTTGCAGGATAAATCTCTAACACATCACCATGCACTCTAAAGGTTCCTCTCGCAAAATCCATATCATTTCTTGAGTACTGCATCTCAATCAATTCATGTATAACTTCATCCCTATCTTTCATATCACCCGGACGAAGTGACACCATCAAGTTCTCATAATCACTTGGCGACCCAATACCATAGATACACGATACGGACGAAACCACGATTACATCCTTTCGCTCTGTTATAGATGCCGTCGCAGAAAGCCTTAACATATCTATTTCATCATTAACAGAAGAATCCTTAGCAATATACATATCCTTCGATGGAACATATGCCTCTGGTTGATAATAATCATAATAGGATACAAAGTACTCAACTGCGTTTTCTGGGAAGAATTCCTTCATCTCAGAATATAATTGCGCCGCTAAGGTTTTGTTATGCGAAAGAATCAATGTAGGTTTATTAAGTGCAGCAATTACATTTGCCATGGTAAATGTTTTACCACTTCCTGTAACGCCAAGTAAAGTTTGCATCTGATTTCCTTCCTCAAAGCCTTTCACAAGAGCTTCTATAGCCTGAGGTTGGTCACCCGTTGGCTTATATTTTGAATGTAATTTAAATTCCATAATCAAATCCCTTTTATTTCAAAAACGCTGCTATTTTTTCAACTTGCCCCTGTGACAATGGATATCTACCCGGTGTATGTATTACATTTTCGATTTCTGTAATACTTTCTAGAATCCTGTCACTTTCAATAGGACTATTTGCACGAGGCAAAACTGCATATCCTTCTACCCACACATTTATACCTTTTTGCTGCAATGTCTTTGCCAAAATGTGTACCTCTCGCTTTAGTTGCTGCAAGGGATTTCTTACCATCTTCTCATATACATTTCCACTATCTGTCTCTTTTATCTTCTTCCATTCATGATCCTCTTCTCCTCCCTCAAGAGTACCCGAATAATTCTTCACTTCAAATACAAACACTCCGTATTTATTAACAACAACGCAATCTAATTCAGTTTCTTTACCTTCATAAGAAAGTTCAACATTTCTAAGAAGAGCATCGCCTTTTGTCATAACTTGCTTAATCGCGCTCGAGACAACATCCTCACCAATATTTCCAGCTTCCTTTATCTCTCGTCTATCTTCTTCTGTCAATTCTTCTTCATCACGTCGAAGATCTCGTTCGAACTCTTTTGTCTTATCTCTCTTAAGGTCCTCACCTCTTCTATGAGCTCTAAATGCTGTTATACCAACCAAAATTATAATTAAAATTATTGGCAAAAATACATCATATGAAAAATCCATTTATATACCTTATAATTCAGCTATCCATTTAAGATAATTGAAGTTACTTTTCCTTTCGTAAATATATTCAATTCTATTATATTCATAAATTGTATAATGTTCAATTCTTATATTCTAAGACATAAAAAGGACCCCTAGCATGAAACACACACTAGGGGGATTATGAGGTAATAAAATATGTAACTTTCGAGAGATTCTAAAGATACATATAGTATTAGTTTATTAACAGGGGACTTCCGCCCCCCTAAAAAAATGGAAAGGAAGTTAATTACTCATCTAGACTTTCTAAATACTTATCAACAACCTCTGCACAATCACGGCCTTCTCTAATTCCCCATACAACAAGGGATTGACCACGTCTACAGTCACCTGCGGCAAATACACCCTTCTTAGGTGTCATATGCTCTGCTAAATCAGCAGTTGCTAATGTACCTCTAGGTGATTGCTCAAGACCAAATGCCTTAGCGACATAATCTTCACAACCAGTAAATCCAGCTGCGATAAGAAGCAAATCACACTTTAGCTCTTTTTCAGAACCAGCTACTTCTTTAAGATTCATTCGTCCTGTTTTTTCATCTTTTTCAAAGTATACATTTACAATTACAACAGAACTAATATCGCCCTTCTTATTCTTCTTAATTTCTTTAACAGTTGATTCATATATTCTAGGATCATTACCAAAAGCGTGAATTGCTTCTTGTTGACCATAATCAACCTTAAGCACCTTAGGCCATTGTGGCCAAGGATTTTCTGGCGTTCTCTCTGTTGGTGGGCACTTCATCATTTCTATTTGTGTAACTGAAACGGCACCTTGTCTA
This sequence comes from Lachnospiraceae bacterium, assembly GCA_045642225.1. Taxonomy (GTDB): domain Bacteria; phylum Bacillota; class Clostridia; order Lachnospirales; family Lachnospiraceae; genus RUG191. Next base: position 51,891 of record JAZUIN010000107.1, on the reverse strand, counting down.
ATTGCTGTTCCTACACAGTCATTTCCAGTATCTCCACCACCTACAATTACAACGTTTTTGCCCTTTGCTGAAACTGCAAGCTTCTTATCTCTTCCTGTAACATACTTAGTAGATTTTGTAAGATAATCTACTGCAAAATAAACGCCCTTAGCATCACGTCCTGGTGGTGTAATATCTCTTGCACGTTTTGAACCAGTACAAATTACTATTGCGTCAAATTCTTTCTCTAATTCTTTGTATGTAACATCTACACCAACATTTGTATTGCATCTAAATTCAACGCCTTCTTCTTTCATAAGATTTACACGACGCTCAATTACTTTCTTGTCTAACTTCATGTTAGGTATTCCATACATTAGAAGTCCGCCGGGTGCATCTTCACGCTCAAATACAGTTACACTATGATATCTTTTATTTAAAACATCTGCAGTAGATAATCCCGAAGGACCACTACCAATAACTGCAACCTTCTTGCCACTTCTTTCTTTAATTTCTACAGGCTTTACCAAGCCTTTTTCAAAACCATTTTCAATGATTGCAAGTTCGTTATTATTGACTGTAACAGAATCTCCATTCATACCACAGGTACAAGCCGCCTCGCAAAGTGCAGGACAAACTCTACCTGTAAACTCTGGAAAACTATTAGTCTTAAGTAGTCTTGAAAGTGCTACCTCCATATTTCCATTATAAATTGCATCATTCCACTCTGGTATTAAATTATGAAGTGGACATCCACTAAACATTCCTCCAAAGTTTTCTCCTGATTGGCAAAATGGAACTCCACAATTCATACATCTTGCTGCTTGTTTACGTCGCTCCTCCTCTGGGAGTAGTGGATGTAATTCTTCAAAATCTTTTATTCTCTCTGAAACGTCTCTGAATGGATTAACAGTACGTTCATATTCCATAAATCCTGATGGCTATCCCATATCTATCCTCCTAACCTAACTTCTGCATTTGGTTAAATACTTCTAACTTAGCTTGCTCGTAATCTACACCTTTTTCTACAAGCTTACCGATTGACTGAGTAATGTTTTCATAATCTGTTGAAATGATTTTCTTGAACATTGGTAAATATTCGTCAAAATTATCTAGTACTTTCTTACCAAATTCAGAACCAGTTTCTTTAACATGATTACTTATCATTGTCTTTAGATCTTCAATATCTCCTGTATTTGTCACCTGAGACATTGTAACCATTTGCTTATTAAGGCTTAAGTATAAATCATGATTCTCGTCAAGAACATAAGCCACTCCGCCACTCATACCAGCAGCAAAGTTATTGCCTACTCGTCCAAGAATTACTACCTTACCACCTGTCATATATTCACATCCATGATTGCCACAGCCTTCTGCTACTGCAACTGCACCTGAGTTACGTACACAGAATCTTTCTCCTGCAACACCATTGATATACGCACTACCACTTGTCGCACCATATAATGCAACGTTACCAATAATGATGTTTTCTCTTGCATCAAAAGTAGCTTCTTCTTCTGGCTTAACTGTAAGCTTACCACCTGATAAACCTTTACCAAAATAGTCATTAGCATCACCAGTTAAGTTGATTGTCAAACCACTTGGAACAAATGCACCAAAGGATTGTCCAACACCACCCTTAGCATTTACAACATATGTATCTTCGAGAACTTCATTACCAAGCTCTTTCGTAATTACTGAACCTAGAATTGTACCAAATGTACGGTTTGTACTTGATACCTCTACTGAAGTTGAGTAAGCTTCGTTCTGAGAAATGTAAGGCATAAACTCTGGCAATAGCTTGCTTTCATCTAATGTCTTCTCTAGCTCAAAATTAAACTTATCCTTTTCCTCAAAGTGAATCTTTGAAGATTCTCCAATTAAACTTCTTAGATCTATTTCTTCAGCTCTCTTTGTAACTCTGTTATCTCTAGGCTTAATTAAATCTGTACGTCCTACTAATTCATCAATAGTTCTAACACCTAGCTTAGCCATTATTTCACGCAACTCTTCTGCCATAAACAACATGAAGTTCATTACATACTCAGGCTTACCTTGGAATCTCTTACGAAGCTCAGGATTTTGAGTTGCAACACCAACTGGACATGTATCCAAGTTACAAACTCTCATCATTACGCATCCCATTGTTACAAGTGGAGCTGTTGCAAATCCAAATTCTTCTGCACCCAAAATACAAGCAATAGCAACATCTCTACCACTCATTAATTTACCGTCTGTTTCAATACGAACACGACTTCTCAAACCATTTTTGATAAGTGTCTGATGTGTTTCTGCAAGTCCAACCTCCCAAGGAAGACCTGCATTGTGAATTGAGCTCTTTGGAGCTGCTCCTGTACCACCATCATATCCAGAAATAAGTACAACCTGAGCACCTGCTTTAGCAACACCTGCTGCAATTGTTCCTACGCCTGCTTCTGATACTAACTTAACAGAAATTCTTGCGTCTCTATTTGCATTTTTAAGGTCATAAATAAGTTGTGCCAAATCCTCAATAGAGTAAATATCATGATGAGGTGGAGGCGAAATTAATGTTACACCTGGAGTCGAACATCTTGTCTTAGCGATCCAAGGATATACCTTCATTCCTGGCAAATGTCCACCTTCACCAGGCTTAGCACCCTGTGCCATTTTAATCTGAATTTCTTTGGCGCTACACAAATAAGCTGATGTTACACCGAAACGACCAGATGCTACCTGCTTAATTGCACTACATCTTTCTGAATTAAATCTATCAGGTCTTTCACCACCTTCACCAGAATTAGATTTACCACCTAATCTATTCATAGCAATAGCCATTGTCTGATGAGCTTCTTCAGATATTGAACCATAACTCATAGCACCTGTTTTAAATCTCTTAACGATTTCTGATGCTGGTTCAACTTCCTCTAATGGAACTCCACCATTTTCATCCCATACGAAATCAAGAAGACCTCGTAATGTATGTGGCTTACTTTCATCATCAACCATAGCTGTATATTCTTTAAACTTATCATACGAACCAGACCAAGTTGCTTCTCGTAATGCAACTATTGTCTTAGGATTATACATATGATCTTCGCCATTCTTACCAGAACGAAGCTTATGAGAACCTACACTATCTAATGTCTCATCTACTCCTAATCCTAATGGATCGAAAGCTTTATTATGTCTAAACTCAACACCTTCACCAATTTCTTGCATGCCTATACCTTCAACTGGTGAAACAGTATTTGTGAAATATCTATCAATTACACTTTTACAAATACCAACCGCTTCAAAAATTTGAGCAGATTGATATGATTGGATACATGAAATACCCATCTTTGCAGCAATCTTAGTAATACCATGAATAACTGCATTATTGTAATCTCTTATTGCTGTATGATAATCCTTATCAAGTCTTCCATCATCAATCAACTCTGCAATTGCCTCTTGTGCAAGATATGGGTTAATTGCTCTTGCACCATATCCGAGTAATGTTGCAAAATGATGTACTTCACGAGGCTCTGCACTTTCCAAGATAATTGATACTGCAGTTCTTTTCTTTGTACGAACCAAATGTTGTTCAATAGCTGAAACTGCAAGTAATGAAGGAATTGCAAGATGGTTCTCATCAACACCTCTATCACTTAAGATAATAATATTAGCACCGCCTGCATATGCTCTATCACAATCAACAAATAATCTTTCTACAGCCTTTTCAAGAGAAGTATTCTTATAGTACAAAATAGAAACTACTTCTACTTTAAAGCCAGGCTTATTCATATTCTTAATCTTAAGCAAATCTACTGATGTAAGAATAGGATTATTAATTTCAAGTACTCGACAGTTCTCTGCCTTCTCCTCAAGTAAATTACCATCAGAACCAACATAAACTGTTGTATCTGTTACAATTTCTTCCCTTAGAGAATCGATAGGTGGATTAGTAACCTGTGCAAATAACTGCTTAAAGTAGTTAAATAATGGCTGATGCTTCTCTGATAGTACAGCTAGAGGAGTATCTATTCCCATTGATTCAATTTTCTCACTACCATTTTGTGCCATAGTAAGAATTGCTTCGTTAATATCTTCATAAGAATAACCAAAAGCTTTATATAATTTATTTCTAGTTGCTTGGTCATATTGATCTACCTTCTTATTAGGTATAGGTAAATCTGTCAATGACACAAGTCCAGAATCTAACCACTCACCATAAGGTTGTGCTGCTGCATAACTTTCCTTCACTTCTTCGTCTGGCACAATGCGACCTGCCTTAGTATCAACAAGTAACATTTTACCTGGCATAAGACGTGACTTTTTCTCAATGTTGCTAGCTGGTATATCAAGTACACCAACCTCTGAACTTAAGATTAATTTCTTATCCTTAGTTACATAATATCTTGCTGGGCGAAGACCATTTCTATCAAGTACTGCACCCATATAATCGCCATCAGAAAATAGAATTGCTGCTGGTCCATCCCAAGGCTCCATCATTGTTGCATAATATCTATACATATCTCTCTTATTACGAGAAATTAATGGATCATTTTTCCATGGTTCAGGAATACACATCATTACTGCAAGTGGGAGTGGAATACCATTCATTACAAGAAATTCCAATGTATTATCAAGCATTGCAGAGTCAGAACCTTCACCGTTAATTACTGGTAATACCTTATCCATATCTTCATGCATAATTGTTGACTGCATAGTTTCTTCACGAGAAAGCATACGATCAGCATTTCCACGAATTGTATTAATCTCACCATTATGTAATATCAAGCGGTTAGGATGTGCTCTTTCCCAACTTGGAAATGTATTAGTTGAGAATCTAGAGTGTACCATTGCGATTGCACTCTTATATGATTTTGATTGAAGGTCATCATAGAATCTACGAAGCTGTCCAACCAAAAACATTCCTTTATATACTATCGTTCTAGATGAAAATGAACATACATATGTATCTTCATTAGATTGTTCGAATTCTCTTCTTACAACATAAAGCTTTCTATCAAATTCAATACCTGCGCTTACCTTTTCAGGTCTTTTTACGAAACACTGTGCGATATATGGCATAGCATTTCGAGCTGTTTCACCAAGAATTTTCTCTTGAGTTGGAACATCTCTCCAAGTTATAAATTCAACGCCTTCCTTCTCACAGATAATTTCAAACATTTTCTTTGCTTGACGGGCTTTTAACTTATTTGATGGGAAGAAAAACATTCCCACACCATAGTCACCCTTATCTGGAAGATCTTCAACAACCTTCTTAAAGAAATCATGAGACACTTGTAATTGAATACCTACACCATCTCCTGTTTCTCCTGCAGCGTCTTTACCAGCTCTATGTTCAAGTTTTTCAACTATTGATAAAGCGTCACTAACTATATCATGACTTGCTTTACCCTCTATACTTACAACTGCTCCAACACCACATGCATCATGTTCAAATCTCTTGTCATATAAAGTTTTTACATTACCTTTCATGTTTATTACCTCATTTTTCTTTTTAAAATGTGTTACTCACCACTTGCACCGTAGTTAGATAACACTCTAGCTGAAGGATCATTTACATTACATCCTTCCCATTCTTTATTAGGCATCCAGAAATCAACAATCATTTCTGCTTGACCTTTGTAATCATTTTCGAATAAATCTCTATACATTAACGATTCTTTTGTAAATGGTTTTGCAAATGTATATTTACTTATTCCCTTTTCAAAATCTTCATCTGAATATTTTTCTTCTGCGTATTCCTTAAGGTCATCAACCATTGAATGTCCTACAGCATCTGAAAAAGCTGCCTTTTCACGCATCAAAATATCCTCTGGCAAATAATCGCCTTCAAAGGCATGTCGTAATAAATACTTACCCTTGTTATACACATTCATTTTAATCTTAGGATCAAGATTCATAACATATTCTACAAAATCAAGATCACCAAATGGTACTCTTGCTTCTAGCGAATTAACGCTAATACATCTGTCTGCACGCAAAACATCGTACATATGAAGTTCATGAATTCTCTTAGCTGCTTCCTTTTGAAATTCTTCTGGACTTGGTGCAAAATCTGTATATTTATAACCAAATAATTCATCCGAAATTTCACCTGTTAATAGAACTCTTACATCTGTATTTTCATGAATATATTTACAAACTAAATACATTCCAATAGAAGCTCTGATTGTTGTAATGTCATATGTACCAAGTAATTTAACTACATCTGGCAACGCTGAAATTACATCATCTCTAGTAATAATTACTTCTGTATGCTCTGAGCCAATGTACTCAGCAACTTCTGCTGCATATTTCAAATCAATGGCATCGCTTTCCATTCCTATTGCAAATGTTTTAATTGGTTTGTCACTTGATTTCGCCGCAATCGCGCATACAAGTGATGAATCCAAACCACCAGACAACAAAAATCCAACTGGTGCGTCTGCGTCTAATCTCTTCTCAATACCTGCAACTAACTTTTCTCTAATATTCTTACAAGCTGTTTCTACATCATCTTGACATTTCGTAGCTGCTTTACTTACATCTCTATAGCAAACGAATTCTCCATCCACATAATAGTGTCCAGGTGGAAATGGCTTTATCTCGTCGCAAAGCTTAACGATGTTTTTAGGTTCACTTGCGAAAAGTATTCCACCATGAGAATCATAACCATAATACATTGGTCTAATTCCAATAGGATCTCTTGCCGCAACAAAGCTTTTCTTTTTGCTATCATATATAATGCATGCATATTCTGCATCAAGCATCTTAAACATTTCTACGCCATACTCTCTATATAGAGGTAGCAATATTTCGCAATCGCTATCTGACTGAAATGTATATCCCTTACGAATCAATTCCTCCTTAAGGGGTCTAAATCCATATATTTCACCGTTACACACTACATAATCTTCATCTAACGAAAACGGTTGCATACCACTTTCAGTAAGTCCCATAATCGAAAGTCTGTTAAACCCCAAGAAAGCCTCGGGTAGTTCTACTACCCGAGTCATATCTGGTCCTCTTGTTATAGTTTCTTTGTTTCCTTTAACAAACTCTTCTTTTGAAAGGTGTGTGCCACAGTAACCCATAATAGAGCACATAACATTTCCCTCTTTTCTAGTTTTTTATCGTACGCCGAATAACAATTCACCGTATGAAGGATATGGCCAAACACTTGCATCAACCATTACTTCCATACCATCTACTGCAATTCTTAGTTCGTTCATATCAGCAAGAATTGTTGATTGGTAATACTTTGCTAACTTATCAATCTCTTCGATATCTTCTGCTGCATGTAAGTCTTTTTCTAACTTCTTAACTGCCTTATGAGCTGCAGAAATCAAATCACATAACTTCTTAACTGTTTCCTTCTCGTAAGTGCAATCCATTTCCTCACATAATGCAATCTTATTAGAAGCTGCTAATGCAAGTTCTTCAGAATATGCACTTGCTACTGGCAATACATCCTTCTTAACCATATCAAGCATTGTAAGTGCTTCAATGTTAATTTGCTTAGCATACATTTCATTAAGAACTTCGAATCTAGCTTCAAGCTCAACCTCTGAGTATACTCTGTGATTCTTAAATAATGTAATATTCTTTTTATCTAACAAGTGTGCTAATGCATCTGGAGTAGACTTAAGATTTAACAAGCCTCTCTTTGTAGCTTCTTCTACCCAAGAATCGTCATATCCATCTCCATTGAAGATGATTCTCTTATGTTCTTTGATTGTCTTCTTAATCAAAGCATGTAAAGCTTCTTCGAAATCACTAGCCTTTTCTAATTCATCTGCAAACTTCTTAAGTTCTTCTGCAACTGCAGTATTAAGAACTGTATTTGTACATGAGATAGAAGAATTTGAACCAAGCATTCTGAATTCGAACTTATTACCTGTAAATGCAAATGGTGAAGTTCTATTTCTATCTGTTGTATCCTGTGGAAGCTTTGGTAATGTATCAACACCAACCTTAAGCTCCTTCTTATTCTTTTGTTCTACTTCTTGATCGTATTCAATAGCCTTAAGTACTTCTTCTAAATCAGAACCAACAAACATTGATACGATTGCAGGAGGAGCTTCATTTGCTCCTAATCTATGGTCATTACCTGATGAAGCAATAGAAATTCTTAACAAATCTTGATACTCATCTACAGCCTTGATTACAGCACTTAAGAACAATAAGAATTGAGCATTTTCTGCTGGTGTCTCGCCTGGCTCAAGCAAGTTCTCTCCTGCATCTGTAGAAATAGACCAGTTATTATGCTTACCACTTCCGTTAACGCCTGCGAATGGTTTCTCATGTAATAGACATACAAGATTATGTCTACTAGCAACCTTCTTCATAAGCTCCATTGTTAATTGGTTATGATCTGTAGCCAAATTAGTTGTTGTAAAAATAGGAGCCATTTCATGCTGAGAAGGAGCAACTTCATTATGCTCTGTCTTAGCTAAGATACCTAATTTCCAAAGTTCTTCATTTAACTCCTTCATATATGCAAGTACACGAGGCTTAATTACACCAAAATAGTGATCATCTAATTCCTGTCCCTTAGGGGCTTTTGCACCGAGAAGTGTACGTCCTGTATAAATTAAGTCTTTTCTTTGATCATATAAATCTTTATCTACTAAGAAATATTCTTGTTCAGGTCCTACTGTTGTTCTAATTGAACCAACCTCTTTACCAAACAATTTAAGAATTCTTTGTGCTTGTGTATTGATTGCTTCCATCGATCTAAGTAAAGCTGTCTTTTGGTCAAGAGCCTCACCACCATATGCACAGAATACTGTTGGAATACAAAGAACTCCTTCTTTGATAAATGCATAACTTGTTGCATCCCAAGCTGTATAACCTCTTGCCTCAAATGTTGCTCTAATACCACCATTAGGGAAGGAAGAAGCATCTGGCTCACCTTGAACTAACTCTTTACCACTAAATTCCATAATAACCTTGCCACCATCTTTTGGTGAAATAAAGCTATCATGCTTCTCTGCTGTAACACCTGTCATTGGTTGGAACCAGTGTGTATAATGTGTTGCACCCTTTTGTAAAGCCCAGTCCTTCATAGCTGCTGCTACAACGTTTGCAACGGATGGGTCTAATGGATCACCATCTTTAATTGTTCCTTGTAATGCTTTATATGTTTGCTTTGGAAGTACTGCTTCCATTGTCGCGTCATCAAATACCATTGACGAAAAAATCTCTGTTACCTCACTCATTGTTAATCCTCCTTAATCTTTGAAAATACAAAAAGAGCCACAGATACACTAAGTATCTGCGGCTCCCTTGTCGCTTTCTGTTGACATATTATCACGGCACTTTATTTATGTCAATAATTGCCTTGTACAAAATTGTATACAATATTCATTTGTGTACAATTTATAATTATGCTTTAAGTCTCTCCATAGCCTTTGCTGTATTCTCGTGAGTATTAAATGCTGTAAGTCTAAAGAAACCTTCACCATTTTCACCAAAACCAGCTCCTGGTGTTCCAACGATTCCCTTTTCTTTAAGTAGGTAATCGAAATAATCCCAGCTGCTCATTCCGTTAGGACACTTCAACCAAATATATGGTGAATTCTTTCCACCTGTATACCATACACCAAGCTCATCTAATGTCTTAGTAATCATAGCAGCATTTTCTCTATAGTAATCAATATTTTCACGAATCTGCTTCTGACCTTCTTCAGTAAATACTGCCTCAGCACCACGTTGAACAATATAACTTGTTCCATTAAACTTTGTAGTTTGTCTTCTCAACCATAGCTTGTTAAGGCTTGTATCTTCTGAGTTCAAATCATGTGGTACAATTGTGTATCCGCATCTTGTTCCTGTAAATCCAGCTGTCTTAGACAATGAACAAAATTCAATAGCACATGTCTTTGCACCAGGAATTTCAAATATACTTCTTGGCATATCTTCTTCCACTACAAAAGATTCATAAGCTGCATCAAATAAAATTACAGCTCCTCTTTTATTAGCATATTCAACCCAAGCTGTTAATTGTTCTTTGTTATATACTGCTCCAGTTGGATTATTAGGTGAACACAAGTAAATAATGTCACAATCAACATTTTCATCTGGCAAAGGTAAAAATCCATTGCTTTCATTAGCGTCAGCATAAATAATCTTACGTCCATCCATGATATTAGTATCTACATATACTGGATAAACTGGGTCAGGAATTAAAACTGTATTATCTTTACTGAAAATGTCAAGGATATTTCCTACATCTGACTTAGCTCCATCAGAAATGAAAATTTCAGTAAGCTCTAAATCAACGCCCATATTTTTCTTATAGTACTCTTGCACCTTTATTGGCATAAATTCATAACCTTGCTCTGGGCCATATCCTCTAAATGTTTCTCCATGTCCCATTTCTTCTGATGCCTTCTTAAGAGCATCTACAACTGCTGTACAAAGTGGTAATGTAACATCACCAATACCCATTCTGATTATTTCTTTGTCTGGATTTGCTGCACAAAAATCATTAACTCTATGTGCAATCTCAGAGAACAAATAACTTTCTTTTAAATTCTTGTAGTTTTCATTAATTGTTAGCATTCTATACCTCCACTATTCCTTTAAATGCTGTACTACATCCGCCTCTCATGTATATTGTGTCTTCAGTGTATTTAACCTCTAGGTCACCACCTACAAGCATAACACGAACGCGTTTGTCTGCTTTAGCCATTCCATTTACTACTGTTGCTGAAACTGCTGCACAAGCACCTGTACCACAAGCCCATGTTTCACCACTACCTCTTTCCCATACACGCATTTTCAAGGTCTCTTCATCAATAACCTGTACAAATTCTGTATTAACTCTTTCTGGGAAAATCTTGTCATTTTCAAATAGTGGTCCTATTTCTTCTAGGTTAAGAGCATCTACATTATCAACATAAACTACACAGTGTGGATTACCTACATTTACACAAGAAATCTCATACTCAGATCCTGCAATAGAAACCTTTTCCTTGAGAACCTTATCCCCTGTAAATCCATCTATTGCAACTGGAACTTCTGATGGAGTAAATACTGCTTTACCCATATCAACTTCTACCTTAATTACTTGATTCTCTCTAGTAATAAGCTTGAGATTCTTAATACCAGACAAAGTCTCAATATCAAGTCTTGTCTTGTATACACCCTTCATATCATGTAGATATTTACCTACACAACGAATAGCATTTCCGCCCATTGGGCCCTCACTACCATCTCTGTTGAAAATACGAATCTTAGCATCAGCGATTTTGGATGGTTCAATAATTACTATACCTTCACCACCAATTCCATAATGGCGATCCAACAAATCAACTGCTAGAGATTCTGGTGAATCCAAAGAGCTTTCAAAGCAATCAAATAAAATGTAATCGTTTCCACAACCTTGCATCTTAATAAATTGTGCTTCTTTTCGAACTGTTGACATATTATTCATTTCGAAAAGTGTAGTATTGTACTCACTGTATGTGCTTCTCAAACAGTCTGCAAGCGCATTTGCTGTATCAATAGAAGTCATACATGGAATGCCAAGAGCCACAGCCCTACGACGTAATTTTACACTATCTTTGGCTGGTAATCTACCCTTTGCTGATGTAGAAATAATATAATTTATCTTGCCACTCTCAAGAAGTGTCATTGTATTCTCATCAGACTCATGAATCTTATTAACCATTGTAACTTCAAGTCCAGCATTTTCAAGCGAGCGAGCTGTTCCTTCTGTTGCATATAATTCAAAGCCAAGCTCTGCAAATTTTCTTCCTATATCTGCAACTTCATGTTGATCTGTCTTTCTAACTGTAATCAACACTCCGCCCTTTTTATACATTTTATAGCCTGCAGCAACTAATCCCTTAAATAAGGCTTCACGAATATTTTTACCTATACCAAGAACTTCACCCGTTGACTTCATTTCTGGTCCAAGCTGTGTATCTACGTCAATCAATTTCTCGAAGGAGAATACTGGAACCTTAACAGCAATATGTGGTGGCAACTTATAAATTCCTGTACCATAGCCCATGTCTTTTAACTTCTCGCCTAAACTAACACGAATAGCTAAGTCAACCATAGGAATTCCTGTAACCTTAGAAAGGTATGGCACTGTACGACTTGCTCTAGGATTTACCTCAAGTACATATAAATCGTCGCCCTTTAAAATATACTGAATGTTAATAATACCAATCGAATCTAAGCCTTCGCACATCTTCTTTGTTGTATCAACTAGACGCTCTGCAAAGTCATCATCTATGTGCTGTGCAGGATACATTGCTATAGAATCGCCGGAGTGAATTCCTGCACGTTCAACGTGTTCCATAATACCAGGAAGCAATACATCCTTACCATCATATACAGCATCAACTTCAATCTCACGACCTTCAACGTATTTATCAATAAGTACTGGATTCTCTATCTCTTCTGCAAGAATAATGTCCATGTACTCATCAATATCTTCGTCATTCCATGCGATTACCATGTTTTGACCGCCAAGAACATAACTAGGTCTCATAAGTACTGGGAATGTCAATTTATGAGCAACTTCAAAAGCTTCCTCTCGAGTCATGACAGCATAACCCTTAGGTCTAATAACACCCAGTCTTTCAAGCAACTCATCAAAACGCTCTCTATCTTCAGCCATATCGATGGAATCAGCACTTGTACCGACGATAGGAATATTATTCTTCGCAAGGCATTTTGTTAATTTAATTGCTGTACCACCACCAAAGGATGCAACTACACCAACTGGCTTTTCCATCTCAATGATGTTCATAACATCCTCATCACAAAGTGGCTCAAAATATAATCTATCTCCTATATCAAAGTCCGTAGAAACAGTTTCTGGGTTGTTATTAATAATTACAACTTCGTACCCCATTTCCTTAAGAATCTTAACAGAGTGTACACTCGCATAATCAAATTCAATACCTTGACCAATTCTAATTGGACCAGAACCAAGAACTATTATCGTATCCTTACCAGTTCTTCCTAAGAATTGTAAAGCTTCGTTTTCTCCGCCAGATTCAGGACTATTATATGTAGCATAGAAATATGGTGTCTGCGCCTCAAATTCACCACTACATGTATCTACCATTTTGTAAGTTGGTGTTATTTTACAAGGCATTTTATTTCCACTAATTTCCTCTAACGATTCATCCAAAAAGCCTAGCTTTTTACCTTTATAATACTCATCCTTTGTAAGCGCTTTCTTCTCTATAGCCTTCTCATAATCAGCTATGTTGACTAGCTTATTTAAGAACCAATTGTCAATCTTTGTTATATCATGAATCTTTTCAATGCCTTCACCGCGCATCAATAATTCATATATGAAGAACAATCTCTGGTCAGTTGCTTCTGATATATGGTCATACAATTCTTCTGTAGTCATGTCAAATGTAATTGGCATACGTAAAGTCTTGAGACTTATTTCTGCTCCTCTTACAGCTTTCATAAGACCTGATTCAAAGCTATCTGAAATAGACATAACTTCACCAGTAGCCTTCATTTGTGTACCAAGAGATCTCTTCGCATATACAAATTTATCAAAAGGCCACTTAGGGAACTTGATTGCTACATAATCAATAGCTGGTTCAAATGCTGCATAAGTTGTTCCCGTTACAGCATTCATAATTTCATCTAATGTATATCCTAAAGCAATTTTGGTTGCCACCTTAGCAATAGGATATCCTGTTGCTTTAGAAGCAAGTGCCGACGAACGTGACACTCTAGGATTAACCTCTATAACAGCATATTCAAAGGAATCTGGATTAAGCGCGAACTGACAGTTACAACCACCTTCTACACCAAGCGCTGTTATAATATCGCAAGCGGCACTTCTTAGCATTTGAAATTCTTTGTCTGCTAATGTTATAGCAGGTGCAATAACTATTGAATCACCAGTATGTACACCTACTGGGTCAAAGTTTTCCATAGAACATACTGTAATGACATTTCCAGCATGATCCCTCATAACTTCAAATTCTACTTCCTTCCAACCAGCAATACATCTCTCTACAAGAATCTGGTTGATTGGCGACTGCTCAATACCAGTACGAGCTGTTTCTTTAAGCTCTTCAACAGTATTTGCAATACCACCACCAGAACCACCTAATGTAAACGCTGGACGAACAATTACTGGATAGCCAATTTCTTCTGCAAATTCTAGTGCAGCATCAATCTCTGTTACTACCTTAGAAGGAATACATGGTTGACCAATTTCCTCCATTGTATCCTTAAACAATTGTCTATCCTCAGCTTTATCAATTGTCTCAGGGAATGAACCAAGTAGTCTTACATTGTTCTCCTCTAAGAAACCACTTTTTGCCAATTGCATAGAAAGTGTAAGTCCTGTTTGTCCACCAAGACCAGACAAAATACTATCAGGCTTTTCTTTCTTAATAATTCTTTCTACCGTAGTTAATGTAAGTGGTTCAATATAAACCTTATCTGCCATAATCTTGTCAGTCATAATCGTTGCTGGATTTGAGTTGACAAGAACTATCTCTATGCCATCTTCTTTAAGTGCACGACAAGCCTGAACACCAGCATAATCAAATTCCGCTGCTTGACCGATGACGATAGGACCACTACCAATAACAAGTACTTTTTTAATATCTGTATTCTTAGGCATTTTTATTCTCCTCCACCATCTTTATATATTCATCAAACAAGAACTTTGTATCTCTAGGTCCACCGCAAGCCTCTGGGTGAAACTGCACTGTAAACGCTGGCATTTCTTTGTAAAGAATTCCTTCGTTAGAACCATCATTTACATTTACATAAAGTTCAACTGCCTTATCTTCATCAATGCTAGTTGCATCAACCTCATATCCATGATTTTGAGATGTAATGTAAACTCTACCATCAATTGTGTTCTTAACAGCTTGGTTAGCACCTCTATTTCCATATTTCATTTTGCGAGTTGAGCATCCATTTGCAATTGCAAATATCTGATGTCCCATACAAATTCCCATTGTTGGTATTTTGTGTGGTATTAATTCTTGCAAGGTCTTAACACCTTCTACGTTATCCTTAGGATCACCTGGGCCATTAGACAAGAATATTCCATCTGGTTTAAATGCTAATATATCATCTGGATTTGCGTTGTGAGGAAATACTTTAACATTACATCCTCTAGCTGTTAACTCTCTATCAATGTTATCTTTCTTACCATAATCAATTAATGCAATATTAAGAATTGGACTATCAACTTCCTCAGGCGAATTACCTTGCATAGAAACTTGATATACAGGTTTATCAACTCTATATTTCTTAACTTCTTCAATGTCAACAGAATCAGGATCATCTGTAATCATCCCATTCATTGTACCGGCTTCTCTTAACATTCTAGTTAACGCTCTTGTGTCAATCCCTGACAATCCAGTAATTTCATTTTTACGCAAAAACGCATCCAAGTCCCCGCTGCAACGGAAATTGGATGGTTTCTCACACCATTCTCTTACAATATAAGCTGATGGTCCCACTCTATTACTTTCTGCATCTTCTGGAATAATTCCATAATTTCCTATCAATGGAAATGTATGAACTACCGCTTGTCCATGATAGCTAGGATCAGTTAAAGTTTCAAAAAAACCTGTCATTGCAGTTGTAAAAACAATTTCTGCCATCACTGGTTTATCTGCCCCAAAACCTTCTCCTTCAAAAACTTTTCCATTTTCTAATACCAAATACCTTTTCATAATCTTTTTCCTTTGTTTATTTATTTGCACATTAGCATATGAAGTACACCAATAACATTTTACTTATCACGCTCTGAGAGCTTACGTTCAAAACGGTTCTTATAGCTTACATCAGGAATCTTAGTCGGATAATCCCCACTAAAGCATGCGTCACAAAAACCACTAAGCGCAGAATCACTTGCAATCCCCGCAGCATCCTCAATAGATAAATAACCCAAAGAGTCTGCACCTATAACATCTTTTATTTCTTCTATCGAATGCTGACACGCAATCAAGTTCTCTCTTGAATCTACATCAGTACCATAATAACATGGATTCATGAATGGTGGGGAAGAAATTCTAACATGAACTTCTGTTGCACCTGCATCGCGAAGAAGTTGTATGATTTGTCTGCTAGTAGTTCCTCTTACAATCGAGTCATCTACCATAACTACTCTTTTTCCTCGAACAGTATTTTCTACGGCACTTAATTTTATCCTTACCTTATTTTCTCTCAAAGTCTGTCCATTTTCAATAAATGTTCGTCCAATATATTTATTTTTTACGTATCCGATACCATATTCAATACCGGATTCCTTTGCATAGCCTATAGCTGCATCTAATCCTGAATCAGGAACACCAATAACTATATCAGCATCTACCGGATGACTTTTTGCTAAAAATTCGCCAGCTCTTATTCTAGCTTTTTGTACCGATACTGAGTCTATCACAGAATCATTTCTTGCAAAATATATGTATTCAAAAATACACATAGCATGTTCATCTTCAGTACAATTGTCCTCTATTGATTTTACACCATCTCGGGTAAAAACTACAATCTCTCCTGGCTTAACATCTCGAATAAATTCTGCACCTACTGCCGCAAGTGCACAACTTTCTGATGCAGCAATATATGTTCCATCAGCTTTTCTACCATAACACAAAGGTCTCATTCCTCTTTTGTCTCTTGCTATTACAAGCTTTGCTGGAGACATAATACATAAAGAATAAGCACCGTCAATCCTCTTCATTGTACGATTAACTGCCTCTTCAATTGATGGAGCGCTCAATCTTTCTTGTGTAATTATATAGGCGATTATTTCCGTATCGCTTGTTGAATGAAATATAGAACCCTTAAGCTCTAATTCTCGTCTAAGCTCAGATGCATTTGTCAAATTACCATTATGAGCTATAGCCATAGAGCCTTTGATATGCTTTACCTCAATAGGTTGAACATTTGCCCTATCATTACCGCCTGTTGTACCATATCGCACATGACCTACAGCGATATTTCCATTACCAAGGAACTTCAATTTATCTTCTGTAAAAACGTCATTCACAAGACCTAAATCCTTGTGAGAACGTATCACTCCGTCATCACCTACACAAATTCCACAGCCCTCTTGTCCTCTATGCTGCAAAGCAAACAAACCATAATAAGAAAGCGCTGCTGCTTCAACTTGCTCTGTCGAAAATACTCCAAAAACTCCACAGTCTTCTTTAATCTTAACCATAACATTTCTCCATTAATTACTTGTCTAAAGCTGCCTTAATCAATCCCTTAAACAAAGGATGTGCTTTGTTTGGTCTACTCTTAAATTCAGGATGGAATTGAACTCCAACATAGAATTTATTATCAGTAACCTCTACAGTCTCCACTATGTAATCGTCTGGAGAAGTACCACTTATTGTCATACCATTTTCAATAAGAGTATCTCTATAATCATTGTTAAATTCGTAACGATGTCTATGTCTCTCGCTTATTCTTTCAGACTCATAACACTCTTTAATTCTAGTTTTGTCTTTGAGCTTACATGGATAAGCCCCAAGTCTAAGTGTGCCGCCTTTGCTTACATCTTCATTCTGATCTGGTAAGAAATCAATAACCTTATGCTTAGTGTCTGAATCAAACTCTCCCGAATGTGCATCCTTCAAACCACAGACATTTCTTGCATACTCGATAACTGCAATTTGCATTCCAAGACAAATGCCAAGATATGGAATGTTATTTTCTCTACAGTAACGCGCCGTTTCAATTTTGCCTTCAATACCTCTGCTACCAAATCCTCCTGGCACAACAATGCCTGAGCAATCAGAAAGCTCCTTTGCAACATTTTCTGCTGTAATACTTTCTGAATCAATCCACTTAATATCTACTTCAGCAGAATAAACATAACCTGCATGACGAAGCGCCTCTGCAACTGACAAATATGCATCATGCAAAGCAACATATTTACCAACTATACCAATAGTAATCTTCTTATCTCTAGCACGTATAGTATCAAGCATTGCATTCCATTCACTCATGTCAATATTAGGAGCATCTATCCCTAATTCTCTACAAACAATTTCTGAGAAATTACTTTGCTCTAACATAAGTGGTGCTTCGTATAAAACAGGGATTGTACTATTTTCAATTACACAATCTTGCTTTACATTACAAAACATTGCAATCTTTTTAAATATAGATTCTTCTAATGGCTCATCTGCGCGAAGAATAATGATATCTGGCTTAACGCCCATTCCTTGTAATTCTTTTACCGAATGCTGAGTAGGCTTTGATTTATGTTCATCAGAACCTGATAGAAATGGCACAAGAGTTACATGAATAAACAAACTATTTTCTTTGCCTACCTCGAGCGAAATTTGTCTAACTGCTTCAATAAATGGTTGTGATTCAATATCACCTATAGTTCCACCTATTTCTGTAATAACCACATCTGCATCCGAATGAGCACCTACGTTATAAACAAACTCTTTTATCTCATCCGTAATATGTGGAATAACCTGTACGGTTGAACCAAGATATTCTCCTCGACGCTCTTTGTTAAGTACATTCCAATACACCTTTCCAGTTGTAAGATTAGAATACTTATTAAGATTCTCATCAATAAATCTTTCATAATGACCAAGGTCTAGATCTGTTTCTGCGCCATCCTCTGTAACATATACTTCACCATGCTGATATGGACTCATTGTTCCAGGATCAACATTAATATAAGGATCTAACTTCTGTGCTGCAACCTTAAGTCCTCTTGCTTTAAGTAATCGACCCAAGCTTGCCGCTGTAATTCCCTTTCCAAGTCCCGAAACAACACCACCTGTAACGAATACGTACTTTGTATTTTTCATAGTAATCTTTTTCCTTTTTAATCTTTTTTCTTCTTAAGTTTTCTTTTTTCTTCTTAGTTTTTCTTTTTTCTCTTTAGGTTCTTTAATCTTTTTTCTTATTAGGACACTTATTCAATATAATCATAGGTGTTAATTATATTTTCTGCCATTTCTCGTCTTGAGATTCTCATATCCATCGCTTGCTTTTCGATGTAATAATGAGCTTCATCTTCTGACATATTAAGATTTTGAATAAGCAACCATTTCGCACGATTAACACGTCTAATATCTTCCATTTTCTCTCTAAGATTTTGATTCTTCTTCTCCATCTTAGCCAATCGAACATTCATAGAACATGCCATTCTTATCGCGCTTTCAATTGCTGGCTTAGTGTTAGGCGTTGGTATTGTTAAAACACCTACTTCCTCCATTTTATAACTTATAGCTTCATATTTGTCACTAGGTACTAATACAAGCACAGCTGTTGCTCCAATGCACATATCCTCTGCCAATTGTGTTCCAAATTCATCCTTTAGGGGTGCATTTACAATTAACAAATCAACAGTTTGGGAAATAAGGAGCCTTCTTGCTTCTCCTGCATCGTTCGCTTTAATCGCTTTCTCAAATTCGCCTTTAGGCAACAACTTATCAAAGTAATCTAAAATTTTTTTATTGGAGGAAACTACCAAAACACTGTATTTCGATTTCCTCATATAACACCTCTATATTAGAATTCCATCTGGTAAAACACTTTTTATAAATTCACTATTTCTTGCAACTTCTTGCGCTTCCTCTAAGCTCTTAGGTAACTCTTCTAAATTAGCTGTTATGCTTTCATCTGCAGTATAAAGATTTACATTTAACGGCTCCTGTAAAGGAAGCTTACGCTTTATTCCATCAAGTCCTGCATATATTAGAAGTGCATACGCAATATAAATGTTAGCCATCGCATCTGGACTTCTAAGCTCCATTCTCTTGTATTCACCCTTTGCTTTAGGTAATCGTATAAGTTGAGATCGATTTTCGCGAGACCAAGTTATGTATCGTGGTGCTTTCTTCTGTCCTAGTCTTTCATATGATTCAGAAACAGGATTCAAAAACGCTGTCATTTCTTTGACATGCTCCATTATTCCCGCTATAAATCCATTCTTAATTTCTTCAACATCATCTTTATTAATTGACAAATTTACATGCATACCAGAGCCTGGTTCATTTTCAAGTGGCTTGGGACTAAAGCTAGCATATAAACCATTATTACTTGCTATTGCTTTTACTACAGCTCTAAAATGAAATGCATTGTCAGCCGCCTGTAACGCATTAGAGTATCTAAAATCAATCTCATTTTGCCCCGGACCTTCTTCATGATGAGACGTCTCTGGCATAATACCCATCTCTTGAAGGGTAAGACATATTTCACGTCTTACATTTTCACCCTTATCCATTGGTGCCACATCCATATATCCAGCCTTATCTAGTGGAACCTCTGTTGGATTTCCATTTTCATCTGTCTTAAACAAATAAAACTCAAACTCAGAACAAATATTGACTTCAATACCTTCTTCTCTAGCCGCTTGAATTGCTTTCTTTAAAATGTTTCTTGAATCCTTCTCGTAAATAGTTCCGTCTGCATATTTAATGTCGCAAAACATACGAACAACTTTACCTGTGGATGGTCTCCAAGGCAAAACACTTAACGTAGATGGAATAGGATAAAGAAACAAATCCGACTTAACTTCATCTGTGAAGCCTTCAATTGCCGATGCATCGAAAGAAATCCCATCCTTCATTGCTCTTGGCAATTCATCTGGCATAATTGATAAATTCTTAGGTCTACCATATAAATCACAAAATGTAAGCCTTATAAACTTAACATCTTCCTCTTCGATATAATCAAACACATCTCTCTCTGAATATACCATATTACCTCCCTTTGACATTAAAAAAGGGTGTCGCAAGCTAAGCCCTCCGGCCCACTGCAAACACCCTTGTCCACCCAATATTTTCAATATCAAAATTCATTATATCAGAATAATATTCAGTGTCAATTATTTACGATTATGTATTTAATTATGTCCATTTTATATATGATTTTATTCAACGTCTTGTAGTGCGTCGAAACCTGTTTCACCAGTTCTAATCTTAACTGCATCAAGTACGTTATATACGAAGATTTTACCATCGCCAATATGGCCTGTATAAAGAACCTTCTTAGCTGTGTCAATAACTTTGTTAAGTGGAACAGCTGCAAGAACGATTTCTACCTGAACCTTAGGAAGAAGTGTAGTCTCTACTGCAACACCACGGTAAAACTCAGGCTTACCCATTTGTACACCACATCCCATTACGTGAGATACTGTCATACCTGATATTCCAATAGACATCATAGCTTCTTTCAATGCCTCTAATCTTGCTTCCTTACATATGATTTCAACCTTTGTTAATGCGCCTCTTTCCTCAGTTGCAAATGTAGGCATCGCCTTTACTTCTACTGCTTCTGCAACAGGTGTATCTCCTGTAACAGCTATAACAGGTTCTGTCTGACCAGATAAATCATATCCAAAGTCTTCAGCCATACCTTGAGGTGCAAGTTGGAAACCTGCATATGCTGTTGGAAGACCATGTTCTGTTCTATCCAAACCTTCTAATTCCTCTTCACGACTTACTCTAAGACCGATTGTTTTCTTAATTCCTAAAAATGTTAATGTCATACAAACTGCTGTCCATGCAAGAATTGCAACCATACCGAGTAACTGAACTCCAAGGACTTGCATACCTGCTGCAAAACTTGTTCCATGAATTAATGCATATATTGGTCCATCCACTTCTCCTGGAGCAGAAGATGTAGCAAGAAGACCTGCTGCAATTGTTCCCCACATACCGTTTGCCATATGTACTGCAACAGCACCAACTGGGTCATCAATATGAAGTTTCAAATCCAAAACTTCTACAAACACAACAATTAACAAACCTGAAACAATACCAACTACAACTGAACCAACAGCATCTAAACTGTTACAGCCTGCTGTGATACCAACTAATCCAGCAAGAGATGCATTAAGACACATTGAAACGTCAGGGGATCCATTTTTTACCCATGTATAAATCAATGTAGTTACCGTTGCTATTGCTGGTGCAATAGTTGTTGTCAAGAAAATTGATGCTAACTGATCAACTGAAGTAGCTGCTGCACCATTAAATCCATACCATCCAAACCATAGAATAAACACACCAAGTGCACCTAATGGAAGTGAATGACCAAGGATTGCGTGAACCTTAACCTTACCAGTTTTTGGATCTTTAGTATATTTACCAATTCTAGGTCCAAGAATTATTGCTCCAATCAAAGCACTAACTCCACCTACCATATGAATTGCTGCTGAACCAGCAAAATCAATAAATCCTAATTTTGCTAACCAGCCTTGTGAGTTCCAAACCCATCCAGCTTCAACTGGATATACAATAAGTGATAACACAATTGAATAAATACAATAAGAACTAAACTTTGTTCTCTCTGCTACTGCACCACTTACTATTGTTGCTGCTGTTGCGCAAAATACTAAGTTAAATACAAAAGTAGATGCATTTCCACTTGTCATAAATTCGTTAAAATTTGTGAAAATTTGGAAATTAGGTACCCCAATTATCCCCATTACATAATCTTCCGACATCATCAATGCAAATCCAAGAACTGAAAATGTAACTGTACCAATACAAAAGTCCATCAAGTTCTTCATGATAATATTACCTGCATTCTTAGCTCTTGTGAATCCTGATTCTACCATGGTAAAACCACACTGCATAAAGAATACTAGTATTGCACCTATTAGGAAGAATACTCCAAATAATTCTCCATCGATCATGCTTAACATTTCATCCATAATCTTGTTCCTCTCTTTCCTCTTATGAAAACAAAAAAAGAAGCCACAGACTTTTGTAAGTCTGCGGCTCCCTTGTCGCTTTCTGTGGACATATTATCACTAGAAAACGGGTATGTCAATATGTCTCTTGTACTAAATTGTATACAATGTGCGAAAAAGTACAATTTACTTTTCTATCGCTTTAACCATTGATTCTACGTATTCACCAACTATAGGTGCAGCATTTTCACCATGCTTAGCAATCAACTTAATAATAGCAGAACCAACTATTGCACCATCGCTAAACTCTGTCATTTTTGCAGCCTGCTCTGGTGTTGAAATTCCAAATCCTACTGCTGCAGGAACTTCTGGATTAGCCTTTCTCACAAGACTAATCATCGCTCCGATATCGGTTGTTATCTGACTTCTAACACCTGTAACACCAAGCGAAGATACACAGTACACAAATCCTTCTGCATTTCTCGCAATCTCTTCTATTCTGTCCTCTGAAGTTGGTGCGATAAGACTTATGAAATCCATACCAACTGCTCTAAATGAAGGAGCAAACTCTTCCTTCTCTTCAAATGGAACATCTGGAAGAATAATTCCGTCCATACCTGCTTTTGCAGCATTACTTGCAAATCTATCAATTCCATAAGAAAATACAACATTTGCATACGTCATAAATACAAACGGCACATCCTTTATGTCCTGACGCAATTCTGTAACCATTTCAAATATATCATCTGTAGTAACACCGTTACTTAAAGCTCTTATATTTGCCTCTTGAATTACAGGACCTTCTGCCGTTGGATCCGAAAATGGGATACCAAACTCTATTAACGACGCACCTTTATCAACCATTTCCCTGACGATTTTCTTAGTTGTATCTAAGTTGGGATCACCACAAGTTATAAATGGAATAAACGCTTTTTTGTTGTTAAATGCATTACTTATCTTACTCATGAATATCCTCCCCTCTGTACCTTGCAATTGCAGCACAATCCTTATCTCCTCGACCGGAAATGTTAATTACTATTATCTTGTCCTTGCCCATTGTAGGTGCAATCTTCATTGCATGCGCCACAGCATGACTTGATTCAATAGCAGGAATTATTCCCTCCATCTTGGATAAATATTCAAATGCATCTACTGCCTCGTCATCCGTTACTGGCACGTATTTTGCTCTGCCGATATCATGTAAATGTGCATGCTCTGGGCCAATTCCTGGATAGTCAAGACCAGCCGAAATTGAATAAACTGGGGCAATTTGACCATACTCATCTTGACAGAAGTAAGATTTCATTCCATGGAAAATGCCAAGGCTTCCAGTATTAACAGTTGCTGCAGTTTCGAAAGTATCAATTCCTCTTCCCGCAGCTTCACAACCAATAAGTTCTACATTTTCATCTTCTATAAAATTATAAAAAGCTCCAATAGCGTTACTTCCACCACCTACACAAGCAATAACTGCATCCGGAAGTCTGCCTTCCTTCTCTAGCATTTGCTCCTTGATTTCTTTGGAAATAACTGCTTGAAAATCTCTAACAATTGTTGGAAACGGATGTGGTCCCATAACAGAGCCCAAGCAATAATGTGTATCATCAATTCTTGATGTCCACTCTCTCATCGCCTCTGATACTGCATCCTTAAGTGTAGCCGTACCACTAGTTACAGGAATAACTTCCGCACCAAGCAGACGCATTCTGTATACATTTAATGCTTGACGCTTCGTATCCTCTTCTCCCATAAACACAACACATTCTAGCCCCATAAGCGCTGCCGCGGTCGCTGTTGCTACACCATGCTGTCCTGCACCTGTTTCCGCTATCAAACGAGTCTTCCCCATCTTCTTAGCAAGTAGCGCTTGTCCTAATACGTTGTTAATTTTGTGTGCACCTGTATGATTCAAATCCTCTCTCTTAAGGTAGATTTTGGCGCCACCTAAATCCTCTGTCATCTTTGAAGCGTAATATAATCTACTTGGACGATTAGCATAATTATTAAATAATTCTTCTAGCTCGTCGTTAAACTCTTTGTCATTTTTGTAATGATTATAAGCTTCCTCTAATTCAATTACTGCATTCATCAATGTTTCTGGAATATACTGTCCACCGTGTATCCCAAAACGTCCGTTTTCGTTAGTCATATCTTTCTTATCCTTCTATTTTTTTATATATTCTATTACAGCTTTTATCTTGTCCTTGTCTTTCACTTTATCTGTCTCTACTCCTCCAGAGATATCTAAAAGTGACGCTGTAGTTTCACTAGCTTTCTCTATATTGGAAATATCAATTCCACCAGCCAAACCATACTCTCTATTTATACCCTTTAACATTTCCCAGTTGAAGGTTTTACCACTTCCTTGACCAGCATCTAGTATAACAAAATCTGCTTCGCTCCCATTTGCTTTATTTACGTCTTCTATCGATCGAATCTGAAATGCCTGCCAAATGATAGTCTCTCGTGGAACCTCTTGTCTTAGTTTATCAATGTACGTGTTATCTTCTGTCCCGTGAAGCTGTGCAATAGATATTATTCCATTATTAATCAAACGTGCCACCGATCTAATAGGTTCATCTACAAATACTCCTACAGGAGTAATCTCATCATCAAGACTACCTGTTAATTCTTCTAATAGATTAACATTTACATTTCTATGACTCTTTGGAAAATCTATTATAAAACCTGCATAATCTGGCTTGTATTTATTAACCGCTTCTACATCTTGTGCTCTATACAAGCCACATATTTTTACTTTCTTCATATTCTTAATCATTCCGCTCAAAGGTTTATTAAGCCTCGCTCTCAACTGTTAATATATATTCTGCAACTGTTGCAGCACAAATATTAGTTAAGCTTTACGTCTAAATCCATCTAACATTTGCTTCTTGTTATTAGCTCTCATCAAAACCTCTCCCATAAGCACGGCGTCAGCACCTATATTTCTTAAGGTTTCAACATCGTTGGCAGAGCTTACGCCTGATTCTGCAACATAAATTGCGTTAGCAGGAATTAATTCACGAAGTTTTGAAGCATTGCTAAAATCCACAGAAAAATCTTTGAGATTTCTGTTGTTAACACCTATTAATGTAGCGCCAACATTTACTGCCATCTCAATCTCTGTAGCATCATGTGTTTCTACTAAAGCTGACATCCCAAGCTTTGTCGCTAATTGCAAATATTTTTCTAAGGTCTTCTCATCTAGAAGTGAACATATTAAGAGTACTGCATCTGCCCCCATTACCTTAGCTTGATATATTTGATACTCATCTATCGTAAAATCTTTACGTATCATCGGAGTATCAATAGTATTTCTTATATCAGAAAATACTTTGTCCGATCCCATAAACCACTTTGGTTCAGTAAGACAAGACACGCATTCAGCACCTGCGTCTTCATACTCCTTTGCAATTGATAAATAATCAAACTTATCATCAATAATCCCTTTTGAAGGTGAAGCCTTTTTCACTTCACAAATAAATGCTATTTCATCTTTACTCAATGCTTTTTGAAATGCAAAGGCTTCTCTTCCGTTGTCTTGCGACAAGGCTTTATCTTTAAGCTCATCTAATGACAAAATCTTCTTGTCTTCTTCTACTCTAAGCTTTGCATAATCAGCAATTGTATTAAGAATTGTACCCATACTTTCCTCACATCAACTGTACGTTTTTACATTCTACTACATTTCAAAAATAGTACAACTACGCTTCATTAGTTGCCTTAATGTATTGTTGTAATTTCTCATAAGCCTTTCCAGAATCAATTGTATCTGCAGCAAGCTTAACTCCTGCATCAATGCTCTCTGCTTTACCTGCAATATATAATGCCATTCCTGCATTATAAAGAACTGCATCTCTTTTCGGACCTTTTTCTTCACCCTTAAGTATTGACGTTGTAATTGCAGCATTTTCTTCTGGTGTACCACCTTCCAAATCAGCCTTAGCACACGCTGAAAGTCCAAAATCAGAACCATTTATTTTGTATGTATTATAAAAACCATCCTTAATTTCGCATACAAGAGTTGGTGCACTAAGCGATAATTCATCAAGCTTATCTGTACCATAAACAACAGCTCCTCTTTTTACTCCAAGTGTTGTCAAAACCTTTGCAAGAGGCTCAACAATGCTTTCATCATACACACCTAGAAGCATATATGTTGGCTTTGCCGGATTAGTAAGTGGTCCTAAAATGTTAAATACTGTTCTAAAACCAAGCTCTTTACGAATAGCTCCTACATACTTCATACTTGAATGATATTTCTGTGCAAAGAAGAAACACATTCCAACTTCTTCAAGAAGCTTAACACATTTTTCAGGCTCTTGTGAAATGTTGATGCCTAACGCTTCCTGACAATCTGCTGTTCCGCATTTTGAAGAAGCAGCTCTATTTCCATGCTTTGCAATTTTAACACCTGCTGCTGCACACACTAATGCAGATGTTGTAGAAATGTTAAAGCTGTTAGACTTGTCTCCACCAGTTCCTACAATTTCCATAACCTCCATATCGCCTGTGTCTACAGGAGTAGCGTGATCTCTCATAGCTGCTGCACAACCAGCAATTTCTTCTGTTGTTTCAGCCTTTGTGCTCTTAGTAGAAAGCGCTGCTAGAAATGCTGCATTTTGTGTCTGAGTAGTTTCTCCACTCATAATTTCATTCATTACATCATATGCTTCTTGATATGATAAGTCCTCTTTGTTTACGATTTTCTCAATTGTTTCTCTAATCATTTTTCTTCCCATAAACCAATTATCGCTTTACGGTAATTGAATTAATTTTTCCTTTCTTTATTATTACTTACTAATTATAAAATTCTTAAGCATTGTCATGCCGTCCGGAGTCATGATAGATTCTGGATGAAATTGCAAACCATATACTTCATAATCTTTTGCTTTAACTGCCATAATTTCGCCATCATCTGCTCTTGCTATTATATCTAGTCCTTCAGGCAAAGTCTCCTCTAACAAACTAAGTGAGTGGTATCTTGCCACCTTAATATTTTCATCTAAGCCCTTAAATATTGGACTACTTGTATCTATTTGAGTCATAGATTGTTTGCCATGCATTAAAGTCTTCGCATAACTTACAGTTCCATTAAAGGCTACACAAATTGATTGATGCCCTAGGCAAACACCTAGGATTCTAAACTCACCTTTAAGCTCTCTTACAACATCTATACAAATCCCTGCATCTTCTGGTTTTCCTGGCCCTGGCGAAATGATAATCGCTTCAGGATTAAGTTTTCTAATATCATCCACTGTCATTTCATCATTTCTAATGACTTTGATGTCTGGATTTACGGTTCCTATTAGCTGATACAGATTATAAGAAAAGCTGTCATAATTATCTATTAATAATATCATTTACTCTACCTCTTGACCTTTCTTCAACGCATTAACCACAGCTGCTGCTTTATTAATACATTCTCTATATTCATTTTCAGGAACAGAATCAGCAACGATTCCAGCACCACTTCTAACAAAAACCTTCCCATTTTTCTTATAGGCTATTCTTATTGCAATACAAGTATCTAAGTTACCTGTAAAATCAATATATCCTATCGCTCCTCCATATACACCACGCTTATTATTTTCAATATCATTAATAAGCTGACATGCTTTTATTTTAGGTGCTCCTGAGAGAGTACCCGCTGGAAGAATTGCGTCTATTGCGTCAAGCGCATCCTTATCCTCTCGAATTTGTCCGCTTACAGTTGAGCCTATGTGCATTACATGAGAGAAGCGCTGAATCTCCATATATTTCTCAACATTTACGGTACCAAATTCACTAATCTTACCTATATCATTTCGTCCCAAGTCGACAAGCATATTATGTTCTGCTAGCTCTTTTGGATCTTGCAAAAGTTCTCTCTCTAAAGCGTCGTCTTCTTCCTTCGTTGCACCTCTAGGTCTTGTTCCTGCAAGTGGAAATGTATTAAGCTCGCCTCTATCTAATTTCACAAGCGTCTCTGGTGAAGCACCTGCAACTTCCATGTCAGAACTTGAGAAATAAAACATATATGGCGAAGGATTTAGCGTTCTTAAAACTCTATAGGAATTAAATAAGCTTCCTTCAAATTCAGCTTCCATTCTATTAGATAAAACAATCTGGAAAATATCACCTTCAACAATATGGTGTTTCGCCTTATTGACCATTTCACAATATTCTTCTTCGTCAAACATAGGAGTCATCTCAGAAGTAAGTCTACCTTCAACATCTTTGCTTGGCTCACCTGATTTGATTAAATCAGCCATTTGTCTAAGCTCTAATTCAGCTCTTCTATACTCGACTTCTAAATCATTTAACTCAATATTTACAATCAAGATTATTTTCTGACGGAAATTGTCATATGCTATAACCTTATCAAAAAGCATCAAATCCACATCGTTAAAGCCTTCTGTATCCTTAGCATTTAAATCTAGAGACTTCTCTGCATATTTCAAATAATCATATGAAAAATATCCAACAAGTCCTCCTGTAAAGCTAGGCATATCTTCTATAACTGGAGATTTCCATTTCTCTAAAACTTGTCTAATGTACAAATTAGGATTGTCAGTTTCTATTTCAAGATCTCCCACTTTCATTTGACCATTAGTACATGTGATTTCGAGCTTAGGGTTATATCCAAGAAATGTATATCTTCCCCACTTCTCAGAATCTTCAATTGATTCAAGCATGTAGCAATGATTTGAAACATTTTTCAAAATTCGCATAACCTCGATAGGTGTTCTAATGTCAGACAACATCTCCATTGCAACAGGTGCAATTTTGTATTCCGAATCTTGTGCAATTTCTTTTAATTCTTCAAGTGATGGATATGCCATTTTCTCCTCCTCAATAAAAAAATCCTTGACAGACAATTATCTGTCAAGGACGAATATTCTAATCCGCGGTGCCACCTTGATTTGTAGCTTTGCTACACTCTTACGAAGTACCAACATACTTCTGACAACTAACGTATGTCTTAACGTCACATCATACTCTCTAAATAGATTTCCTTGTGCCCTCAGCAGTCCATTCCATAAGTTCTCGCTACTACAATCTCACCATCTGTAGTTCTCTGTAAACTCGAATTCTCCTATGTACTCCTCTGCCTCAACGGTTTGGTGTTATTCAATTCTTAAAAATCATATCACGCAATCACACTGATGTCAACCCAAGTTTTCCCAGTCGATACGTTCATTTTTATAGAAGTATTCTTTATCTCTTTCGTTAATCTCTCTAGCAATCCTACAAGGATTACCGTAAGCGACAACATTTGCTGGAATGTCTTTTGTAACAACTGCTCCTGCACCGATAACAGAATTCTTTCCTATTGTCACCCCCGGAAGAATCACTACATTTGCACCAATCCAAACATTCTCTTCAATATGAACATCTTTGTTAAACTGAAGTGCTCGCTCCCTTAGGCTTGGTTCTATCGGATGACCCGCTGTTGTTATTGTAACATTAGGGCCGAACATAACTTTATCTCCGATGTAAATATATCCATCGTCAACCAATGTCAAATTGTAATTAGCATACACGTTTTTTCCAAGATAAACATGCTTACCTCCCCAATTAGCTTTAAACGGAGGCGTAATAACAGTGTTAGCGCCCACACTACCAAACAATTCCGGTAACAATTTAGCACACTTCTCAACATCACTAGGACAAGTCATATTATATTCGTGCATTTTCTCAAGATATTGAAATTGCTCCTTCAAAATGTCTGCATCCCCAGAATCGTATATCAATCCTTTTTCCATTCGCTCACGTTCTGTCATAGTTTTTCTCCTATTAGGTTTGTCTTTTCCCTAACTGTTTCTCAAATACAAAATACGCCACTGTACATATTCCTATCTGCACTATAGTTGCAGATGGGGTGGCTAAACCTATTACAAACAAATCTCCATTTGTCAAATTATTGAACAACATCACAAGTGGTATTCTCAAGAAGAATGCGCCTATTATACCTTGCACAAGTACAAACATCGTATGCTCATTTCCGTTAAAATATCCCATAAAGCAAAATAGAATTGCTGTACAAATACAATCTATAGAATAAGCTTTAATGTACGAAAAGCCTGCTTCAATCACATCCACGTCGCTTGAGAAAATAGATATCAAGAAATCTCCCGCAAACACGGCCAACATACACGTTGCAATTCCTGCAACAAGCGCCATAATCATTCCAACGCCAAGCCCCTTCTTTGCTCTATCATGTCTTTTTGCACCATTGTTTTGTGCTGCAAATGCTGCCATAGTCTGCATGAAGCTTGAAGCAACTAACATCAAAAACGCTATAACCTTTTCACTTATTCCCACTGCATCCGACGCAATTAAACTAATAGAATTTGCCGTTGCCTGAATGAACATGAACGATATTCCCACAAGAAATTCATGTAATGCAACTGGTGCTCCCACTGTGAAAATCTTGAGTGTAATTCTTCCACGAAGCCGAAATGAATCCTTCGTTATACTTGTATCCTTTCGTTTCAAAACAAATATGAGTGACACTATTACACTTATTGCCTGTGCAAGTATTGTCGCAAATGCTGCACCTTTTGCACCAAGATCTAATACTACAACAAAAAAAACATCTCCAATCACATTTACAAGAGTTGCAATTATAACTGTTATAAGAGGCGTTTTCGAATCACCAAGACCTCTAAATATTGCTGCCAACAAATTATATGCAACAATAAAAATTATTCCAAATCCACAAATTCTGATATACGAAGTCGTCTGTTCAAATGCTTCTTCTGGCGCCTTCATCAATTCTGCTAGCTGAGGTGATAACGGAACAACAACAAGTGTTAAAGCAATCGCAATTATTGCAAAAAATATAACACCAGTTCCAATAACATCTCCACCTTGCTTTCTTTGTCCAGCTCCAATTGCTTCGCCAACCAAAACAGTAATCCCTATTGCAAATGCTGTTATAACCATTGCC
This sequence comes from Lachnospiraceae bacterium, assembly GCA_045642225.1. Lineage (GTDB taxonomy): Bacteria > Bacillota > Clostridia > Lachnospirales > Lachnospiraceae > RUG191. The sequence continues at coordinate 20,362 of JAZUIN010000107.1, read as the reverse complement.
AACGTATGAGAAAACATACTCCCCGATGCAACACCAGAAAGCTCTGCAGTTGACGAAAATTTTCCGACAACTACCAAATCTACCGCGCCATACAACGCCTGCAAAAATAATGCACCTAACACTGGCCACGCAAAGCTTAATATTGATTTGAAAATATTTCCATGAATCAAACTAGTTTTCATTAACCTTATATCTTCTTCCTGGGAAGAACTTATTAACCGACTTAACATAGTCCTTATACAAAGGATATTTCTCCCCGCTTATCTCCTCTGCAAACATAGAGCTTCCAAGGAATAAAACTATCAAAAGTAGCGCTCCAATTATACTCCAATTAAATATTCCTACTCCTGCAGCGATACTGAAAATGTAAATAGCAACCCAAGTGCCTTGCTCTGCAAAATAATTTGGATGACGACTTACAGACCATAATCCTGTTGTGTTAAATCCCAAGCGATAAGGCATTGGTAACTCTTCTAATTTCTTACCACTATTTAACATTTCATATTTCTTAGTTTGAAAATTCCATTGATATTGATCCGCAATAAATTCATATACAACAAAAAATACAACAAGTACTGCCGCAACAATATCAATCCAGTTAATTGGCTTATTAGAATTCATCGATACAAGTGCTGGAAATGTTGTACATAAAACAAGAAGATTTTGATATATGCAAATAAAAAACAAATCAAACAAAACCCATTTCCATCTTGGTTGAAATTCTTTCTTATTACGAAGAATTGGCCATCTATAATCTTCTTCTCCAGTCCAGAACTTAAGACGATACGCACCTCTTCTAGCAAAGTTAAATGTTAATCTTATACCCCAAAGAGTTGCAACTATAGCCATAATTACAATTCTTGGATTCATGTCACTTTTGTACGCAACTACCCAAATATATATTTCTGGAAGAATACTCCATAGCTTATCCATCTGACTATTATTATGCGCAAGTTCTCCCACGACAAAACAAAATGTTACGGCAATTCCTGCAATAATCAACAAGATTATTAACGTTTCAATTTGAAGTTCATCCAATTTAGGTCCTACAACAAAATATAAAATTGGACATGCAATTATAGACGAACCAATAATTGCAGCAAGTAATGCTTTTTTCATTTTCTCTCTCCTTAAAATCTTAGTGATATATACACTATCTTTTTCCCGAAATATATTAACATAAGTTTAAGAATAATAGTAACAACATATTTATTCTCTTTATGAAAATATCTAGCAATGTATACAAACATTTCAAGTGGTAAATAAACCAACAAAAATGGTGGTCAAATCAACTCTGATCTGACCACCAAAAAACTTATTCAACCACAACTACTTATTCAGCTACAGTAGCTTCTTCAACTTGTTGTTCAGCTTCCGTAGGTTCTGCTACAGCTTCGTCTGCCTTCTTCTCATTCTCTGTAACCTTTAACATCTCTTGTGCAATTTCAGAAATCTTATTCAACGCTTCGTTAAGTGATTCTAGAGCTTCCATACTGTTGTCGGACAATGCTAATGATGTATCTGAAGATGCAGCAACCTCTTCTGATGTTGCAGATAGGTTCGAAATACTGTCATTTATCTCACTATTTGCTGTTAAGATATCTTCAACAGATTCTGCTACATTTCCTACACCTTGATTCAAATTCTCTGAATTACTTTGAATATCAATTAATTTCTCTTCTGTCGAAGAAATAAGTTCATTCTGCTTATCTGCATACTCTGCTGACAAAGACATACTCTTTGAAGCATTTGTAGCATCTGCTGTAAGACGAGCAATAATATCTGAAATCTGCTCTGTTGCATTCTTAGTATCTTCTGCAAGATTACGAATTTCGTCAGCAACAACCGCAAAACCTTTACCAGCTTCACCAGCACGTGCTGCCTCAATAGAAGCGTTCAACGCTAACAAGTTAGTTTGCGCTGAAATCGTAAGAATTGTTTCTGTGATAGCTTCAACTTCCTTAATACTCTCGTTAAGTGTCTTAGTTGTTGTCTCTGTATCTCTACTAATTCTTGCAACTTCTGTTGCTTGTTTTTGTAATTGCTTGATTAATACAACGCCTTCTTCTACAGATACCTTTGTTGCTTCTGATAGCTCACTCATTTGAACTGTTCTCGCTTCTGTATCTTGTAATATCTCTTGAATATCTGAAGTACGTAATGTCTGTTGTTCAATTGCTTCTGCTGTCATCTTTGTGCTTTCAGCAATTTCTAATACTGATCTATGGCTATTGTCCATACAATCATTAACTGTTCTAGAAACCTCAACAGCCTTATTAAATTGTGCTGTTAATTCATTTGCTTGCTCTACAATAGCTTTTGCAACATTTGCCTGAGCAGCTGCTTGTGCCTCAACTTCTGCTAAATTCTCTGCTTGTTCTTTTTCAATCATATCTGTTGTTAATATTTCAGATATACCTGCCAAAACAACACAACAAATTTGAACTATGATTTGAGTTACAATCTGTGCATCAGCATAGAAAAATACAGCATATACATCATATGCAATACTAACTACTACACATGCTATTAATCCAGTTACAATCAACTTACGTTCTTGGAACATAAGCACTACTGTTGCAATAGGAAGTATCAATGCCCACATATAGAAATTAGGACTTGTAAATATCGTTGCTATATATGCTACAAATAAAGAATAAGAAACAAAATGGCAATATGCTCTCTTATCTTTGAATGGGAAAAAAGTAACAATCGCTATCACAAAACAGATTGCAATAACTGCTATTCTTATAATAACCGAGATTGAAAATCCCTGTTGAAAAAATGAAAGAACTCCCAATGCCAACATTACAGCATATATTATACATGAAATAGTAAATCCTGACTTATTCTTTCTTCTAAGCTGATTTGCTCTTAACTCCATAAATACCTCCTAATTGTACTTATCATAAAACATTTTTTATATTGTACCTAATTTTCGAGAAAATTACCACTAAAAAAATACACAAATGGGTATTTATTTTGTTCTTATTTTACTCGCTTTAATTTCCGCTTGATAATCATTCATATCTTTGGCTATTTCTCCACTTAATCTGAGGAGACAAATCAAATTTGGAACAGCCATCAGCGCATTGGCGATATCCGAGAAATTCCAAACTATTTGCAAAGAAGTAGTTGCCCCAACAAATGCTATAAGAGAAAATACAATTCTATATATCATATTATATTTTGAACTGCCAAATAAATATTCAAAGGCTTTCTCGCCATGATACTCCCAACCAAGAATTGTTGAAAATGCAAATAACGCAATGGCAATTGATACTAGTATTCCACCTACATTTCCCAAAACAGATTTAAACGCAAGAATTGTAAGCGCTGCGCCAGTAACATATTCACCACTTGCATCTACTGTTCCAAGAACACCTGAGGATGCTATACAAAGTCCTGTGATTGTACACACTACAATTGTATCCCAGAAAGTTCCTGTCATGTTGATATAACCTTGTCCAACAGGAGAATCTGTCTTAGCTGCTGCAGCCGTAATTGCTGCGGAACCCATACCAGCTTCGTTTGAGAACACCCCACGAGCAACACCATATCTCATAGCTTGCATCATCGACGCTGTAATCGTACCAGCAAGACCACCTGCTACCGACTGTGTAGAAAATGCCATTTTAAACATCATTGCTACGCCTTCAGGTACATTTTGGTAATTACCAATAATTACGACAATACCTGCTATTATGTAGAACACTGCCATTAAAGGAACTACTACAGATGACACCTTAGATATAGACTTGATTCCACCTACAATAATTATCAAAGCTAGAATTGTCACAATTATTCCTGTAACCCAAGTAGGTATTGTAAATGTTGAATTAAGCGATGTCGCGATTGAATTAGCTTGAGTCAAATTACCAATTCCAAAAGATGCAAGTACCGCAAATAAGGCAAACAACCAGCCAAGAACTGCACCAATTTTCTTATGTGTAAATGCCTTCTTCATAACGTACATTGGTCCGCCAGTCATCTCGCCATTTTCATTTACTTCTCTATATTTAATTGCTAACATACACTCTGAAAATTTAGACGTTAGACCAAATGCCGCTGAAAGCCACATCCAGATCAATGCTCCAGGACCACCAGCTACCATCGCTGTAGCAACACCAACAATATTTCCCGTACCTATAGTTGCGGCAAGTGCCGTTGTAAGCGCTGAGAAAGGTGAAATGTCACCATCTCCGTGTCCTGTTTTTCTAGATTCTTTAGAAAGAGTACGTTTGATTGCGTACCCGAGATTTCTCCATGATTTAAAGCCCGTTCTTATTGTCAGATAAATGCTTGTTCCTACAAGAAGAGTCAACATCACCGGACCCCAAACAAAATCATCAATAGCTGATATCACATCTGCAAAACTCATATTATTCACCTTTTTTCTTTTTATTCTTCTTTTTATAATTCAAAAAAAGGGCCACTTGACTTAAGTAGCCCCAACTAACTAGATTTTATAAAATAACACTTATTCTGTCAATTATTATTACTCAAAAACCTTCCTATAGAATCTCAACAAAAAATATCCTGTACTATCAAGTTCGGGTGTTATTGATAATACAGGAAAATATTATACTAGTATAGATGATGTAAATGATAAACTATTAGATCAATATTTCGACCTACAGTACGGAAGAATGAATGGATTAGAGAATTAAATGTATTCAACTGGCAATACAACTAAATCCTCGTTCATAAAAATCTTTTTATCCACCGGACTTATTATAACCCCTTTCCCTCTGCTCTTGTTTTTAACTTTGTCAAGCACAACATTAGCATTACTAATAGATGGCCTAGGGATATCCATAGTGTCAATTTCAACAGGATATAATATGTCGCCTTCCTCGATTATCAAACTAATTTCATTGCCGCTATAAAGTGTTTTATCTCTGCCTTTGTAGTGGAACAATGCCGTTTTATAATCTTTTCCTTCATTAACATACGACTTTATTATTTCTGAAATCACAAATGTTTCAAATAGTTTTTCTGCCATTTCTGAATTTTTCAATTCCTCCGCCGAATTGCATCTCATCAAAAAACAGGCTAGTCCCGTATCACGAAAATATAGTTTAGGTGATTTTATGGAACGCTTTAAATCTTTAGATTTATATGATTGTAGCAAATAAATAATACCTGTTTTCTCTAGTATATTTATCCACTGCTTTACAGTTGGCTCTGTAACTCCAACCTCACTTGCTATCTTAGCATAATTTAAAATCTCCCCTGTTTTCGTTGCAACTGATATCATAAATTTCGCAAATGTTAAACTATCACTTGATATAAGTTCGTTAACATCTCTTTCCAAGTATGTTGAAACATATGAAGAATAAAACATATGCCAATCACTTTTTTCTTCGTATAATTCAGGATAAGAACCTCTGTGTATTATCTTCCATATATCATCATATGTTCTCATACACTCTTCTCGTTCTTGAAGATACTCTTCTGTTGGCACAAAATGCTTATTAAATTTGACGTCAAAAATTTCTCTCAAAGACAAACCTAACAATTCAGATATCACAACCTGTCCAGAAAGAGAATTGCTTTTCATTTCCTCAAACTCTAGCTTCTGCGAAGTAGAAAAAATAAAAACACCGCTTTCTTCTGATTCATCTACAATATTTTCAATCTCATGAAACACTGCACTTTCCTTCTGAACCTCATCAATAATCAATGGACATGGATTATTAATAAAAAACATCTTTGGTTCATCATGTGCTTCTAACCTCAGCAATCTATCGTCAAAATCTACTCTATTATATTCCGAAAATTCATTCATAATTACAGTCGACTTTCCAACCTGTCTTGCACCACTTAACAACATACATTTTCCCGACTTAACCTTCTTATTTAGGCTCTCTGTAATCGCTCTATTAATATAACTCATATACACTACCTCCTTCATAAAAAACCAAACTCATTTTATTTCCACGCACTTCTTAAATCTTTCCAATTCGTATAGTAACAGTTCTTTGCCCATGTGTATTCAGGAAGAAACTCATCAACATTTCCAAAGGGAACTTGACCGTTCAACATCTGATAATAATCGCAATCGACTTTCGTTATATCTAGCCTACAAAATCGTACAGGACTTACCCCCATATGAATAATGTTGGCTATTCCGAAAAAATTCAATTCCTCTTCTAACTCCCGCGCATGTGTTGTATATATTCTGGCATTATATTTAATACCCTTATTTTTCTTAATTATCTTCCAATCTATCTTTGCAGTAATTTTATTACCACCTGCGATAGTAATAAGTGCCATAAATTCACTAGCATCTTTGCTAAGAGGTATCTCTTGTCCGTCCAAAAATAAGCGAAAACCATCAAAAATCTGTATCATTATTCTACTCATTAATCACAATTCCTTTCCGCTCTTTTCATAAATATATATTATTTCAACTCACGTTATACTAATATTTTCAAGTTAAAAAAAGCACAAAATAAAGAACGGCATGGTGTGAAACCATACCGCTCTCCAGGGGATTCTATTACAAACTATTAGGACTTATCTCTTTGATGATAGAATAATAACAAATTCATACTAACATGGTACTAATGTCTATATATATTTTTTCATTTTATGAAATGATGCATGACAATCCATGTTCTTCAAGCTGAATGTCAATATCAATGACATCATAATGCTTGTGTTCTATGAAAAATGTAAAAATAATATCCGTGAGATCTGCTGGCGACAAAGCATATCCCGCTCTAGCAAGTAAGTCCTTTGTCTCGTCAAGATTAAGCTGAGCTCCAACGCACAAAAGTAGTGCCTTAATCTTTTCTGGATGAAAATCCTTGTTCTTTTTTACTTTATGAAAATATTGTTTTGACAGACAAGCTCTCTTGTAGACTTCAACATTTGTCATATTCTTAGATTCTATTAAGTAAAGAAGATATTCAGAAAACGTATCTGCTTTATGCGATAATCTCTCATTAAGCTTATCTTCTAATTCGAAAATATCATCTTCCCAAGAAGAAGATTCTTCTTCTTCATAATCTTCTTCTACAATTCTACGACTAGATTCTACAACCGGTTCCTCAAAGGACATAGCAGAAGTTGGAGTAGGCGCAGCACATCTCGCCACTTGTTCTTCTATATCAGCATCACGATCAATCCTTCGAACATCCTCTACATATGTATTATAACAAGGCTCACTTAGCACGTACGCTTCGCTATACTCCACAGCACGAGCTTCCTTTACATAGTTTTGATCAATATAGGCTTCCAACTCTGGAAATATCTTCTCTCCAAGCTGCGTAGACTTTGTATCAAAAACAACTAGGAAAATGTCCATCTCATTACTAAGTAAAAATGCATTAATCTCATCTACTGCAATTCGCATTCCTTCTTCTTTAGGATAACCAAATCCTCCCGTAGAGATAAGTGGAAATGAAATAGATTTAATCCCGTTCTCTTTTGCAATCCGAAGACTATTTCTATAACAAGAACGAAGCTTCTCTTCTTCGCCTTGATCTCCTCCTAGATATTGAGGACTTACAGCGTGAATAATATATTTTGCAGCCAAACCAAACCCTGGCGTAATAAAGGCTTCTCCTTCTGGCGCAGCTCCTATATTATCTTCTCTGTATTTCAAAAGCTCATCATATCCCGCTGCTTTGTATACAGCACTATCACAGCCAGTACCAACTGATACCTCAGCATTTGCCGTATTAACAATAGCTTCTGTATTCATTTGTGTAATGTTGTTACGAACTATCTTAAATGACAATTAATTGCCTCCTCACACATTTCTTCGATCCACTCACGTCTCTTAATTACATCAAGCCACTTTGCCGGAATCTCTTCATATCCATAATATAATCCAGCAAGTCCTCCAGCGATTGCTGCGACTGTATCAGTATCATCTCCAAGATTGACAGCTTTAAGCATGCATTCCTCGTATGACCCAGTTTTAATCAAACACCATACTGCTGCCTCAATAGTATCAATTACATATCCTGAGCTTCTTATTTCGACCTCTTTAGCTTCTTTAAATTCAGACAATTGAAATAGTCTGCCAAAATGCGCTAGTTCTGTCAAATTGCTAAGGTCAGCACGATAATATTTTAGCCCTTCATCAATTCCTTGTTGTAAAAGGCTTATAAGACTTGGTTTATCGTCGCAGTCTATCACACCATCAATAATACTCTTCACACAAAAATAATACAATCCACAAGACATTTTACTTCGTAAATGGTTATGTGTAAGACCATTAATAGTATGAATTTTGTCAATCGCTTTATCATTATGAGCCAATGTTTCATTTTCACTTGCCTTGTCGTTATGTACATAATAATATAGACACACCGGAAGAATTCTCATAAGAGCTCCATTTCCATTTGCGTATTCACCAGTAGAACCACACGTATTTATATCCGAAGATTCTATAAATTTATAAATAGCATTACTACACGTATTGCCTTCGTCAAAAGCTTCACCAAAAGGTGTATATTCCCCCTTCAACTCCCACTTCACAAATCGCATCATGATGTCCGCAGGGTCAAGACCGTCTTTCTCAATAATGCTTGCAAGAGTTGCTAAAGCCATTGAGCTGTCATCAGACCAAGTCCCTTTTGGCATGTTATATACGCCACCTGCTTCCATCTCAGTCACGAGGCCTTTCGTCCTACTTTTTATCTCTTCTCTTGATAGAAACTGCACAGGAACTCCAAGCGCATCACCAACAACAAGTCCCATCATACCGTCAAGCCAAATATTTCTTTTCATATTCTTAAGTCCTCCTATCCACGATGTCTCTTCTGATAATCTTCCCTAATTGGTGCACAACATGTTTCAAACATCTCATCCCTATCTTCTTCATCTTCGCAAGCTCTAAATCTGCTTACCGTTCGGCTTAACACTTCATAATTTAACTGGGTTCCCTTACTGTCACATTCATAATTAATTGCTCGATTCTCTGCGATTCCGAATCTACTTGCCACTTCAATAGCATCAATATTTGCCCCTAAGAATAAGAACTCCCAACCAAACTTTTTCTTCTGCCTTTCTACCATCTTCTTAACCTTCTCATAAGAATACCTACAGCTTGAATTCTCCATTCCATCAGTCGTAATAATGAATAATGTCTTTTCTGGTATGTCTTCTTCTCTCGCATATTTATGAACATTTCCAATATGATGAATTGCTCCACCAAGTGCGTCGAGAAGCGCCGTACAACCTCTTACATAATATTGTTTCTCATTCATTGGCTCAATCCTTTGGACCGAAACTCTGTCGTACAAAACCTCCGTCTCGTCATCAAACAATATGGTGGAAATGTAAGCCTCTCCATCTTCTTTCTTCTGCTTTGCAATCATAGAATTAAATCCACCAATTGTGTCCGCTTCAAGACCACTCATCGAACCACTTCTGTCCAAAATAAAAACTACTTCTGTTAAACCTTTACGCATAATATTTGCCCTCCTTAAATGTATTGGTATCATTGATTTACCTTATGGGCTTATTATACAAGGCTCAAACAAAAATCAGGTCGCAGCTATGGCGACCTGGATATTTCTTGTAAACTCATCATTTGATTCTAATCTTATTTCTGCCAGGAAATGTGTTATATTGATCTGGCTTCCACTCTGGATCAATATCCTTTACTACGTCTTGAACAGTAATTTCTGCATCTTCATTATCAATGTCAATTATAGTATATAGATCGTTACCCATGCCGAGTTCTTTCATATAAGAAAGCTGTCTTAGACCATGTCTAGTCTCTACACGCTCAATCATATGCTTGCCACCACCCTTTGGCAAATTATAGATAATATCAATACACGCATTATCAACTGCTAAGATATCAAATGAAGCTAAAATACCAACGTCAGGAGTAACTACTGGCTCAGCCTCACAACCTTCACAGTCACATGAAACAGACATATTTCTCATAACATTTACAAAGGAAACATGACCTGCAAAATGATCAATAGTTGCTTTCGTTGACTCAGTCATTCTCTCCATAAATTCTTCCTCAACGATACCCCACATATTATCAGAACCAGGCTTGGCATGTATTTCAGCTTTTCCTATTCTGCCGTCCGCGCAACCGATACCAAGATTTTTATTTGAGCCACCGAAGCCACCCATAGTGTGTCCCTTGAAATGTGTAAGTGCAAGTAACGAATCATAGTTCAACATGTTCTTGCCAACGTGCATCTCTTTAAACCACTTACCATCTTGAACAGGAATCGCTGCCACACCATCTTCATCTATAATATCTACTGGGCAAAATGTCCATCCATTAATCTCTAATGTCTTCCTATGCGCTTCTGTTGTATATCTGCTACCTTCATAATAAGTATTAGTTTCAATAATTGTCGATTCAGGAAGTTTGTCTGAATACAATTCCTTCACCCATGGACGCGGAATGATGTTAGGGCCCTCCGCTTCTCCTGTATGAAGTTTAACTGCAACCTTACCAGTCAAACCTTCCGCTACTCGTTCATAAATTTTCTTAAGACCTTCTGGTGAAAGATCACGAGTAAAATATACAACTGATTTTTCTCCTTGACGATCTTCAAAAGGAATATACTTGTTGCCGTTTTTTCCTGGTTTGATTTTTCTAAACATGTTTTAGTTCCTCCCTTTTTGAAATGTTAATTAGTCTATACTTTAACTGCAGTACTTTAATGTATTGTCCATAGAATTCTCCTAGGTATAAGCTTCAATTTAATATACCTATACACAAAAAATTATATCACACATCACAACTTCCTTTAACACTTTAATGTACTATGAGTATAATATTTTTTCTTCTCTTGCCATATTTTCAAGTGCATGCAAAGCCGCTATATCAAAAACCTTAAAAATTTTTTCAAGTGTTGCAACACTTTTGCAACACAGCATTTACTATACTATGTCCATAAACAAAACGAACGACAACAAATCAAAAATAAAATTTAAAGAAAAGAGGACAAAAAAATGATTAAAAAAATTAAAGGTTACACAGTTAAATTCACAGCAGGAATGGTTCTTGCAGCAACATTAATGAGCACAGCTTCTATGGCAGCAAGTGCTTCTGGACTTCAAGTACAAGCCAAAGGATCTGTAGTTGCAACACAACAAGTTGCTTCCGTTACAACAAGTGATGTAGCTTCAGTTGCAGGAAACGATGTAGTTTCTGTTTCAGCAAACAACGTAGTTAGAGTTGGCGCAGGTAAAACAGATGACGCTGTAGTAGAAGATCAAGGTAATATGAACTCTAGTCAATACGCTGTAGATTCAGTTGTTGACGAAAATGCTGATTGGCATGAAGGTGATGGAGATATGAATATCTTCCATATATATTATCAAAAAGCACGTGATATGGTTGCAAATAAAAATCGTATGGACGAAATTAGAAAAGCAGACGAAGAGGCAAGAAAAGCTAGACAGGAAAAAGAAGCTGAGGAATCTAGACGTGCAGAGCAATATAAAAAGGCTGAGGAAGCTAAACTTGAAGAATACGCAAAAAAGGTTCATGAAGATAGAATTGCTAAAGAAGGTCAAGGCGATGTAATCGATGATCAATTCGCATATGTTGAAGGTCAAGGCGATGTAATCGACGATCAATTCGCAGTAGCTACAGATGATGCATCTGCAACAGTTAACGCTGACGCTCAAAGCAAAACAGACGATGCTAAGAAGGCAGAAGACGACTTAGAACTTCGTGAAGAGGATAAGAGCGAACAAACAAAGCAACTAGAAATAATTTATAAAGCACTCTTCCCAGTAAAAGAAGCATTACATGCAGATGACGAAACTATGGATAAAATCATTGATGAAAAGTTGGCTGATCATAAGGATAAAAAATTCGTAGAAAGCACTAAAAAAATGGCAAAACTTTTAGTTAAGACAGTTGATTCAAAAGCTACTGGTACAGTATGTCCTTGTATCGGAGCAGTTAGACATATGGTAAAGATCAGATTGTTAGCATCAAAAGCTAATGACGCAAAAACACCTGAGTTAAAGGAAAAATACATGATTGAAATTCAGGAAACAGCTCAAGATGGGATTATTACTTCAATACCAGGAATATCTGATTTACAAACTGTAGTTGACGGAGGAAAAATCGTCGCAGAACAATATGGTGGTGAAAAAGCAAAGCAAATAGTAAGTGACCTTTTCGATATTAAGATGGATTATGTTCCTGGTCTTGGCTCACTAGCTATACAAAGCAAAGCTAACCTTTTACTTAGAAAAGCAGAAAATGCTAAAACACCAGAAGAGAAAGCAAAATACATGAAGGAGTACAAAGAAACTCAAGCAAAAGTTGTTGTTTCTTATATCCCTGGTGGAGCAGCTATCTTTGATCTTTGCAAAGCAATACCAAAGTGGTTCTCTTAAGAATAACATAATATAACCTAATTAATCATTTCAATAAAAATAAAACAGCTGATTATCTGAAATAATTATCAGATAATCAGCTGCTTTATTTTTGCTTAAAGATATAACCTTTATTTTACTAATTATTCTTACCCATATTCTCAGGCTTTCTTTTCTTGAAGATAAATCCACTAATTAATGCAAAGACACAATAAATCGCACAAATCCATGGGAACCAGTTTCCTGTCATTTCATAGAATGTTTTTCTACCTTCTTTAGGAATGTCAAGATAAAGTATTCCCTTATGGACATTCATAGCATTTTCCATATAAAGTGGACGTCCATAGTAATCATAAAGAACAATATTTCCATTTACAGGATTTCTAAGAACTGAAAGTCCACATTCGATAGCACGCGCCTGCACACCATATGATGTAAAATACTGGAAGGCTTTCCAGTCATACGATGGATTCAAGAATATGTCTGCTCTACCACCATTATATGTGTATTTATTTGAAGTGTAATCAGCACAAATCAGATAAGTATATTTTACACCATCCACTTCAACTACTGGTGTTTTTCCATCACCCTTTTCAGCAAATGGCTCTTCAACTACTGGCACAAGATGGCTTTTAACGTATGTGTTTACCAACTCGCCATCCTTATTAATAAAGTTAAGTGTATTAATCTGATTTAATCCCTTTTCTGCCAAACCTGCCTTAAGCTTCTCTTCTGCTTCAGGTACAGACGTCGCTCCTTTATCTTCCTCTAATGGATATTTTAAAAGTGGTAAAAGGATGTTCATCTCATTCTCTTTTGCTATATTCTGCACTCTTTGAATAAAAGTATCTTCAATATTCTTCGAACATTCAAAAGCCTCTTCTGGGAACACCAAAATGGTTGATCCGTTATATTTAGCATCCTTTGCTCTTTGTTCTATTATGTCAAGACTTGCATTCATAAGCTTTTCCATTTGCGTTCCTTCATACTTATCTAGAACCTCTGGATTTTCAGCCAATGTTTCTATTCCTTCTACACTCGTTGCAACTCTTACCGTTTTATCTCCTGTTGTAATTCTGTCTATACTAAACATACCTATACCTGTGATTAGAACTACAGCGATGCCATAGGTAAGAGCAGTTATCACTGTTTTCTTATTAAGGCCTTCTTCCCAAACAAAATTTACAACTGAAGCACATAATGTTACAACAAAAGAAACGCCTACAACACCTGTTATACTTGCAAGCTGCATTAATCCAATATTCCAGAATTGAGATACTGACAATGATGTCATAACTGAAATGAATGGGTTATCGATGAAAAACTCGCAAACAGCTACTGCTGCTGGAAAAGCAAAGTAAGCAATAAGATTATTCGCTTTAAACTTTCTACATAAGAAATATACAAAAAATGGGAACCAAATTCTTATACCATTAAGCGAGCAAAAAAGTAGATTCATAATACTGAACCCATCTTTTACTAATCCCCAAAAACCTATATTGGCAACAATTACCAAACCAAGCAATGTCCAAAAAATTGACGACCACTTATTACGAATATTAAGATATCTTATAACTGGTATTGCAAATAACCACGCACAAATTCCTGTGTTGAAAATACCGTAAGATAACAATGTCAATACAAAACCACATATCAACCACACGAATGGGTATTTTTCTTCAAATTTTTTCACAACAATCTCCCCTTTCTTCCATTTGTAACAAGTCAAGTTATATTTTTATTATAACGAATTTTACACGTTACGAAAGAATTGCCTTATCATTTGTAAACTCAGTACCAGAGACTTCTTCAAACTTATGAAGTAAATCTTCGATAGTAAGATTTTTCTTTTCCTCTCCGGAAATGTTAAGAATAACTTTTCCCTCATTCATCATAATAAGTCTATTTCCATGAGCAATCGCGTCTCTCATATTATGTGTAACCATAAGAGTTGTAAGATTATTCTCAGTAACAATTTTTTCTGTAGTCTCTAAAACCTTCGCTGCTGTCTTTGGATCAAGTGCTGCCGTATGCTCATCTAGCAACAACACCTTTGGTCTTTGAAGAGTTGCCATAAGCAATGTCAACGCTTGTCTTTGACCACCCGATAGTAGACCTACTTTTGAAGTCATTCTATCCTCAAGTCCAAGGTCAAGCTCTTTAAGAAGCTCTTTATATTTCTCAGATTCCTTCTTAGTAACTCCCCAGCCTAATCCTCTTAGCTTACCACGACGATTAGCCAACGCAAGATTTTCAACAATTTCCATATCAGCAGCTGTTCCTGTCATTGGATCTTGGAAAACTCTACCTAAATACTTTGCTCTTTTGTGCTCTGACAAGCCTGTTACGTCTTGACCATCAATCAAAATCTGACCAGCATCAACTGGCCAAACACCTGCTATAGCATTTAAAAAAGTAGATTTGCCAGCACCATTTCCACCAATTACAGTAACAAACTCTCCTTCTTCAAGCTTCAAGCTAGCACCGTTTAGCGCCTTCTTTTCATTTATTGTACCGGCATTAAATGTCTTTTCAATATTCTTAACTTCTATCATTACTTGCCTCCATTCCTAGCTGCTTTTTTGAATGAGCTCTTTGCTCGTCCTCTTAGATAAGGAACTGCAAGGAAGATTGCAACAATCACTGCAGTAAATAGTTTTAGATAATTTGTAGGCATCTGTAGCCATAGTACTATGCCAATTACAATGTAATAAATTACACCACCTAGTACAACAAATACTAATCTCAAGACAAAATTCATCTTTTTGCCAAAAATAGCATTTCCAATAACTTCTCCAATAATTACTGCGGCAAGTCCAATTACGATAGCACCTCTTGCCATATTTACATCAGCGAATCCTTGATATTGTGCAAGTAATCCTCCTGATAAAGCAACTATACCATTTGAAATAGCAAGTGCAATAACCTTCATCAAATTGATATTTATACCCTGTGCTCTACTCATCGCAGGGTTATTTCCTGTCGCTCTTAGTGCAGAACCTTGCTCAGTTCCTAAATACCAATATAGAATTGCGATAAGTACAACTGTAAATATAGCACCTACAATTATTGACTTAGGAATCTCTCTTAAGCTAACCAATAAATCATATTTCACAGCATTTAAAGGAAGATTTGCTTTCGCATCCATTATGCCTAAGTTTATAGAATAAAGCGCAATCTGCGTCAAAATACCTGCCAAAATATCAGGAATACCAAATACAGTATGTAAAATACCTGTTACAATACCTGCCAAAACACCTGCAAGAAATGCAACAAGAAGCGCAACTCCTGAAGAATATCCGCTCGTAATCAAAATTACAGTAACCGCTCCGCCAGTAGCCATAGAACCATCTACTGACAAATCTGCAAAATTCAAAATTCTAAATGTCAAATAAACACCAAGCGCCATTATGCCCCATATAATTCCCTGTGCTATATCTCCAGGCAAAGCGCCAAGCAATGTCGAAATACTCATTTTTCCTCCCATATAAAAGCACCGAGCCTCTAAAAAAGAAGCTCGGACTATTATCATAATTTAATTAATATCAACAATAAATACTACTATTTGTCTTCTTTAACGATCTTCTCGTAACCACTTGGTACTTTTACGCCAAGTTTATTACACATATCCTCGTTATACTTCTTAGTTACACTATCAGCAGTCTTGATTTCCATTTCCTTTATATCTTTTCCAGCATATAAAATTTCTACTGCTTGTAAACCTGTAGCGTATCCTAAATCATAGTAGCTAATAGAAAGTGTTGCAACACCACATGCTGCACAGATACCTTCTTCACCAGCAATTACTGGAACCTTCTTCTCAGTTACAACTGCACCGATTGTTTCAGCACAAGAAGCTGCTGTGTTATCTGTTGGAATGTAGATTACATCAGATGATGCACAAGCATTTGTTGTAACACTTGCAACGTCATTTGAATCTGCAAATGTATATGTCTTTACTGTATAACCTTTTCCTTCAAGAACCTTTGTAATCTTTGATGCTTGATACTCAGAGTTTGGCTCTGCTGTACAGTACAAAACACCAACGTTCTTGTTCTGGCTAGCTGGATAAAGTTCTTCTAACATATCAGCTTGCTTTTCAAGTGGAGCAAGGTCTGATGTTCCAGATACGTTAATACCTGTCTTACCATTCCACTCCTTCATCTCTAAAGCTGTTGCATAATCAGTAACAGATGTACCTAAAATTGGAATAGTACCTGTTGCTTGAACTGCTGCTTGAAGTGCTGGTGTAGCATTTGCCATAATCAAGTCAACCTTGTCTGAAGCGTATTGATTTGCAATTGTAGCACACATAGCAGAATCGTTTGAAGCGTTTTGAACTTCAATCTCTACGTCATCACCAAGTTGAGCCTTAAGTGCATCTTGGAATCCCTTTGTAGCTGCATCTAATGCTTCGTGTTGAACTAATTGGATTACACCAACCTTATACTTTGTTGTTTTTGTTGAACCTTTGCTGCATCCACAGCCTGCAAGTACCATTACTAACATTGCGCATACAAGCGTAAGCGCTATCGCTCTCTTTTTCATAAATCTCTCCTTTTGATTTTATTTATTCCGTCGACTACATATTTCACGATATCGCAATATCGTAAATAAATATTAGTCCATGACAAAGATACTTACATTATAGTGTTATTCTTATTTTAGTTCAAGTATTATTCAGTATTTGTATGCTTCTTAATACGTGAATCCCCGCTTGTGTAAATACGATTAATACGCAAACCCCCATTCTTCTCTCAATATCTTCAACTGAGATTCCTTGTCCACCTTATTTTACCCTGTTTTCAATTCTTTCTTTTGCAGTCTCTAGGCTATCAAAACCTATATAATGCATTTATTTTCATTAGAACACATTCCTTGCAATAGAATCTTTTTGTTTGGATTGAAGTAAAAAATTACCTATCATTTCTTTATTTAAACGTCTTGTGACATATTTAGCGATTATCTATTTTTTCAGGATTCATATCATGATGAGTCATCCTATCCCAAGCAACATTTTCCCATTTTGTTCCTGCTTTTCCATAATTACAATATGGATCTATCGAAATACCACCTCTTGGAAGGAACTTTCCTGTTACCTCGATATATTTTGGATCCAATACATTTATCAAATCTTTCATGATAGTATTTACACAGTCCTCATGAAATTCTCCGTGATTTCTAAAAGAAAACAAATAAAGCTTAAGAGATTTACTTTCTACTAGAACTTTATCTGGTATATATGAAATTGTAATTGTTGCAAAATCTGGTTGTCCAGTAATTGGACATAAGCTTGTAAATTCTGGACAATTAAATTTTACAAAATAATCATTCTCCGGATGTTTATTGCTGAATGTTTCAAGTAGCGAAACATCATAATCAAATGTATATTCCGTACCCTGACTGCCTAATTTTGTTAATCCTTCTTTATTTCTTTCACTCATAATTATTCCTCCCTTGGTGTTATCTTTCGCGCGATATAAATAAATGGCGTATCTATTACAGCCACAATTGCCTTAAATACATATGTTGTAATTAATATACTGAAAAAAACATCATTTGGATATGTTCCCCAGAATGCAAGGAATGTAAAAATGATTGTGTCAACAGCCTGACTAATCAATGTACTTCCGTTATTTCTCAACCACAACATCTTCTTATCTTCACCTGTCTTCTTCCAAATAAAATGATACAACAAGACATCGATGTTCTGACTGCACACAAATCCTATTAAGCTTGCAATAGTAACCCTTGGAACAAGACCAAATACAACCGAAAGACTATCATTTATATAATCATTTGCATTAGGCGTAAATAAAAGAATCATCTGCGTTCCAATTAGCCAAAGAACCATTATTGTGAAGCTATACTTAACTGCTTTTTTCGCATCTTGTTTACCATACTTCTCGGATAAAATATCTGTCACTAAAAATGTCGATGCATAAAGAACATTTCCTGCAGTAGTAGATAAACCAAATAAATCTACACATTTGCAAACAGCAATATTACCTAACAATGTTGCAAACACAGCATATGCGAACAATCCGTTTTTCCCAAAAAGCTTATATAAAACTAAAACACTTCCAATGTAAACTAACACTGTAATAATAAATATTAATTCATTTGACATTTTAACTAATTCTCCTCATATTCCATTGGGTCTACCAGACCATTTAATTCAAACGCCCGCTTTCTGTCTCTACAAGTTCCACATATTCCACAGGCTTTTTCATGCCCTTCATAACAACTCCATGTCAATTCGAAAGGAACACCTATCTCTATTCCAGTTGCAACAATCTTAGCTTTTGGCTTATCGATAAACGGTGCAACTATTTTCAATTCATTTCCACTTCCTATATATATTGCATCAGAAATCGCCTGATTAAATGCAACACTTGTATCAGGATAAGCATTTCCTGCTGCATCATCGCAATGTGCTCCGTAATAAATCTCAGTGCATCCATAGCTTAAGGCTATCGAAGCTGCTGAAGACAAAAACAAACCATTACGATATGGAACATAAGTGTTAACTGGTCCACCATTGGTTTTCTTTAGCTGTGCCGCGTAATCTTCATGCGGAATATCTTCAGATGCACCTTGTAAAAGCGTGCATTGGCTATTCTTAAATATTTCTCCTAAATCAAGTTTGATTCTTTTTACACCATAGTGATTTGCAATTTTTTCTGATGCTTCTAATTCTTTCTGATGTTTTTGTCCATAGTAGATTGATAATGCTAATACCTGGTCTGCGCCGTATTTTTTTACAGCTAACCCTAAACAAACAGAACTATCCACTCCACCACTAAACAACACTAATGCTTTCATACATTTTCTCCAAATAAAAAATAGCTTTACAAAACGCAAAGCTATAATTCGACATATACAATGTTAAATTATAGTCCTGGTTTTGTTTTACGACAGGATGGCACAAACGAACTGTCGGCAGTTTACTGCATTGCTAATTATAACAACCTATGTGCTTAAAGGCAAGTTTTATTTCATCTGGCGATCATACTCTTCCTTACATATGCCATTTTACGGAGTCTGACGGAGCTTGTAGTTCCCAAAGAATAGACTTTGGTGCAGTAGGAATAGACCTGGGAACAAAAGGAAAAGACACCAGTTTCCTGATGTCTTCATCTTCCTATTAGCAATATGCCTATATTAAATTATCAGCTATTAATGACTTAATATTATCTGGTAGACTTTGCAAGCCTGCTTTATCTCCATAAATAATATCAGAATATCCACCTGTTGAATTTGTATCCTTCTTAAGAACATAATCCACTACATATAGATCTGTAAATTTACTATTTTGCAAATATTCCACTCTTAATGACCACGGAACGAAAATATTAGAATTATTAGCGACTTGATTATCCTTATCCAAACACATCACAATCTCTAAATCAGTAGCTCCTATAGCATAAATATGTGATTTTGTCTGAACATCTGTTGCAATAAGAATCTCCTTGGTCAATAAATCTATTGCATCTGATAAGTTTGCTGTTTTTATATCAGCAAGGTTGTATGGATGATTACTCGAAAATGAGATTTCCTTGTCATTTATACCATACTTACTACATGCTTTTCTATAAAATGGAATAGCTCCCTGTACTGTCGTATCAACACCACACAGATGTAAGAAATTTTTTGCCCTAAAAGACAATTCGATATAGTTTCCTTCATATATAATAAGGAAGGTATTTCCTACTAACCTTGATTTATATTTCTTTGCTGCCGCATTAATTCTTGCAACGATTGTTATCTTATTTGTATTATTTGCCATTTTATCTCTGAAAAAAAGAAAGAGCAAAGACCTAAATCTCTGCTCTGATTACCACCGACAGTTTGCTAAGTGATTTCTCACTTGCGGAAGTGTACGATTCCTCCCCGTACTGGAGATAGCTCTCATCCTGCTACCGGATGGCTGATATATTTTCATATATAGCTAAGTCGTGAATTCTCGTGTGCGCTTCACGTGCGCCTCGGTACTATTATAATATCAAATACAGAGTGTATTTTCAATACA
>JAZUIN010000106.1:0-2443 GCA_045642225.1 Lachnospiraceae bacterium | reverse complement strand
TTGATCTTCATAAGTAATATATTTGATTACTTTGGATTTCACTATAATGGAGAAGGGTATTTATTTGTGCCCAGTTTATTAACTTCGTTTCACATGTATGTATCTAGAAGAACTTTTGAATTTTGTGAAGTTCATAGATGTGCAGTCAATTATGTAGTATTTAATACTATTATTTATATTATCAGAGATAATTTAGGAACTTTCAGTTCTTTAGAATTTTTAATCTTTGATATATTGATTGCTTTGATTTTTAGTATCAGAGGATACTACTTATATAGAAAAAAAATTAAAATATAAATTTATGGCAAATAGAACACCGGTAATGCAAACAAGTTGGTTTGGACAATCTCCTTATATAGTAGATAGATCTTAGACAGTAGATAGAGGAGCACTTCCTGAAGTAGTTGTTACTGCTTCTGCTCCTGCTTTAGAAAGAAAACCTACTATAGAAGATTACAGAGCAGGAAGAGTTAAACGAGTTCCTACAGGATCTTTTGGAGGATATAAAGTAATTGTAGCAGATCCTACTCCACCTTCATACCCTCCTATTGGAACTCCTGTTAACAGAGATTATAAATATATTACAACTGGTTTTGGAAAATATAAAAGAGTTCCTTTAGAGGATAATGAGCCTGCTGCTCCAAAACAAATACAGGAAGAAATTGCTGTCAAATAGCTACAAAAAGCTGCTTAGTAGCAAGCTGTTGCTCAATAGCAAGTTGTTACTTCAAATGCAAAACAAAAAGTAGAACCTAAGAAACCAGCTTCTGCTAAGTCTAATAAATCAATTGATACTTCAAAACTAACTGATAGTTAGATCGCTTCAATGATTATAGCTCGTTAGGGAGGATTTGGAGACGGAGCTCAACGTAAAGCGGCTTTAGGCTAGAGATATGCTGCTGTTTAGGCACTTATAAATCAAAGATTAAGACCTGCTAAAAACCCAATAGCTACTGTAGAAAGAGAAGCTCCTATTATAGTTTCTGCAGATGTTCCTAATGTAGTAGATCCTACATTAGCAGAAATTGCTCAAGCAAGTGCTACTCCAAATTTAAGAGATCCTAGATATCTTGCTATTCCTGGAATGTTGCCTTATAATGATATTCCTGGATTTGTAGCTGCACATAATGCAATGGTTGCCGAGGAACCTACTTCTTCAGAAGATGAATTATTTTTTAATGGAAATTTATATTCAGGTACTCCTGCTGTTCCTTTCTTAGAAAATCCTGAGTCTGAAGAGGTTTATACTTATCCTACAGCAAAAAAAACTTCTAAAGAAGTTAAAAAAGAGCAAAAGGAAAATACAAAGGAAGAAAAGAAAAAAAGCAAAGAAGAAAATAAAGAAAAGAGAAGAAGACTTAAAAGGACTGCTTCAAGAAAGCCTGTAAAAAAAGATAAAAATAAAGATTAACATTTATTAACTTTCTTACTTACTATATAAGAAGTAGACTTGAGTATGGAAATGACAAATGAAATTGAGAATAGAATTCTCGCGGCAATTAAAGAAGGTCAGTCATTTGATTATAATGACAATGGTTACAGTGTAACTGTTAATACTTCTGATCACGGCTATGATCTTAGTATTTCATACGATAGTTCTAAGGATAATAGCAAGATTATTCGTAACGCTTTTGATAATTATATTGATGCTCTTGTTGATGCAGGTGTATACGGTAAAATTATCGAGAAACTGCAGCCAGGAGTACTAAAGAGGATTGATGAGAGATTTAATTCTCCGTGTCCTGAGACAATTCAGGGAGCAGTTGATGAGTTTACTCGTATTGCTAATACTTTTGTTCAGGCAGAGCTTGATGAGAATTATAAGCGTTATAAGAAACTTAAGTCACTTATTATTAAATAAGATTTGGAAATATAAAAAATAATATTTACCTTTGCAAAACAAAGGTAAATATATTCTCCTCTGGCGTAGTGGTTATCGCAGGTGGCTCTAACCCACTTGAGCAGGGTTCGAATCCTTGGGGGAGGACAAATGATAATACATATGGAACATGAAATGATGCATAATAACGCTAACATTGAAGCGTTTATAAAAAACACATTACAGAAAAATACGGAAGAGATAGCAAAGATGATACAAGTATGTGAAGATAACGCGTTAATAAACGAACAATGGTTTTTAGACTTTATGGATACTTTGAATTCACTATCCGTAAAATATTAACCTAAAAGATGCCCGTCTGTGAAGATGGGCATTTTTATTTTCATGACATAATTGTATTAATTGCTAATAGATTTATTAACAATTTAATGCATTAAAATTATGAATGAAGCTGAAATAGAAAGTTTAATTTCTTCTTTTGAAAATACTATAAAAGAAAAAGAATTTATTAAATCTAATGATGGAAAGATCATTGATGCTACTGCTTTAGCTGAATGGTATTATTTGCTTAAAAAGGGAATTTTAGATAAAATTTCTCAAAAT
>JAZUIN010000105.1:0-11544 GCA_045642225.1 Lachnospiraceae bacterium | reverse complement strand
GTTTTTCTTATTTTCTTATTAGCTTGACGTTTCCCAAATTTTTTGCTTTTATTTCCGTCCTTGCATATAGGTGTCCGCTTATAGCTTCGACTCATTATGTGCCTTTTTAATCCTTTCAGTCTCAATATTCATCTCTTGTAAAATCAGCTCAGTTTTTGAAATTTCAAAATCTAAATCCTTTTCTCGCTCACTTGAAAATTTCAGTCTATAAAGCAAAAACATGATTTCCAAATACATGTTCCGGGTAATCATTTCCGTGATATCATCTATGTCTTTTTCTCTAGTACTCACACTTAATTCTCCTAATCTCTCTTGTTGTTCCGTCTTCTTCTAACTCAAAATATTTTTTTGTTTTTTCATCATAGACAAGACACAGTATTCTCCTCGTTTTTGCAGTAGACCCATCAATGTAAAAATGACTTTCCCCGTCAAAATAAATATCATTTGTTCTAAAATCACGTTTAAACGATGTTGCAGCCACATGTCCCGCAATTATATCCTTATAAAAGTGTCCTGTAGTTGGTGGAAATTTACCGGTAAATACATATTCCGGTGTGCCAAGTGTACAATACTCAATCTCCTCTTCTGGAATTTCCTCATCTACTCCCGCATGAACAAAAATCTGAGTTGGTGTTTCATAATAGTATGGCAACTTCTTCACCCACTGAATCAATTGCTTATGATTACTTTTAATACAATCTTTTATATATGTAAGAATCTCTTCTCTACCATATAGATTACTTAATGTCTTCTTTTGCTCATCAAATAAAAAAGTCCCAGATGTCCTATAGTTATCGTCTTCTGCAAGCCATTCATCTCCCACATCATATATAAAATCTAAAAACCATTCCTCGTGGTTCCCTCGCAACACAATAACCTTATCACTTCCATATTCCTGCTGAAGATTGAATGCAAGCTGTAAACATTCATAACTTGCTGGTCCTCGATCAATAAAGTCACCAAGCATAATTAGTTGGTTAGCTTCGTTATTCAAATATGGCCTTATCTGATCTATTCTCATCTTCATCGCGTCATAATGTGCATGTATGTCTGATATAGCAAAAATCATATTTTCCCTCGCATAGATTATTTACCGTTTTACAATCGTATTATCTGTAGATATTAGATGGTAAGTTTCTTGTTATCATTTCTGAAGTTCCTTCAAAATGACTTACATAACCTATCGTTTTAAAGTAATCCTTATATTTCCGCATTTTATTGAAAAAATTAAACATTCTAGGGACATCGTCAAATGACATCTTTCTTTCCTCTGCATAAAACAGACCATCTTCTTCAATAATATTCAATTCTTCTTTATACCTACTGATTTCGTTTTTAATAAATAGCAATTTTTCCTCTGGCAGATCATCTTGAATAACTAATACAACATCGTAATTTCTATGTTCTTTAATTTCATTCTCCACATTAATAATCAATGCTGTATCTGTTATAGTAACCTCTCCTTTTTTTACTGTTTTGCCCACCATTTCTTTAAATGGTATATCTTTAATTTTGCCTTCATATTCGATGCAGCCGTAGTATAGAACAGTAATTTCTGATGTTTCTTCGAAATTTTCAAGAAATTCAAATAAAGTCATATAACCTCCTTATACATAAAAAACTTCTTCCGTTTCAAAGCAATAGGCTGCAAGTTTTCCTCCATATGCAGCCCCACAATCAACAGCGATATGTCCATTTCCAACAAATACCATAGGTTGAAAATCTGCTCTAAAATGAAATGTCGGAGTGTGTCCAGTAACTAAAATTTGGTTTTCAGCTTCAAACAATGGGCGACTATAATCAGTTCTTCCTTCTAATAAATCAGCAGCAGCATACTCGCTAAAATCTTTGTCCTCTTGGTAGTCCTGAATTCCAGCATGTGCTAAAACATATTTCTTATTATTAATTTCTAACTCTTCATATATGAACGCTTCCTCAATATATTCAACAATTCGCTGTCTCTCTTCTATTGGTAAACTTAAGAAACCATCCTCTGTAGGAATACCTCCCTCGCGAATCCACATATTATAAAATGCACGCATCTCACTACTACATCTACGAACATCTAGTTCTAGACCCATTTCAGAGATAATGTGTAGGAATTCGTACTCATGATTTCCTGCAATGAACACAACATTCTCTCGCCCAATTATGTCTCTAAAAACTTCCATAGGCTCCGGGCCACGGTCTACAATATCCCCTAAAATATATAAAGTATCTCTATCCGAGAATTTGATTTGATCCAACAACTCTACATACTTCTCATAATATCCATGAATATCTGAGATAACATAATGCATAGCATTCACCTCCAAAAAAGTTATTCGTATAAGTGAAGAATTCTTTGCATAGATTCATATTCCTCTAAAATTTTAGCTTTTGAATCGGGAAGAAACCCTCTATACCTCATATCGATTACAGTTTGAGCTTGAAGCTGGCTAAAGCTATATTTCGTCATTAGTATTTCTTTCGCCACATTACAATTCTCTGCATTCTCCGCGATATAAAATAATGTTTCCGAATGATCTATCGCCCAAATAATAGCTTCAACAACTCGTTTTCTTTCTCTAAACATCTCTGGTCTTTTATAAAACTCCATCGCTAAATTCCCAAGGTGTTTACGATTGCTAGCTATCTCCTCACAAATAATTCTTTTATGATATTTTTCATTTATAAACATTGTTAAATTATCTAAAGCATCAATAAAAATATCATGTAGCGTGGCGCGTTCATAATTTCTTCTACACATTTCAGCGTCTGACATTTTATCCCATTTTTCTCTCAACGAAGCATAGTCTCTTGCCATCAAATATGTAGCCAAAAATAAATCTCTTACTTCTTCATCATTGTTTGCTAACCTCTCCATTTCTCGTATTACATCAAGATAGGCAATCCCATTCTCAAGTTCTTTCTTTCTATTTATTTCCTCTGTACTTTCTACCTCAACAATAAAAACACCTTTATCTTGAGTTACACTTCCGGCAATTATTTCAAATAAACACGCCTTGTCATAATCTACTTCATCAGCTCTTCCAGACATAATTACTATTCCATCATGCAAAACCCTAACTGTTGATTTACTATTTATAAATTCAAGAAACTCTGCTAAATCCATAGAGCATATTCTCCTTCCTTACTAAGCGCAAAATCCAATTCTCTTTGTTTCAATTTCACTTCTCTCCTCAAAACTTGGAATGTCTTCTTCTTCAAGGGTTGTTAAAAGATCTTCTGTAATATCAGCCTCATCTAACTCTAATAATCTTTCAGCCAAATTCATCTCGGCTTCTTCAATTGTCTTACGGACAAATCTTCCATTTCCAAAGTCACTATTCTTCTTCGCTTTTTCATAAATACTCCTAAGCTTTCTCATAGCTAGATTAGAAGCCTTCATACCTTTATTTTTTAATAGAAGCTCTGTAATATCACACAATTCATCCACTGAATAATCTTCAAATTCTACTTGAAATGCTATTCTTGACAACAATCCAGGGTTTCTATCTAAGAAATGTTTCATTTTGTCTGGATATCCTGCAAAAATAACTATTACATTATCCCTATGATTTTCCATTTCTTGGACAATAGTATTTATTGCCTCGTCTCCATAACCGTTTTCATAACTATCACACAACGAATATGCTTCATCTATAAATAGCACCCCACCTTGCGCCTCCTTAAACCTTTTCTTCACCAATGGAGCGGTAGAACCCACCGTTTCCCCAACTAGATCAGCTCGTCCAACTTCAACAAATGCCCCTGTGGATAAAACTTTTTCGTCTTTAAGAATATCAGCTAACAAACGAGCCACTGTAGTTTTTGCCGTTCCTGGATTTCCTGAGAAAACCATATGTAAAGAAGCCTTATCTTTTGCTATTCCTCGATTCATACAAAGTTTTCTAAGCCTAAAGCTCGCAATAACCTTTTCAATAACAGCCTTTGTCTTCGTTAATCCGATCATTTCTTGTAATTCATTTCTAGAAGAACCTGCTTTCTTTCGTTCTTCTACAATATCTTCTATAGAGCAGATGTCTTCTTTGATAATTGAAAACAATTCTTTCTTACGAATCTTATCAGCGCTTTCACACTTATCAAGTAAACGAACTGATTGATTTTGCATCGCTTTATCAAGTAAATTTCTTACATATCTTCCATTGCCAAAATTATCTACATGACATGCTTTTTCAAAAATGTAATGAGCTTCTTTTACTGCATCTTCTTCAATCGACAAACCGCGGTCCTTAACCATTAGTCTTAATATATCCGTTAGCTCATCCGCATTATAATCTGGGAAATCAATCCAAAAAGGAATTCTACTTTTTAGTCCTTCGTTCTTCTTCAGAAACGCTTGCATTCGTTCATTATACCCAGCTAATATTACTATCACTTCGTCGCGATGATTCTCCATCTCTTGAATCAAAACCGTGACGGCCACATCACTTCTCATAGAATATGCTTCGTCAATAAAGAGCACTCCACCTTTAGCAGCTTCAAATGCTTCTCTAATTGCATATTCACACCCAAAGCCATCTAAACTCATTCCTCCACACTCAACAAAAGCACCACTTTTTAAAATCCCTTCTTCTTTTGCAATGCCTGCAAATAACTTAGCAACTGTAGTTTTTGCACTACCAGGATTTCCACCGAAAATCATATGCATTGTACCCGGTATATACTCATGCCCTTTTCTTCGTTTTCTTTCTTTTTCTACAATATCCGTCGAGATTATAGTTCTTATTTGCTCTTTGACACTTAAAAGGCCAATCATTTTATCCATCTTTTGTTTTGAAGATTCTTCACTTATATCTCTATCCAACATAAAATCCTCAGAAAGATTGTAATCATATGCCTTTAATATATTTTTATTCAAGCACCAAGCCTCAAACTGTTCATATGCTAAAAGCACATCCGTTTGAGAGAATTTCTCTCCTGGAAACTGTTTTAAGAATTCTCCCGCTTGATTTGCATATTGCACATATTCAGATGTCGCGATCAGCCTCTTTAAATATTTAACTGCTGTGTTTCTATCTCCAGCCCCCTCTCTCAAGAAAATTGGAATAACATATTTCTTTAGATTCGGTAAAATAAAATATGAAAATCCTGGGTTGTTTATGTTATATGTAAATACAAAGAGGCATTCGTTTTTATACTTTTTTATAAGCTTCTCTAAGTACTTGCAGGTCATTCGATAATCGACTGGATCGCATCCAAATTTTTCTGTTAAGTCAAAAACAATTACTCCTCCATAGTTGTTTTCTATTATCTCTTCTAAGTGATTATTTAACTTGTACAAATCAGGCTCTATTTCACTTATTACCTCCATTCTTCTTCCACTAATGCGATTAGCCTTTACCAGATGTGCAGCAAGAACTTCAGTCATATCACAAGCAGCTTCGACGCTCCTACATGAAATAACATAATGAACCATATTTCCTATATGCTTTGACTCATTCATATGCATTTCAATGTTAGAGAGTTCAGAAACAAATCCCGTATCATAGATTGAAAGATCTTTTGACTTGACATCTGGAATGATTTTTTCCTTAAAATCAAAATGATACGACTTAGAAGCGTCTGCGTAATATTCATAAATAAATAAATTAGATGCTTCTACAATTTTATTTGTATGGTTATAATCTCTTCTTTGAGCTTCGCGATAACAGTCCATGAAATCATGCATTGTTATTTCTACTGGACTAGATTTATCTCTTTTAACCTCAAACACATCATTTAATATCTTGGTGATATATTCATATGTGTCTTCTATATTTTCTTTTCTTTCATCAAAGAATAGCGTAGCCAGAATTATATCGTCATTTTCTTTCCTATACACCAAAAAACCCACGTTATTCTTTAGTGTATGATACATATATGAATTGACAGCAGATAGTGGATTTGACCATCTGTAATCACTCAAAAAACCCTTTTCTTTAACTAGTTCTCTTATCTTTTCCTCATTAGCTCTTAATGTAAATTTGTAATATCTCATTAATTCTCCTCTTATAAATCTTTTAACCTACAGATTCAAAACATCATTCCTAAAAATCCTATTATTTTCGATTAGTTCATTTATACTTGCAGGTGCATAGTTATTAATTACAGCTCCTGCGTTTAGTGTATGAGCAATACTTGTCATATATTTTGCCGTGTTTCCTGTATCTCCATGAATGTGCCCATAAATATGCCAGGAACCGTATCTAGACTTATACCATTCTGCTAAAGGATAATGGCATAGTACTACCGAAACCTTTTCGCCCTCTATATAATCATGAATTCCCATAATCTTTTCTACCGACTCAAAATGTCTCATAGCTTTTTCATTATTTAGTAACCTGGTATCGTGATTCCCTATAACAAGATGTTTATGACCAATCAATTGTCGTAGGTACCATGTTTCATCTCGATAATTTCTGTGAGCGAAATCGCCAATGATAAATACATCATCATCTTGAGATACTTTACTATTCCAGCGTTCAATCAACGTCCTATCCATTTCATCCCTATCCGCAAATGGTCGATTATCAAATCTAATGCAATTGGTGTGCCCAAAGTGCGTGTCTGATATATATAAATTCATCTTATGCCTCGCTCCTTATTAAATAAAAATTGAACCCTCAAATATGCCCTCGGTCACCCGAAGACCTTGAAAAAACCTCTGCAGCTACAAATGTCAGCATAGTGTATCTTGTCGAAGTATCCTTCTTGTCTCATCCGTCAATGAGACTCATAAACTATGGACCCCACATATGGATTTCTCCACTGTAGGCAGATTTCCTTACTGATGTAGACCTGTCTAGCGTTCACTAGCCACAAGACACCTTATCTCTGTGTTGCACATGCCTTTAGCTACTTGCTTATGATTTAATTCCACATACCCTTTTCAGATATGCCCCGGCGACGTGCTGGTATAATGTGTTGTCGGACTCGGTTATGTTTCCACCATCCTTTCGAGATGGGACATCAACTGTTCTTCCTCTGCGGTGAGGCTGCCTATCGAAACATTATGGAATTGTTCATAAGTGTATTTCTACACTCAATCATTCGTTAAAATGATTTTCAGTCTGCAATGATTTTTTCAAAGTGCCACAACCGAATCAAAAGCTCTAGTCATCAACTAATAACCTCTTCGCGTCTCCGCTAAGATGAACTCCAGCAGGTTCTCTTTTTGAAACAACCTCTACGTTTGTTCATTTGCTCTTCTTTCGATCACGCACCAAATCTCTACTGGCTATAGAGTTGTGATTGGTGTGGCATATTTGAAGGTTCAATCTTAATAGTTGTTCTATATTTTATTGTTAAATAATCATCAACAAAACCATCCTGTCTTCACACGTGTGCCATTTACAACAATATCTCCTCGGCAAATATTGGGTTTAATAAGTTCCATTCCGTTCCCTTCATATTTATTGGATTGAATATACACACCTTCAAATCCATATGTGAGTCTTCCTTCCAGATCGTTAATCTCTTCTATCTCCTTATATTTTTGATATTTCAAATCTATTAATTTCACTAATCCATCTAATGACTCAACATTTATATTTCCTAAGCATAACTGCCTTATTTTTACAAGCTGCTTTAGGAATTCCAAATCTTTTATATTCTCAGCTGAATAAATATATAGTTGCGTTAAATTCGTCATTTCCTCAATAAAACTGTAATCTTTTAAATCACAAGCGATAACTAGTGACTCAACCTGCTCCGGTTTCTCTATTTCCACCATAATATTGTCCGGATGAACAACTATTTCTGGTGACTTGAAATTAAAACATGTTGCATCACTTTTCCAAGGTAATGGGTATGCTTTGTCTAATCTATTTTCTTTGTCAATAAGTATCCTCATACCTACAATTCTCCTTATCTTCATGCTAAGTATACTAAATCCTTTATATCTGCTCGGACAGATTCATGTCCTTCTTTAAAAGAGGTATTTTTGTATTATGCTTTTGGTTGTATTACATCAGTCAGATATTGTCCTTCTTCAATTTCTATTACTACTCCGCCTAGGCAATCCAATCCATCTAACATTACATCCCACCCTTCAATAAAAACATCTAAGAATGATTGATTGTTTCCTCTGTTTATATAACGCTGTCTATATTCTTCCTTACAATCTCTATTTGGATACACCACAGTATATGGAATGTCATCTTCTTTTAATCGACTCATAATTGACTTAATAGTTGGAATTATAATCAGCTTCTCGGGATACTTATTGTTAAGTCTTTTAAGTTCATCATAATAATCATTTTCCCAATTTGGTCTAAGAACAAGATCCATATTAGCTTTAATATCTTCTTCATCTGAAAGCTCATTAGCAACTTCATAAAAATTAATATATTTATATGGCATACAAATTAAATCAATTGCTTCTGATGGATACCTCTTACAGAATTCACTTTTCCCGGTTCCAGCGTATGCTGCTACTATCATTCTTCCGCTTCTCCTTTATCCTTTTTATCTGCTCTTTCACTCATCATTCCATAAAACGCAAACGCAAATATTCCAAAAATGCAACTTGGATATAAAAGAAAAGAGGGTAAAATATAAATATCAAAAAATGTTAATACTAAACCAATAGTTGTATAGCAGCCCCAAATAATGGCCTTGGTTTTATAACTAAGATTATTAATAAAGTCATCATCAAATAATCCCATTTTCCATTCTCCTCTTCGTCTTTGCTTAATTTAATTAGACTTGTTATGTACTTGAACGATATCCTTCTCCGGAACATGTTTGCACAAACAATCTTTCCCATTTTCTTCTTT
The DNA here is from genome assembly GCA_045642225.1 of Lachnospiraceae bacterium. Lineage (GTDB taxonomy): Bacteria > Bacillota > Clostridia > Lachnospirales > Lachnospiraceae > RUG191. The sequence goes on along the minus strand of JAZUIN010000105.1, from coordinate 2,782 downwards.
AATCCAGATATCATACGAAGGTTGTTCCATATAAAATTCTAAAGAGCCATATGAATCAACGATGCCAATAATGCCTCTATATACCGTATATCTACCGTGTCCTCTGTCAAAGTTGAATGTCACATCATCACCGATGGAATAAAGCGGATTTCCCGGTACACATCTTTTAATAGTTCTATTCATTATTAGCTTGTCTTTCTGTAAATAATCCATACCGTAAACCTCTCTTCCTATTTATGATCATTTCTTACGATTACTGAAACATAATCAGATCCTGACACTTCAATTTCTGCCCCATTTTCAAACAAAATATAAACGCTACCTTCCCAATCGGGGTTCAATACAAAACCGCTATCCGTTTCCTCTATTAAAGATTCTCTCATTGGATTTCTGACTATTTTCCCACCAACAGCTGCATATTTTACATGATTGCCAATCAAATCCTTTACACTGTTTGTTATATTCAAGACTTTTTCATCCTCAAATAATTCTCTCGATGCCCCTGAAAAATCATGTAATTCCAACTCCTGTGAATTTTCTGTAGATGAATGCTCAAAATCAGTATTCTTATCCAATACTTTTTGTATTTTTTTTAATTCTTGATACTCTTCTTTTAGACGTTTAGATTCCTCTAACGAAAAAGACTTTAATTTCATTTCAGATATAAACTGTGCCTGTGCTTCTGTTAGCTCAAAAAAGCCCATTATCTTTTCTCTTGCCTCGGCTTCGTCTTCGGAATCACATATTATGTCATACAACTTGATATAATTTTCTCTCGGAAGCACTTCAATAAGTGCCTCTAAATATTCGAGTTGGTTAGTAATACTCGTATTATCGTCTCTCATCTTATTCCTCCAGGTTATTCTTTATAACGCCCATGCACTCGTTAAATCTCATATTTAGTGTTTCTACTAGCTCATCCTGATACAACCTGTCATTAGATCTAGTAGGAAACATTCTGTGCTTCTCTTCAAAATATTTATCTCTCTCCAATACCTCCGTTATTGACGGAAAGAATTTGAATCTACGTTTTATGTCCTTTAAATCTCCGTACTTGATCCGTTCATACATAAGTGGTTCCTCTGTGATTACTTCATACACGCAGTCAAAATAATTTAGTCTAGGATTTATTTCCAGCCACTTATCCACAACACCTGGAACCTCACATGTGTTGAGTATGTAATCGACCTCATCAATAAGTTCATACATTGTCCTTCGAGCCTGAGGCATGTCTCCAAATACCTCATCAACATCTTTTCGAATATTGAGCATCATTTTACTAAAGTACTCTTCTCCGTCCTCTTTCGAATTTGGAATGTAATAGAAATAACAGCTTAGTTCCAAAAGATAAAGTACCTGATTTAGCTTTTTATATATTGCATTTGCTCCTTCAATATTCGTTTGGTTTCTAATCCTATTAGCTATTTGTGAAAACGAATCAACTGTGATAGGAATGAGAAATTCCATTTCGTTCCCCGTTAACGCTAGCCCAAGATTCTTTATAAAATCTACGTCTCCAAAAACACCATTTTTACAATCATCCACATAATTGTTGAACCTTCTCACCTGCTTCATGAATGCTTCATCGCTAACAACTTCAATCTCTGTATTTAATTTCAACTTTGTACAAATATCTCTCGTACTTAATGGAGTAGGAAAGTCTCTAGCATCTTTATAAGCTTCTATATCAAACCAATATCTATGTCCTGTTCTTTTATCTTCAACTACCTCTTTTAACATGTTAAGAATTCTATCTTCTCTCAATTTAAAATCCTCCTTGCATTAAAATAATCGTACTCTTTTATTTAGCATTTCTTGGACAACTACATGTCCTAAAATAAACAATGAGCTATTACCACAATCTGTAATAGCTCATTAAAACGTTCTCTAGTATCTAACTCCACCAATCAACATGGCATGATCACTCATTTTATCTGAAATAGTTGTATCATCTATCTCTGTCACCTTGGCTGCTACTCCGGTATCACATAGCATTCCCTGAGAGTATAAAATATAATCTAATCTATTTTTTGACCCTTGATTTATCCATGTAACCTTGTTCTTGTCTTCCTTTACAACAGGATCAAGCATTGGTCTGTTTATGTGGGTATATGCTAATCCTTCTATAAACGAATCATCCGGAACGGTATTAAAATCACCAAGTGCAATAAATTTGACATCCGGTTCGTTTTTGTATGTCATTGCCATTGATTCAATCGTATCAATAAACTTTTCTCTAAGAACTCTTCTATTTTTCTGAAACCATTCAGCTTTATCCTCGTAGCATGTATGCGGAATATTTGTATTTATTACTCTAAAGCACAAGCCATCTACGGTATTAAAAGTAACGTAATTATATCGAAGGCTGCCCTCTAATCCGTCAAGTTCATTCACACAGTGTGACTCACAAATATCCTTTCTAATCAAAAGTATTGAAATAACACTCTTTGGCTGATTATTATATGCAGGAGGTAGCACAATGTGATATTCTTGGAAATATTCCTTCAATATATTTAGATACTTTCCCCCGGCTAACTGAACCTCTTGCAAAGCAATTAGCATTGGCTTATCTGTTTTGTTAAGAATGTACTCGCAAGAGCGCTTCATTCTATCTTCCCATTTTTCTTTAGATAATCTCCAATTCCAACCTGCCATATTGTAACTAATAATTTGTCTTTCCATTATATTTTTCCTTTCTGTTTAATTATATTTCTTACTATAAATTTCTAATCGTTCCATATGCAGTCTAACTCATCCTGTAATTCTTCCTCTGTAGTTGAAT
>JAZUIN010000104.1:0-2240 GCA_045642225.1 Lachnospiraceae bacterium | reverse complement strand
TAAAAAGAGATTTGTTGATAACAAGATACTGATTTTTTCAACCTCATGGGGTTCAATATTAAGCGCAAAGTTATTGGAAAGAAATCCGAATGCTGTTGATGGAGTGATTGCTTCGGGACAAATTATAAAAAATGTTTTCTTGTGCGAAGAAGTAATGAATGAATTAGATAAGTCAAAGATTTCTCGAAAGAAAATGGATAAGATTAGAACTGTCACTGTTGACAATTATTCTGGAAAAGATTTGCAACTAATATCAACATCATTGAGAAAATATACAAATGCTTATCAAAATAAGATTGGAGCAAAGGCTCCAATGGGTTCAATTATTAAAGGGTTACTTACAAGTCCTGATTATAAGTTTAAGGATTTCAAAGCAATTATGGTAAATGGATATATGAAAAATAATTCGCTCTGGAATGAAATACTAAGAATTGATTTGTCTGAGATATTGGGAAGTGTAAAAATACCATATATTTTATTACAGGGTGATACGGATATAGTTGCTTCTACTCAGACAGCAAAAAGTCTTGTAAGCAACTGTAATAATCCTAATTTAAGAATACAAGTGATAAGCAATACTGGTCATATGCCAGGAGTTGAAATGATGGAAGCATTGATGCGTGTATTAAAAGAAACTGCGGATGAGTTTAAGTAAATGAAATTCTGATTTTGCTGTGAATAGAGGTGACGCAAAAATGATAGAAAAAATATTTGAAACAAGATGTGGTAATATCCACTATTGGATTTCTGGCAACATAAAGGACAATCTTATTACATTAATGTTCTTGCCAGGATTAACAGCGGATCACAGATTGTTTGAAAAACAAATAGAATATTTTGAGTCAAAGTATAATGTTTTTGTGTGGGATGCACCGGCTCATGCGTCTTCCTGGCCGTTTTTTTTTGAGTTTTCATTAAAAGATAAAGCAATATGGTTAGATGAAATTATATATAAAGAAGGTATTAATAACCCTGTGATTGTAGGGCAGTCTATGGGAGGATATGTAGGGCAGATGTATTCTGAACTATTTCCGGAGAAATTAAAGGGATTCGTTTCGATTGATTCTGCACCTTTACAAAGAAAGTATGTTACTGCTATAGAAATATGGCTTTTAAAGAAAATGGAGCCAGTCTATAGAAAATATCCATGGAAATCATTACTCAAATCCGGAACAAATGGTGTTGCAACTTCGGAATATGGAAGAAAGCTGATGTTGGATATTATGCATGTTTATGATGGTAATCAAGATAGATATGCTAAGATATCAGGACACGGGTTTAGGATATTAGCCGAAGCTATGGAAGAAGACTTGCCATATGAAATAAAGTGCCCGGCATTATTGATATGTGGAAAAAAGGATCATGCAGGTTCCTGTATTAGGTATAATCGAGCATGGCACAAAAATACAGGATTACGTATTGAATGGATTGATGGTGCGGGACATAATTCCAATACAGATGAGCCAGAATATGTAAATTCGCTTATCGAAAATCTGGTAGAAACAATATAATTTAAATTCCAATTTCATCAACTATACTCAAGAAAATCCAAAAAAACGATTCGCAGCAAGTGATAATTCACTAAGTTTTTTAATTATAATTAATATGGACAACTTCACTTTTGAAGTGGTACAATACAAAAAAATAAATATTGAAACAGAACGACATTAAATATTGCTTTGGCTCCTGTCTGATGGCCGAGGCGTTGTTTGGTGTCTTTTTTTGTTTCATCAATGGAGGAATTATTATGCCAAAAACAAAATTTCAAAGTGTAGTTTTTACTGCAATCATGGTATTCTGTATGGTATTCTGCATGACAGCATATACCATCGCATTGAAATTCGGTGGACTCAGTTATCAGGTGTTTGGTCTTGCCATCAAAGAAATGTGGATAGAGTACATAGTCGTATATCTGCTGATTTTCTTTGTTATAACCAAAACAGCTCAGAAACTTGCCTTTCGGATTTTTACACCCGGTGTAGATAAGCCGATTTTCCTGATTCTGGCAATCCAGTGCTTTACGGTTTGCTTGATTGTGCCTACTATCACATTATTTGCAACATTATTACATAATGGCTTGACAGGAGAATGGCTCGTTCAATGGCTTCAACTGGTATTTCTGTGTTTCCCTGTTGCTCTTTGTTTGCAAGTGTTTTTTATAGGCCCACTTGTAAGATTTATATTTAGAATGTTGTTCAAGAAACAATTATCGTAGAAATGAACCAAGGCTTCCCATCATC
>JAZUIN010000103.1:0-4799 GCA_045642225.1 Lachnospiraceae bacterium | reverse complement strand
GAAACCTTGCAGGAGGTTGTAAAGTCTGTTTATGATGCTCTTCGTGTGACAGAAAAATATATGGCAAATCGCTACGATTACATCGAATGCATTTTGCCAGAGAATATCTTCTTTATTTCGTCACAGGAATTGGAGGATATGTATCCAAACGACACACCAAAGGAGAGAGAGTACAAAATCTGTAAATTACATGGTGCTGTATTTATTTCACAGATTGGTGGAGAACTCGCATCGGGACAGAAGCATGATGGCCGCGCACCAGATTATGATGATTGGTCTTTGAATGGAGATATTGTTGTTTATTATCCTATTTTAGATATCGCATTAGAACTTTCATCTATGGGAATTCGTGTTGACGAGAAAGCATTAGAAGAACAACTAGAGAAGGCTGGATGTCCAGAGCGAAAGGAACTACCATTCCAGAAGTCAATTTTGGATAAACAAATACCATATACAATAGGTGGCGGTATTGGTCAATCTAGAATATGTATGTTCTTCCTTCGTAAATGTCATATTGGTGAGGTGCAAGTATCTCTATGGCCAGAGAAAGATGTTGAGTATGCTGCTTCTAAGGGAGTAATTATTCTATAGTAAAATGTAACGGTATTATGGGAGTTTGATATGAGTAAGAAGATGCAAGACAAAGAAATGGATAGATTGATGGATGGAATTGCTTCTCTCGAGAATAGAGAAGAAGCATATGCATTTCTTCAAGATATTTGTACTGTGAAAGAACTAGAAGCTTTGAGTCAGAGATTTGAGGTGGCTAGACTTCTTAGAGAGAAAAGAACATATAATGATATTGCATCGGAAACAGGAGCTTCAACAACGACTGTTACAAGAGTGAGTAGAGCGTTAAATTATGGCCAGGATGGTTATGATATGGTGCTCGATAGAGTAAGTGAGACTTAATATATAGAATATAAATGAATAGATATAGAAAAATCCTATCTTTGCAACAGCAAAGATAGGATTTTTTGTTATAAGAAATTATTTGTTTTGAACTATATTATTGCGTCTACATGTCCACCATTGATGTAATAAGTGTGGCCTTCATAATCAAAAGGTCCTGAATACCAGAATGGAATAGTACCATATAAGTATAACCATTGACCGAAGATGTTTTCAGCGAAGCCTGTGTAACTCCAATCTAATTGACCATCTCTGTAATACCACCAACCGAATACATTAGCTGCCATACCAGTGTAGTTTGATAAGTGGCCATTTTCAAAGTAGTACCAACCCCAAGGGACATTACCCATACCAGTGTAAGAGGTTAATACTAAACCACCTTGAACCATGCGCCATTCAGAACCAGTGAATTGCATTCCAGATGTTTCGAAATTAATTCTTCCGTTTTGATAGAACCAAGTACCAAATATGTTAGGAACTTCACCTGTGAAATTCCAATCTAACTTGCCGTCTTTATAGTACCACCATCCCCATTCGTTGGAGGCCATACCAGTGTAGTTTGATAGATGACCATTTTCGAAGTAGTAGAAGTCGGAAGCTATATTGGCCATACCAGTGTAAGCTGTTTGTACTAAACCACCTCTGATCATACGCCATTCGGAACCTGTATATTGCATTCCATTAGTGTTAAAATTAATAGTGCCGTTTTGGTAGAACCATGTGCCGAAGACGTTTGTTGCTTCGCCAGTATAAGACCAGTCTAGTTGTCCGTTTCTAAAATACCACCAACCCCATTCATTGTTGGCCATACCGGTGTAGTTAGGATCTTGAACTCCATTTGTGAAATAGTAGAAGTTGTTATTATAGTATTGCATTCCGGAATATGATGTATATATGTTGCCATTTATACCATAAACTAGTTGTCCGTTTCGTTCAAATACATAAGGCTCTGTAGCACCTATAGGACCGTACCAAAGATCTAAATCGCAAAAACCATTGATGCCTGGTACCGCACCTCTACTTGTATATTGCCAACATGTATAATTGCCGTAGAATGATGGACAGAATCTACTATATGAGCCATTATTTGAACCATATTCTGCTACCCATATTGGATTTGATTGGGATAATGAATAACCATTCATATGAGCTGTTAACATATTTGTGTTGGCGTAAATCATAGGTTGATAACCACGAGCTCTTACGGCATTACAGAATGCTTGGCAAATTACTGTTTTTTGGTCGTAACTTAAATTTGCACGATCTAGATAACCATCAGATTTTCCAGAAAATTCATAGTCAAAAACCAAAGGTAAATCTATTGGAAAACCTCCGCTTTTAAAACCATCTGCAAGATCTGCTAGTCTGTTTGCTTCTTCCATAGCTTCCCACTCATTTGTTGCTTGAGAATAAGAATATAAACCAACTTGTAAGCCGGCTGATTTTGCGCCTAAAACATGCCAAAAACAAGCAGGGTCGTCTTTTAGGGTTCCTTGACTCCATCCACGGCCACAAGCTTTTATTATTGCATATTCTCGACCTGAACTTCTTACTGCATTCCAATCAATATTATCTTGCCATTGTGATACATCGATTCCTTCATGAAGATCAATCGCTTTAGACTCAGAAGAAGGAATTAAAGCAGCCATTCCTATAATTAGTAAAAATGCTAGAACAATAGCGCTAACATTACGCGTAATACTTTTCATGATTGCTGTCCTTTCTTATTTATATATAACATTTTATTTATCTAAACTATAGTACACTTTTTGTTTTGTCATGTCAATATATTGGAGATTTTTGTGATGTTTTACATTATTCGTATATATGTTGTGGTTGATTTGTTATTTTATGCCTAATAATGAAAGTTTTAGATGCTAAAAGTCTCTCTATATACATATAACGGATGATTTTTGTGAAAATTAAATGAATAATATCTTATATTTACGAAAATATTCATTTTGTTATGTTGTAGACTTTTAATTTTATTTGCATTAGTATATAGTTATATTGGTTTAAAAAGAAAATAAAGTATAAAGGAGATTATGAAATGAACATTTCACCATTACAAAAAGTAAGATATCAGTATCAACCTAAGCTTCCAGGAATGCTTAGAGGCGGAGTATCTGAGATTGTAGTTCAAGAAGGAGATGTAACAGCAAGTGTTGCAGATCAAGATAAGATAAAGGCTTTATTCCCTAATACATATGGTAAGAAGGAAATTAAGTTTACAAAGGGAGCATCAACTGCAGAAGCAAAGAAGCAAATTGTTGGTGTTATTCTTTCTGGTGGACAAGCCCCAGGTGGACATAATGTTATCACAGGTTTATATGATGCTCTTAAAGCAGCAAATCCTGAAAATGAACTTTGGGGATTTAAGGGTGGCCCAAGTGGACTTCTTGAAGATGATTATGTTGTATTTGATGACAAATTTATTGATGAATATAGAAATACAGGTGGATTTGACATAATTGGTTCAGGCAGAACAAAGCTTGAAACAGTAGAGCAGTTTGAGGTTGTTCAAGAGATGGCTGCAAAACATGGTTTAAATGCAATTGTAATTATCGGTGGTGATGATTCAAATACTAATGCTGCAGTTCTTGCTGAATATATGGCAGCTAAAAATACTGGTGTACAAGTAATTGGTTGTCCAAAAACAATTGATGGAGACCTTAAGAATGAAGATATTGAGGCATCATTTGGTTTTGATACAGCTACAAAGACATATTCTGAATTGATTGGTAATATTGAAAGAGATGCAAATTCTGCAAAGAAGTATTGGCATTTTGTAAAGGTTATGGGTCGTTCAGCATCACACGTTGCATTAGAGTGTGCGCTTGAAACTCAACCAAACATTTGCTTGATTGGCGAAGAAGTTGCAGCTAAAAAGATGTCTCTTGCTGAAATTACAAATTATATTGCTGATTCAGTTGAAACAAGATACAACAATGGCGAGAACTTCGGTGTAGCAATTATACCTGAGGGTATTGTAGAATTCGTTCCTGAGTTTTCTAAGCTTATAGCAGAGATTAATGAGTTACTTGCAGGAGCTAAGACAGAAGAATTTAATGCACTTCCAAGTTGGGATGCGAAATATAACTTCATTAAGGAAGGCTTAACAGCAGAAAGTTTTGCTGTATTTGATATTCTTCCACAAGGAATTCAGCAACAGTTATTCTTAGAGAGAGATCCTCATGGAAATGTTCAAGTATCATTAATTGAATCTGAGAAGCTATTCTCTGAAATGGTTAAGGAAGAACTTGCAAAGAGAGCTTCATATACAGGCAAGTTTGGTGCGCAACATCACTTCTTCGGTTATGAAGGAAGATGTGCATTCCCATCAAATTTTGATGCAGATTATTGTTATTCATTAGGATATAATGCATTTATGTTAATTTCTTATGGCTACACAGGTTATTTATCTAAGGTATCTAATCTTTCTGCACCTGCTGAAGAATGGGTTGCTGGTGGTATGCCAATTACTAAGATGATGAATATCGAGCGTAGAAATGGTGAGGATAAGCCAGTAATACGTAAGGCTTTAGTAGAATTAGATGGTGCTCCATTTAAGTTCTTTGAGGCTAATAGAGAAAAGTGGGCTGTTGAAACATCATTTACATATCCAGGTGCTATTCAATATTATGGACCTTCAGAAGTATGTGATATTACAACTAAGACATTAGCTTTAGAACAAGAATAAGATAATGTAGAAAATATTTTGCCTCTAAGTCTTATGACTTAGGGGCTTTTAGTACCATAAAAGTGTAGTTGTTAGAGAGTAATTAACTCTGACATCTACACTTATTTTTATATAATAAGGGGAGTAATTGGTCTGGCGCGGCGCTTTTTGGATTAATCACATCCGGCAACAAAAACAGTCAGCCAAC
>JAZUIN010000102.1:0-2435 GCA_045642225.1 Lachnospiraceae bacterium | reverse complement strand
AATAAGATGAATTATAAAGTAATAGATAAAGAAAAATATTACAGAAAAGGAGTTTTCGAACATTTTACACAGGATTGCAAATGTTCAACTTCGATGACTGCAAGAATAGATGTTACGAAATTAGTTCAATATTCAAAAATGGCGAATACAAAGTTTTATGTTAATTTTTTATACATTTTAACTAAAGTGCTTAATTCTCGCGATGATTATAAGATGGGATATCTTTGGCAAAGTGAAGAATTGATTTGTTACGATGTTATAAATCCAATTCAGTACGTATTTCATGAAGATACAGAAACTTGTACGCCAGTATATACTAGTTATTATAATGATTATGAAAAATTCTACGAAGAGGCAGTTAATGATTTAGAGCGTGCTAAAGAAACAAGAGAGTATGGTCTTGATGCGGGGAATCATCCAAATTGGTTTGATGCATCTTATATATCTTGGTTATCTTATGATTCGCTTAATATTGAACTTCCTGACGGATATCTTTATTTTTTGCCAATTATAAACTGGGGAAAGTATAGAGAAGAGAATGGAAAACTAATGATGCCTGTTAGTGTAAGATTAAATCACGCAATAGCAGACGGATATTTAGTTGCAAATGTGTTTAGGCTGTTAGAAAAAGAGATATTAGATTTCGTGAGGTAAAATTGCCTATTAAGAAATGATGGAGGCACTGCTATGAAATTTGTTGGAATAAGAAGGGTATTTTCAACTGAAAATGAAGAGCAATACATAACCATAGGAGCATTCTGGGATGAAATGTCTATTGTATATGGAAGAGATAACCTTATGGGGTTAGGCTGCAATTGGACTAGTAATTCTATAGAATATGTGATGGCGCTGAAAGACGGAGCAATAGCAGATGCAGATTATGAAATTGTGCTACCAGATGAATGGATTTCGATGTGTGGAAAGACAGAAAATTTGAGTGAAATATACGATGAAATCTATAAAGATGGTCCACTATTGTATGAAATAGAGGAGTTTGATGATAAAGGAAATTGCAAGATTAGGTATTGTCGATAAATTCCGATTTTTCTGCAATTAAGAAAGGGAGAACAATAAGATATGGAAAATAATAATACAAATTATGGGCAGAGCGTGACGGGTGTAGTTATTCACGAAGGGAGGGTATTATTGGCACGACATACCTATGGTGGAGGTGCAGGAATGCTTATCGTTCCCGGCGGTTATGTGGAATACAATGAATCGCCGCAAGATGCGTTAGTAAGGGAGTATTTGGAGGAAACGGGTATTACAGTTACTCCTCAAAACATCATTGGAATTCGTTTTAATACTCATGATTGGTATGTGGCATTTAGAGCGGATTATATTTCTGGAGTTCCACATTCTGATGGAGATGAAAATAGTGAAGTTTTATGGGTAGATGTAGAAGAGGCATTGTTGAGGGATGATGTTCCGGACTTAACAAAGAAGCTGATAAAATCAGCAATTTCTGATAATAATGGCCTGGAGAAAATAGATTATACTAGCACCAAATATGCTCCTTTTTCCTTTTATGGTCTCAAGTAAATTTTTTGTATACGATGAGTCGTTAAATTGAAACTTATTGATGAATCACTAGATTCTGATTTTCTGAGCAAGGTGGGAGAATGAAAGAAGAATATTTTAATATATTTAGTAGTTGCTTTCCAAGTATGGAAATATCATATAATCGGTTTTGTGATTTACTGCACAAAGACTCTTGCGTATATTTTGAAAGCAAGGAAGATAATGAGATTTGTGCTTTTGCCATTGTTGAAGATTTTGCCATAAGGCTGGTTTGCGTAATGCCATCAAAACAAGGACAGGGAATTGGAACAAAACTGATTTCAGATATAGAAAAATATGCGGTAAATAGAGGATTTGATAATATCATTACAGGTGGAGTGTCCTCAAGGTTGTTTATTGGCGCCATTTTTGAAAGTTGGGGATTCTTTGAAAAGTGCGGATTTGTATCAGTTGGTGAATGCGACGAAATGATTCTAAAACTTGAAGATTTCCAATTAAACAAACTAGTATTACATGGTAGCGATATTGCTGAATATGGATGGTTTGACGGAAACTTTGAAGACATTAGGTCCGCAGTCTCATTGGTAAATGAGAACTGGACACAGTATTTTATAAATCCTGAGAATATATATGTGGCTAAAGTAAATGGTGAGATTGCAAGCTTTTGTCTGGTTGATATCAACTGCCAAAATTATTTAACGGATAAATACCATAAAGTTGGCATGCCTGGTTGCGTGGGCACAGTTCCAAAGTTTAGAAACAAGGGGATAGCACTTGAAATGGTAGCTAGAGTGACGGAATATCTAAAAACTCAAGGGATGGACGTTTCGTTTATATTCTTTACAGGCGTAGCTGAATGGTATAAGAAAATTGGATACAAAACTTTCCTGTCAGAATGTTTTGGAATAAAGAAA
>JAZUIN010000101.1:0-2646 GCA_045642225.1 Lachnospiraceae bacterium | reverse complement strand
TGGTATAGTAACCAATGGATATCATTATAGTATATTATCCAATGGTTACTGTCAACCATTTTATTTGGAGGTTAAAATTATGTCTGCACAATTAATACCAGAACGATTAAAAATAGCTAGAGAAAACTTAGGAATTACTATGGCTGAAGCCTCAAGAAGATTGAATTTATCAAAGATTGGATACTGTAGGTATGAATATGGTGAAAGAACTCCTTCTCTCCAGACAGTCGAAGTAATTGCACAATGTTTTCATACCTCAGTAGACTATTTAGTTGGTTTATCTGATAATCCAGAGCCAACACAAATTATTATAGATAAAGATAAAAATCCTGAATTGTTTACATTAGTTGAGCTTTGTCAGCAAAATGATTCCTCTCAAATCAATCGATTAATAGTATATTGGAAAAAATTAAACATTGAATAAGCATACAAAGCATAGCCACAACTATCCCCATATTTATAGTGTAGCCACAACCCTACCATGATTCTTCGTTGACCAGTTGCCCAAGACAAAAAGAAAAGGCTAAAACCCGCGGAGCTTTTCTCCCAGATATTAGCCTAAAATCCCTTTATTTCAAGATATTTCTGTCCTATTCTTAATCCTTCTTTGTCATCAATACTACCGTCTCAACATGGCTCAAGACAATACTATGAATGGCATTTACTCATTTTCAGATTTCTTTGTATAGGGTAACATATCATAATATTTTTCCTTTTTTCGTAGGAGGAAACTAATCTGCTACACCATAATATACATCCACTGACATATCTGCATTGTATACTTCATACGCACATCCCGCTAGTTTTATTCCAGATTTGTCAGCATTCTCCTGTATTATCCGATGCGCTACAGAAACCTTGGAGAATCCCCCTTTAAAATTAATATGCAAGCACTTTTCTTCGTATATATTTAGCGTATCGTTGCTCGCATATTCTAAAACCGGCAAACATGTTTTCATAGAAAAATCCATGTCTTTATTTAGTCCGTCATATCTGACAAAATGACTTCCTGCAATCTTGATATTATTTTTCGAAGCTTTTTCATATAACTTACCAACAGATTTTCCTAATTTCTCAAGATCTATATTTTCATCAACAAAAATACAAGTGCACTTTTGAAATGGTCTAATATCCACTTCTTCCTCCTCATGAATTTGAGTAGTTGCAGTATTTATTTCTGAAATCATCTCCTTCATATTATTCAAAGATTTATCAGTTTCTTTTATTTTACATGTAATGATTTCCTTTTCATCTTCTTCGCCATTAAGAATCTTCTTGATTTCAAAAAGAGAAAGATTAATACTTCTATAACGTTTTATTTTTTCTAAAGTCTCTAGTTGGGACTCATCATAATAATGATATCCGTTTTCTTCATTCGTCATACTCGGAATTAGTAATCCCTCCTCCCTATATAAGCGAAGCGTTTTCCTTCCAACATTTCCCATAATTGCAAGCTGACCACTCGTATACATTATTTGCTCACCTTCTTTCTTTTAACCTTTCCAAATGTTTCAATGAAACCTATGTGAAGCGGTAATATATTATATAAATTATAGTGTTCATATTTTTGATAACCATTTCTATTATAAAATTTTATCGTAGCATCTGCGATAGATTCAATACATTCTTCGTTTAGTTTTCTTCCAAGTTCGCTTGTTGAATATTGTGGCTCTCCCAGATATCCATATTCCCCCATTGCTTTCAGTTGCTTCTTGTTTGAAATCATATCTCTATCTGATATTTCTGAATCTGGAAGATTTTGGTATATTTCTCTTACCAAACTCTGGTTAATAGCAAGCATATTTGATGTTTCAATCCAACCCGCATGAAAATCGTTTTTATGATTATTCTCAAATTCATTTACTTCCTGATACTTATGAATGCCCTCTCCCATATAAATCTGCCCCATTGGAGCAAAAGCACAGGTTCCATATTTTCTGTTAATCTTTCTAACTGCTTTTTCCACAGCAATCAAGTGCCTAGGATCTGCATGGGATGCAATGATAATTATGTTTTCAAATTCCATGCATCTTAAGCTATCTAATATTCCATACGCAACCTCGTATGTAGTTTTCATTGTGTAATGAATGGATCCATAAAACTCCGTTACAGATGCAGCTGCAATGGGAAAAGGTGGCAAATAGAAGCAATTTACGTTCTCTGTATTTTCAATATATTCCATTGCTCCTTTACTCCAATAATCACCTTCAATTAAATCAGTTCCTATCGGAAGATGCCATCCATGTTCTTCAAGCGGTGCCATAACTACAAAAACAATACTTTTTCCTTTATCAGTTTCTTTGATTTCTTTCCACGACAACAAACTTAAATCTTTCATTTTTCTCTCCTTTTTCTCAATTTTGTGTTCGTGGATTATAATAATCCTGGCCCCGAGGACCAAGTCAAATACTATTTCTCATTCAAGCAATATACATCTTACTAATCTAATCATTCCGTAGCCACAACTATTCCCTTATCCATAGTGTAGCCACAACTCTACCACCTTTATCCGTTGATAAGTTCCCAAAAACAAAAAGAAAAGGCTAATAACCACAGGAGCGAACTCCCGGATATTAGCCCTAAATTCCTTTATTTCTAGGTATTTCCACCTGTTTTTAATTCTTCTTTGACAGCAATACTACTGTC
>JAZUIN010000100.1:0-3341 GCA_045642225.1 Lachnospiraceae bacterium | reverse complement strand
TTACAAGGTTTCATTTGCTTCAAAAGATAATAAGTTCAATATCACAAAGACCATCTGCAGCTTCTTCAACGGAGAAAAGGTTTTGTCGGATGGCGAGTGGAAAGAAGATATGTATCCGGCGAGAATAAAGGATGTGTTCCTAAGATTTGAGAATGCAGATAGCAGGTATTCAGCCTTTGTATATTTTAGTGAAGAAGAAATACTTAGGTGCTTTGAGGAAGCTTTTACTGGGGCTAATCCATCAGAAACCGGAGAATTTATAATTACGGTTGGAGCAGGGCAAGGTGCATTTGAGTTTGTATTAAAGGTTGGAGATAAAGTGTATTCACTAAATGAAGCTGAAGTGCGACTATATATAAATGATAGAGATGATAGCGGCAAGCTTGTCTTTAAGAACTACAAGGGCAACCATAGGAATTTGTTATATGGACTTGCTATTGAGGCGTCAAAGTGAAAGAGGATGATACAGTATGAAGCTAATAGAAATTCGACATGGTGTAACCGGTTTCTTTTTGTATGATGGAGAAGAAACACTGATACATAAAGACAAAATAGAGATTGGAGATAAAATTTTATCTTCGAAAGAGGATGATGATTATTACTGTGTAAATGATGTGTTGTATAAAGCGGTATTCGATGAAAAAACCATAACCGCCTCACACTTCCGTTATGATGGAACAAGTTTCACAGAGTCCGATTTTCGTTTTAAACTAAAAAAATATTTTGATTCTCAATGCTGTTGTTCTTATGAGTATGAGTATAAGAATGGAATAGAACGGATCTCGTTAAAGTGCAAAGAGGAGGAGTTTATTATAGAATTTGCTGCTGAAAGGAAATATAAACCGTTACATTTTAATAACGATATATTGATGCTTAGTGCAGCATTAGGCAAAGGACTTCTCTTTTACACCAAAACCGGCGAGCGACTATGGGAATACCAGGTAGAGGAAGGATTGGAAATCTATGAGGATGCTGTGGTAGTAGTAGATGATACGGTAGTGATTACATGCACAGAAAACAATAAGATTGTTTCGGTGGAAGGCTACAAGTTGCTAACAGGAGAAAAGATATGGGATGTCGAAGATTTGGAGAACTGCGACTATGACTATGTGATCGGTCCCGACCAGATGCTATATGCGTTATCTTCATTTCTTTGTAAAGACCATTCTAATGAATTGCGTCTGACAAAATTAAATCCATTTACAGGCGAAATTGAGACAGCTGTTTTAAAGGAAGGAGATTATTGGAGCGAAATATGGCCAAGAAATACGACCATTTACGGCAACAAATTGTTTTATGTAAATGAGACTGATTCACAAGGCTGTTCATTCGGGGTGGTGGATCTGGACACTAAAGAGTTGATAGAGGATTTCCCTATGGAATCACAAGGCAATCAGATAGAGAAACCAATTGTGACAGACGACAAAATCTATGTTAGAGTCAGGGAATTGAATGAGCTAAGAATCTACGAGAACGAGTATAAATAATAACGAAGATTAGAATTATTATGCTTTGCTGTACAATGCTTGTGTAAGAATTTGTAGTAGTTATGTAAAAAAGAGGATGATACATTATGAGGCTAATAGAAAATAGAAAAGGAGCAGTTCGTTTTTTCCTTTATAATTCAGAGCAAGTCCTTATGTATGATGATAAAATTGTTATTGGCAATCGTGTTTTGCCCGTGAATCCGAGTGAAAACTATAATTTGGAGAATGGTGTCTTTTTTCAAATGAAAATTAAAGATGGTTTTGAATATGATTTGTTCCGTTATGATGGCAGTTCATTTACAGAAGATAGATTCCGCTATGAAACAAAAAAATATTTCAATTCGGAGCAATATTGCTCTTTTGAGTCGGAAGAATTAGATGATGAAAATGTAGAAGTGAAGATTTCCTTTGTTGACAAAGGTAACGAAATTCAATTTAAGATTTTGTCTGGAATGGAGTATGATGTCTGGGGGTATGATAAGAAAAATGAAGTGTTACTCTTGAATTCTTCTTATCCATGTGATAGCCTCCTTTTCTACACCAAAACCGGCGAGCGACTATGGGAATACCAGGTAGAGGAAGGATTGGAAATTTTTGAGAGCGGCGTGACTGTTGTTGATGATATTGTGGTGATACCGAGCACAAAAAACGATCATGCAGTATTAGTAGAGGGTTACAATCTGCTTACAGGAGAAAAATTGTGGAAGGTGGACGACGAGGATTGTTGTAACTATTATTATTCATTAGGTCCGGACAAAATGCTATATTCGTTGGCCTCATATCATTGTTATGACCATACAACTGAGCTTAGATTCACACAAATAAACCCGTCGACAGGAGAAGCAAAAATGTCGGTTTTAAAAAAAGGTGATTATTGGAAGGCAGTGTATTCGGGGCATATCGCAATTTATGGTAACAAATTGTTTTATGTGAATTTGAACAAGTACGAGGGCTTTTCTTTGGGAGTCATAGATTTGGAAACAAAAGAGTTGATAGAGGATATGCCATTAAAGACTGAAGGTTTTCATACAGACAAGCCTGTGGTGACAGATGAAAAGATATATGTTTTTATCTATCACGATGATGACTCGTTGAATGAACTAAGAATCTACGAGAACGAGTATAAATAATAACGAAGCTGAGAATTTAAAGAAGGGAATGGGAAGCCTTGAAAGGTATAATTTTCTTAATCATTTCATGTTTGATTATACTTCTGGCAGTTAGGTTTATACCGAAACCCGAAAAGAGATTTTGGAATGATTTACTGCATACCATACTATTTATGATCATTCCTGTTGCAGGGATTTATTGTACTCTAGAGCATATAACTATAGGGATGCGTATAGTACTTGGAATAGCCATAGTTATTATTGCAGGTTTTTTATGCTACCTTTTAGGAATGGGAATATGCAGAACCTTTGAAAAAATAGTAACGTCAGGTAGGCATATAGGATACAAAACAGAAAAACTGATATGTATTTTGTGTACGTTATGTGGCATTGGATTGTCAGTTTTGGGAGTCGCATATCTAAAAGGCTATTGGCTAACCGTCATTTCATATGTGGCTTTTGTTCCGTTGTATTTTATTTTACTGATTTATAGTCAGTATCAATATGAGAATTAAAGCTGATGAAAATTAATTCTTGTAAAGAGTAGGTGTTAACTTGAAACAGGGTGAAGAATTATTAAATTGAAAAAAGCAATGTGTATGCCTAGATACACTTGTAATAAGAAAAATATTAAAGGAGGTCAGTTATGACAAACGAAGAATTTGAAGCATTGGAGCCAGTAATTACATACGATGAGTGGGAGGCGTCTGTTGATGAAGACGGAAACTACTTTGTAAGAGTGGTA
>JAZUIN010000099.1:0-2215 GCA_045642225.1 Lachnospiraceae bacterium | reverse complement strand
CATTCAGCGAGTGTATTGAAAAATATGGCAGTAAATACAAAATAAAGAAATTAATATCTGAAGGAAAACTTTATCAACTTGAGAAGGGAATATATTCAGAGAAAAAATACGTTCCTGAATATCAGATTATTTCGACCAAATTCCCTAAAGCAATATTTACGCTTAACTCAGCATTCTATTACCATCAGTTAACAGATGTGATTCCGGAAAAATATTACCTTGCCACAGGGCGAGGAGGATCAAAGATAAATGATGAGAGGGTCATTCAGATATTTGAAAATAGCGATGCTCTTGATTTTGGAGCAGAAATGATAGCTTATGGAGATGCGCTTATTTATATGTATAATAAGGAGCGCATGCTGGTGGAATTGTTGAGAAATAAAAATAGATTACCATTTGATTATTATAAGGAGATACTTGGTAATTACAGAAAAATAATTAATGATCTGGATATTCCACTCATTCAAGATATGGCAATGGATTTGCCTAAATCACGTATGATAATGGATGCTCTGCAGATGGAGGTGCTCTAATGATAAATCTTAACGATATGATTGAGGCTGAGATTGAAAATGGATATGGAGATGCAAATGCGCAAGCTAAAGTGTGCCAGGATGTAATATTGAAGGCAATATCAGCCAGTTCATTAAGTAGAAATGTGACAATTAAGGGTGGAGTGGTAATGCGAAGCAAAACAAAAAACATTCGTAGGGCTACTCAGGATTTGGATATTGATTTCATTCGATATTCTCTAGCAAACGAGTCTATAGATATGTTTGTAAATAAATTGAATTGTATAGATGGACTTAGTCTCGCAAGAATCGGTGATATTGAAGAACTAAAGCAGCAAGACTATCATGGGAAAAGAGTATATATAGAGATAAAGGATTCTTTTGATAATGTCATTATAAGCAAGTTGGATTTGGGCGTGCATAATCGTCTAGATATCGAGCAGGAAGAATATTGTTTTGATATTGCATTTGACGAAGAAGGCGCAAGTCTATTAATCAATTCAAATGAGCAAATGTTTGCCGAAAAATTGAGGTCATTACTGAGGTTTGGAGCAGTATCTACTAGATATAAGGATATTTTTGATTTGTACTTCTTGAAGGATGGAATCGATGCAGAAAGGCTAAAAACATGTTTAGATTCATACATATATAATGATTCCAAAATGAGAGAGAAGACTAATAAGGATATATCGAGACGTGTAAAGCTTGCTTTTAGTAATAGAGCATATCTTGGAAGATTGAGGACTACTGATAAGAAATGGTTGGACGAAGATCTGGACGAGATATTGAAAGGACTTGTTGATTTTATTGATTCATTAGACTAAGTAGTTATTTTTGGAAATAGTACCTAAATAGTACCTAGAAAGTACGTAAATAGTACCCAAATAGTATTTTTTTGATTTTTGAGGCATGATATATTTATAATGCGCTAAAGAATAAGCGATGGGCAAACAGCTCAGCTGAATCTGAGGCGCATTTCTTTTGCAAAAGAATATGGTTAAGCGATGAGCGTCAGCTTGAAATCAGAAATGGTTTTGAGTCTGGCGCTTTTTTGATGCCATGAAACATGAGCTGCGGATGACGGTCCAAGGCTTATAACTATATTAAAAAGAAAGAGATCCTCTTCAAGGATCCGGTCGAGGATATATGAGGATTTAAAATGGATTACGAAAATTTCAAAGAGAGCTTTACAGAAGCATTACAGGAAGACCTTTACGGAAAGGGCATTGAGGCGAGATTCGATACAAAGTCAGTGGAGAAGCTTAACAATGAAGGCTACGATGCAGTAACAATTACACCGGCCGATTCAAACATCGGTGTGACATTAAATGTTGAGGCTTTCTACAAGGCGCACGAGAACGGTGCTTCAATGGATGAGGTTGTTGCTAAGGCATCAGATACTGTCATTAAGGGCTTTGATAATCAGCCTGTAATTGATGTTGCTTCACTTACCGATTATGAGCAGATGAAGGACAAACTTATCATGGAAGTTGTTTCTACAGAAGCAAACGCAGACATGCTTGCAAATGTGCCTCATAAGGAGATGGAGGATATGTCAGTTGTGTATCGCTTCGTTATTGATTCAAATGACGATGGAAGAGCAACAATCCTGGCAACCAACAATATGCTTGAAGCGATGGGAGTTACTCCTGAACAGCTTCATGAGGATGCTCTTAAGAATGCACCTGAAATTAAGCCTGCAG
>JAZUIN010000098.1:0-2724 GCA_045642225.1 Lachnospiraceae bacterium | reverse complement strand
TTGAATTTATAATGTATGGTTTTGTGCTTCTTCTTAGCTTGATGGGTATAACAGCGGTAATCAGTACAATTGCTACTAATATCAGAGTTAGAACGCGTGAGTTTGCTGTATTTAAGAGTATAGGTATGACGAATAAATCTATTCGGAAAATGATTTATATAGAAAGTATTATATGCATGGTAAAGGCATTTGTTCCCGGAATCGTAATAGGAATCGCAATCCCATTTTGTATTAATATATTCATTAGAAAAGTATTTCCTGTGACATATCATATACCTTGGGTGGTTGTAATAGTAGGTTTACTTTTAATTACAATGAGTGTTATGGTTATCACATATATCGAGATATATAAAATGAAAAATAAAAGTATTATTGAAGAGATAAGAATGAATGTATGGTAAGAGTCAATGGGACATTATACTCGAATCTTTGACAGAGCCATTTGTTTTTATTAGCGACGGGGCCCGTATTATCGGAATCATATCGTTCAAGTGAGGGTGAAAAATGATCATTAAATTGGTCCTAAAATTGAATAAAAATTAAAGCAAAAGAGCAGCTTGATTTAGAAAATTTTAACGTACAACGGTTGATATCCTAGAAAGCATATTGTGATATGTTTTCTAGGATAAAATTATATTTACGAGAAAATGATTATGGTATGATATCTTAATAAGAGATAATATATTTTTGAGAATATGGGCTAACGAATTCTTATTTTTAAGGCAGAGGTGGGGGCTAATGAAAGAAAAAATTATTTTTGCTATAAATGTACTTTGGTCAGCAATAATAGCATTTTCATTTCCTATATGCTTAGGAATTATATATATGAATATTACAGGACACTCCAAAGGTTATGGTTATGACTTGGGTTCAGATAAGAGTATTTCTATAATGCTTGGATTTGTTGAAATGATAATATGGCTTATATTTGCAATTCCATCTAATGTATATATAATAATAAAATTCGCAAAAAAAAATAAGGGCTTAATTTTATTATATTTTGTACTTTTTGTGATTATATCAGGGGCTTGTATTTTTCTGTTAGGTGGCTGGAATGAATACATTAAGGTATTTGGTGTATAAGTAAAATTTTTAAGATGGCAGGTTGAATATTAATCATTCGGGCAAGATCGTTATAACATTGTATATGAAGAATGAGAGGAAAAAATAATGGTAGATAAAAGCAAATTACCTAGGTTTAAGTATCATCCTAATATTTATGAATTGGGAATTGTAGAATTTTCAGAGAGTGAATGTGAATGTTGTAATAAGAAAACAGAAGCTTATATACAAAACATGTATACTACAGAAGATATTGAGTGCATTTGTATGGAATGTATAGCTTCCGGTGTTGCAGCTGAGAAATTTGATGGCTCTTTCATTCAGGATGCAGAAGAAATTGATAATGATGAAGCAACCGATGAATTGTTTTCACGCACTCCAGGCTATTTAAGTTGGCAAGGAGAAAATTGGCAAGCTTGCTGTAATGATTATTGCGAGTATTTAGGCACAGTTGGAACAAAAGAACTTGAAGAAATGGGAATTGCCGATGAAATCTTTGAAGAAGATGGTTCTTTTGATGGTTTCGATGATGCAAGAGAATACTTAACAAAAGATGGTAGTCTTTGTGGATATTTGTTTAGGTGCTTACATTGTGGAAAGTACAAAATGTATGTAGATGCCGATTAAGTAGTAAATCAAATTTTTGATAATACTGGCTAATAAAGAGAACAAATTCTCGGTGAAAGGTTATGAAAGATGTGGAGTGATTTTGAATTTAACGAGCCTTATAGTGGTGAGTTTGATACAGTGATATATGGAGTTGAATTACCAAAAGAATATGTGGAATTTATGAAGGAACATAATGGCGGTGAAGGTGATACGGGGGAATCCTGGCTAATTCTTTTTCCAATTGAGGAACTTAAGGAAATTAATGATGACTATCATGATTTTTTGCCAGATGGAAATATAATTATTGGTTCCAATGGTTCGGGAGAGTTGTTCGGATTAAATAGTGATGGAAAATATTTTATCGTTCCGGAGATTATCGAGGAAGAGTATTTAGAAGTTATTGGTGATAGTATAGATAATCTTCCAGCAGATATTAATAGTTATTGGAATGCTTAATAATCAAATTTTGATCATACTGTCTAGTGCGATTCAAAGTTTTCGAGTTGCTAATCACACTATAAAATGGTGAAGTGTACTAATTGTTTTATCCAGATAAAGAGAGAGGTATCAAGTTATGGGAAGAATAAGTCAAGCTGAACTTGAAATAATGGATTTAGAGTGGTATGCAATAGATCAAAAGGGACAAGTTGCTGTCTTCTGTAGTGCAGGTGTTGGGAATGTTCCTGAATTTGTGTGTGCAGATGAAGACAAATCAGATGCATTAATGGAAGTGTTTGATTTATTACCAGCATCATCTGATGTTGAAATATGTTTCAAGGAATGTAAATTTAATAGCAGACCGATTGAAGTGGCAAAAGGATTTTCAAGTAAGGGTTTGTTTTATTATGATTCCGATGATAATAGTAAAAAGGAACAAAATGTATCATCGCTTCAAGAATACTACACTATTAGTTCGAGACCTATAAAGCCAATACTTTTTGATGAATTGCCTGCTGATATAAAAAAACTGATGTCTAATAACATATTACAAATCGAAGATTTTGGAAAACAAAACGTTATAGAAATAGATAATGCATATTGATTATTATTATT
>JAZUIN010000097.1:0-4539 GCA_045642225.1 Lachnospiraceae bacterium | reverse complement strand
AACTAAATCCACCTAAACCACTATCGATTCTTTTAACATCATATATAGTATGAACATCCACATTCATCGAAATAGTATCGTAGATTTGAAAGCATGATTTGTCCATTTCTTTTATATAAATCATATATTATTACCTTTCTCACAAATTCAGGTTTGTCTAACTCCATTAAATTCTTCTTTATTGTAGTTAATAGAATCGAATTCTATAATTTAGCCTACCCCACAAATTCCCATGAAACAGTACAATTAGTCGCACTCTCATACTTATTCTTGAGTTTACCTATTGCATCAAAAGCAGTAATGTTTCCATTGTATTTGAAGGTAATAATACTATTATAATTATCTCTATACCATTCAGTTACACAATCCCATCCGCCATTATCATTTAGCGTCTTAATGCAAACAAGTGTCATCTCATACAAATTATCCTCATCACACGCTGTTATAGTAAGTTTTCCTAAGCTGTATTTATTAGGGTCTTTGGCATGCTTTTTATCCATTACTTCAGACCCAAGCTTAATCCATATATTTCTTCTCATTCTATCTTTAGGATTAACTGAACCTTCTGGTATGATCCATCCGCGAACATCTATAACTGCACCTACAATCAATCCATTCTTACAATATTCAACAACTGTGTTCTCAGATATCTTCCACTTTTCTGCAGCTTCTTTTGTACTAATATAATTCATGATTATATCCTCAAGTTCTATCGCATTGTGTACATCTTAATTAATAGAATCGAATTAAATCTCATACCCATTATACAATAGTGGGGAACCAATCTATCAAACTGATCCCCCATGATTTCCAATTATATTAACTATCCTAAATCTACCTTTTTGTTACTAATTCGATTATTTATGTATGATATATCTCTTCTTATCTTGAATTCGTCAATTAAAAAGGTTAGTAACATTACTATTCCAACATAAATAAATGCCATCCAGAAATTGTTTGGGTAAAACCATCCCGCAATAAATCCAAAGATTAAAACAATTGCCACAAAAGCAAAATATTTCAGAACGTAACTCTTAATAATCGACAGACTTATGAATTCATCCAGCAGATAATTAACACCTGTAATCATGAATGCCAGAACAAACAGCAATAAAACGAGTGCGATTTCAGCCGTGATACCTGACCAGATGATTGAGCAAGTAAATACCGTTAGAATCATTAGTGCTGCTAATATACATGTATCTCTTAGTATTTTCTTCATATTGAACACCTCAAAACCTTTGCTTAATATCTTTCAAATATTTTCTCGAAACAATCAACTTTTCATCATTATCAAGTTCAGCCTCTAAATGACTATTCCTAATCTGCTTAATTCCCTTAAGGTGTTCAATATTCAGTAAACATGTTCTTGAAATCCTTACAATATCGCTCTCCCTGGTCATATCTTCTAGTTCTGCCATAGTTAAAGACAGTCGGTAAACATCTTTTTCTGTATATACAAATACCTTTCTTTCAACTATTTCAAAATAGTATATTTCTGTCAGAGGTATATGTACCTGTTTATCATCAACGGAAGCAGCAAAATCCATATCCAAACTATTAATTTTCTTGATAATCTTTGCCACAGATTTATTGTATTCTGGATATTCAACTATTACAGTAAGCGGTTGTTCTTTAACCTGTCTTGTGATAATCTTCATTCTCAATTCCTTCTATTACATATGAGCAACTTGCTCAGCAACTTCACGCTTGAATTTTGCTGAGAAGCACGTATACAAAACAATAATTATAAAAAAGGCAAGTTTTACATACCTAATAAACGTGCCTATATCAGTAGTATAAGGTGAAAGCAACTGACTTCCAAGTAGATTACTTAACATATGTACCAACGCGCCAGCTAATATACTTCGTTTTGTTTTAACATAAACAAATGAAACAAATACACTTAATAACATTACACTTGGTATACACATAACTGCATCAAATAATGAATTCTGCAATAAATCGTACTGAGCCTGTCCAGGTGTAAAGTACCATGCAAAATGCCAGATTGCCCAGATAAATCCGAGAAGCAAAGAAGCCTTTAGAAAACCAAAGCGTACGATGAGTTTATCTAACGAGTATCCGCGCCAACCAAATTCTTCATTTAGAGGTCCGGAAACAAGAGAGAGCAGAATAACTACTGGTAACATTAATGGATTTTCAACAATCGCATGAATAAAATCCATACCTGGCATATCAAACCCTAATAGATTGACACCAACGTAGATACAGATAATCGAAATAACAGAAAAGATTAAAAACACAATCAGCGGCCATTTCCATCCCATATACTTAAGACTAAAACATCTTTTGAAATAGTCTTTTCTTTGATTCTTCGAGTATGTCAAAAATACCAGAAACAAGCCTACAACTGATGGTGCCCCACCACCGAAATAAAAAATAAACGTACCAATCGACGTACCCGTAATCCCTAATATTACTGGTATAAAACCGCAAATCCATGTCCATGCGAGTGTTATAACAAAGAACAGAATCAAATTTCTATCTTCTGACTTCTTGCTTTCTTTTTCCATGTGTTACATTCCTCCATTCCTTTTTAGGAATGTTACCGGAATGTTTTTACTATTACTATGTCAATATACACCTGTTGCAATAATAGGAGCGCGAAATACAAAAAGTGCCTCAAAAGGCGAAATCATACTTTGCAATAAGCTAATCCTCATATTTCTTGGATCATTTTTTCGAAAACACTTTTCTAAATGTCATAAATGCAAACGCACCAAGAAAGACTAATGCTCCGATGCCACAGATTCTGATCACGGTATCAGGGATATCGATTCCGAAAGCAATGCCGCTAAGCATTACGATCAGACATACCACAAGCAGAATACCAGACAAAGTCCATAAAAGATTTAACTTTCTCATTATTTCTCTCCTCCTTTTCCTTCGGAGTAGAGATCGAGAAGTCTTCTTTTAAAATCGCATAATCTGCTCAGTTGTCCTGTCAGGTGCAGTATTACGAATATCATTACTCCAATGGTAAGAAATAAAGTAAAACTCATACCAAAGCCAGACCAGAATGAATCCTCAAGTTTGAAGCTGTCCAATATCACATGAACGATTAATGCCGCAAGACCGATAAAGGTATAGACCATAACCGTTTTGGATAACCGTACATCACGATCATTCTGGTATTCAGCCACCTTTATGATAGTCTCTTTTGTTTCCTGCTCCAACATCTCGTTTTTCCTCTCTCCATCCAATATTTCACGGAGATCAACTTCATAGAGATCAGACAATTGCATTAAAAGATCAATGTCAGGAAGATTGCTTCCGGTCTCCCATCTGGAAACCGTTCTTCTTGCAATACCCAGCTTTTCAGCAAGCTGCTCCTGAGTTATCTTTTTCTCTTTACGAAGTTCTGACAGAAATCTACCTATCTTTGCCTGATCCATAAGTCAACCTCCCTGATATCCATAGATTAGCTTTTTGATAATGAAAAGAAAGGACATAAAGTGAGCATTCATAGTTTTTTCCTTGTGACATATATGTCCCATTTCCTGAAAATACTGTTACACCGAGGTTTTCACATATCCTGGTTATTATATAACAGATCGTTTATCTGCTGATTATCTATTCCAAGAAAAACCATGCCCTGTTTCATATAACTGAATTATATTCCGAGTTATTGTTTATTCGGTTCCTTCCGACTCGGTTTCTTCCGAATTAATTACATCTTGAAATATCACATTAGTAAATAATTAGAACTGTTCGACATAGATGACATAGAAAAAGCACCCAACATTTCTGCTGAGTGCTTACTAATCTACATAAAACTTTATGAAACGGTCGTAAATTGGTCGTAAGTCCGGCGTTATTACAACTAAAAATGCCTGATACTACGAGTTTTACTTATCGAGGCTCTTCATTGTTAGGAACATTTGTTCATTTCCGTTATCAGATCCATAATCGCGAAACATCATTATCATCATAAGCTTTCCTTTTCAATCTGCACCACACAGCTGTCAGATACTATGTGTCAATTGTAGGCCAATTGTAGGCTTAGCCCTAACCTTCGGTTCCAAGCCGATCCGGAGATCACAAGATCTTCAGTGCTGAACTCTAAAACAATCATGCATGAAAGAATTACGAAGCGAACTCATGCATGATCATTATAACACATCTATCGATTGAATAACCGACGCAAAAGCAAAACTCAAACAAAGCCTCCGTTACGCGATTATCCTTCATCTAAATAAATAATCACAGCGTCGATTATTTCTGGGTGCCAACCTTCAGCATCAAAAACTCGACAGTTGCGGTGTTATCAAGCGCCTGTATTGTCTCTGAGTTTATCTCTGTTTGCTTCTATTCAGGATTAGTGCTTCCTGACCAATTGCATTCAGTTAAGAGATGTTCTGACATTTTCATTTGGGAATGTCAGCAAGACTCCATTTTCATTTGAGCTTGATCTTACCTTCAATCCTGGTCATCTCATCCTTGTTTTTTGTTTCTGAGATCGACAGATAGATCTTGATAGTGGTACCGACATAGTGATGCCCCATCCAGTACTGG
>JAZUIN010000096.1:0-6155 GCA_045642225.1 Lachnospiraceae bacterium | reverse complement strand
TTATTGTTACCATATCTGCTTCGCATCATGTCTACATCATCTTCAGATAAACCTCTAAGTGATGTTCCTAACTGCTTAAAATTCTCTTTTAGCTGATGTGTTGCTGCAAAATGTATTCTCTTATTTTGCTCGTCTCGTTGTGCAGCTCGTTCAGCAACCTGTCTAATCTGTACTCTTGTCTTTTCATTTTGAGTCATTTCATTATCCTCGCTTTCTTTTATTTTTATCTATTAAAAGCATTAAGCATTGTTTTTATAATGATTGGATTTTGATATAAATCTCACATCAAAGCCTGTACCAATAAACCAGGCGATCATGTACCAAATAAAAATTTTGTTTGCAAAAACAGGTACAAAACCTGCAGCAAGAAATCCTAAACCTGCTAACCCAATAACAGTTCCCACGTTCCTACACAAAGGTTCTATTTTAATATTTGCCTTTTCAATCTCTGTCATTCCGTTATAGCTTTCAATATGCTCATGACCTTTTCCAATAAAAAACATAATTCCTACAACCACAAACAAAACTCCAAAAATGACGCATGTTATATTCATTTTTCTTCCTCCAAAGGTCTTCCTGCTTTATTTTCTTTCTGTGCCATCACCATCCTATGTTTTCTTTCTGTGATAATTTCTTGTAGCTTGTCTTCTATTATTTTTTTCTTTAACCATGAAATATAGAGAATCTTGCATAATAAATACATCATCAAAACTGCTGTCGAAATCCACCACGCATAAAATATTGCCCATCTACTATTTGATTGGAAAAAGAATAATATAATTAATACTATGGTCCATATTTTGTAAGCCCAAATTATCTGTTCTTCTCTTTTCTGCTTCATTATTTCCCTCCTCTGCATAAACAAGCATAAAAAAATCGCAGGGAAATCAACATGGCTAAAACCTTGCGATTTCCTTGCGATTTAGCAAGAAATAAATCTTCAAAATATTTTACTGTCTTTTACTACTTGAAAGCATTCCTCTAATTTCTGATTTTAATTCCTTAAATACTCCCTTATCGTAAATCTCATCTAACATTGCAATAATAATCTTTACTTGTTCGTCAGATAGTTCTGCATTTCCAGTCAAATCTCTGAAACGAATTCCAGCAAGACAAACACAGATATCATCTTCATTATTTCCATCTGCAACTAATGCCTGTACCTGCTTATTGCTATTAGCGAGTTTTATCAGATCTTTATTTAAAAGATCATAAGAAAATTTATCATTCTTATTGGTATATGCAACTATAATTGCCTGATATTCATCGCCATCAACAATTACCTCTTCTGGAGTTACTTCTACAACTTCATCCTCAATCTCAGCTACTGTCTCATCAACGTATTTAACTCCACCAAGCTTTCTATATGGCATACCATTTGTCAAAGCAATAGCCTCCGCAAAAGCTTCCTGTGGATATTCATTAGCTGAAGTATTCGCTGCCAAAATTGCTTCTCCTGATGTTTTACTGATAGATGCAATTCCAGGTTGAGAAACGTCCTTTTTCAAAATAACAATACCCGAGCCACCTGATGGTAATTTCTGGCGATATGCAACAGCTTGCATACATGTAAGTCTTACAACATTTGATCTAATCATATTATTCTGTACTCCTTTACTTTTTTCATAATGATGAAATAATATTTTCCTACTGTCTATAATTCACAAGAAAAAGCAAGAAAAAAGCAAGAAATACGATTATCCTGTAATTACTTATCATTGAATTTATATCCAATTCCCCATACTGTCAGAATAAATATTGGAGCATCTGGATTTGGTTCTATCTTTTTTCTGAGTTTACGAATAAATGACATGATATTACTGTCATCCATCAGATATTCATCATCCCATACTGCTCTATAAATTTGTTCTTTAGTATATATTTCCCCTTGGTTACAAGCAAGAAAATATAGAATATCATACTCCTTTGGTGTAAGAGATACTTCTTCCTTCGCAATCAATACTTTACGATATCTAGGAATAATTTCCATCTCTCTATATATTATGCTATCTGAATAATATTTTTCTTCCATTTCATCAGATGCTTCCAATATCAATGAACTACATTTTCCATTTTTCAACTCTTCCAAATGCGTCTGTAATTCCTTATGTCCCTGCAAATCATCTGGTGCACCTTTTAGTTTATCAATCAACCATCCGATTAAGGAGGTATTTATATTTGCATATTCAATATTTTTCTTCATGCATAATCCCTCCCTAAGTTAATTCCTGATGCTTTTTCAAATAGAATAGCTTTACTACAGATACTAAGACCATGTAACAAATGACAATCACAGCAAGAAATCCAAAGTAGCCTAAAGGCATCTTTGATAATCCAAACAATTCTCCCAAATCTGTAAATGCAAATGCTGTAAATACCAATATTCCCAAAAGTGTAACTCCCATAACAGAAGCGGCTGGTCTACTCTGTATAAATGGAATCCTCTTAGTCCTAAGTAAATGAAGTATTAGCACTTGTGTCCACATAGATTCCAAAAACCATCCTGTTTGAAAAAGAGCAATAAACAATGCTTCATTTCCACCACTTAATTTCGGGCAGATAAAATAGTACAAAATGCCAAATGTGACTAAATCAAAAATGGAACTTATTGGTCCAAAGCATCGCATAAATCTTCCCAGATTTCTTCCTGACCATTCCTGTGGAAGTGAATAAATATCCTCATCCACATTATCCCAAGGTAAAATGAGACAGATAATATCGTACAGAATATTTAACAATAATAACTGTAAAGATGTCATTGGAAGGAAAGGTAAAAAAATGCTTGCTATCACAATGGACAAAATATTACCAAAGTTAGACGAAGCCGTAATCTTAATATACTTTCTAGTATTTGCGAAGGCCTTTCTACCCTCTAATATTCCTTCCTCTAAAACATTCAAATCCTTTTTAAGTAAAATAACATCTGAAGCTTCTTTTACAACATCAGACGCTTGATCTACTGAAATGCCTACATCGGCTTCCACTATTGCTGGAAGATCATTCATACCATCACCCAAAAATCCTACCGAGTGATTATTGTCTTGCAATATCTTTACTATCCGTGCTTTTTGCTTAGGTGTAAGCTCTGTAAAAAGCGTGCACTTATGAGCTGCAAGAATCTTCTCTTCCTCAGAAAGCATCTCAAAATCAGGACCTGAGTACTTCTCTGTTATATCAATTCCCAGGCGCTTGCAAATAGAAACCGCAACACTACTCTCATCCCCAGTAAGCACTTTAGTTTCAACATGCAATTGTTTAAGTTTTTCAAGAGCACTTTTTGCGGATTCCTTTGGCGCATCAAAAAATGCAAGATATCCTAAAAGAATCAATTCATCCTCATCTGTTTTGGATAATGATTCGTCCTCATATGGCTTATAAGCAACAGCTAGGACCTTCATACCATCATCCAGCATTTCATCGACTACAACGTGTATGCTTTCTTCTTTGTCCTTATCTATGCTTAAAACCTGTCCCTTAAAACTAATCTTTGTGCATTGCTTGGTAACGGTATCAACATTTCCTTTAACAATAATCCTTTTTTCTTCAGGTCCGTCAACCAGCACAGAAACCATCTTTCTCTCATAATCAAAAGGAAGCTCATCTAGCTTTTTGTGTTCCTCAAGAAGTTTTTCAAAATACTCTTCTCTGCCAGGCATTTCATTTGCCTTTAAGATTGCCTCATCCAAATGGTTTTTCATGCCACTATGATAAGCACTGTTTAAGAAGGCACTTTCTAATACATCCATACTTTCATTTCCAAGAATGTCCATATAGTATTCAAGAACTATCTTATCTCCAGTAAGCGTACCTGTTTTATCAACACATAAAACATCCATACTACCAAAGCCTTGCATAGCCCCTATATTTTTTACAATTGTCTGCTTCTTGCCCATTGCCTGCGAACCTTTGGCAAGACACGCATTTACAACCATTGGCAAAAGCTCCGGCGTAAGACCAACACCTACAGAAAGAGCAAATAAGATAGACGTCCCCCAATCTCCCTTTGTAATTCCTGTAGCAAAAAATACGATTGGAACGAGAATACACATAAAACTTATTAGGACTTTTGCAATAGAATTTGCACCTTTATCGAAGCTTGACTTACTCCCCTGTGTCTTTTCTTTTATTCCACCAAAAACAGTATCATTTCCAACCGCAAGTACTATTCCCTCTCCAGTTCCCCCAATGATAGCTGAACCTGTAAAAGCTATATTTTTATACTCTGCATATGTATATATATTAGGAACGGTCAGGGGCTCTGTGTCTTTTTCTAATATTGCACTTTCACCAGTAAGCATTGACTGAGACACAAAAAGATCCTTTGCCTTCGTTAATCTCATTTCACCTGGAACACGATCACCTGCTTTTAGCGCAACAATATCACCTACAACAATCTCTGATGAGCATAGAACTTTCCACTGCCCATCTCTTCTTACTAAATTTTCAGAAACAATCATGCTCAAAAGATTGTCTGATACTTTTTTTGCTCGCATTTCTTGAACAAGCCTAACCGTACCACTAATAACCAACATGCACACTATGATAATTGCTGTTGAGAAATCATATCTGTGCCCGCTCTTTATCAAAAGCTCTGTAGAAAAGGAAATAATAGCAAGAACAAATAATATAATCGAAAAAGGATTTACAAACGCCCTTCTTAGCCTATAAATAAATGTATCCGCTTTATTTTCTAATATTTGATTATCCCTATACTTTTCTCTATTTTTATTAACCTGGTCTTCAGACAGGCCATCTTCTGTTACATGAAAATCAGCCATTGCATCTTCCCATTTTGCATGGGCATATATATCTATTTTATTGTTTGTAAGATGTATATCACTCACAATATTTTCCTCCCTGAATAGATATCTTCATCATAACATTATATTACTGATATGGTAGTCAATTAATTCTTGCTTTTTTCTTGCTTTTTCCTTGTTTTTAAGTATTAACTACTACGTTAATTTATAATACCAATGGATTTTCATTTAATCTTCAATTAATAAAGCCGAAAGGAAGCTGAGTTTATGGAAGAAAATAGAATAATTAATCATGATTATGTACAAGAAATACTATTAATAATCCGTGAGCATATCACAGATTCAGATTTGCCTATTCTGATTTCTGATTACCATGACAATGATATTGCTGGAGCATTTGAAGAACTTACTCCAGAAGAAAGAAAACAAATCTACCCTATCTTTGGTGCAGAAAGAGTATCAGAAATTTTCTCATACATTGAGGATGCACATGAATACTTAAAAGAATTAAATCTGGAGAAAGCAGCTAAAGTCATAGGCTTCATGGATTCCGATGACGCGGTAGATGTCCTTGAAGAAATGGATGATAATTCTATGGCTCAAATCGTAGAATTAATGGACAAATATTGATCCAGCTGTCGCATCTGGACCGCTTATTACAACTGTAAATGACCTTGTTGCTGTTATAACATATTATGGATTAGCCTGGGTTTTACTAATTAATATGCTACACATAGCATAATTCCATATTATTTCAAAGCAAGGAGATTCGATGACACTTAATTTTTGTGTCTCGGATCTTTTTTCTATAATTTCTCAAACGGTATCTAGTATTTTAATACCTCCCGCATATTTAATGGCAGGAGGTTAATCATATGGGAAGAAATAACAAATCATTTCACAAAGATCTAAAACAGCAGATATATGAGTCACTCACATTTATGCTCAAAAGTGGCACTGGCAGAAGCAAAGCGGAAGACAAAAAGAATGGTGATACTAAGGATTACATTTATTCCTACAGCACCTATAAAAGCTACTGGAAGCATGCCAAGTATTTTGCCAATTACATCTATGAACATCACCCTGAATGCACCACATTAAAGTCAGCCAGAAAATATGCTAACGAGTGGTTGCAGTATCGTGTAGATAAGGGTGGCAAGAATGGAAAACCCTTAAGTGCATGGACTATTGCCCTGGAGAGACAGGCTATTGGAAAGGTATTCGGCATAGATCCAGACTCATCCGATTTCTTTAATGCGCCAACCAGACGTAGAGAAGATATAAAAAGAAGTCGAGTTTCTACCGAACGTGATAAACACTTTTCCAAAACCAATAATGCTGAATTCATTCATTTCTGTCAGGGGACTGGCGGTAGGCGGAATATAATTGAAAAGC
>JAZUIN010000095.1:0-3175 GCA_045642225.1 Lachnospiraceae bacterium | reverse complement strand
AATTTGAATATGCTAAGCAGAAAGGATTGATGTTCCCATATACAGAAACGCCAGGCCATGCTGACTGTTTAAAGAGAATATCGGATGTAGTAAATAAGATTACTCCTGAAGAAGTTGCAAATGCATTTTTGTATAGCCTATCAACAAGGCAGCTGGAATATCGATCAGCGTTAGGAAGTTATTGGTATGCAAAAGCTATTGTTCCTCATGAGCATGATGAGATTGTTAAGATAGATGATTCTATTGGACGAGTACATTGTGATATATGCCAGTGGCAACCATATCGTAAGAAGAGTATTGAATATAAGGATGAATATAATGTATTAAATTCTGAAAGATATGTATATGGCGGAGTGAGACATACTTACGCAGTGTATGCGCTTTTTGATCTTGAAGAATATTTGAAATTGCCTAAGGTGGAGCATACGAAGGAAGATGAAGTAATCTTAGCAAAAATACTTAAACTGGTAGAAGAATTAGATCCAAAGGCAAAAGCTGGAGCTTTGCAAAAGGCAATTACTGCAGGGAAATTCCTTAAATCAAATAAAGCTGAAGTGGATACAATCATTGATATATTAGGAATCTGCGGAATATTAGAAAACGAAGAACACCAATGTTATGATGAAGGCTTTATGGATTGTATCGACAGAAATCCTCCAGAACTGACAAATGATTATAGTTATCCTGTTAATTGGTGGATGGCTAAAGATGGCGTCAACAGAAAGCGCTTGAGTATTGTATTTGATGAGGATTTTCAAATATAGAAGAACTGTTAAGTTCCAGTTTACGGTGCGAAAGAGGGGCGTTAGATGGAGTTAAGCATTAAACAAAAAAATGAACTATTTACTGGAATAGTATTAGCTCAGGAACTCAAAGCTACGCTTGAACAGACCAGAAGGTTCATTACAGTTAGGTCTTTTGAAATTTGTGATAATAAAGTAAAAGCATGGTCAAAAGTATTACCAACATCTTATGATGATTTGAATGCAGTATTTGCTGTACGAGTATATTCTATAAAATCAGAGTATATAAATCTGGATGTTGATGAGCGAGATTGTTCAGAGCATGAATATATAGGGGATATAGATTCGTTTGAAGCATTGTATTTAGTATTGAAAAATTATATTGATGATTTCTCTGGGTTGATTCCACAGTGGAATGTTGACAATCCTATAGAGTAAATTCAAATTTTCTTAAATAGTAAAGAGAGGGGTGTCATATGACATTTAAGTTGGTATTAAATAGGGCATTTGCTGAAGAATATGTAGATATGATTGAAATGCCAAGGGCTAAAAGACAGATGCTATTCTTTTTGGTATTGCTTTTTTTGTTACTTATTTATGTTGATGTGGATAGCTATCGTAAGTATGGTGGAAGCGTTTCTTATGCACTATTTCTTTTGTGTTTATCTATATTTGCAATTGCTGCATTTGTTGTTTTTGTATCAAGGAATATAAAAAAGACACGAAGTAAAATGACTTTAAGAATAATGGATAAAATACAGGAGACATATCATTCAGATAATGTAGTATTAGATTGTGAAGTAGTTGACAATCGCATAATTGTTCACAATGAAAGTGCAAATAACGAAAAAACAGATAATGAATTGAAAATTAGCGCAAAGAGTCATTTTGTAGAGACGAAAAATTACTATATTGTAATCGTGGAGAGCAAAGAATATTTTACAGTTCTTAAGAATTCTATTAAGGAAACATCTAAAGACGAGTTAAAAAGACTTTTGGTGCGTTCGTGTAATGGATGAGATAAATTGAAATTTATAAATATATACATCGATAGCATAAATGGGTTCAGCTGAGAATGACTGCACCCATTTTTTATAAAATATTTCTTATAACTTATATTTATAAATCCACAGCAAACATAGTCTCTATGTATTCCTCAAATTTTTGAACATTTACAATTACTTTCTTTCCAATCTTTCTTCTTGCACCAGCTTCTCTGGTAAGTCGGTCAAAAGAATGTATTCCTATACTATATAGAGCTGCTCCTTCTTTTAAAGTTACATACTTCTTCTGTGCTGCTCCTCTAACCATTTCAATTGCCTTTGGCGTATCTATCTTTGTTAACTCGTATCCCATTTTATCCTCCTAAAGTAACATATTTTCAATAAACTCATTCAATACACTTACGCTCACAATACATCTTCCCTTAACATGACGAACAGCATTTGCTTCTTTGGCCAATTCTATAAAACTATTTCGCCCAAGCGAATATAACATCGCACCTTCTTCATAACTTACATACTGTTTCTGACCTGTAGCAACAAACTTTTCTAGATTCTCCATATTCAAACGATTCTTTCTTAACTTTGGCATATATATACCCTCCTATGCTTTTAAAAATCCAATTAATTCACTTCTCATAACTTTTATCTGTCCCATTACAAATCCAATAGCTAACGATAACAGTATTACGGCACCTACCATACAAACTAAAAATATAAGGTTATGCCACATGCCACCTGCTATGGCAGCTATTATGCAAAGTCCAAGAACTATAAATAGTATTCCTGCGCCTAACGAATACACTTCAAGAACAATATTCATTACAAAATTTAAAATACTTAATACCAGGATTGCTGGTAATGCTAATACCTTTAATATAATTTTCATCACTTCATCTCCTTACTTCGCCTTGGCATATTGTGGAAAGTCTGCATTAACTTCCGCCTGAAAATAACTGTTGTATGTTGTAGGCGCATTAAACAGCGTGGCCAGCATATATTTTTTAATATTCCTCACCCTTGATGTATTTGATTTCATACAACTCATAACATACTCAATATGTCCCGAATTTAATTTTAGAAATTTACTTCGAACCAATTCCATAGGATATTCATTACTCGCTATTATTATTGTCTTTCCCTTAGAAACAACAGTCTCAACTATCAGTTCAAAAATATCTTCTATCAGTTCTCTCTCAAGAGGATATCTTTGATACATGCACTCTAATTCCAGATTATCTCTGATAAGATCCATGTATGTATTAACATCACATCCTATCTCATCATCAGATATGATAAGATTAGATTTATTATTATTAAAATTAATATTATCCTTGAATGAAAAACTAAAACCCAACTGAAAATACGTCTAATAATCAAAATTCTGTTCTGAGGTCAAATAAAGCCCTAATAATGAATGCTCAAATTCAA
>JAZUIN010000094.1:0-5241 GCA_045642225.1 Lachnospiraceae bacterium | reverse complement strand
AATTGCAAAGGAAGCGGGTCTTTCTGCTTTACAGCTTTCGGTTGAGCGTAAGAATGAACCCTCGGTGAAAACTATTCTTAAAAACGGTGGGAAGCTTCAAAGGAGCTTTGAGTACGAAGGAGAAATGGCTGATGTATATCTAATTGAGCTGTAGAAGTGTGATTGAAAAAATGGATAAGAAAACAAGTAATACCAAGGCAATATTTTGGGATTTGCAAGGAACACTTGGCGGAGAAGCTACGGAAGATATTGTGCGATTTGCTCCGTATTCTTTCGCAAGGGAAGCTTTGCAAACAGCCAAGGAAAACGGATTTTTGAATATAATTATTACTAACCAGAGCCTCATCGGGAAAGGTCTTCTTGCTCGGGATGTTTTCATTCGCGAGGCAAATCGCATTATTGATTATTTCAATGAACAAGGTCAGTTGATAGATGACTTTCTATACTGCCCACACAAGGAAGAGGATAATTGCGATTGTAAAAAGCCCAAAACGGGTTTGATACATTATTGTGCAGAAAGATACAGTCTCATCATCAGTGAATGCTATGTCATTGGCGACATTGGAAAAAATGAGATTGTTATGGCAAAGAGAGCAGGATGTAAAGGGATTCTTGTGATGACCGGTGGCGGAAAAGGTAGTCTTGGCGAGTATAGGTACACATGGAATGCGTATGAGGCAGACTTTATTGCAAACGATGCGCTGGAAGCCGTGAAAATAGTCACACGAATAGCCTGCGGGAGTTAATATGGTTGAAATAATGAGGGCGCATCTTGAAGATGCAAGCGAGATTACCCGGATTAAAACATTAGCCTTCAACAAGGAGATAAATACATATTTGGGAAGAGATGGTGGACCGCCCGGATATGACAGTGTTGAATCTGAAATATCAATTATTGAAAATTGTATAGCATACAAGGTACTACTGGGAAACAAAATAATTGGTGCCTTTTTTCTTACCCGACATGGGGATAGATGCATGAATTTTGATGATTTTGTTATTGATCCGATTTACCAGGGTAGAGGATTCGGATATAAAGTATTGTGCATGACAGAGAAAATGTATCCCGACATTGAAAAATGGAGACTATGTACACCGATTTTCAGTATTGGTAACCAGCATTTATATGAAAAATTCGGGTATAAGGAAGTTTCAAGAAACCGAGATGAGATATACTACGAAAAAAATGTAGGGGCAGGAGGAAGTAAAAGGGTATGAGATGGACTGATATCTTGCTATGTAAGGATAAAAGGAAGATTTTTTGTAATATTGATTGATATTAGGGAACACTATAACCTGGATATGATTATTTCTGTCGGATACAGAGTTAAATCTGTAAGAGGTGTCAAATTTAGAAAATGGGCGAATAGCGTTTTGAAAGATTATATAATCAATGGGTATGCTGTTAATCATAATCGTATGAAACAAATAGGAGAAGGAGTACTTAGAAGATATTGAGGCAGAGTTTAACATTGATGAATTAGTAATAGATAATATGTATAAAGACGAATTATCAGTTTATATTCTTAAGATGATTGAGGGTGTAACATCTAGAACAGGGAAGTACCTTGATGCAAAATATGGAACTGTATCTATAATGGACATTTGCGTGGGAAACCACGTGGAAGAGTACCCATGAAACGGTTGTCTTTTGCCCAAACTTCGTGAGGCAAAACATCATGTGAGCGTGAAGCTGGATATGGATGAGATGGATTTGACTAGCGCTGAAAGTAAGGCCACTCTTGAATGACCCACCCAAAATGGTGCATCGTTCAACAATGATGAGAAAATCAAGGAAAAGATAGAAAATGGGTTATTGTATTGCTGGGACCCGATAACTGCCGCATATATACTAAGCCCTAAGATATGTAAAGATATAGAAACACGTTATGTGTATGTGGAACCCCACAAGGGACCGAGCTTTGGATTGACCTTAAGTTGGGCAGAAGGCTTGCAGCCGGAGGGCACATATAAAGCTGATGTTGTGTTGCCGGTTGACAGAGATAAATTTTTGGAATTTTTTCTTTGAAATCTCAGATGAGCTTATGTAATAATTAAAATGAGAAGGAGGAGGTAAGCATGAACTTACTAAAAAAGAATTGGGAGATTTTTGAGCAGAAGGAGTTTTATAACTACCCTAAACGTAATCCTTTTATGATTATTCTTGGTATGGGGGTGCTGGTTGCTATTTTTTTCGCCTGTCAGACGATTTTACCTATAGTGATGCACGCAATTGACAAAAATGCGGATACATCGGAAAACACGACTATGATTTTATTAGGTATTGGTAATTTTCTGGCAGCTGTGGTTCTGTGGCTTTTCTTTATGCGAAGGGAGAAAAAGTACTGTCCGAAGGTAGTCAGGAAGATGACAATAATACAGTGTATTTCGGGTGTGTTTTTTTGCCTGGCTTTTTCAGGGGTTATCGGGGTGATTGTGGATACAATTAAGTACTGTACAGGACTTATTCAAACCGATGCTTCTGTTGACAAATTAATGTCGGCAGGGTTGTTACTGCAGATTGTAGTGTCTGTTGTTTCAGCAGGACTGGCTGAAGAAATACTGTTACGCGGATGTATTCAAAACAGACTGATGGGACGGATAAACAATATTTGGGCTGTCATTATTACCGCAGCACTTTTTGGCCTAATTCACGGAAATGTTTCCCAGTTCATTACGGCAACGGTTTCGGGTTTTGCATTCGGTTTTGTTTATGCCAAGACCAGATCATTGTGGGCAGCGATATTGGCGCATATGGCTAATAACTTCGCAGCTTCGATTCAGGCAGATTTCTTTAAATCGAATCCGGGTGAGGGCACTTTCTGGATTTTTAATGCGGTATTGATTGTTGTTTCAATTGTCCTTGCAATTCCTTTTTTCAAGGCCGATGCGGCAGTTATAGAAAAAAGTGAAGCTTAGGAATGGTGCATCGTTCAACAACCAAGGAATAGTAAAAGAGAAAATACATAATAAAAAGAACAAAACAAAAAGTACGAAACAAAAGAAAGAAATGCAAAATACAAAAATAAAAGGAGAGTAAAAATTGTGTCGGAAGAGAACATTAAGGGAAATGATACTATGCAGGCAAGTCCTGACGTAGCAGGAACAGAAAAAGTTACCGAGGAAACCGTACCATTTAGCTCGGAAGCGGCTACAGAAAAGAAGAGCAGGAAAGAAAAGAAAAATAAACACGCACTTCTTGAAAAACACCCTGTAGTATATGTACTGTTGCATATTGTGTGGAGTTATGTGTTTATTGAAGCATTGTGCGGAGGTGTCGGTGGTGCGCTTTTCAAGTTTTTTGGAATACCGATGTCTTTGGGCGCTGTTGCCGGAGGAATTATTTATCTTGCCTGCCATGCAAAAAGATATAAGCCGGAGTATATCGGTAATTTCAAGGGCGGGAATAACGCTTTAGGATTCAGACTTGCTACATTTATGGCAATCTATTGGGTATATATATTTATTCAGACGTTTGCATGTGGAGAATTTGCCGCCCCGAACATTGAGACCATAAGCAATGCTCTTATGGCCGGCGTATGCGAAGAAATAATATTCAGACTTATTCCGGGATCCTGTTTTATGAGACAGTGGCGTGATGAGAAAAAAATCCCCGTTGTTGTTGCATTTTCGGCAATTACATTTGGACTTATACATGCTTCGAATATTATTGTCGGTGCCTCGATACCTATAACAATTATGCAGGTAGTGGCGGCAGGATTAATGGGAGTTTTGTTCTGTGCTGTATATTTAAGGTCCGGAAATATATTGATACCGATGTTAATGCATTTTATTACGGATACAATTTGCTTTATGGATTCGACTCAGGTGAGCGATCGCGGAGTAATGATAGCAAAATTATCATTTATTAACTTTGTTGATACGGCAGTATGCATAGTTCTTGCTGCTATCGGAATATACCTCATACGCCCTGCAAAACGTGCGGAAATTATTGCTTTGTGGGATAAGAAGTTTTCACGAAATGAGATGTCAAATTCGTAACAGATGAAGGAGTCTTCGTTATGTCCAGAGGAACAAATCAGAAATTCAAGTTATATCATTTGAAAAATATCATGGTCAGCAAAACGGATGATACGCATTCGTTGACCATGCCGCAGATACTTGAAGAGTTGTGGCTACATTGTGGGGAACAATAATAAGTAGGTATTATTTCAAAAACGTAAAATACATCTGTCCGGAATGTCATGAGGTATTTAAGCCAACAATGAGGGAAGCCTTTTGGGCGAATCATACGCTTACCACGGCACTTTGCATACAGTGGCGTGGTAAGGCAGTAAAATCAATGCTTTGTAGCAATTTAATGATTAGTCTACACCTCGTATACACCTTTTGGTGCGATAGAAATATGGACCATCCCGGAAATATGAATAAGGCCATCTTATCTGCTAAATACTTAGTATGATAGGATGGCTTTTATTTAAAAAACGGAAAATGCCTAAAAAACAAAAAATAGGCAAATTCCGTTGAGCTAATTTGAACTTCTTGATATAATGAAAATCGAAATGGAGTACCTGCTTTAAGGGGGTGTATCATGGGAAAAACAATCATTACAGAAAAAGAAATCACAGAGATATTACGAAAAGAAAATGCAGAAATAAGCGATACGGATTTGAAGTGGAAATTATTTCATTACTGTAAGGATAATGGATTACAAAGTATTGGAGCACAGCAATATGCAAAGGTAGGCTCTGTATATGATTATGAGCTTGGAAGCACTGCTGAAGCTATAAGGAATAATCTAAGAACACAATACCCTGAAATAAAACTTGTTGTATGGGAAAGCAGTATCTTAAATGAATGGCTGAATTTGCTGATTGCAAAAAATACTATTTTTATAGAAACGCCCAAGGATTTTCTGGATACAATATATGATGCACTTACTGAATCGGATGAAAATACAATGGTGCTTGTTAACCCTAAGACGGAAGAGTATTTCAGATATCAGAAAAACGATTTAATCGTATTAAGAACAATGGTGGATAGAGCGCCCATATCGAAAAACAACCATTTAACAATAGAAAAGCTTTTTGTAGATTTGTTATGTGACAAATTATTAATTGAACTTTTTGATGGTTACACAGTACAGGAGCTTATTCAAGACGCAGCAGCATCTTATGTAGTGAATGAAAAGAAATTACTTGCCTATGCAAGGCGTCGTGGCAGGTATAATGAAATTTTAGCATACTGGAGAAAAATTAATGATAGATAAAAGAATATACA
>JAZUIN010000093.1:0-3646 GCA_045642225.1 Lachnospiraceae bacterium | reverse complement strand
CGTTGGAGCTTCATATTCAAATGATACTGCCGTCTCTTTTACATAATATGAATATATTTCCACCAATCTTTCTGCATCATTCTCACTAACCGTTCTTATCATCAAAACTCTCTCCTTGCAACGTATTATTAAAATCTGTCTATTCAGCAAAATTAGAATTTTCTATAGCCCGAATGATCAAAATTATTTTTTATAATAAATTATTTCATCATATCCTAACCGAGTATCGTCTCCATCAAATAGCAAAAAATCAATCCATCCACCAGCATCACAAATGCCGTCATAATAAACCTGTAAATATTCATTATCATCATGCTTCCAATTTTCTTTTCCTATTGCTAATGAGACATTTCTGAAACTATTCTCGTTTATCCTTCCATCTTTATTTATTGTTGTATATGAAATACAAATGTACCCCTCAGCATCCTTATATAATTCCAAAAACAACCTGTCATCCTCTATGGAATACCACTGTCCATTGTATTGATTGTAAAGTTTTTCATTACGCTCATCGTGCTCTTTTTGTATTTCAGCCACGCGTCTTTCATGTTGTTTTTTATCAATAACATGTTTAACGACAAAAAATGACACAATTCCGATTTGCAAAAGGAAAAAAACACTTAATATAATTATCACTAACTTGTATTTCTTCATTATTTCACCTCGTTACCGGTTGGTCTACTCCTCTGTAGCCCGTATTGTCAAAAGTATATTAATTATACTTGTTTCACCAAAAAAGACAGGACGAATTAGCATTTATTATATTCTCAAATGGTAATTCATTTTTATGAATTCCTTTATATCCTTACTCTGATTTTCTGATGTATGTTATCCAGCCTCTAATTATTCCCTTTTTGACTACAATAAATACACCTAACGCAATCATTGCAGCAGCGCCAATACTGACCCATATAGGACTATGTCCTACTGAAAAATAGAATACAAACTTTGTCACGTCATCATCAGCCGGCCCATTACTTATCATCCCAAATGTATTCAAAATGGGGATGATTACCCACGCTAGTAATGAAAACAAAGGTGCCACGGATACCACAAACGAAATAGCTTTATAAAATTCATTCTTTATCTTCTCACTATAGGTCAATGCATAGATGTACGACAACAATATCGGAAGTAATGCTCCATTTACATTTACCCAGAGATATTTATTAATTGTAAACGTTCCGCCAACCCAACTTGTATGCGCGTGAATAATACTATACTCTGTGATAGTCGCCCCGGCTGAAACCGCTACTATTAAATGCCCCAATTCATGAAATGCAATATACAAAATCATTCCAATGACAAATGCCGGAAATATTTTCACCGCACGTCTTAATCTATTCTTCATACCATCACCTCTTTCTAATTTGAAGTAGTGATATTGATTTCATAGCACTGAACCCACTCGCCATCTTTTCCGGTAAATACAAATCCGTCAAATGAACCATCTTCCGCGGCTTCAATTTGATTGCCTTCCGGCAATAATCGATTAACCTCCTCACATAAAGAATATACATCGAAAAAATAATCGCTTTCTATTCTGTAGGTACCCTTTTCATCTAATTCAAATACTAATTCACTGTCTACAACATCACCGGTTACAAAAGTCACAACATCACCGCTTGGGGCAATTATTTTGACCATAGTGAGGAATGAATATTCCCCATCCATGCTTCCCCACTTAACCTTGAGAATACAATTGTTACTATTCTCATTAATGAACTCCACGCCTGAATGATTAATCTCAGGAATACCATCAATGACTGATATTTCATCCGTATATGACAGGTTCATTACAGATTGAATTTTTTTGCCATTAAATCCCAGATATCCAAATACCACAGTTAATCCGACAATAACGATTATGCCAATAATAAACAATGCTGTTTTACATTTCTTCATCTTCTTTTTCGATCTCCTTTTGCAACATCAAAAGTGCATCATTCATTTTGTCGGTCTGCTTTTTCTCGATACAATACTTAATGAGTGAAGCTATCAAATACACCACAACAAAAAGTGCAATTACGAAAACAATGTTTCGCTTGATATTATCTCTCACACTGCCAAGATGCAGATTCGCGGTGATAGTTATTGCTGCATAGGAAGGCATAAATATGAGCTTTTTAATCCAATACGGAATGACAGCCCATTTACGCAATCCTGATATAGACATTTCTATCGTTGAAATAATAGTCAGGCATAAAAACATCCATGCCAGGATAAAAATATTTCTAGGTGCAATGTTTCCGTCTATGCA
Source organism: Lachnospiraceae bacterium (assembly GCA_045642225.1). Taxonomy (GTDB): domain Bacteria; phylum Bacillota; class Clostridia; order Lachnospirales; family Lachnospiraceae; genus RUG191. The sequence goes on along the minus strand of JAZUIN010000093.1, from coordinate 1,386 downwards.
ATATGTCCCAACCGCCAAAATGATAACGCATATTGAGAAGCCCAATAATAATCTCGCCGAGGACTTAAAAAATGATGAAATTATTTTATCCATTATTTTTTATCCTCCTTCATACACAAAGCCTTCTTCAGAACACTCACATAATTTTTGGATACAACTAAGTGTTCACTGTTTTTTAATTCAAGAATTAATCTACGCCCTTCTTCCGGCTTGATATTTTTGATGGCTCTCAAGTTAACAACTGCAGATTTAGAAATTCTTATGAAATGATGGTTTTTATATGAATATTCCAATTCATATAGCGTGTTTTTTACTCTGATAACCGACTGCTCAAGATAAGCAAATACATTGCCCTCCAAGGCCTCAAAATACAGCACCTTGGTCAACGCAACCTGACAACTGTCGCCATTATCCTTTTCGCCAATGATTTGCTTGATTGAGCTATGTATTCCGGATATTATATTTTCCACTTCTTCATCACGTTCTCTGCATCGAATGGTGACTTCAGTTTCTTGTACATCGCTATTTGTTTTGACAAATAATTTCATATCGAACTCCTAAATCATATTGCAAATTCTATGTTCTTTCTTATGCATTATCAATTAATTCGAAATAAGATGGACATATTTATCAATAAAAAGGACATAGTCATATACCCAACTCACCCACATCATTTCAAAAATGGACCTGCGATTATACGCAGATCCATATACAACAACTAAAACATATAATCAAAATAATACCGAACTAACCATCTACAAATTCAAAATTGTCTAAACCATATTATTAAAATCACACTTCCGATAATACTGTACATCTGAAATATATATTTCAAAAACAGTTCCTTTTAATTCTCGACAAAGATTAATTCGCCGTCAATCAGCTTGACCGTTCCGAGCACTACTTCCTCGTGATTATTAAAAGGGTTGCGCGATACCGTAAGTCCTTTATCATCACAACTTACCACATGATAATCGTATGGAAAAGCCGATTCATCATCAGCTTCGTGCACATTGTATACCTGATGGTTTACGGGATCATAAAACGTAAGAACATCTCTCTGCATTCCGCTTCCCCAAAGATAACCTGCATACAGATCATCATATCCATCGCCCGTGACGTCATATCGCCCTTCTATCCCGCTACATAAATATTTATGTTCCTTCATGTATTCTATGAATTCCTTTTCTGCAGCAGCATAGTCAATCTCTGCAACCACATAGTCGATTTTTGTGGTCTCAGAATCAACGGCACTTTTCTTCGCACATGCCGACATTCCGCATATCATTGCCATTGCGGAAGTAACTGCTATTACTTTGTATAATTTTGACTTATGCGCTTTACTCATTGTGAATTTTCTCTTATTTTCGTAATTCATTTGTCCTC
>JAZUIN010000092.1:0-5848 GCA_045642225.1 Lachnospiraceae bacterium | reverse complement strand
TTAAAGGAATGGATTCTTTTGTAGAGGGAGAAATGTACCTTTATGAGGCATATGACGGTTTATCGATTAGGTATAATCCAGACTTGATGTGTGGTGATGATGCTATGGATGATATTAATAAACGTGGAACATATTGCCCAGGAGAGAAGGATTTTAAAATTTCTCATACCAGAGAAACTCTAGAGGAAATACCAATAGGTTTTGGGATGGCGAGTTTTGCAGATGGTGATAGTAGAGTTTATGTATGGATCGATGAGGATAGGAAATATTGTATATATAAGGCAATATTTAACGAGTATGAGGATTGGTATATAAAGGATTTAGAGGATGGTAGAGTTATTCGTTATGAGCCATCTTTCATGACAGGTAAAGAAAACTGATTTTTGTGAAATGAATTTTGATTATCGCGATAATGTAAGGGAGTGGATATATGCAAAACGAAAGTTACTTGGCCCCAGATTCTCTGTATTTACAGAGCCAAAATGCGCTGGAAGTTATTAAAATAGAAAATGAGAAATATGAAAAACTAAAAGAAGATTTTCAAACTTATATTATGAATTCTAGTGCACAGGGGAATGTTCCTGATTCGTTAAGAAAGTATGCAGAGGATTTTTGCCTTGTATTGGATAAGGCCATGGAAGCAAATGAACTTGATAAAGTGGATCATGAAGCAGTACAGAAAGCAGTTGAGACTATTTACGCTGATAAAGTGGATATTCATGAGGTCCTTGACGGATCTACTATTTTGAGCGCAATTGAAGAAACTAAGAATAGAATAGATGAAATAAATAACAGAATAGAAGAGATAAATAGTATGTCATGGATAGATGGGCTATGGAATTCTTGGTTTGGTAGTGATTCAATATCTAGTCTTGAATCTGAAAAATCAGAACTGGAAAAAGTACTAGATGAATTTCAAAACAAGGAACATCGTTATGATGGCATAGAAAATGACACAGCTAACTTACTTAACGAATCGGAAGAGCTGCGTGAACTTATATGGGCGGCTTTAGAAACAATGGAAGAATCTTTTATAGATGGAGAATATAGGCCTGAAACAACTAATAATACAGGAAGTCTTTATCAGCTTAAATATTCAGATTTATATAGTGCTTGTCATAATATAATGGATTCGAATGGGAAACCTTTATATTCAGATGAAGATATTTACTGGTATATCAAGTATTTGGAGAGCCAGGAGGGATTTAATAAAGATAATATACAGGAGAATGTCGATGGCATTTCTCAAGGCTTAATAGAATATTCCAAGTTATGCAATTGTGGAGACGCAGCTTTGTATTATGCAAGCGATATGAAGTACGTGAGTATAAATGGCACAAATGTATTCTACGAAATTCAGCATGGCGGAAGCGGTAAATGGGGTATTGCACGTCCTTGTAATGAAAATTCGGTTTGCGAGGCAGGATGCTTTTGCTATGCAGAAGCAGCAGTTGTTAGTGCTATTACAGGTGAACCATATACGTTGGAACAGCTTTTTATAGATTCTGGAGCTAAAGTAACATATGAAAATGGATATTTCAACTTGGATAATACGAATGGTTTGATTCGTAATATGGGTAGAGATTTAGGACAATTACAAGGAGTTTTGGATAATGCGAAAATAGCTGCAGAAGTAAAGGATGTAAGTGATTATTCTGTGGAAAATATTAAGGATGGATTGAGGGATGGTAAGACATATGTGTTACGTTATTATCATCCCAACAAAAGCGGAGAATCGTTAAAAGGTGGACATTCGGTTGCGCTAGTTGGATTAGATGAAAATGATAATATAATTGTAGCTTGTTCAAATGTGGGTGCAAATCGTTGCAGCATAATTTCTAGTTCATTTAGTGAACTTCAAAGTAATTATGAAGGAGTGGATAGAATATATGAAATATCGGTATCAGATTATTAAAAAAGCAATTGGAGTAATTTCCATAGGTGTTATATTAGTATCTTTATGCTCGTGTGTTAACGATGGTGATAATAAATTTATAGAGTCAGAATCTGAATTAATTGATGGCTCAGTTGAAAGCATTTCAGACAACTCAGTTGAAAATATTTTTGACAATTCTACAAATGCTACAATAGATGAAGAAATTAAAGAAGTTGATTATGAAGCTAATGTGGATATTATTTGTGGGATATCACAAGCAATCATAGAAACAATGCAGATAAAAGAAGATTATTTAGTTGAAAAGGGACGGTATTCTTATACGAAACAGGCTATTGAAGAACGATTTTCTAGTAAACCTATTTCGCATATTATTCCATACATTTACTATGCTGGAAATACTGGGAATGAAGTGATGAATAAGGAAGATGTGTTAAAAGTAATAAATTCGGCTTTCAGCACTGATTATATCGACGATGATATAACTGATTCTTATGGTAATTATACTATACAGGATAATAGTATAGTTAGAGATGATACTGAACTTTATTGTAAGTATGTAGGGATGTGGGATTCAAAAGAAAAGAAATATTATATTGAGAGTTACAGGAATGATTTGTTGTTTTCAAGAGAGAATGAAAGTGACATTCCTGGAAATTATTATCGACTAGAGAAAAGAGCAATCGTAGAATTTGCTGAAGCAGATAATGAATTGGGATTCACGGTAAATAATGTAGAGATTTTTTATAACTATTATTATGAAGAAAACAATCCATGGTATCTTTATGAGTATTTTGATGACGAATCATATTTTGTATATATAAACGATATTAATTGGAATGAGTATCAGTATGGATTTTTTCCTAACGAAAATGGAAAATTCAATGAATTTTTACCAGTGCTAGAACAATCATCCACTGTTATTATGTTTTCAGAATTAAATAGTAGTGAGGCAATTGAGGAGTATTTAAATGATATAAAAATCAGGTCGATAGGTATTTCGGATATAGATCAAAATGGTTATAACGATATGATTTTGTCTGTTTATGTCGATGATGAATGGAAAACAATAATTATATCTCATATTGGAGATAAGTATTATGGATACACATATGGAAAATATGGGTGTCTTGCAGTTGATCAGAATGGTATGTATTTTTCAAAAAAAGAGGATATTGATGGATATGAAATATGTATAGTTCATATTTCCGAAGAAGGGTTTTCTGAAGAATGTGTTTTGACGTATTTTAGTGGGGGCAACGTTTTATATGGCGAACAAAGTATGGCATGGGACGAATATCGTAATTGGAGCTATGAGACCATGGAACCGATGGTTGCTTTTTGGGATGTAAAGTATGATTTGAGGGATTTGTAATGGTATATTCAAAAGAAGAATTACACGAACAAAGAAATAGTATATGTAAAAAAATTGAAGAAATAACAGATGCGAAAAAGAGAATTATTTCATTAAGCGCAGAGTTAGAAGAAGATTATAGTAGAAATGTTGCATATTTAGAAAAAATATTATTAGAAGGAAAATATGGAGCTAAGACGATAGATTTATTAGAGGAAGTTCTTGGTAATACTAAAAAAAGACGTAAAAGCAATGAAGAATGGACAAATGAATGTATTGCTCAATTGGATAAGCAATACCAAGAATCCGAAGAAAGAATAGCAGAACTTGATTATGAGATTGAGAATGTCGAGTAAAAGGAATATAAATGCAGATTAATGATAAATTAGCACCCGACCAATTGTATTTACAGAGCCAAAATGCGCTGGAAGTAATAGAAATAGAAAATGAAAAATATGAAAATCTTAAAGCAGATTTTCAAACAAACATTATCGATGCTAGTTCGTTAGGTAGTACAGCAACTTCACTTAAAAATTATGCAGAAGATTTTTGTCTTGTGTTGGATAAAGCAATTGAGGCCAACGAAATAGACAAGGCTGACCATGAAGCGATACAAAAAGCAATAGAAACTGTATATGCAGATAAGGTGGATATACATGAAGTTCTTGATGGCTTTGATATTTTAGGCAAGATAGAAGAAGCTAAAAATAAGATACAGGAAATAGAGAATAGAATTGATGAAATAAATAATATGTCATGGATAGAGGGCCTTTGCAATTCATGGTTTGGAAGTGATTCGGTGACTAGCCTTGAAACTAATAAAGCTGAGTGGGAAAAAGTACTAGAAGAATTTCAAAATAAGGAACATCGTTATGATGGTATAGAAATTGACACAGCCAACTTGCTATGTGGATCAGAGGAATTGCGAGAGCATATTTGGGTAGCGTTAGTAGCGATAGAACAATCTTTTATCGATGGTGAGTATTGTGCAGCTAGAGATTCGCAGTGGCGAATAGATTTATTTAGAGATGATATTCTTGAAAAGTATGGTGATGAAGTTGATTATTTGTACAATTTAAAAGATGCAAATAATTTAAGATTGTATTCAAAAGACAAGATAATCTATTACGTCAATAAATTAGAAGAAGAGAATTCGAGCAGACTTCTTTCGTTGAAAGATATTAAAGATAATAAAGTAATGTATGAAGCTACGTTAAGTGAGATAATGGATGCAATGCTGAAAGATTTGCCACCACATAGTATGACGATTGCTAGAGATTTTTCAGAAGGAGCATATTTCAATTATGATCCATCACTTTACAATAATAGTAACTATATATTAGAACATACAAATTGTTATTCGTACATATTGGGTATGATATATTTCCCGCAATCGATAGAGGTGGATATTCCACGCGATTGTTCAACCAATCTTCCTAGAGGAGGAAATCAGCCAGGTATGTTTAGTCAAGATATTTTATACTTAAATCAGCAAAATCTTATTGATGGTGAAGAGGAATACGCTTATTCTTTATTGTCTGGGACGGATAGTGCAAATAAAGAACTGGTTAGTGTAGTAACAAATGATATGAACGCATTAGGCTTTAATTTTGTAGAATACGATGGACAGCAAAATGGCGGGATAAGAGTTGCATTAGTTGTTAATCCTTATGTTGATTATCATTGGTATGTTTATGATGAGAATGCAGGAGTATGGTACAATAAACACGGTAGTGATTTTGTGACCAATGTAAGAGTAGAACGGGTAGACGATGTAGATATTGCGACAGATATATTATTAGAAGGCGTCAAAGGATATGAAAAGGATAAAAACAACGGAATGAATTACACAATTCCAGTTGGTGAATTCTATATATATTAAGAAAGAGATTAAGATGAGAAAGATACTTATAATTATACTATTAGGAGCGATATTACTTTGTTCGTGTTCAAAAGAAGTTAATACAGATAAAAGTAATTATAACTATACAAGTGGTGAAAATATCAATGTAGATATAAATTGCAATGATGATAAAGAACTTGCAGGAGATATGACACTAGAATCACAGAATATAGATATTAAAAACAATGAATTAGAGGAAAATAAAATGAAAAGTTCGATTGTGTTATTAGGTTTAAGCGCTATATATTATGATATAGAAAGGCCAGATTATTATTCTTTAGATTACTTTTGTAATATAGATGGAACATATACCTATCAGCGGATTATAAATGAGATAGGAGAGCCAAACGGAACTTTTGGTAGTGGTATTGTTAGGGATTATTGGAAGGTCGATGATAAGTATATTCTCATACATTACAATCACGAGTCCGGTATTGTATTAAAAGTTCAACAATGCAATACTGAGGAAGTTGAAGAAGATTTATTTAGAAATGAAGAGTATGAAAAGGCATATCTTAATAATGACAAGTAATAATTTTTCATTCAAACAAGTGGCTCAGAGCACATCAGATGACTGTGAACGGAAAGACATTAGAAATAGGGCTAGCTGATTTGCAGAGTAGGCGGGCATAAAGGAGAAGACATTCAATTATATTAATTAGCAATGCATTTTTGGGTATTATTGATTTAGGGACAG
>JAZUIN010000091.1:0-4266 GCA_045642225.1 Lachnospiraceae bacterium | reverse complement strand
ACAGGCAAATATCCAATCTCATCGATAATCAGGAGCGAGTATTTAAGGTAGTGTTTAACTACCTTTTCAACTCTATTTTCCTTGGATGCTTGCTTGAACTTTTCCATTAGTTCAGCGAAGTTAATAAAGTATGTGGAGATTCTCTGGCTTGCTGCTTCGATTCCGATAGCGGTGGCAAGGTGTGTCTTGCCAGTACCAGGAGAACCCATAAAGATAATGTTGGATTTTTCTTCCATAAATCTCAATGTAGAAAGGTCCATAATCTTCTGCTTGTTAATTGTAGGCTGGTATGTAAAATCGAACTCCTTAAGATTCTTATGGTAAGGAAACGACGATACCATAATGTTAACCTTACGAGCTCTCTCATCTCTGAATTCTATTTCGGCTTTGGTTAATTCTGTAAGTATCTCTACAAGTGACTTGTCACTGTGAGCTTCATCTAAATATACAGGAAGTATTTCCTTGATTTTGCTAAGAGATAGCTGATCTAAGTTGTCTGTTAGTTCTGTATAGGCACTCATGTTAATTTATCGAAGAGAGACAAATTCTCTTCGCACATCCTTTCTATAGACTTGTTATCTGAAATAGTCAGTGCCAATACATCCGAATAATCTTGTGGGTTATAAGTTATTCGTTTTTCAGTTATCTCGTGAGTTGCTATGAGATTTTGGTTATAATGTATCAGCAGGTGATTCTTTTCTTGTTTTAGAGTTACTTGTTTTCCGATGTATTTCGGTGGAACGGAATATCTGTGATTCTGGTATGTGATTAGACAGTCTTTTTGCACTTTTCTTATTAACGGAGTGGGTCCGAAATAAGATTCTAGGTTGTCGTATCGCGGTTCAGGATTCAGATATTCTTTTTCTTTGTTAAAACGTTCTACAGGCCTTTCCAGCGTTGTGCCGTGTATCTCATTGTTAATCTCTTCGTTAAGCTTTCGGACTATTTCTTCGAGTTCCTTAATCGTCCTGAACTCCCGATTCATTGCTTTTAAACGGTTCATGAGTTTGGCAACAACTTCAACCTTACCTTTGGTTCTTGGCCTATAGGCAACACAGCTAATAGGAATAAAACCAGCATCCTTGGAGAACTGATAGAATGTGTCGTTATAAACGGGATTGCTGTATTGAGTTCTAGATTGATCCACAACAGTTCTCATGTTATCGAACAGAAACTCCTGTGGTGTACCACCGAAGTACTTAATAGCATTGGTAAGGCATTTGAACAGTGTGGGTTGAGTCTTATCTGTTGTAAGTTCGATATACTTAAGCCTTGAATAACCAAGAATTGCCAAGAAGATGTTTATCTCAAATACGTCGCCTTCTTTATTCTCGAGTTTCAATTCTTCTTTCCAGTCAATCTGACATTGAAGACCAGGGGATGTTTCAAATCGAATTGTAGCTTCTGATATTTTCTGTTCTTTTAATTCGTGAGTATATCTTTTAATTGTGGAGTAGGAACCTGTATATCCATACTTATCTTTAAGCAAATAGAAGATAGCTTTTGCAGGAGCATTGAACGTTAGGAACTTCTCTTGAATAATGCTCTCAAAGCCATCCAGTTTCTTCCTGACGATTCGAGCTTTGCGTTCTGGAATTGTTCCATCTCTTTGTTGGTAGTACCTCTTAACGGTTCTGTAATCGCAATTGTACTGTCTGGCAATTGCTGCGAAGTTTACTTTGTCACCTTTGATTTTAGCCATATAAACTGCTTCGGAAATGTCCTTTCTCATGTTTATACCTCCTAAACAATGAAACCATTGTATAGGAAGCAAGGATAAAACCTACATTTTGAGATTGGCTTTTTCCTACATTTTCAGTTTAGCGTTTACAAATCTCATAAGCATTATACAATAAAATCTAAAATCTATATAAAAGCACCCAACAACATTACTGAAGTTAGGTGCTATTAAGATTTAAGTTGTTCTTGTGTCTCAGTTTAAATTATTTACGACCGGTATGTGTTAATTTGCGAGCATTTATATGAATTTTTCTTGCGTCTAAAATCGAAGTTTTCAAAAATACACCAAATTTGGTCGTAAATTGGTCGTAAATTTTGCCTTTAATTCCCGAAAACGCCTGATATTACTGGGTTTATCAGCCCTGAGATTTGAGTGTTGGGATTTGACCAACGGAAAAGGTTGTACAGAGTCATTAGCAGTTATTAAACAATATAGAAAACTAGTCATATATCCATTATCTGTTTATAGAGCACCTATATTGTTTAAGATTTGGTTGTATTTCCGGCGTCTGGCGAAGTTTTTAATATTGGCATTTATGTCAATTTTTTCAATTTATAGATGCACGACTTCATCCAATTACACCCAATGTTTGGTAACCCAAAGCACCATACATTCAAATACATCTCAACTTGCGAATCATTATATCACGCCAAAAAGTGCTTTACCATGAGCAAATATTATGTACTATTAATATCAACTTATGGACTAACGAATATATCACTAAGATTTATCAACTCAACATTATCTCTTTTATCGCAATTGAATCCACTTCTTGAAAAGAATACGTACTTATAGCAATTAAGCCCTGTCACTTCTACTTGTGATATTTCTTCATCGATGACTTCATTAGATACTTGCTTCTTTCTGAATTTCACTTCGTAGAAGGCATAACCATTTTCATCCTCAGTTACAATGTCAAATTCACCGTTGGTTCGATTCTTTGGATCGTCATAATAATACTTACCAATTTTCTCGATTACTGGTTCAATCCTACCAGCTCTATTCTCGCGTATAAGAAATTGTCTACAAATATTTTCAAACATATGTGATACATAGTATTCTTCAAAATCTTTCTCGATATATTTCTTATAGAACGTCTCAGAATTCATAATTTTCATCTGAGATGAATGTGTTTTCGAATCCTTGCATCTTTTAGAAAAAATCTTCCTTTAAGGTGGCAAGTATACCCAGTATTATGATAATCCTATTGTAGGTACTACTGGTTCTACCTGTAGATTCATTGATGCTCGCCAGCATTATACTGATAAGCGCAAAAGTAATCCGATTCTTGGCACATATGAAAAAATATACGCTGGGGAACTGGAGTTTGAAGAGTATAGGAAGCTGATTAGAAAATGATAGTTGTCTATCACCAGAGGTTTATCTATATCAGCAACAAAATAGTGGTCTAAATGTAGTTATTTTTACCACTTTTAGACCACCAATCTAATCTTCAAATTAAACAAAAATGCACTATTTTTTTTATAACGTCTAAAACAAGGCATTTCAGTCTATAAATTAACGAGAATTTTACCAGTCAATCCACTAAATTCAATCTTTTCTCATCTCATTTGTTATCAAAAAACAAGACTTATTATTCTAATATTTCCCAATGTCCACTATAACCACTTCCTACATATCTAACATTAGATATTTTCTTAATCTTACGCTTTACGGTTATAACACTTATACCCAAACTTTTCGCTATGTCTGTAGTTGATATTTTATTATTCTCTTTAATTAATTCAATTATCTTTGCATTGGTTTCATCTTGAGTATCACCTTGAGTATCACCTTGAGTGACACTGTAATTTAAGTTAAATAGTGTCAAAGTAAAATCGTCATACTCATCATCAAAAATCGGACATCTATCTTCAGAGTAATAAGGATGATTTACATAATCTGAAAGAATTTTCTTAAAACCACTTCCACGACGTTCCATATATCTTAAACGATTGAAAACATCCGCTAATATAGGATTTCTTCGCTTGGATGGTATTTTTAAAATGTCACGATCTTTGAGTGATATTCCGCTAACCATTCCACCTGGAGAATAGATTTCAATTCTATCATCAAACATGTCTATATGAACTTCACTTCCAATTTCAGTATAACTTCTGTGGATTAATGCATTAACCAGACCTTCGAGAACAGCTCTTTCTGGATAGTCTGGTGCTTCAATTCTTCCATCGGGAGTCTTTCCCCACGGATTCTTAGAATTGTTTAATACAAAATCTCTTCCTGATTGGAGCAAAATAATCAAACTGCCGGAATACTCTTTATCGTCAATGGCATCAATCACACCTGCTGCTTTTGTTGTTCCGTTCCATCTCGTACAAAACAGTCTTGAATGTTTTACAGGTGATTCATCAGCCAATAGAGCTCCTGCGTTAGTTAGATTTCCTTTCTCGTCAACAAGACCAAAAGATTCATAATCTGAATCTTCAAATGTATTACCTGTTCTTTGTTTATATACAGATTTAAGTTTAGTAAAAGACATATCAGAGAAACTATATTGAGATTTC
>JAZUIN010000090.1:0-4255 GCA_045642225.1 Lachnospiraceae bacterium | reverse complement strand
TTTTCGTCTTAATTAATAACTTGGAGAAATGTATTTATGGAAGAAATGAGGAAGGATTTTGCTAAAGTAGTAAGAGGCTTTGTGCATATGGTGTGGCATGCATACAACTTAATACCTGTAGGAGTTATTATGTTGAGTTACATTCTCCTAAGATATACAGCAGTTGGAGAAATGCAATTTGTTTCAATTATGGGAAATGAAATTGATCAAATTGCCAGTGATCTGCTAGTGGCACAAATAACGTCTTCTTTGTTGGTTATTTCAGTAACAGCAATGCTCACAACAAAAGGGGATAGCGTGTTATGGGAAGATATAATACATTATATGCTGATTAATCCTAAGAATTCTAATCTTAAAGCAATCACGGATTATTGCTTTGCGATGACAATCGGTACTTTTTGGGGTGTGATGAATTCTTTGTCTGTTGTGATTTTTGTGTGTTTTGCTTTCAATATTGCCTGTTTAATGGCGATGGCATACATGCTACTTAAAATGTATTTCGAGAGGGATGTGATAAAGCAAGAGCTAGAACAAGAATATTTTAAATGCTTTAAAAATTATTATGATGCTCTTAAGCCTTTTGATTATATTAAACATAATATTACAAGACAAGAAAATTCTGAAGATGCATTATTGGTCAAGCGTTTTGAAAAGCAAAAAATCGAATATGAAAATGAACTTGAAGAAAAAACGATTGAACTGATTTTGGAAGGTAAAATAGGATTAATTGCTGAAAATCTTGATTTCCTAGTTGATTATAAGGGGTTTTCATCGGTAGAGAGATTCTTTAGAATGGACTCAGCGCTAAAACAAGAATACTTAATGAGATTTTTTCAATATCGAACTCAAAAAGTGAAAAAAGTAATAGAAGTTTTTGAGACTAATGATTTGAGTGATGGACATATAAATCCTTTATATAAGTGGATATATGAGTTAATACGGTTTGAATCGGATGTTGATAATAAACAACTTTTGTATACTTTATTTTTTGAAAAAAGTTTATGCCAATACTTATCTTCTGTAGAAACAACAGATGGAGATTTGGATTTACGAATGAAATTGATTCTCCAGTTTTTTGATAATCGATATTCTCGAGATTTGCAGAGCATACTTTTTGAATATGTAATTTTTGATGATAGGCTTTATAACATCATTGCTTTAAATAGTAATTTGGGAGAAATGTCTGGCAAAATTTTGGGACAACTTTTACTAAGCAATAATACTAATGCAATTAATAATATTGCACCTGTAGTTCTAGATAATAAGTTTATTGTGACTGAGGCTTTTAAAGATGAGGCATTGAAGAATAAAAATTCTCAAAAGCATATAATGCTGGAACAACTGACATTTCAAGCAGAACTTTTACTAGATAAAATAGGTTATAGTTATGAATAAAAAAGAAGGCTCAATCCGCGGATTGGCCTTTTGTGTTATCTATTGATAGAGTGTGTGAATAAAAGAAAAAGTAACATTTTCTGTTTCTGCATATATTACAAGGTATTTATCACGATTTGAAAATAAGGGCATAGATATCCGCAAAATTTAAAAGATGTTTTTATTTGGGCTTATACGAATAGGTTAAGTATATGGCTGGGTAAAATGAAAATAATCGAGTATTAGTATGAATTGCTAATACTCGATTGTTTTAGTTATATAGTTAGGATAAATATACGGATCATGACCTTTAAAAGATACTGCTACATGTGAATCATCAATCCATTCCACAATATAGTCGGCATCCTCTCCATAAAAAAGGCTTTTTAGAGCGAAAGTTTAAAATACAAAGAAAATAATTGTAGAAACTATGATAGTAAAAAAGATTTTCGAATATTTGACATTAACTTTTGAGTTCATTGATAAACCTTCTAATCTACATAAAATAAATGATAAATTATCTAGAAAGTATAATGGATTAACCAGCATCTGTATGTAAATTAGGCGGTGCTTAATGCACAAATGTGATAATTCAGAGAGAAGCTTTTTATGTCAATTTTTAAACAATTCTGAGATGTAGATTTAATACATCAAGAGATACAGATTAGATTGTATCTATTAGTTAAGGAGGAACATTAAAATGCAAATTTACTTTAAAAGAGCGGGTTTATTAGCAATTATCATATTACTGAGTGGCTTTATGATGGCCTGTAGGTTGAGTAATCCACAAAAAGAAATGTCAGTACAAGATGTGAGTAATGAGGATAAAGAAAAGATTATTGTTCCAGCAATAAGTTATGCTTGGGCTACAGACGGAGCAGATAGTGTATATTATTTTAAAAATATGGGGTTGTGGAGATATGAAAAGAGTAGTGGAAATAGCGAACTTGTGACAGAAAAATTGATAAATCCTCAGGATATTGTCATATATAAAGAAAATGTATACACATTGGAATATGTAGATGATGAGGAAAATCCATCGAGAATTTTCTTATATTCAAATGAGTTTGACAAATTTGAAGAGGTGGCATCTATTCAAACGGCTAATGCTGCAGTGGGGATGTGTGGGTATACACATTACTTAATAGTAGAAGTGCCAACAGTTAATTACGAAATTGAATATAAAGTGTATGATGTGGTAAATCCTAAAAAACCTATTGAAATAAGTTTAGATGAGGTTGAACTGGTTGCTGAAAAGCGTGAACTTATGGCAGATGACGATAAACGCAGTATACTATACAAAGGCAAAGAAATTGCTAATGTCGATGATTTTGGTGGTGATTTGATTGAGGTTTGGGGAAGGAATGATAAATATGGTTTTATCTGTGTAAATACAGAATTCGTGGATGAATTCTTTTACTTTGAATTGGCTGAGCCTTATGACATGAAGAAGATTGGAGAAAATATAAAGTGGATAGCAGTTTTTGATGAGGCTGTTTTAGTTAAGTCGGAAAGTGGAGAAGTAGAAATTAAGAATTTTGGAAACTAGAAATTAGCAAGACGAAGAAAATAAGTTTTTTGTGTGGATTGAAGTCGTGCGTTTTTGTTTAAGATCATACTTACCCTTATCTTCCTTTTTTGCTATATGTTGAACTTTAGCTTATGAATAGAATAAGATAAAAAGAAGGCTCAATCCGAGGATTGGGCCTTTTGCGTTATCTATTGATAAGCGGCTTTATTAGCTCATATGAGAATACATATACAGCTGGACTTCTGAATAGAACTCCTCTGCAGCCTTATCATTCATATCCCTAGCATCAGCGATCTTGTGATCAATGCATCTATAGAAAGGGCGAATTATGTAGAAACATATTATTGCACGTATAATTGGAAAATGAGAAAAGCAACAACTTTGTAACATTTTTGTAATATTTTGAGATAAAAATAAACTTTATAAATAATTTATTAAATGTTTATTAAATCTGGGGGGAAGATATTGCTATCTTTAAATTCTTGAGCTATCATTCAAATACATTTCGAAATGAGTGTGGCATTCGCTACACAAAACTCCATATTTAAAATAGAAATTATGAGGGGAAGGTACTTTGCTCAAGAATCTATATGAAAGGGGATAAATATGTCGCGTAGCATGCCAAGCCCAGATTCAGCATTGAAAGACTTTTTTAAAAGTGATGAAATTTTTGCGGCTTTGTTTAATGGCTACTTTTTCAAGAATGAGACTGTTATTAAAGCTAAAGAATTAGAGCCAGAGGATACAGCTTATGGTGCAACCATAAAAGTAGAAGGGAAAGAAAATACCAAGTTTAGGACAGAAAAAATTAACAAGTATAGGGATAATATACGAAAGACTTCTTTGGGATATTTTGTAATACTAGGTATAGAAGATCAAGACAAGATACATTATTCGATGCCTGTGAGAAAAATTTTCTATGATGTTTTAGGATATAGTTCGGAATTATCTGCGTTGAGTAATTCACAAGATAAAATAGAATGGACAATTGATGAGCGCTTATCAAAGGTTAAAAAGGGAACTAAGATAACCCCAATTATAACTGTTGTTTTTTACACTGGAGAAGAACCGTGGGATGGACCCAAATCATTACATGATATGATGGACATTGATGAAAGAATAAAACCATATGTACCTGATTATCCTCTGTATGTTATTGACATAGGTCATGATAAGGATTTATCATTTAAAAACAAAGAACTTAGTGAATTAAAGGATGTTTTGTCTTCAATATATGCTAAATCTGCTGATGAGAATGAAGCTATTGTAGATAGTTCAACGATAGCGTTGGCAGGTATTTTAACAGGCGATGAGAATTTGTATTTCTCGGCAGTTGAGTCCAAAGGAGGA
>JAZUIN010000089.1:0-2692 GCA_045642225.1 Lachnospiraceae bacterium | reverse complement strand
TGTCCTTATTGCTCTCGATAAATATTATGAACATGAAGAAGATGTATCCGACAATTTAAGAAGTGCCGTTACCTATCCTATTATTATGATAATTATGATGGCTATTATCATTTTAATAATGATCACAAAAGTTCTTCCTCTTTTCGAGCAGGTATTCAACCAGTTAGGAGCTTCAATGAGCGGTGTTGCTGCTACTCTTCTTGACCTTGGTAAAACACTCCAGGCGTACAGCTGGGCCGGACTTCTCGTTCTTGGAGGAATAATGGTTATTATGTTTGTTTTCTTAAAAACCACCTGGGGTAGACAGACATGGAATAAATTTTTAATGACATTTCCACCTACCAAAGCTTTCCAACGTGATATTGCATATGGAAGATTTGCACGTGGTATGAGTCTTACGCTTTCCAGTGGTATGAGAATTTATCCAGCCCTCGACCTTGTAGATGATCTTGTTGAAAATAAAGATGTTGAAGAAAAGGTCAGACTCCTTAAACAGTTTATCGTTGAAGGCTATAACTTTTCGGAATCCCTTACAAAGGCTGGAATGTTTAGTAATTTGTATTCAAGAATGATTTTCATTGGCGTTAAGTCAGGTAATGTAGATGTTGTTATGGCAAAGATTGCTACTCTTTATGAAGACGATACAGACAAGCGTCTTCGTAATTTCATCGCAATACTTGAACCAACACTTGTTATTTTCCTTTCACTGATTGTAGGACTTATCCTTCTTTCAGTTATTCTTCCACTTTTGGGAGTTATGGCCACAATGGGCTAATTCATTACAGATTGGAATTTATATGAAAAAATTTAGCAGAAAGAAAAAACTTCATATAAAAGCTAGTTTCATCACGACCTTTGTTTTTGCACTTTTTATCCTGATTATGCTTGTTTTTGTATCCTCTATTGGAAATCAAAACACAGACCGTCAGGAAGAAACTCTTGCAAATGCTCTAGAGCGTGATATTATGCATTGCTATGCCCTTGAAGGTTATTACCCACCTTCCCTCAAATATATCGAGGAACACTACGGGTTAGTATATGACAAGGAAAAATATATTGTTGACTACAGACCTGTAGCCAATAATATTTATCCAAATATAGCAATTATCAAAAAGGGTAACAGCGACAAAAAAGAAAAGCCAAGTGATTTGCTTAAAAGTGGAGGTGGCAAATGAGACATGAAAAGCGTGAAACCTCCCATGTAATAGACAGTTTCTTCGTATTTATGCTGTTTTCAATATTTGCCATTTGCGCAATCTTACTAATTGCATTTGGCGCAAATATTTACAAGAAAACCATATCCAACTTAGAAGAACATTTCAATGTAACAACCTCTATGGCCTATATAGAAGAAAAGTTCAGGCAAAGCGATATTTCGGATGCATTTTCTGTTACAGAATTCGGTGACGGAAATGCACTAATGATTAAAAGTGTTGTAAATGAAACTAACTACATTACTTATGTTTACAAATATGACAATCATTTGAAAGAACTACATATGAAAGCCGATAACACATTAAGCCCTAATGCAGGACAGAATCTGCTTGAAATAAAATATTTCAGAGTTGATGATAATAATGATGGTAGTTTTACATTTACCATTACGGATATAAATCAAAATTCACTCACTGTTACATGTTATAGCAGATGTGATTAATCTATAAAATTGTAGGATAACTATTTATGCGTAAATCAAAAGCAGCATTATTCTTAATGGAATTACTAATTGTATTACTGTTTTTCTCAATAGCCTGCGGCGTATGCCTGCAGTTATTTGCGTACGCTCATTTAACCAACAAAAACAGTAAAGCACTAAGTGATGCCAACGCCATTTTCACAAATGTTGCCGAAAAGT
This sequence comes from Lachnospiraceae bacterium, assembly GCA_045642225.1. Lineage (GTDB taxonomy): Bacteria > Bacillota > Clostridia > Lachnospirales > Lachnospiraceae > RUG191. Next base: position 837 of record JAZUIN010000089.1, on the reverse strand, counting down.
TCTATTCTTCAGATGATTATTCTGATATTGAACAGACATCTATCTATTATGATTATCATCTTCAGGAATGTTCAAAGGATTCAGCTTCATTTGTTGTTTCCATTTTAACAACTGAGAACGAAAGAATAACTACATGCCATATATCAATTATTAACACAGATGATGGTACTGAATATATTTCGCAGGATGTAAGCAAATACGAAAGGAGAACACTGAAAGATGAATAGACGCAAACACAACAACGTTAATATTAATCTTGGAATTTCTACCATATTGCTTATATTCTTTGTTCTTAGTATGGTTTCATTCGCTGTTCTCTCCTTATCTTCTGCTGTTTCAGACAAACACCTAACTACCAAAGCAGTTGATAAGAATCTTAATTATTACAACGCCTGCAATAAGATGCAATTCAAATTACAGGAAATTGACGACATCTATTATGAGACATATAATCAATCTTCATCAGAAACAGATTTTTATAGTTCTCTCGATGAAGAAACAGTTCTTACTGTTCCTTCAGGCAACAACCAGCAACTCGAAGTTATTATCACTCCTAATTTTCCAAAGATTAAAGGAGACCATTTCTTCACTATCAAATCCTGGAGGTTAATCACTTTAGCCGATCCGGTAATTGATTTTTCCATTAATGTCATTAAATAAGTCCCTTTTCAGAATTATGTGGCTGACATTCTAAACTAACCTTTAATTAGTGCTTTTGAGCCTTTTTTCTTGCATAAAGCACTAACTTTCATGGTATTTATAGCATTTAACTAGTTCTTTTGAGCTTTTATCATACATAAAGCACTAACTTTCATGGTATTTATAACATTTATTTAG
>JAZUIN010000088.1:0-2804 GCA_045642225.1 Lachnospiraceae bacterium | reverse complement strand
ACCAAATCCATCAGCGACATCTCGCATCAATTCATATAATTGCTCGTCACTCAGCTCGCATGGATTAAAATCTTCATCTACAGCCGCTGCTTGCAGACCCATTGTTTTTTTCAATACAGCTAATGTACTTTCATATTCTGTCGGTGTGTTATTACCTCTTATAGCATTAAAAAAGGAGTATAATCTATCAATTCTGCTGCTCTTACTTTCCATTTTTGCCTCCTTTGAAAGTTATCCTATTTAACCTTATATCGATATATTATCACCATCGTTATTCTCTGTCAATACATTTTGGTATCCGAATACCAAAATGTATTTTGCAAAAATAAAAGTATCTATTAATAATTTATATAATCACTAAAAGATACTTTCATTGCATATTTTATGAAATTGTCAATTCTATAATTTCAGCTCATTAATTGCATCTTCAACATCCATTAATCTCTCAGCTAACTGCATATGATCTTTAGCAACATCTCTTTGATTATCATTTATCTCACCAGATAATTCTTCCACATCACTTTTTAGTGAACTCAATTCCATAGATAAGTCATCCATTTTCGTTACAATATCACTCAAAGAATACTCAGCATCAGCTGCAATTGAATCTCTTTCAATTAAATCAAATAATGCGCCTCCATAGATTTGAGCAATTCTATTGTAATTCGAATCTAATTGCCTGCAGCTTTTTTGATAGTATTTACAAAGTTTTTTTGCATTTTTCGAAATTTCATTTTTATCCTTAGTATTATCATAACTTTTCAAAAATTTCATTTCTAATTCTTCCATCTTTAAATCATATGTAAAGCCTTTTTCTTTTATATAGACATGAACCTTTTCACCTTTAAGTTTCTCTTCAACCATATTTGCTTCACGCCCCGTAAAAATTTGAAAAGCCAAAATATTTTTCTTTAAACTCTCGAAATCATCTCTATCTACATTCTTAATCGTATTATTTGTAACATCTCTTAATCGACTAAAATTTAGATAAAACGATTCACGTTCATATAATTTTTCAGCAACATAATTATCAATTTTATTAATTGGTATTGTAACCAAAAATAAAACCAACGCATATACTATTGAAGCTGTAAAAGATATGGTTCCCCCATCATCTTTTATGTAAAAATAACCTGCTATCAATCCAACTGTCGAAACTAAAATCAACAAATAAATAATAGGTTTAACCCATGATTCCCACCACTTAAATACCGTAAATTTCATTAATCGTTTTCCTTTTCTACTATATAATATTTTCGTCAGAGCATAAATAAAATGTTAATTATATAAAGATTAAGCCAACTTCCTATTCCATTTGCAATTATATTTTCTCAATAATTTTAGCATCAGCCGGCAACCACTTTACATCATATAACGTATCTTTACGACCACCTGCTGAAAGTGTTGCATTCTAGGCCTAGTTAATATCCTGGTCACCGTTCTTACCCATACCAGTATAATGAAGAACTCCTCCGATCCACTTATTGTGGTAAATACCCTTTGTGTAGTCTGAAACAATAAGAAGCGTATTAGTAATCTTGGACCTTCTCATCCCACCCATGTTTCTACACTTAAATGTATCTACAATATCTGTATTCTATAATATCTGTCCTATTTTCAATCCTGGATCAAACATGAATTTATCTCCGCATTTATCTATTCTTATACCATACATAATGATCAAATTTTCTTTTTCTGTGCGAAACAGCGATGTTTAATTCATCAAGTTTTCTAGTTATATAATCGTTATACTCTTTATAATTAAAACTATCCTGCCACCTTTGTATCTGCCCCTTTGTTATATCTTCGAAATAACGCGGTAAATATTCCTTGAGCACAGTATCCAAAATAGAATAATCGTCTCTACCATATAGATTTCTATTATGATAGCAGCAATATTTTGAAGCAAAAGAGAACAAATTAATCTTCCCATTACTCCTTGCAATTTCATTTACAACTTCCGGATCTCCATTTTCGATTCTAGTATCTATATCAGGAATCGCAGCGATTATCTTGGCAAGTTCCACCATACTAATTTTACTTTTATGTTGTGATAAATGAGTAGAATTAGTTATATCAATTAATCCTATTTTCATAGCAACAATATCAGGATCTGTATTGTACGGAAATTTCTGCAAGCACCGTGAAATCATATCGTTTTCAGGCCCATAATTATCAGTATTTTGTACATCCATTTCTGCTGCTTCTATTGTCTCATTTGTTATCTCATCATTTGACACATCTCTATATTCTTTCGATAGAGATTCTTTCCTTTGAGGCACCACAATTTCTTTCCCCGTCAAAGAATAGTACGCAGGATTACTTCCTGCCCGATTTACTATTCCACTTTTAACCAGACTCATCAAGGACGAATAAATTGCAGGACTATGCTGTTTATCCTTATAAATTGCCTCCGCCAGTTCTCCTTGTGTCATTGTCTGATTTTCATTTAACAATGATACTAATTGTTCCTTTTGACTCAAAATATCACCTACTTAATCTTTTGTTATACTCCCTACGGTCTATCCGAAATTATCCCTTCAATAATACTTGCAATATTACTAGAAACCAGCCCCTTTACATTGTGTACATCCTGATTGATACGTTTTTCCTGTGCAATTGCAACCGCCACATTCTCTGCAAGATCACCAATCTTACTATTCGGGGGTGCGGACATAAAATTGGACTATTAAAGGAGAGATTTTATGTCAAAAGAAAGAAACTACACTCAAGCTGAAAAGGAAGCTGCTTTAGCCTATTACCATAAGTGTGAATCAAATTCTAAAACAAGGCGTGTGCTTGGT
>JAZUIN010000087.1:0-6451 GCA_045642225.1 Lachnospiraceae bacterium | reverse complement strand
AGGAACTATCAAGGATTATAATTTGACGGTTCATCTTGGGATGGTTGATTTGCCTGAACGACAAAAACAAGTGGAGTATGCTCATAATTTCTTCAGAGAAGGAAATATGGCTTTTTTTGGAGCATCTGGTTATGGCAAGTCCGTTGGACTGATGACAGTTGCGCTGGAGTTAGCAGCTAAGAATTCCCCTGAACTGGTTCAGTTCTATGTTCTTGATTTTGGAAACTCTTCATTACTTCCTTTAAGTGATTTACCACATGTAGCAGATTATATGACATTTGATGACACTGAGAAATTGCAGAAATTTGTGACGATAATTGCTGATGAGATTTTAAGGAGAAAGCGCCTTTTTGCAAGTGCTAAGGCTATAAGTTTTGAAATGTATAACAAATCAGTAGAAAGAAAAATGCCTGCTATTGTTATTGCGGTAGACAACTATGACGTAATAAAGGAACTCGACATTAAGTTTGAAGAGTTAATTATAAAACTGACAAGGGATGGTAATGGTGTTGGAATCTATACAGTTATTGCTGCATCGCGTACAGGAATTGTTCGTTATTCAATTCTAAATAATATTAAAAATAAAATTGCGTTATACAGTTTTGATGCGAGTGACATTGTATCGGTAGTTGGACGTAGTAATTATGCAATTAGTGACGTTCGTGGGCGTGCACTTGTAAAGCTAAACGAACCACATTTAATGCAGTGTTATATGCCAGTAGAGCGTAGTAATGATGAAGAATATGCGGAAGGCATTCAGCGAATAGTTTCTGATATTGAGAGATTTAATACTGGCCCTAGAGCGAAGCGTATCCCTGTGTTGCCAGAAGAGGTTTATCTGACAATGCTTGAAAAGCCTGTGGATATGCGACACGTCGCAATTGGTCTTGAGGCTGAAAATGTTTTGACAGAGTATATGGATTTATCAATGCCTGTTCAGTTGATTGTTGGAGCTAGCAAAACAGGAAAGACAAATCTTTTGAAACTCTTAATTAGACAACTGGAACATGCCAAATTATACATTGCTGATTCTAAGGGATTAGAACTTAGCGAATTTGCAAAGAGAGAAAATGTGACCATGTTAGAAGAATCTGGTGCGTTTTTAGAGAGATTAAAATCCGCTGTAGAAGACAGGCAGAGTGCGTACGAGGCTTCTGATAAGGCAGATACGCCTAGGGAATTCTATGCAAAACTGCCGACAGAAGTGCTCATTATTGATGATGTAGATAACTTTGTAGAGTCGTCAAAATCTGTAGCAAGTGATATGGAAAAATTGATATGTAGTCTTGCTGATGCTGGAATTTCAATTGTTGCTACGACACTGTCAACCAGAATGAGAGGCTTTGACAATATAACGAAGTATTTGAAGGAAACACAGTCGGGAATGGTTCTTGGAAATCCAATGGATCAAATGATTTTTACGTTTTCTGTTGAGCGTGACTACAAGGCTAAGATTAATATGGGATTTAAGGTTAATCGAGGAAGCATAACGAGGGTTATGCTTCCAAGAGTGGATTGATAGGAGAAACAGATGGGAGAGATTAATTCGGTAAAAGAGATTGTAGATGGATATGTGGAAGAAATAGAAAACGCTAATTCTGTTATTGAAGGAGCTGTGAATAAAATGCGTGGCGCGGAACCTCAAGATGAGGTTACAAATCTTGCAGTAAATAGTGATGAGACAGAGGCTTTTATGAAACTTAAAGAAGTATTAGAAAAGTTTACAGCTCATTTATTTGAAGACTGTAATCATATTCGAATGGTAGGGGAGCAGTTCGAGATTATGGATGAAGATATTGCAGAAGAATTTAAGAGTGGGAATTGATGTGTAGGTGAAGCATTTATGGGTAGAGTGGTATCAAAAGCTAATCAAATGGTAAAAATGGAAAGGTCATTATCGTTTTTTCATGAGTTACAGATTCTTTTTGAATGCTTAATGGAAGATTCGCTGGAAATGTTTGTTTCAGATAACCTTTTGAGAGGAGCGGCATATGAGAATGTTAAAGGTTACATAGAGAATGTGTACGTACCATTGAGTGGTGCGATAAATGTTGCTGTAGAAAGCCAAATTGAAGCGTGCTGTGCGGTTATGTGTAACTGTAATACGTATCTTTTTGATGTTGATGTTGTTGACGAAGATGTGATCAGGGCGGAAATTACCAGGCTGCAGCTGCTGATTATAAAGTTACATGCAATGTCGGGAATAGGCTTTTTACACGCGTATATAATAGCAATGATTGCTTATTATATGTCTCGTATTGCTAAATTAGAACAATTATTATACAGACTGATTAACTACGATATGGCGACGCAGAAAATCTTTGATAGTGTGAAAGCGAATATTAGATTGGTGCAGGATAAGATGCCTTTATTGTTGGATAGTGTGGTGTTTGATGAAAAAGGCTATGAATACGCTGGAATAGATACGAGTTGGTGTTCTGATTTGAAGGTTGAAGAATATGAATGTTTAAAGAATATTAAGCCGGTTGAAAATACGATATTTGATAATAGTGACTTTAAGACTATTTTGTTTGCTGTAAGGCATCCTTTTATAGCATATAAAGTGGGACCTTCTAGGCCTGGACGCGGTGTTTTGAATATAAGTACAAATGCAGCTAGGTTTACGAATAGTTTTCCGCTAAAAAAGCAACTTGTAAAAGGTAGAGAGGAAGGCTCTGAAAGAAATGCTATGAGGCATGTTTTATGGGTTGCTACAATTGCAAATCATTATGGCAATGATATTGCGCAAATTGTTAGTAATGCACATGAGAACAATTCTAGTTTACTTAGTGAGATTGAAAATCCATACGACTATAGATTCTCTTCACTGGAAGAAGCTGATATGGCAATAGATTTACTTAATAATCAAATTGGAATTAGTATTGCAGGAGAGCTACGAGATGAAGTGGGGATGAAAGAAATATCCAGAAATGTAATAAAAAAGTATTATGAGTTAGGCTTTAATACTGTCGTAGAAAACGGAGATGGAACATATTCTATACAGATACATAGGATAGATAAAATTGCATATGAGCGAGCAAATTGGCTGATTGATATTATGGATGATAATGGTTTTTTATCCAAAGATTAGTTTTTGGGATGAAATTAATAAGGAGTTAGATTTTATGAAAAGAATATTCGTTATAGTTGCAGTATGTATTATATTTGTTGCTTCAATATGTATAGAACGAAAAAATACTGTGTCTGAAAGAATAATAAGTGATATCGAAGAAAATCGAGATGATGTTGTGACAATAAATTTATCAGATTATACGAATTTTAAATGGGACTCTGTAATATTGTACGATTGGCCAATTAGTAGTGCCTCGATTTCACGAGGAACGGGAGTGGATTATGACAGAGACTTGGATGTGTCATGTGGGATGATTTTTGTGTACGAGAATAAGGTTGTATATGAAGAACAATTTGCCTTAGAGGTGAGTTCTCCAGAAAGGTTTGGTGTGAGGCCATATAATTCTTTGGTGCGAGGTTATAGGATGTGGAAGAAAGAAGATGCAGAATTCTATGTTAGAGTGAGCTGTTATGATGAGAGTTGGCGTAACACGTACGTTATGTATGCAGTAGATGATATAAGATAGGGAAATGGGCTGAGGAGGATACAATAAATGAAAGCAGTAAAAATAATACTGGGAAGAGAAGACAATATATAGGATGGGCCCTGTGATATAGATTTAATGTATTTACTAGTTTGTGAGGCTTGAAATTGTGAGAAAATATTTGGTTATATTGAGCTTGCTATGCATATGTATTGCTGGTGTGGGTGGCACTTGGTTTGGTGTGTATATAGAACAGAATACTTCTGAAGCCGAGGAACTGGCTGCTGAGAGTATTAGTAGTGCTGTTGCCATTGTTAATCAAGATTTAGGAACAGAAGTTGGAAAATCTAAGGTTAATTACGCGAATGCAATAATTGAAAATATGGGAAAGACATATACGGTTGTGTCTGCGTCTGTTGCGGAAGACGGATTAAAAAATGATGAGTTCTGTGCTGTTATTACATTCCCTCCAGATTTTTCAGAAAATATAGTTTCTATAAATGATGCAAGTCCTAAGCAGGCAAATCTTGATTTTGATATAAATCCGAGATTGTCGGAAGCAAGATATATTGATTTGTATAATGAACTTATTTCTGAACAACAGAATATGAATAATAGTATTGCCTTTGCTTATGTAGAAACTGTATATCAGGAACTTCATTCGGCTCAGGATGAGGTTGGAGAATTATTTGATAATGATAAGCGGGATATGGTGGCAGTAGAAAAGGTGTCATTGACTAACTATGTTGAGTTGCTAGATTTAGGAGATATACCTAAGGTTGAATTCAATCTTAGAACATCTGATTATGATGGTTTTATCAGATCTGTTCAAAGTATTGGCGATGATATGAATAGAGTGTATGTGGATAGTTATGCTGAAGCTACAAAGGATTACGCGGATATAAAGAATGAAATAGCTACTTGTGAGAACGACATTAGTAAGAGTAGTAAAGCTTGGCAGGATGAAATTGATACATGGGCGGTTAAGCTGGCATCTGATACTAAAGAAATTTCAGAGTATAGAAAAAAACTGAACGAGTGGAAAAAGGAGTCGGAAGAATATCGAGTAAGAGAAGCTGAGTATGCGAATGCTACGGAAATATTTAAGTCTGATGTTGAACAATATTTGCAAAGACAGGTTTTGGCGGTAAATACCTATCGCGATAGTAATGCAGTTTGGAGTCATGCAGTGGTTAATTCGCTTAGCGGAATAAATGCAGAGCTGCAGGAAATTGTTCTTGATATTAATGCAATTAATGGACAAAGTGATATGAATGAGGATGTCATGCTACTTTGCAATGATATTATTTCGAGGGCGATGGTGGTTCAAAACATAGTTAATTCAGGTATAGGAACTGCTCCTGAGCCATATATGATACAAGAGGCTGTGCCTGTGTTTATTGCAATTAGACCAGAGGCGTTAGGAAATGTACCAGAGCAAGTGGCAGAGCTGGTCTATGAAATGCCTCCTATGCCTTCTAAGGAATTGAAAGATTCATTGAAACAGATTGTTAGTGTATCGGCAAAGTATAATCCTGATGATTATTTAAATGAAAAAACCAGGAATCAAGCTCAACAAAATATTGAAAAGTATAAAGGCCATCTTAGAGAAGTTGAGAGTATTACGAAGAGTAACGATATGGAAAATCTAAATACTCTCAATAAAGCTTATGGTATTTATAATAGTCATGTTGGTGAGCTGAGGCAGAATATTTGTGATGTGCATGGAAGAGAGCAGGAAATACTTGCGAATAGTATATTAGGACTTTCGGATACTCTGATTGCTACAAGTGGACGCAATCATGAATTAATGGATTCGTTTGCAACGAGAATGCCTAACAGCAGAGTTAATTCGACTGTAAATGCCAAGGTAGTAGAAGATACGATACAACCTGTGGCTTATACATTTGATTATATAAGAAATATGAAAACAAAAGTGGATATTACGCTATGGTTTGAAATCCTGCTTAGTTTGCTGACGTTTGTTCTTGTGACTGATTTGATATTTATATTAAAGAGCTACAAAAAGGTGAAAAATTAGAACATTGAAATTATAAATGAGGAATTTTAAGAGAGAATGTGAAATGACGTATGACGAGATTGGAGTGGATGAGTTACAAGATTTGTTGAAAAGTAATGAAGCTAAGGTTAATGACATAGAGCTTGAACTTCATCGTATGGAAGATGAAGGCTTTAGGATATTTGACATTTTGAATAATGATATGAAAGCAACAGAAGAACTTTATTCTGGGTGGACTGGTGAGGCTTCGGAAAAATATATTAATGAATCGATAGGTCACCTAGAGGAATTAAAGAAAGAATTTGCATCAATTTTTGAGCAGGAAAGAACAAGAATTAGTGCAGAAAAAACAAATCTTAATTATGAAAGAGAAGCTATTGAAGAAGCAATAAGAAGGCTACGGAGCTGAAGGCTGAATTTGAAGACATATATTGATGTGAGGCTTGGATTATTTCTATATTTGAAGGATTCTGAGCCTTACTCATATTTGACAGCACAATTTATCTCGCTTACAATAGTGTAGGTTTTTGTACATTTAGAGGTTTTTATGTTGAATTCTTCCAGAAAAAAAATAAATATTTTGCTTGTAATTTTGCTCTTTACCATATTTGGCTTAGGGCTTTTTTATTGTGTTCAAAAATTGCTTTTACCGAAATACTATTTTGAAATGGAATTGAGTTCAGGCTTTATAAATAGTAATGGTGGAATATATGACTTGCCAGAAGATTCGCTGGATGTCGTTTTCATTGGTTCTTCACACGTCTTTTATTCTATAAATCCGGATCAACTTTTTGATGAAAGCGGAATTACATCTTACGATTATGCATCTGAACGTCAGAATTTGTGGCAGTCTTATTACTATATCGAAGATCTT
>JAZUIN010000086.1:0-2010 GCA_045642225.1 Lachnospiraceae bacterium | reverse complement strand
CGGATATTATTGCCATCATACTTTTCTGCAAAATGAGAAACAAATAATACCGCACCACCAACTACCATCAAATATGGGGCGTATTGTTGAAAAGGCATATAAGCAACAGCTGCTACAACAACCAACAAATATGAAATGTTAATAATTATATTTTTCATTTTATAATATAAACATCTTCATTTTTCTTTTTCATCATTAGTTTCTCACGAGCGAACTTCTCAAGTTCTTTTGTATTGCCACTCACCTCTTCAATATGTGCTTCATATTGTGCTATACTATCGCGATAAGAAGCAATCTCGTCTCTTATCTGATCTTGTTGATGTTCTATTGTTTTCAGTGCATAGTAACTATGGTCACTGAAGAAACACATAAACAATATAAACAAGAAAACCGATATCCAAAAAAGATGTCTTTGTATGAACTTAATTTTACTTTTCATAATTGCAAATATAATTATTTATTATGAAAAGTAGATAAGTAGATTGTAAAAATGTACTTTATTGATTAATAATTTGATTATATCGTAAAAAACAATAACTTTGTATCAATATTTTCGACATAAATCAAATGGATTACGAAATAGATCGACTAAAAGAATATATAACAAACCTTGATATAGACATCACAAACAGGATGCCTTGGGGTGATTTATTTATAGAGCCGGAAGATACATATAATAAGAATGTCCCACAAACCCGGTTCTGGACTACGCCAAATGATTTTTACGAAAATCATAAAGAACTATGGGATAAACAATATAATGTGAAGTTTATATTTCGTGGAGAATATCTTACATATTTTACCACATCTACCTATATCGATTGTAACATACAAATGGATGGCGCTGAGGAAGCTTATGTTTGCCCAAGTCCAGCATCGACACTTATTATGCTACAGACAAAGGCGAAAGATTTGCTCAGAAAAATTGATGACAAAAATCCCCAAGAAAAATTAAAGACTTCAAAAAAAATAAGATTTGAAATAAGAAAGAAAATATCAATAAAATTATTAAAAAGATAATATATTTTTTAGGTACTAATTTTGACAAACAATATATAGAATGAATAGATTTCCGGCCGAATGGGAGCCACAAAGTTTCGTACAAATCGCTTGGCCTCATATAAATACAGATTGGCAACCATATTTTGAAAAAGCAAATGAATGCTATAAGAATCTCGCAAAAGAAATTGCAAAGAGAGAAAAACTTAAAATAGTAACACCTGATCCTTCAAGTGTTGTTGATCAACTTAATACTATTAATGATATAAATCTTAACAATATTGAGATTATACAAATTGAGACCAACGATACTTGGGCTAGAGATCACGCCTTCATCACAACTAAGGAAGACGGCAAACGTGTTGTCAATGACTTTGGATTCAATGGTTGGGGAATGAAGTTCGCCTCAGACTTGGACAATCAGATTAACGAAAGAATATTCAGTCATCTTGAAGGAGATTTTATATATAAAGATAACCGAAGAATTATTCTTGAAGGTGGATCTGTTGAATCTGACGGTAAAGGTACAATACTTACAACTGCATCTTGTCTACTTGCTCCTAATAGAAACTATTATTCTTTAGAAGAAGCAGAACAAATGTTGCACAAAACGCTATATGCAGAACGTGTACTTTGGTTGAATCATGGATATCTAGCAGGAGACGATACAGACGGACACATAGACACTCTTGCACGACTTTGTCCAAATGATACAATTGTTTACGTTCAGTGTAAAGATACTAATGATGAACATTATTCTGAACTAAGTTTGATGGAAGAAGAACTAAAAGCTATGCGGACAAAAGAAGGCAAGCCTTACAGACTACTTCCTCTTCCAATGACAAATCCGATTTTTGATGAAGACGAGAATGATTTCCGTCTTCCTGCTACATATGCTAATTTTTTAATCATGAATGGTGCCGTATTAATGCCGACATACGGTCAACCAAATAATGATAATATAGCTATGGCTGTACTTAAGCAAGCATTTCCTGACCGAGAAATTGTTGG
>JAZUIN010000085.1:0-2551 GCA_045642225.1 Lachnospiraceae bacterium | reverse complement strand
AATGCATTTCTTTGCATACTCGGGCTACTGTTATTTCTATTATACGTATTATCTGTATTCTCTCAGTTTATTCCCACTCAACTCGAAGCCACGCGACTTAAACAAATCTGTTTAAGTTTTGGTCGATTTTGCTATTTATATGAGCATTATTTTCACAAATATTTCGGCTATGCAATTTTTTGTTGCCAAAGTGTTGCCAGAGACTACTCACGATTGTTTTATGATTATCTGAATAAGTAATCCGTATCTAATCTATTTGTATTATACAACTGATGATTCCAAGATTCCATACTTCTTTTTATCGCCTAAGAAAATGCTTAGCGGAATTGCTTTTTCTTAAGCAAACATACATGCTAATATTTCTTTGATTTCATCCAGGCTTTTGATTACTAATACTGCCATGATTCCGTCCTCCCTTCTTGATTTTGGGCATACAAAATACCGAGAGTGGTTAGCTCTCGGCAATGTAATCTAATATTTATTTGGCTCGAAAAACTGGAAGTTGTTAATTAAAAAATTCTTTACACATTGAGACAAACTCTTCCATATTGCTCATCATAGCCGGATGTCCCCCGTGTTCAAAAATATATCCTTTTGCAAAACTTGTTTGGGAACAGATGTTGTGAAAAAGTTCCTCATAATGACCTTTTGGGAACATTTCATCTTCGGCACTACCTGTTAATAACACCTTAGCTTGAAGCTCTGAAAATGGTCGATGGAAGAAATCACCCACAGTCTTAGCATGATTCATAACAGCTTCTGTATCTGCATCAAGAACCTTTTCCCAGTCTTCTCCATGCATCAGTTTCAACATCGCGCAGAATCCTTCATTCTGTTTTGCATAATTTCGTCCAATACTAATTTGTTCGGTAATGGATGGGTTTGCTTTGATTCCTTCAAAACTATCGGCTACTACTGCATCTATACGCTCAGGATTTTCCAATGCCACATTAATAGCCGCCAGAGCCCCACCACTGCATCCGATTAGATCGACCTTAGCGAAGTTCAGATAATCGCACAAAGCTACAACCTGTTTTGACCATTCATACCACAAATCTGCAGGCCATTCACGCAACCTGTCCGATTGTCCGCATCCCAGAAAATCCATTGTAATCACATGATGTTTTTCCGAAAAGAGGGTCATAATAGGAGCAAGCATTTTGCTTGATGCTGTATTACCGTGTAGCAATATTAAAGGTTTGCCGTCTCCTATTTCTTCATAAAAAATTCTATTTCCTTCGTAGTCGAAATAACTCATTGGTTATTCTCCCTCCTCACTCCTAAAACTTCCGTTTTGTATTTATGCCCATCTTCACGACAAACTGGAATTTTCACTGTTATCTAATATAACGATCCTATTTTCATTCCCAGATACACTCCAAGCACACACAAAGCAACAGTTACTACAATATACGCTAACCCCATCAACAAATTCCCGGATTCTATGAAGCCAAAGGTTTCAACTGAGAACGTTGAGAATGTTGTAAGACCGCCACATAATCCCATCTTCAAGAATAAGAGTTTCTCCTCACTTATCCCATTTTCTTTCGCATATACAATTATCACCCCAATAAGCACCGCTCCAACAACATTTACAAGGAAGGTGTTAATCGGGTAATTGCCTGATTTCTGGAATTCGACTCTAGATACCAGATATCTTATCACCGATCCAATAAAACCTCCCATACCAACTGCAAAACACTTCACTAACATATATTCCTCCTCCGATATAATTAGACAAAAAAAGATAGCCTATGCAGAAGCCATCAGCTGTTAGAGCGGTTTCAGTCAAACTGAGGGAGAGCCTCATTCCCTATCACAATTTTATTATATATACAAAATTTGCTCGTTTCAATATGACAAATTCAAATTTATCTAATTACATCAATGATAATAATAAATCTATATCTGTTGCATAATTTGGAATTTCACCATTTTCATATTTTTGTAAATACTTTTGACATTCAGAAACTATTTGTTTTTGATTCTTATCAATTATTGCTTTATACATAGTTGCAGCAACATTCCCTTCCGTATGATATATTTCTAAACAATCATTTCTAATAGGAAACATTTTAATGTAATGCAAGCCATGTCTATTACCCTCTCAAGTTGTTGATCTAGGAGGTAATGGAAAATACTCATCTTTTGGACTTGCTGCCGGAATATTTGAGCGAAAAGGAACTGCAAAATTATATCTTTTGCCCTTATATTTTAACTGAACAATCAAAACACAAGGTCTCCTACTTTTGTTCAAAAACTCTGGATCCTTTGAATACTTATTCAATTGTTTAACATTAACAGATACAATTTTCATTTTATTTTTTCCTATTAAAAAACTTGCCGCTTTAGGCAAGTTTACACATGAGCGATATTCTACGCATTTTCTGCACCCCGTCGCTCGCGGAAGTTAAACATACACATCAAGCATATTCTAACCGTGCTTGCCGATACCTTATTCTAGAAGATTTAAAGTGATTTTGTCAACTTAGACAGGAGCCCTATCTGGCATACATTATATTCAATGTGTGCCAGTTTTAGACATTTTGAG
>JAZUIN010000084.1:0-13104 GCA_045642225.1 Lachnospiraceae bacterium | reverse complement strand
TATAAAATATTAAAAAAAAGAAAACTATATAAAATATAAAAAAGAAAATTATATAAAAAAGTATAAAAAAGAAAACTATATAAAAAATTAAAAAGAAAAAGATTACTATAAAGGAGAAGAGATGGGACAGAAGAATATTGTTGCTACAATATATATAAAGCACGGAATGGCTGTTAGTTCGCCTACAAATTTCAACAATCCAAGAGATGTAGTTGAACTAGCAAATTATTACAATGATACTGGTGTTGACAAAATTATTTGTTATGATTTATCAAAGGATGAGGATGAACGTGAAGTTAATGTCAATGCAATACGTGAAATTAATAATATTTCAGAGATTAAGTGTTGTGCAGGTGGAAATGTAAATAACCTAGAGGATGTAAAAAGCCTTTTCTTTGTTGGCTGCGTAGAGGTCATTCTTAATGGTTCGAAGAAGCAAACAGCAGAACTTCTCGAGGAGGCTGCACTTAGATATGGCACTGATAAAATTCTTGTTTCTATAAAAACAATGGATTTTGTATTCAAAAATAAAGAGTTAGTTGAAAAATATGCTCATGAAATTATTGTTTTAGACAAGTCTTTACTAAATTTTAACGGATTTGAAAATAATTGTTCAGTTCCTTATATTGTTAATGTTCCAGAATATGACGAGAAATATTTGGTAGAAATATTATCCTCTACACAAATTAGAGGTATTTCTGGTGAATTTATAGACAATGAAAATGATATCATGAGTCTCAAGAGTACATTGGCTAATAAAGGTATTAAGTTAGATAACTTTAATCCTAAGCTAAGCTGGAAAGATTTAAAGCCAATGGATAATGGTCTTATACCTGTAATTGCGCAAGACTATATTACTAAAGAGGTTTTGATGCTTGCTTATATGAATGAAGAAAGCTTTAATCAAACTATTAGAACAGGTAAGATGACTTATTATTCTAGAAGTAGAAAGAAGCTTTGGGTGAAAGGTGAAACCAGTGGTCATCTACAATTTGTAAAACAATTTACTGCAGATTGTGATAAAGATACTTTATTAGCTTTAGTTTCACAGGTTGGCGGTATTGCATGCCACACTGGTGCCAAAAGCTGCTTCTTTAATGAAATTGTAAAGAAAGAGTACATTGAGAAGAATCCACTTAAGGTTTTCGAGACTATTTATAACTTGATTTTGGATAGACGTGAAAATCCAAAGGAAGGCTCTTATACAAATTATGTAATGAGTGACGGACTTGATGGAGTGCTAAAACATGCTGGTGAAAAGGCCGTTGAACTTATGATTGCTTCAAAAAATGATAATAAAGAAGTGTTAAAATATAAAATGTCAAATTATTTGTATCATTTGATGATATTAATGGTTGAGTGTGATATTACATGGGATGATGTTACGAAGGAGCTTATGCATAAATAAATGAGTAAATTAGCTTTAGATGATGATGTTTTAATGCGGGTGGAAAAGCCTGCCCGCTATATTGGTAACGAATTAAATAGCATTCACAAAGATTTAGACCAGATTGATATAAGATTTGCAATGTGTTTCCCAGATGTGTATGAGATAGGAATGTCGCATCTGGGAATTCAAATATTATATGAAATGTTTAATCGTCGTGAAGATACTTGGTGCGAAAGGGTATATTCTCCATGGAGTGATTTGCATAAAATCATGAAGGAAGAAAATATACCTTTATTTGCATTAGAATCGCAAGATAATATTAAGGATTTTGATTTTGTAGGTATAACCTTGCAATATGAAATGTGTTATACAAATGTGCTTCAAATCCTTGATTTGGGACAAATTCCTATTTGGCAAAAGGATAGGGACGAAAATGATCCTATAATTATTTGTGGTGGACCTTGTACTTACAATCCAGAACCAATTGCTGATTTCTTTGACATAGTATTTATTGGAGAAGGCGAGTTAACCTATGATAATCTTCTAGATACTTACAAAGAAATGAAGAAAAGTGGTACATATTCTAGAGATGCTTTTCTTTTGGCAGCTTCACAAATGGAAGGATTGTATGTTCCAAGCTTGTATGAGGTAGAATATAACGAAAATGGCACTATAAAAGCGTTTTCGCCTAAGTTGAAAGAAGTGCCAACTACGGTAAAACGTCTTGTTTTTACTGATTTTGACAACGGACCTTATCCTACTAAGCCAATTATTCCATTTATTAAGGCTACAGCAGATAGAATGGTTCTAGAAATTCAAAGAGGATGTATTCGTGGCTGTAGATTTTGTCAAGCTGGCATGATTTATAGACCTAATCGTGAGAAATCAGTAGAAGTTTTGAAACAGCAAGCTCTAGAAATGATTGAAAGCACAGGACATCAAGAAATATCCTTAGTTTCCTTGTCTTCAAGTGATTATTCTGATTTGCCAGAGCTTATTGACTATTTAATTGAGATTTGTGCTAAGAAACACATTAACATTTCCTTGCCGAGTCTTAGAATAGATGCTTTTTCACTTGATGTTATGAGTAAGGTGCAGGATATTAAGAAAAGTTCGCTTACATTTGCACCTGAAGCTGGTAGCCAAAGAATGCGAAATGTTATAAATAAGGGGCTTACGGTAGATGATATTATAAAGGGCTCAACACTTGCATTTAAAGGCGGCTGGAATAAGGTTAAATTATACTTTATGTTAGGGCTTCCATTTGAAGAAGAGGAAGATATGAAGGCAATTCCACGTCTCGCGAACGAAATTGCAGTTCATTATTATGATGAAATTCCTAAAGAGGAACGCAATGGAAAATGTCAAATAACAATGTCAAGCTCGTTCTTTATCCCTAAGCCATTTACGCCTTTCCAATGGGCAAGAATGTACCCTAAGGAAGAATATTTACGTAGAGCGCATATTGTAAACGACGAATTAAAGGAGCAGCTTAATAAGAAAAGCTTGAGATATAAGTATCACGAAGCAGATGTATCGGTCTTAGAAGGCGTATTTGCAAGAGGAGATCGTAAAATTGCAAAGGCTATATATGATGCGTATCAAGACGGTGCTTTATACGATGCGTGGTCTGAGTTTTTTGACTATGAGCGTTGGATGAAGGCTTTCGATAAAAATGATATCAGTTTAGATTTTTACATTTTTAGAGAACGCGAAGTTGATGAATTGTTACCTTGGGATTTTATAGATGTAGGTGTTACCAAAAAGTTCTTAATCAAAGAATGGGAAAATGCTAAAAATGGTATCGTAACGCCAAATTGTCGTATGCAATGTAATGGTTGTGGTTCTGCAAGATATAAAGGAGGTGTATGCTTTGAAGGTAAGAGTTAGATTCTCCAAACTAGGCGTGATGCGTTATGTAGGACACCTAGATATGCTTAGATATTTTCAAAAAGCTGTTAATCGAGCAAAGCTTCCTATTAGCTATTCTGATGGATTTAATCCACATCAGATTATGTCGTTTGGTGCACCGTTAGGACTTGGAATGACTTCTGATGGTGAATACATGGACATTGACATTACTGAAGACATTTCATCTGAGTATGCGGTAAATGTTTTGAATGAAAATATGGTGCCATCTGTTATTGTTCATTCTTTCAAGTATTTGCCAGAAAGAACGCAAAATGCTATGGCAGCGCACACCGCTAGTAGCTATAAAATATTTGTAAAGAAAGACGATTTAGAGCAAGAAATGATTAATTCAATTGCAACTGGCTTAAACAAAACTGAATGCATTGATACGATTAACGAAAAAATATCAAGTTTTTGCAATAAAACTTCGCATCTAGTTGTCAAAAAAACAAAAAAATCTGAAAAAGAAATCGATATTTTACCATTGATATATGATTTTCACGCAGAAAATGTTGATGATAAGGTATGTTTTTATATGCTAGTTTCTGCTGGTTCAACCGATAATTTAAAGCCAGAAATAGTTTTGCAAGAATTTTTCAAGGAGTTTGATCTAGAGATTGATAAAATCGAGCTTTCTATGCATAGAATCGATATGTTTACGGGCGATAAAGATAATTTGATTAGTCTGAATGATGTAGGTGAAAATCACTAATATGGGAAATGTTTTAGTTATAACCGAAGGAAAATATAAAAATTGTCATATTAATCTAGAGGTAGTACTTGATTCTAGACGTAAACCTATTGATTTATTTCTTTATAAAGAAGAATCTTTGGTTGGAAATATTTACGTTGGAAGAGTAGAGCAAATAATTAAAAATATAAATGCAGCATTTATTAAGATAACACCTGAAATCACAGGTTTTTTACCCTTAGACAACATAAATCCATTTTTTGTCAAAAAACAAAGCAAAAATAAGGAGTTAGTAACAGGTGATTTGATTCTTGTGTCTGTAATTAGAGATAAAATCAAGACTAAGGAAGTTGCATTATCTACAACATTAACATTTCACAGTGATTATTTTGTACTTGATACTTCTAGAAGAAGAATAGGAGTCTCTAAAAAGATTGAAGCACCTAGAAACAAAGAACTTAGGAGCTTGATAGAAAGTGAATTGGAAGATTCTTTTGATTTGAGTAATGACTTACTATATGACTCAACAGGCTTTGATTTATCTTTTAAAGAAAAGCTTTCTAGTGTTAATATTACAGCGAGGACCATTTCTAAAGATATTGATGATGAAGTGTTAAAAAACGATTTTAGTATACTCCTACAGGAGTATCAAGATTGCATTTTGAAACTAAATAATGCAGCATTATATACTTGCGTTGATAATTCACATTTGCATTATGAGAATTTGTTAAAAAGATATAATCCAGATAATTTTGATAAAATTGTGACAGATTCTTCTAGCATTTATGATAGATTGATCACTTCTACAAAGAAAGGTGGTTTGAAATTATTCAGTGAATTACTTGAATTATATAATGATGATTATGATTTGTGGAAGCTATATTCTATCGAAAGTCTTTTGGACAAGCTAACTAATAAGGAAGTTTATTTGAAATCTGGAGCATCCCTTGTTATAGAACAAACAGAAGCATTAACAGTTGTAGACGTAAATTCAGGAAAAAACATTAAAACGAGCAATAAAGATACTGCATTTCAAATAAATACAGAAGCTGCCGTAAAAATAATGCAAGAATTGCGACTTCGCAATATATCCGGCATTGTCGTGATAGATTTTATAAATATGACTGACTCTGAGAAGAAGAGCCATATACTTAATTTGTTAAGGAAAGAAGCCTTGCAAGACGCTAATCATGTTAAAGTTTATGATTATACAGCTCTTGATTTAGTTGAACTTACAAGAAGCAAGTCGGGTCCAAGCTTATACGAGTGCATAAATCGTTAAAAACAGCATTTAATACATAAAAACAATTGACAAAAACCTTCTTTGGGTGTATCATACTAAGGTATGTGCCGCTCAGGAAGGTTTTTAAGTTGTATATGCAACACCGTAACTGGCGAGTAATGATAAAAAGGAGGAAATCTTATGTACGCAATTATTGCAACAGGTGGTAAACAGTACAAAGTATCTGAAGGCGATATCATTACCATTGAAAAGCTTGGCGTTGATGCTGGTGAGAAAGTAGTATTTGACCAAGTATTAGCAATTGGAGGCGACTCACTTAAGGTTGGTGAACCAACAGTTAAGGGTGCAACAGTTGAAGCTTCAGTTGTTAGAGAAGGAAGAGGTAAGAAAGTTATCGTTTATAAGTATAAGCGTAAGACTGGATATCATAAAAAGAATGGTCATAGACAACCATTTACACAAATCAAGATTGACAAGATTAACGGTTAGTTATGATTGAAATATCTATTTTGAAGAACAAGGATAATTACATAGGGATTAAGACATCAGGGCATGCCGAATTCGACGATTATGGTCGTGATATTGTATGTGCTAGCGTGTCGGTTCTAGTTATTAACACTATTAATTCTATAGATAAGTTTTGTAAGTTAGATTATTTTCTTGAAAGTAATGAAGAGACTGGCGAAATTGATTTTCGAATTAATGAAAATGTTAATGATGAAAGTAATTTATTAATGAAAAGTCTTGTTCTTGGATTAGAAGGAATAAGAGATTCTTATTCTGAAAAGTATTTGAAAATTTTCATCAAGGAGGTGTAAGAGATATGTTGAAAATGAACCTTCAATTTTTCGCTCACAAAAAGGGAATGGGTTCCACAAAGAACGGTCGTGACTCAGAGTCTAAGAGATTAGGCGCTAAGAGAGCTGATGGACAGTTCGTTAAGGCTGGAAACATTTTATATAGACAACGTGGTACAAAGATTCATCCAGGCACTAATGTAGGAATCGGTGGCGATGATACATTATTTGCTTTAGTTGATGGAACTTTACGTTTCGAAAGAAAGGGTAGAGACAAGAAAGTAGCTTGCGTATATCCTGTTAGCGAGAAATAATTAAACTTATTGAGGCCTTTCTATTTGGAAGGCCTTATTTTTTTAGATAGGAGCTTTATATGTTCGCAGATCGTGCAAGAATAATTATAAAATCAGGTAAAGGTGGCGATGGCCATGTTAGCTTTAGACGAGAAAAATATGTCCCAAATGGTGGTCCTGACGGCGGAGACGGCGGCAAAGGCGGAGACATTATATTTGAAATTGATACTAGCTTAAATACACTTGCAGACTACCGTCATAGAAGAAAATTTGCAGCAACACCAGGTGAAGAAGGTGGCAAAAAGAACTGTCATGGTAAAAGCGGTGAAGATTTAGTGCTAAAAGTGCCAGAAGGAACTGTTGTAAAGGATGCTTTATCTGGAAAAGTTATATGTGACATGTCTGGAGACAACAAGAGAGTTGTTGTTCTTGAAGGTGGTTGCGGGGGCATAGGAAATCAACATTTCGCAACATCTAAGATGCAAGCTCCTAAATATGCTAAGCCAGGCGGAGAATCAATCGAAGTTGAAGTTTTGTTGGAGTTAAAGGTAATTGCAGATGTAGGTTTAGTAGGTTTCCCTAACGTTGGTAAATCAACATTTTTATCACGTGTGACAAATGCTAATCCCAAAATTGCAAACTATCACTTTACTACATTGCAACCAAATCTTGGTGTAGTAGACCTTGATCACGATGCTAGTTTTGTAATAGCTGATATTCCTGGTCTTATAGAAGGGGCATCAGACGGAATTGGCTTAGGACACGAATTTTTACGTCATATCGAGCGTACTAAGGTTATAGTGCATATAATTGATGGAGCTTCTGTTGAAGGAAGGGATCCTATCGAAGATATTAAGTCTATCAATAACGAACTTATCAAATATGATGATAACCTTTTAAACAAGCCACAAGTAATTGTTGCAAATAAAATGGATGTATGTCCTGATAAGAAAGAAGAAATTATTGCAAAAATCAAAGATGAAATAGATGGAAATATTGATGTTTTTGCAATTTCTGCCGTTAGTGGTGAGGGTGTCAAAGACTTATTGTGGCATATTAAGTCACTATTAGACAACTGTGAAGATACACTTATTACTTATGAAGCTGAATTTGATCCAACAACAAGAATTACTGAAGAATTATCTTATACAATTGAAATTGACAAAGAAGGTAATTATGTTGTTGAAGGACCAAAAATTGAAAAAATGCTTGGTTTTACAAATCTAGAGTCTGAAAAAGGCTTTTTGTTCTTCCAAAAATTCCTTAAAGAACAAGGTATTTTGGCAGAATTAGAAAAAATGGGTATTGAAGAAGGCGATACAGTACGTATGTATGGATTAGCTTTTGATTATTATAAATAATTGTAATTTGGAGGAAATATGTTAACAAATAAACAAAGAAATCAACTTTCATCCCTTGCAAATTCTATGCAGCCTATATTTCAAATTGGTAAATCAAGTCTTACACCAGAGATTATAACTGCAATTGACGAAGCACTTGCAAAAAGAGAGTTAATAAAAGTTTCTGTATTAAAAAATTGCTTTGACGATCCTAAAGAAATAGCCTCTGTAATTGCAGAACGTACTCATTCTGATGTCGTTAGAGTGATTGGCAAAAAGATTATTTTATATAGAGAAGCAAAAAAGCCTGTAATTGAATTAGTAAAGTAGGATTTATGTGTAAAAAAATTGGTATTTTAGGTGGCACATTTAACCCGATTCATAAAGGTCATCTACACATTGCAAATGCAGCACTACAAGAATATAAACTTGATGAATTGTGGTTTATTCCTAATGGATGTCCGCCTCATAAAGAAATTACGAACAATATTTCATCAATTTCTAGATTGAATCTTGTTCGTGAAACTGTAAAAGAACTGGATAATGTTAAAGTATTAGATCTTGAAATTAAGTCAACTAATTGTAGTTATACACATAATACTTTAGAGAAATTGAGCCATAAATATCCTGATTATGAGCTATATTTTATTATTGGTGAAGATTCCTTGGATTCTTTTGGCAAATGGGTTAAACCACAAAAAATTTGTTCTTTTGCAAAAATATTAGTGGCAACAAGACGTTGTAGTAGTGTGGATTCATCATTCGAAAGCAGCAAAAAAACTATAAATACTGTTGTTAATATTAATTCTAATATGCAAAATAAGAATTTGGCTCCTGACAGAATAAAAGAGTATAATATCTTTTTAGATAAACTCTCATATGCATCTAAAGAATTCAACGGAGAGTTTTTACCTTTACATTGTGATTATTTTGATATTTCTTCATCTGAATTAAGAAATATGCTTGATAAAAATACAGATATATATAATATCAAAGATAATCACTCTACAAATTTAGGTCTTTATAATGAAAATACTAATGATGAAACAATTCATAATGAAAATGTTAATAATTATTTAGATATAAAAACTATAGATTATATTGATAAACATTTCCTATATAGAGAAAAAACTGCTATGGATTACGATTTAATAAAGAAAATACAATCTGATTTAGAGAAAGAACTTTCAAAATCTCGATATGAACATACCTTAGGTGTAATGTATACTGCTGAAAATCTAGCTATGAGATACGATATTCCGCTTAAATTTGTTCAAATAGCAGGATTATTACATGACGCTGCAAAACAATTAAGTGACCAAGAGTTGTTAAATTATTGTCAAAGCAACAATATTGAGATCTCATCGGCTGAAAAAAAGGCTTTATATCTGTTACATGGAAAGGTTGGCGCACATATTGCAAAAAACAAATATAATATTAACGACGAAAATATTTTAAATGCAATAACTTATCATACTACAGGTCGTAAAGGTATGAATTTAATAGAACAAATAATTTTCGTAGCTGATTATATTGAGCCTAATCGTAATAAAGCGTCTAGATTACACGAAATACGAGCTATGGCTTACTTAGACATTGATGTTGCAACAACAATGATACTAAAAGATACTATTGCATATTTAGAAGAATCAGGAGCAATAATTGATAATACAACATTAGAAACGTATAATTTCTTTGAAAATAAATTAAACAAGGAGAGCAAATATGGAAGAAATAAAGCAAAATGTTAAAGATATATATAATGCGATTGATGAAAAAAAGGCTATCGAACCAACAATAATTGAAGTAAATCATGTGACACCTATGGCTGATTACTTCATTGTAGCCTCAGCAAGCAACATTAATCAATTAGATGCATTAAAAGATGAAGTTGATAGAATAATGCATGAAAAGGGTATTCTCCCTAAAAGAATAGAAGGGATAAAAACTTCTTCATGGATTCTTATGGATTACGGTGATATCATAGTTCATCTCTTTACAGAAGAAGGAAGAGATTTCTACGATATTGAAAGAGTGTGGCGTGATGGTACTGTGGTTGCAATAGAAGAGTTATAGTAAATTATATTGCGTTTACTTACAATAAGGTATGATTAGATAGCTCCCAGCATGAATCTTATCATTATCTAAATGATTTAAACCTTGAATTTCTTGTACATATGACTTGAAATCACCATATTCAACACTATAATTGTCCTCAGCAATAGACCATAATGTATCACCAGAGTTGACATATATATTAGTATAATATGTATTAACTTGATGATCTGTTGCAGCATGGCTATTTGCTGTAAACAATACTATTGATATAACTAGAGCTATTACAAATATCAAAGTAGTTATAAAAAACTTACTATGACCTTTGTAATTGGCTCTTTTATTATATCCATTAACCCTATAACTCATTCTTCTTGCTTCCATAGTATTACCTCTTTCGTTAAAATTTTCATTAATCTCGAATAAATGTTCGTAAACATCTGTTCTGAATAGTATAATACACACTAAACATTTGTTTGTCAATAGAAAATCGAACAAATTTTCGCGAATATTTGTTTGCATATTATTTTTCCTTATGTTAAAATACTTTTAGATTAAATTAGTTGGATATTTTCAAGCTACATTTTATTAAGCGATTTATTCATATAATAGGAGGAAAGTGTACATGGCATACGGCAAGATTACAGCAAAGCAGAAAGAAATACTTGATTATTTAAAGAATGAAATAATTAGTACAGGTTATCCACCAACTGTTAGAGAAATAGGTGAAGCTGTTAATTTAAAATCTACATCATCTGTTTTTCAACATTTGGAAAGACTAGAGAAGAACGGATATATTAAGAGAGATGAAAGTAAGCCTAGAGCAATAGAAATTATTGATGAGAATTTTAATATGGTTAGAAGAGAAACTGTTTCAGTGCCTGTTGTCGGACAAGTCGCTGCAGGACAACCTCTTTTAGCTGTTCAAAATATCGAATCATATTTCCCAATTCCAGCAGAGTTTATGCCTAACGTTCAATCTTTTATGTTGAAGGTCAAAGGTGAAAGTATGATTAATGCAGGTATTTTTGATGGAGATACAATTCTAGTTAGACAGCAAAGCGATGCTAAGAATGGTGACATGGTTGTTGCTTTAGTTGATGATTCTGCAACGGTTAAAACATTCTATAAAGAAGATAATCATATTAGACTTCAACCTGAGAATGATAATATGGATCCAATTATAGTAGAAAACTGTGTTATTTTAGGTAAAGTTTTTGGAGTATTTAGATTTTTCTAATAAAACAAAAGGGGAATATTAATGTTACGATTAATATATGTAGTAATTTTTAATTTATTTCGTACACCATATTTAATGATGAAAGTACGCAGAATGGCTGCAAATAAAGATGAATTTTCTGAAGAAATGAGATATTTAGCCGGCAAAAAACTCGTTAAATATCTTAGAGAATCTGGACATATAACTACAGAAGTATACGGAACTGAGAATTTGCCGAAAGAAGGCGGTTATATGATGTTTCCAAATCATCAAGGTAAATATGACGTTTTAGCTATATTATATGCTCATGAAAAGCCATGTTCATTTGTTATGGATAAGAAGAAATCATATACCATTATGGTTCGTGAATTAGTTAATTTATTAGATGCCAAGCGTATGGAAATTGATAATGTAAGACAAGCTTTGAGAATTATTAACGAATTAACTAAGGAAGTTAAGAATGGCAAGAAGTATATCATTTTTTCTGAAGGTGGATATACTAATAATCATAATAACTTACAAGAATTTAAGCCAGGAAGCTTTAAAAGTGCAACGAGAGCTAAGGTTCCAATTGTACCAGTATGCCTTATAGATACATATATTCCTTTTAATACGATGTCTTTAAAGCCTTGTAAGAACAAAGTTATTTTCTTAGAGCCAATTATGCCTGAAGATTACGCAGATCTTAAGACTCCAGAAATAGCCGAGCTTGTAAAACAACGTATAATAGATAAAATGGAAGAATTTGGCATCAAACAAGAACCATATAAATTTATGGATCAAATCAAAGAAAATGCTGCCAAAACATCTGAAAACATCAAGAAATCAATAGATCAGAATAAAAAGAACAAATAAACTAATTATCTGACCTATTGAAATTAAATTAATTATCTGATCTATTGAAATTAACTGCATTGGCTGCTTGTCGCTTGTGTTCGTCTTCAATAGCTGCATAGTAGTCAATAGTAGTATTAACATTTTCATGCCCTAAAACGTCCGCTACAAGGCGTATATCGCCTGTTTCACGGTAGAGAGCAGTACCATATGTACTTCTTAGTTTATGCGGCGTGATTTTTTTATTTGGAACTGCTACAGAAGCATATTTTTTTACAAGCTTTTCTATGGCATCAACACTAATTCTTCGACCTTGTAATGAGTAAAACAATGCTTTTTCATGGCCATCTATAGGATTTATTAGTTTTCTTTCGCCTTCAACATAGTCTTGTAAGGCATTATGAACATCATTTCCAAAATATAATACATCCTGACCGCCACCTTTTCGTACAATTGTTAAAGAATTAACAATAAAATCTATGTCAGTTAAGTCTAATCCATTGCATTCACTTACACGAATACCAGTATTTAGCATTAATGTTAATATAGCAAGGTCTCTTTTTTGAGTCTTTTGACAATATTTTCGTTGGCGTTCGGTCATTGAAGCATTTCCAAGTTCAATAGCCTGTAATATAGCTTGAACCTCATAATTATTCATTCTGACTATATTTTTGTCCTTTTTTAGATGAGGTAAAGGTACAAGAAGCATTGGATTATCAGCAATATTTTTATGCATATAATGATATTCATATAATCCACGTAAGCTTGTCATTTTTCTAGCAATAGCTTTTTTGCCGTTTTCGTGAAGTTCACCTACAACATTTAACTCAAGATATCTTTGATATTCAATAATATCTTCAGATGTAATCTGTTTAAGGATTTTCAAATCAAATTTGACGATTTCAGTATCCTTAAGGGTAGGATTTTCGCTTTTCATGTAACGAAAAAACGTTAGAAGATCATATGAATAGCTTATAAGCGTGCTAGGTTGAGAAGTAACTTCTTTAGAATGAATATAATCACGTGCAAAGCCTGGCAATTCATTAATTAATTCTCGTAATTTAATTTTTTGATTTCGTGATTTGTCTTTATAAAATTCTGAATCTTTTCCCATGATTTAGTCCCTTCGAGTAATATAAAATGATTTTAATAATATAAAATGTTTTATTGGTAATATGAAATTACATAAATAATATAATCAACAACAATAAGTTTTAAGTTAGTTACATAATTACTTGATAAAAAATAATAATAAAATTAACAAATAATTTTTTAGTAATAATAATTTCCGCGAACAATAATAATAGCTATTTAATTAGTAAAAAACAAAC
>JAZUIN010000083.1:0-3594 GCA_045642225.1 Lachnospiraceae bacterium | reverse complement strand
ACGTCTTGCCCCTTCTAAAAGCACAGAATAATTTGGAGCCTTCTTTTCTTTCCATTCTTTTAAATTTTCAAAAGCTTTTCTTTTAAACAATTTACTTCACCTCAATATTATGTTCCGTTTCTTCAAAATGATATTTTGATTATATTACCATTTCTCCAATATATCAACATCTTGTTCCGTTTCTTCAATATTAGATTCTATAAAAAGTACCAATTCTTCAATATGCTTTCCAAAGGTCACAAAAAACCACCTCTATATTAACTATTAATCTCTTATGCATTTATACAAAAAAGATATGGAAGCAACTGTCTCACTTCCATACCTTGTTATTTATTTTTATATAACTAATACTTTCTACAGAGTTCACTGTGATCCTGTTATCTCTTCCACCACCAGATAAATCCCTTGGCGTTAATCTTGAAGTTTACTTTTCTTGTTCCTCCATAGTTTCCAACACCTCTGATCATCACTGATGCGGTTCCCTTGTTTATATTGTTTGTATAGCTTCCTGGTACTATCTCATAGTCGCTATCGTATTCAAGGGCACTTGCCAGTATACACAAACTGAGAAAGACCTATGCAAGTATGCATAATGCAAAAGTTGTTCCAATCGATGCTATCAGAGAACAACTTGGTCACAGTAATCTCTCAACAACATATGGTTATATTTACAATCCACTGACCGAAAAAGAAACATATGACATTATAGCCCAGGCTTTATAACACGCTAAAAGCAGCGATTTTTCAAATTGCGAGACGGGACTCGAACATTAAATAACATATGTTCCGTCCTCGAAACACTGATAAATAGGAGGTTTGAGTTACTTCTTCACCGCGTTCAGTTGAACTGAACGCAAGCAGAACACACACATTTCTCAAAAGAAGGGTTCCGAGGTATATAACTTGTTTGTACAAACACTGTACAAACAAATTTTTTATATAAATCATAACCTGATGTACTGTTCAACAATCTTGGCCGTATCCTCAATAACTCTATTCTCATCTCTAGTTATTACATTAAATCCTGATCGCGCTAGCATATTGTAATTTTCCACCGAATTAACTCTAGAAAGACATTCTCTAAAATTAGCAATTGCTGCCTCTGGATTTTCTTCAGCTAACAACAATTGATACAAAAATTGCTTTTCTTTATCTGGTCTGTCAAAAAATCTTGAAACTGATATTTGTGGATCTGATAGCATAATTACAACATGATCCTTATCTGAGATTTGCCATAATGTCTCAAGCGAAATATTTGTATCAACAAATATCTTTTTATCTGTTTTTGCAACCAAATCTTCTAATATTCTTAACTCAAGAATCTCACATTCCTTAGCCGTTCCTAAAATCCATTTTTCATATTCCTCTGGAGTCCTTCTTATAAACTCTGCCCAATCAAACATATTTTGAGTGTAACAAAGACATGGAAATTCTTCTTCTTTCAAGTTTCCCATTAAAGATTCATGATAATTCTCTTCACATGCAATTCCATCATGTTTTTCTGCAAGATATTTAACCATTGTAGACTTTCCTGCATATGCTGTCCCTGTGAAAAAATAAACATTTTCATACTTCACTGTTTGTAGCTCTCCTATACGCTCTTTTTATACTTCCCCCGTTACTCTATATACTTTTCAAAAAGCTGTTCCTCGGTATCATAAATTGTTTTATACATTCCTAGATACTTAAACCCATATTTTTCATACAGGCCAACTTCTCCACTCATAATATATATTTTTGTAAATCCATTATCTTCAGCATGATTACATGCAGCCTGAATAAGTTTTTCAGATAATCTCTTACCTCTGTATCTTTCATCAACAAACATAAATCCAATAAATGGTGTGAAATCATACTCGCCTGCCAACTCGTCTTTATTTACATATGTACAATAACCTGCTATGTCTCCATCTATCAATACAACTAATACTCTCTCATTGTCTTCAAATAGATTTTCATACATAAGTTTTGCAAGATATCCTCCTGCTTTCCAAGAACAATCCAATGCAAATTTCGCTGTTCCATCCCAATATTCATGCCCACGCTTCATTATATGAATCTCAACATCAGACTTTGGCAATTGTTTTAACAAATTCTTTATCTCCTGTTCTTTTTGAAAAATAAAAAGGCAAAACCAACAGATCTTGCCTTTCTCAACGACTTTTAATTTGAAATCACTTCTCGTAAGAATATCATTTTTCTCTAGTATAAATACTCTATTTTGAACTTAGATATCTCTCTATAGCTTCAATCATCTCCTGAGCATTATTATACTGTTCTTCAGCACTAGATTTGGTAGCTAGATAGAAATCATCATAATCACATATATTTCTTATTTGAAATGCATTCTGCAATATCTTCGAATACTTGACATCAAATATATTAGTCTTTACATATTCCTTCTGAAAATATGATATGACCCCTGCATGCTTACTAAAATCGACCTTATTTTCTGCTAGAACAGCTCTTACTGCAGAAAAAATAGCATAATACGATCTACCAATTGAATCCTTATACTGACCTGCATCTAATAACAATCTTGAAGATTTTAGTCTTTCTTTTGCACTTTCAAGTCTATACTTAACTAACTCATCCAATCACTAATCCCTCCTTACTAATATTTGTATAGTATGGAAGAATATCTTTATACTTCATGTATTCATCATATGGAATAACAGTTGGAGATATAATGATATCATTTTCTAATCCAAGCTCTGCTGATGAATCCCATATATCTTTCAATTGCTCTTGCAATACCAATCTGTCACCATGTACAATCGCTACAATATCTATATCAGAGTTCTCATCTTCATCGCCTCTTGCATATGAACCAAATAACAATATACTATCGATTGATTCACCATATACCTTGCGATATTCATGTACGATTTCGCTAGTTAACATATTCAATTGATTCCTTGAGCACATAAAATACCGCCTCCTTTACTTATAACATCTTAAATATATCATATAGTAACAATTACAAACAAGTGCTTACAAATATGCTGAATCCTACTTTGCCTCCAAGCACTGCAGATTTAAATTATACGTGACTATGCGTCTGCCAATTTTCTTAGAGCGATATTATTCCGATAATACTGTCCATCCGAAATATATATTTCGAAAAAAGTTCCTTTTAATTCTCGACAAAGATTACTTCGCCGTCAATCAGCTTGACCGTTCCGATCACTACTTCCTCGTGATCATTAAAAGGGTTGCGCGATACCGTAAGTCCTTTATCATCACAACTTACCACATGATAATCGTATGGAAAAGCCGAATCATCAGCTTCGTGCACATTGTATACCTGATGGTTTACGGGATCATAAAACGTAAGAACATCTCTCTGCATTCCGCTTCCCCAAAGATAACCTGCATACAGATCATCATATCCATCGCCCGTGACGTCATATCGCCCGTCTATCTCGCCACAGAAATAATTATCTCCCTTCAGGTATTCTATGAATTCCTTTTCTGCAGCAGCATAGTCAATCTCTGCAACCACATAGTCGATTTTTGTGGTCTCAGAATCAACGGCACTTTTCTTCGCACATGCCGACATTCCGCATATCATTGCCATTGCGGAAGTAACTG
>JAZUIN010000082.1:0-2569 GCA_045642225.1 Lachnospiraceae bacterium | reverse complement strand
TCTTCAATCAAAACGCCTTCAGAATGATTTTCTCTCCAACCAGCTATTTCGAGATTTTTCAAATCGCCTTCTTCATGATCTTTGATATAACTGATTTCCTCAGCAATTCGACTAATATATCCATCCTCTACTGAATTTTTTAAACTGCTAACTTTAAAATCACTAACTTTGCACTGCTTTCCAGTAATCGCAACAAAAGCAAATTGAGAACGATCTCTAAGAGCAAGGGTATACTCTCGAACGACCTTGTCAAAGAATACTTTAATCTGTACATGATCTCTTTGTCTTACCGATTCAATCATTACCTCATTTTTATCCACCGTTTCGTTCGAGTCATTATCATACTCTTTCATTTGACATTTACGGATTTGACCTTCGACTACATCCCCCCGCAAGAAAATATCGCAGAAATCCGTATAGTCCATTTTATTTTGATTTAACTCATCTGTATATACTCGCCCATCTAAAGAATCAAAGACAACAATAGCAGGCAAACATTCCTCCTGTTGTAAAACAGACTCATACGAAAATGTAATTCTTGTAACATAATCTGATATTTGGATACCTTCCGTACAACATTCCTTATATTCATCAAAGGTATATTGCTGTAAAAATTCATCGCGAAGATGTGCATCATCCTTTAATTCATACTCTGTATCCTTATCTAACATATGGATCATGGCTTTTGCAAACTCTGGATCAAACTGTGTTCCAATTCCCTTCACCAGTTCCTCACGGACCTTTTGTTGAGCTAATGGAGTACGATAACTTCTGCTTGAAGTCATCGCATCATAAGAATCTGCAACAGCAATAATTCGCGCTAATTCAGGTATTTGTTTTCCTTTAAGACCTGACGGATAACCCTTTCCATCATATCTTTCATGATGATAATGTGCACCAACTGATAAATACGGACTGCTAGTAATCCCACTTAAAATATTAAATCCTAAATCTGGATGTTGTTTGATAGCAGCAAATTCTTCATCTGTTAGTTTTCCTGCTTTGGTAAGGATTGCATCCTCAATACCAATTTTCCCAACATCATGTAACAATCCAGCTACATAAACATTTTCGCAAACATCTTCACTTCTTCCAGTTGCTATAGCAATTCGACGAGAATATTCCGCAACTCTTCTGGAGTGGCCATGTGTATATTTATCTTTTGCATCTATTGCACTAGCCAGCGCATCTGCTGTTTGGATAAACAGTTCTTTCATCTGAAGGGCATGTATTTCATATATTTTGGCCTCTTCAATCTTCTTTTGTTGCTCGATAATATCGCCTATTTCTTCGATTGTATAAACGACACGCGTAACATTTCCAGCACTATCTCGTTCTGAAACTATCATTGTCGTTCTTACCCAATCCTTGTTATGGCTTCCCCTTGCATCAACAAAATAACTATTCTTATCACTCAAACATTCATTAATCGTTTCAATCTCAAAGAATGTACTCATTAATCCCCAATATGCAGTTTCATACATTCCACTTGAAATATTATCCAAACATTCTCTTGCGCTTGTATATTGCCGACAAAAATCTGAAACAAAATCTGGTGCTTTGATCTCTACAAATGTATCATTTTCCAAATCTACTTCAAATAAAACAAAATAAATATCAGAAAGCGCTAATATGGTTCTCATATTTTGAGCAATTTCATTGTTAGAATGAATAAGCTTATCATTAATAGCGCTAACCGCCTCTGATAATTCATCCGCTTTTTGTCTGTCTAGACAGATTTCGATATACATAATCCATCCAGTCATAACAACACCAACCAAAAGATATGAACCGCCATAAACTACCTGTAATACAGCAGCTATAAGACTAGGAATCGTAGCATAAACACATTTTTTCGCATTTGTCTTATCTTTATCTTTGATCAAGTGGAACAATACACTCATAGATACAATTATCACATAACAGTATGCAATGGTTGATTGCAGAAAGAACAAAGAGCCTCTGCTATAAGAAGATGATTCATCAATTACATATAACCAGCCAGTCCAATAATTAACAACGCACAGCACAATAGATATTATTGCAGGAAATAAATATATATGCACCTTTTTTACAGATGATACAATCCTGCTATTTAACTGTTTTAGAATAAACAAACACCAATATGCCGCTGTAACAGTCATTAAGACAACAGATAATGCATATAGGATAAAAACTAACATGCGATTCCAAGTTACGATATGTAGTTCAATATATCGAATTGGTATATTAAAAAGTAAAAATGCATTCAATACATACACAAATCGCATAAAATAATTGATATTGCTTTTCTTTAGTGAAAAACATTTACGCCACAAATATAACCCCATCACAGCGATTGTATATTCAATTGCTAATAATTGTGCCGAATTTAGTTCCATTTTATTTGTTCCTTCTCAATCAAACTCTTCCCACTATCTCTGCCGTAGTAACTGGCTTATTCATTGAATATATATGGACTCCATCCACATCATTATCAAGTAAATCCTGTATCTGATTTACAGCATAATCA
This sequence comes from Lachnospiraceae bacterium, assembly GCA_045642225.1. GTDB lineage: Bacteria > Bacillota > Clostridia > Lachnospirales > Lachnospiraceae > RUG191. Next base: position 57 of record JAZUIN010000082.1, on the reverse strand, counting down.
ATTCCTGCTTTTCTCATATCCTCTGGACTATCACCGAACCTCGCAATCAGATCAGAA
>JAZUIN010000081.1:0-5826 GCA_045642225.1 Lachnospiraceae bacterium | reverse complement strand
CTTGAATATGAATTTTACGGAATTTGAGACTCAACTATTAAATGCAAAAAGTAAAAGTGGTGAATAAATAATGGATAGTTTTATGGATAAATTAGCAACGATTCTGGATGCTAATATGTCAGAGCAATTTCTCAAGGTAATCGATGAAAATGATGATGAATTTGTTGGAAAAGTTACTTCGGTTAAAATTGGTCCAGGTAAAGGAGACATATTCTGCGTTGAGTCTGCAGATGATGATAAGAATTTTAAAATTGAATCAGTAAAAGAGGTTGAGATAGTGGAAAGACTTCCAAAAGCTAAGTATAGATATAGAGAGGTATATTGCCCATTATGTAAGCGAAAGTTTATGTGGGAAATGGATAGTGAATGGGTGGAATTCTATTATGTATTAAATAGTACTGGAGAAAAGGCGCGGCAGGCAACATGTACTACCTGCGGCACAAAGCTTGCAGTATTTGATGGTGCGCTAGAAGGCGTCAATCCTGCGGAAAGAGAAGACTTAGTACATATAAGGGAATATGGATTATGAGGTGGGGAGATGCTAAAGATGATAAAGAAGCAAACAAAATAGTAAAAGATACAATTCAAGCATTAAAAGAAATTGCTGGATTAAATATAAATAAAAAATGAGCAATTGCATTTTTGTACAGACCCACATATCTAAACGAGAGGTTGATTCTAATTCAAACACAAATGTATAATGATAGAGATAGAGGTAATATGAGGATTCATTCTCCTATTGAAATTGTCGAAGGGAGAATATCGTTATGTTTATTTAATGGATTGGAGTTACAATCATATAATTGATAGGAGCAAAATAAATGTCAAAATGTAATTTACCAGTTAGCTTACCAGTTGACCAATGGCCAGAAGTAACCGAAGAAATGAGAGAAGAACATCGCAAAGCAGCTAGAGAATGGGCTAAGCAACAAGAGGAAAAAATTGCTCGTGGAGAAGTTGAATCACAATGGAATTTTACTGCTCCTAGATCGAAGGAAGAGATTCTTGAAGATAAAAGAATTTTAAAAGAATGTTATGACCATTTTAAAGAAGAAAATTTTATAGGGGCATGTAAAGTTATTGAAAATAATATTATTTCTTGGGATTCAGATGAGGGATTTAGCGTCGGAGTCGTAAAGGAAGCCTTTAATCGCGAAATAGAGTATGCTGAAGATATACATAATCCTATGTTAGCTAAATGTTATGAACAAGCGCAAATATATGTTGCTTTACACGAATAAAAAAGCCATTTATGGGCTTTTTTTATATTAAATAAATCTTTGGGGGATAATTTTATGTATGCGACAAAACAAAATACTTTATTGTTTGCGTTAAATGAATTTTATAATAGCGACAGAAAATATAATATCGGACACGGATCAAGTCATGTATTTGGAGTAATGAAACGCTCTTTACAAAGATATTATTTTATTAACGAAAATCCAGAATTTAAAGACGTTTTAACAGAGCCAATTAGTAAAGATATAATTATAGCCACAGCTGTCTTACATGATGTTGGTAATGTGATTAATAGAAAAAACCATAATCAATTCAGTAAAGGCATAGTGCAAGGATATTTGCACATTGATGATATATTAAATGAAAAAACACCGATATACAACGAATTAGATAAGCAAACTCGAAATAATCTTAAAAGTTTTATACTAGATTCTAAAATGAATAATGACGGCTTATTTAACGAATATTATCATTTTGAAAACATAAATAGTATAATCCCTGACAAAGAGTCTCAAGAAGCTCTTTTTAACGCAATGCTAATAAAATTTCAATTTGATAGTTTTTATAATCAAGAGTTTAATTATGAATATATAAATTCTTTCGATAAATATTTATCTAATCATTTTTGTATACCTAAAGATTCATATTTATATGAGTCTATAAAAAAATATTCTTTTGCTTTATTTCCAGAATCTAAAAAAATAATAGAAACTGCAAGAGACGAAAAAAAATATGAAATTGAACGATCAAATAAAGAAAAAATAACTGCTTTTAACGAACGTTCTCACAAATATAGTGAAAAATGTCGTAAACTGACAGAAATGTTACACGCGTCATATTCTCAAAGTGAATTAAAAATTATTGCAGACGCTGTACAAGAGCATAATGTTGATTTTAAATACAAAGACGAATGTATAGATTCTATAAACAATACGGAACAAGCACAAAAAGAAGCTTATAAACAAAATAGATTCCAAGGCAGTTCTATATATAGTATGATTATCGCAGATGCAGATAAGGACAATTTTATCGAAACATCAATTATGCGAAGATTTTTGTTTTCAAAAAATCATTCTTTTATAGTTAATCAAGAGTCAATAATCGAAGCGTCTCACATAAACGAAATAAAACATCTTTTATACAAAAATGAAGCTATTGCAATTGTGCCTATGTTAAGTTGTGCATTTAATATTTTAGGACAATTTTATCAACGAGACCGCAAAGAATCGTCTTCGCAAAAATTGTTATCAAAAATTCCTGAAGAAATTCTCAATTGTTCGACAGACGGCGAAAATGTGCTAAAAAAAATAGACGTCTTGCAAGGAATGTTAGAAATATATAAAGAAAACTATTCTAACCATACTTTCCAACCATCATATTTAAAATATGATCGCTATTATTACAGGGAGTGGACGAGCAGTGTAGATACATATAGCCAATTAAACACCTTTTTTAAAACAACAGTATTTTCTGAATTAAATGGTGATTATGATAAAAAAGCAGATGTCTTGGGTGATTTTACAGACACAGAAAACTTTCAACACGCCTTGGCATACGTTTTAAAAGTTTCTACAGATTTACTAAAATCAAATGATACAATGCCCTATGACCAATACATTAATGAAAAAGAAGCTGAAATGTACAAGGGATTGTATTTGGGCCAAATTCAAAAAGAAAATCTTGCTATATCAGACCCAACATTATTTATTCAGGAAGAGCAACGTTTAGATTTACAACAAGTATATAGAACTACAACTATTCAAAAACTGTCAGAGTCCTTAAAAGTTGATTCCCGATATTTTGCTGTTTGCAAAAACAAACTGTATTTAAATCCAAATCCAAACATTTGCACAGCTTATAATGATTCTATATTGATTGGCGAATTCGACGACTCTCAGTTAACCAATATTGAAAGTGATATTAAAAATATTTCACTAATTCAAAATCAACATAATCTATACACATTATATGAAGATGTTCTATCTGAAAATATCGACAGAATAAAAGAACTTCAAGCATTAGATGATTTTATTTTTGCAAATCATCTTGACGACAAAAATTTTTATACAAATATACTATTGTTAGAACCATGGCCTAATTATATATATAACATGGTGAAAAGGCGAAATCCGGATTGTGATAACCGAGAAGATATTGCCAAAACTTTATCTACTATGGTAATCGATAGAATAACAGAAATGAAAAAGTAAAAGCACTAGATAACTTAGTTAATCAAATAAACGTAAGCGCGGAATATTTCACGCTTACGTTTATTTGTAATAAAAAACCTAAAAGGACCGTATCTAAAATAATAGATGGGGCGTTATTATAGGAGCGCCTGGCATCTTAAGATCAATTTCAAATGCTCTTCGGGCGACTAAACCAGCTAGATTCTCATGTATTATAGCTGTATCTTCTGCGGTAACATCTGGATAAAGACGTTGTGCTAGTTTTAGCATTCGTGCTGTTGGTTGCGTTCTACGAATTTCTTTTGCAAATGAAATATTTTGGCTAGTTGCTGCTTCAATAATATTATCTAGTAGCTGAATATCTAAGATATGCTCTATATTATTAGAAATGGCGGTCTCATTTAACGAATATAAGCTTTCGGTTAAAAGCTTTAAATTTTTGCTATCACAAGATAAGCTATTAAGTCTGTCATCATTAAATTCTGCGATAGCAATCGAATCTTGGAATACAATTCCTGCTTGAGGCACATCGTTAAGATATAATGCGTTTCCTTGTATAGAAAAATATGTTTCGTTAACGCCAAGTTGTTTCGACAGAGTTTGTATGACTGTTAAACGATTCATTTCTTGCAGATTTAGAGGTAATTCATTTTCAATAAATGATTCCATATCTGCGTTTGCATAGTTTTCTTTTCCTTTGACTCCAGCATAAAGCTTTTTATACATTTCCGCTTCGAGATTTGTTATATATTCATCAAACGATCCTTCGCGATATTCTTCTAAAGCATTTGCATTATTAATAACGGTTTCGAGCGTTTTTATAAAAGCTTCTGTGGATGAAAAATCAACTAGAGAACAAGCTTTTTCATTATAATCTGCGTTTAATTCAGAAAATGCAGTAGTTTTAAAAAATGTGTCTAATTGACTATATGTATCGCAACTGTTCTGAGAGTTGAAATCGTCATATTGCTTTTTGTATGCTTTTAAAATCCCTGTTAATCCGTTTATTGTGCTTTCGCCTCTCATAACTAAAGTACTTTTTTCCTTAGTAGAGTCGGCTATATCAACAATTTCGATTCCTTTAATTACTTTTAATGATTCGGCATCAACAGATACGTTTATTATTTCCTTTGGAATCTTATCTACTAATGATTCAGGCGTTGATTTAGCTCCATATTGTTGGTAGAATTGACCGATAACAGTAAAAGCACAATCTAACATAGGAAATTTGCTAGGGTTTGTCTCTGCTTCATATACGGATTTGCGTATATCTTGAGAATAAGGAGAGGCATCAGCGTGATTTCTTGTAAATAGATGTCGTCTTAAAATTGCGGTTTCGATAGAATTATCTTTATCTGCGTCAGCGACTATCATACTGTAAATTGAACTACCTTCAAATCTGTTTTTTGCGAATTTATAATCAATATTATGCTCTTGCACAGCATTAGCTATTATTTCGAGCTCTTCGCTTGAATAGGCTGAATGAAGCATTTGTGTTAGGGTATGACACTGGTGATAGTATCTTCTAATGTTTTGCTCAAATTCTTTTAAATCGTTTACATTAGCATTAATAGCTTTATCTGTGATTACTGGAGCATTCATATATTGCTGCGTTTGTTTTATGCTCATAGCGTATTTTTCTATTGATTTATACAAGTAAGAATCTTTAGGTATTGCAAATCGTGTAGAAAAGTAGTTATCAAACGATAATATATTTGAATAATTAAAGTCTCTATTATAAAAACAATCAAATTGGGATTTTATTTTTAGAGCTTCAAAAATAGCATTTTGAGCATCTATGTCTGGGCATATTTCATTTATCTTTGTAAAATCGTAAAAATCCCCATCTACTTCGTTTTTAAAAAATAAAGAATCGCTTACGTAATTTTTAATTGTTTTTCTTGTGTCAGCAGGCAAATGATTAAACGGTTCTGTTTTTTCGTTAAGAATATCCTGAAGATATAATTTACCTTGGATAATTCCTTTACTAAACTGATTATGATTATTTCTGCCAATAACATCTCCAACATCGTGTAATGCTGCTACAGCAAGCAAAATGTCTTTTTGCAGAGGAGCATCTAATTTTGATTTAAACTCTTCGTTTTCGTTAATTAAATCCATTCGCTGCAAAGATCGTTTTATAACGCCAAAAACATGACTAGATTCATTCCCTATGTTTTCTTGGTTTGTTTTCTTGGCATAAAAATCGTTTAATACATACGTTAACGCCTGTTGTTTTGTAACATACATAATGTGACCTCCCCTAATAATGGTGTTATTTTTTGTTGATTTTAAGTCTGTTATCTACATTTATATCATACGCCATAAAAGTAAAAAGTCTATATGTGAGATTCCGCTTTTCGGGCAAATGGCTATATTAAGTCTATTATAGTCTTGG
>JAZUIN010000080.1:0-81916 GCA_045642225.1 Lachnospiraceae bacterium | reverse complement strand
TCATATAATATAACATTTTATATAGTTTTCTTTTTACCTTAATTATAAATGGATCATCTTATTTATAATTTTATCAAGTAAATACTATCTTATTTTAAAAGATATTATAAGTTCCCCTTAGTTGATAATACATCTGTAATTCGTGGATCGATTATTGTAGCTTGATCTAAGGCTTTTGCAAATGCTTTAAATATAGCTTCAATAGTATGATGAGCATTTCCACCCTCTAAAACCTTAATATGCAAGTTCATTCCTGCGGAATAACTAATTGCATAGAAAAATTCTTTAACCATTTCTGTATCAAAATATCCGACATTTTCCACATCAAACTTCATATCGGTCACAAAGTATGGTCGTCCGCTCAAATCTAGTGAAACAAGCACAAGCGACTCGTCCATTGGAAGAATTACACTTCCGTATCGTACAATTCCCTTCTTATCACCAATAGCTTTCTTAATGCATTCGCCAAGCACAATACCTGTATCTTCGATAGAATGATGACAATCAACCACAAGATCACCATCACATTTGACATCTAAATCAAATAATCCGTGCTTTGCAAAGCTTTCTAACATATGATCAAAGAAACCAATCCCCGTGGAAATGTTAGATTTGCCAGTTCCGTCAACATTAAAATTAATTTCAATATTAGTCTCTTTTGTTTTTCTTATTACTTTACCTTCTCTACCCATAATTTACTCCTCAAATCTAACTCTAATAGAATTTGCATGAGCTGTTAAGCTTTCGCAGTCAGCAAATGCTGCAACATCTTTATAAACATTTTCCAAAGCTTCTCTAGAATAAGAAATTATAGAGGATTTCTTGATGAAATCATCTACAGAAAGTGCTGAGAAGAATTTTGCAGTACCATTTGTAGGTAATACATGATTTGGACCAGCAAAATAATCGCCAAGAGGTTCGCTTGAATATTCTCCTAAGAAAATCGCGCCAGCATTTTTCACCTTAGTCATTGTTGTAAATGGATCTTTAACAACAAGCTCTAAATGCTCTGAAGCTATTTCATTAACAGCATCAAGCGCAACATCCATATTTTCAGCAACTAAAATATAACCATAATTATCTAAAGACTTTGTTATAATCTCTTTTCTTGATAGAACTTCGACAAATTTGTCAACTTCATTTGAAACTTCCTTTGCAAGCTCTTCAGAAGTTGTTATCAAAATTGCTGAAGCCATTTCATCATGCTCAGCTTGAGATAACAAATCAGCAGCAACAAATCTAGGATTTGCTGTTTCGTCAGCAAGAACAAGAATTTCGCTTGGTCCTGCAATAGAATCAATGCTTACATGTCCAAATACTGCTTTTTTTGCAAGTGCAACATATATATTTCCAGGTCCTACAATTTTATCAACCTTAGCAATCGATTCTGTGCCAAATGCAAGTGCTGCGATAGCTTGTGCACCACCAACTTTATAAATCGTGTCAACACCAGCTTCATTAGCAGCAACCAATGTAGACGCACAAATTTTACCTTCGCTATCTGGAGGTGTAGTCATATAAATGTGTTCTACACCAGCAACCTTAGCAGGCATTACATTCATCAAAACGCTTGAAGGATATACAGCCTTGCCACCTGGAACATATACACCAACTTTCTCTAAAGCAGTAACTTTTTGTCCTAGAATAATACCATCTTTATTGTCAAACCAGCTATTTTGACGTTGTTTTTCATGAAAGTCTCTAATATTTACAAGAGATTTACGTATTACTTCAAGCAACTTAGGGTCAACCTCGTCATAAGCTTGTTGTAATTCTTCCTTAGTTACAACTAGATTTGAAGCATCTATATTTGCTTTGTCAAATTTTGATGTATAATCAAATACTGCCTTATCACCATTTTCTCTGACGTTTTCTATAATGTCATTTACTCTTTCTTCAAATTCACCATAGCTATTAGGACTTCTTTTTAATAGATTTTCTAATAAATCTGCTGTATTTCTTGGATTTAATTTTTGAATTCTCATTTTATTCATCTTCCTTTAATGCTTTTTTTAAATCAGAAATAAGTTTTGTTATTCTTTCATTCTCCATACGCATACTTACTTGATTTACAACAATTCTAGCCGAAAGATCACAAACTTCTTCTAAAACAACCAAACCATTTTCTCTTAATGTAGAACCAGTTTCAACAATATCACAAATAACATCTGACAATTCTACAATAGGAGCTAATTCTATTGAGCCATTAAGCTTAATAATCTCAACTGTTTGATCTTTTTCATAGAAATAATCCTTTGCAATCTTAGGATACTTAGTTGCAACACGAATCAACTCTTTTGTTTCTAGTAATTCTTTAGCTTCTTTGGGGCCACAGATGCACATTCTACATTTACCATAATCCATATCTAGAACTTCGTAAATGTCTCTATTCTCCTCCAAAATAGTGTCACGACCAACAACACCAATGTCGGCAGCACCATGCTCTACATATGTAGGAACATCAGGTCCTTTCGCCAAGAAAAATCTTAATTTATGTTCTTCATTTACAAAAATAAGCTTACGTGTGCTTTTATCCTTCATCTCTTCACAAGTAATACCTATTTTCTCAAATAATTCCATTGTATGCTTAGCAAGTCTGCCCTTGCCAAGAGCAATTGTTAAATATCTATCTTCCATTAGTTACCTCCACAATTGTAACTTCATCATTTTTATAGCATTCAGATGTATTTGCAATATTATCTGTCAAAACTAATTCACAGCTTGTACCTTCATTTCTAAGGTCTCTCGCCTTCTTAATCGCCTCATTACGAGCTTCTTCAGTAAATACAATAATTGTCTTTGTATTAGACTCTTCTACGTTATTATTTTGCTTATCTAAAGCAGCTTGTAGCTGGTCAACTAGAATAGCGAATCCAATAGCAGCTTTAGGCTTACCAAAATTAGATAATAAATTATCATATCTACCACCACTAACTATTGTTTCACCACTCCCATAGGAGTACCCTGAAAAGATAATTCCAGTATAATAATCAAAATTACTAACACTATCTGTCTCAAAACAAATATATTTTTCTACATCATATAATTTAAGAATTTCATATAAATCCGAAAGATACTTTAAGGATTCATATACTTTAGATACTTTCTTTGCTTTCTCTAATAATTCTTCAAAATCCTTTGACTCTGGCTTATACATTTTACAAATCAAGATAAATAAATCTTTTAAATCACCGTCAATGTTTTTGCTTTGCAACATATCTTCTAAGCCATAAATATTTTTGTTGCCCATAAGTAATGAAAGCTCTTCAATTTCATCTGAATTAAAGTTAGCTTCATCAATTAATCCCTTAAAAATGTTTGCATGTCCAATACTAATCTGGAAATCCTCCAAACCGCACATTACTAAAGAATTAACCACAATAGAAATGATCTCGGCATCAGCGCAAATGCTATTATCACCAATAAGTTCTCCACCAAATTGGTTAATTTCTTTCAAACGTCCTTGATAACGCTTACTATTAATGAAAACATTTCCTTCGTAATATAAACGAACATTTTTGTCATCCTTATAGTATTTCGAAACTGCTCTTGCAATCGAAGGCGTAAAATCAGGTCTTAATGCAAGCATGTCACCTTCAGAATCAAAAAATTTATACAATTCCTTTGATTTTCTTAAAGAAATATCCTTATAAAACACGCTCATATATTCAAATGTAGGCGTTTGTATTCTATCAAAGCTATACATTTTAATTACTTCTTTAAGCTTATCAATAATGGCTTCTCTTTTGATAATATCACCATTGTAAATATCTCTAACACCTTCAGGTGTATGAATCAATTTTTTACTCATAATGTCTCCTAACTATTGATTTTATCAGTAGCACTTTAGCGCGCTAACATATTAGCAAAGTAAATTATATTACAAAATTTAATTATTGTCAAGAAATCAGCAGGTTCAAATGCTTAACAATATTCTATTCTTATGCATCTAACTCATCTAATTCTTTCTGAATCATATCAAGATATGGTACATATACATTTCCTTTTCTAGTAAAGAAAAACTTATCATCTAATTCATCATATCTAAAGCTTTTTCTACCACCATTAACAGTTCTCTCGTAAAAAGCTGCTAATTCATCATATCTCAAGTAATAATATTCTTCTCGTTTGGTGAAATATATCAAAATAAAAGCAATTCCTTCTTGAGAAACAAAATTTTTCATGAATTCTATCTGATGTTCATGAATATTTTGCATAGGAAATGTATCTGTATTACATTCTTTCGCATCGAAACACACCGGAATACCTTGTACAACGCCAATATAATCCACTGTACTCTTCTTTTCGAAATATGCTAAGGTAATTTGCCTTGTCTTATCATCAATGTTTATCGGCGTAATAGGCGTAGGAATTTTTTGAATCAATGCAAGGTTATTATTTAAGTATATTTCATTAGTTGTATTTATCATTTCTTCTAATAGAGACCCTCTAAGCCCCCTAGAATTCCATGTTGCCATCAATAAACCCTTTCATCTCTTTAGGAATATCAGATTTTATATCTAAACCATTATATTTTACATAAAATGCATGTAATAGCTGGCTTTTTATGCCATGCGTCTTGTAATAGTACTCATTACATTTCTTATCGCCATATTTCATATCACCAATTATTGGATGATCAATACTTGCTAAATGTGCACGAATTTGATGCGTTTTACCTGTAATTAAATGTATTTTCAACACACTATACTTATCTTTGAATTCAATCGGCTCAATTTCTGTAAGTACATCTTCAGATTTTGAATTATCTATAAACACAAAATTTGCATTTTCGTCCTTCATAAAAGAGCCCTTTAACAAAATATGCTCTTTTATACAGCCTTTGACGATACAAATATAGTATTTGTCTATAGTACGCTTCTTTAGCGCCTCAGAAAGCTCCTGCTGGCCTTTTAACGTCTTTGCCCCTAATATGATGCCAGAAGTATTAAAATCCAATCTATTGCTTATAGAAGGATGAAAAACACTAAAGTCTTCTTGAGATATCTTCTCGTTCTGAATTAGATAAGCAAGTAATTCTTCATTTATTGAAATATCAGTCTCTTTAGATTTTTGAGACAGCTTACCAGAGGGCTTATCTAACGCAATTATATCCTCATCTTCGTATAAAACCTTTACATTTTGCTTTAATGCTTTGTAATAAAGAAATTCTTTATTGCCTTGTTCTAAGCCGCGCATTTTATCAAAGGTTTCATCTGAGAAAAACACTTTAATAACATCATTTTCCTTTAAAAGGCTACTCCCATCATCTTTTTTGCTATTAAGTACTATATTTTTCTTCCTTAACATTTTATATAAAAATCCAGAAGAGGCATTTTTGAAATACTTTTTTAAGAATTTATCTAATCTTTGATTTTCTTCTTTTGATGTTATAATTATCTCTCTCATGATTTTCACCTTTAAAATGGCTATTTCATATCTAATTCAGTAAAATCTCTAATGTAAATATCAGCGATTCGTTCTTTCTCTTTCTCATAATCATCGCTGTAATAATGACTATCATATATTGCACAAGTTTTCATATTAACGCTGTTACACGCTTCAATACCAGGAACAATATCTTCAAAAACCATACATTTTTCAGGATCAACATTAAGTCTTTTGGCTGCCTCTAAGTAAACTGTAGGATTATCCTTTCCTGTTCCTAGTTCATCTGATGTGATAATAACATCAACGAATTTATCCATATTATGTTTTTTCAAAACAGCATTTATCATTGGCAAAGCATTCGATGACGCAATAGAAATCTTAATATTTTTATTAGATAGATATTCCATAAATTCAACTGCACCCTTTTTAGGAAGAATATCATTTTCATATTGCTTCAAAGCCATATCATTCCATATATCCATTAATTCTTCTGGTGTCTCAGCAAGATTGAAATATTCTTTAAACCAATGTGCAACTTGTTTATAGCTCATTCCATCAATAAGATCCGCCATATTCTCTGGCATACTAAGTCCTCTAACGGCCATAAACTCTTTATCAATATCTTCCCAAATTCCATTAGAATCAACTAAAGTGCCATCCAAATCAAATATAACTGCTTCAATATTACTTAACATTTCATCCTCCAAAAGCGTAAAATCTAATCATAAAAAAGGAGTGTGATTAGCACACCCCTCTCAAAATCAATCTTTGTTAAAGAAAGCATCCGGAACCTCGAGTTGTTGTGGCTCCTCAGGTTTTTCTTCTACAGCTTCCGGAACCTTGATTTCTGGCTCAGCCTGAACTGGAGTTTCTTCAACCTCAGGACCTTGTACCATTTCTTGTCTATTAGCTGTAACAATGTCGAGATATCCTTGCATTTGCTCTAATTGGCGTCCCATATTGTTTCTAGTTGTATCAATTGCGGCAGTCATAATTGACTGAACACTTGCTAGAAGTCCATCTGTATAATCCATAGCACTAGTTCTAATTGCGTTAGCTTCTTGCGTTGCTTTATCAAGCATTTCCTCAGCTTGCTTTGAAGCAATAAGAACAACTTCATTAGCTTGAGCATAAGCTTGTTGCATAATTTGATGTTCTGAAACAAGCTCTGTTGTTTGAACCTCAGCCTCTGCTATAATAGCGTCAGCTTTTCTCTTTGCCTCAGCAATAATTGCTTCTTGATTATTTATAATTCTTTGATATTGTCTGATTTCTTGAGGAATATTAGCACGTAAATCTTCGATATATGTATCAAGCTCATCTCTATTAAGTGTAATATGGTCTGGCTTTAGCATTACTGGCTTGCCATTTTCCTCTACATAATCTTGTAATTCATCAATCATTTGTTCAATTTTACTAGCCATAACTAACTCTCCTTGTTATTATATTTACCTTCTATAATTGGAATTATCTCTTCTGGTACAAACTTACTCAAATCGCCATGATACGCTGCATAATCTCTAACTACAGTCGAGCTAAGATAAATGTATTCCTTTGAAGTTGGAATAAATATAGTCTCTACATTAGCTTGAGTTTTGTATATCTGAGATAACATATATTCATATTCAAAATCTGTTGTATTTCTTATTCCTCTTATAATCGTACTTGCATTTTCTGCTTTAACAATATCTGTTGTAAGACCCTCATAGGATATAACCTTGACATTTTCTACATCTTGCAAAGACAATTTAATCATTTCAATCTTCTCATCAATAGAAAATACGCTTTTTTTCTCACAATTAGAAAGTACAACCACGATAACTTCATCAAAAATCTTCGACGAACGCTTTATAACATCAATATGACCATAAGTTATAGGATCAAAGCTCCCAGGGTATACTGCTTTATTCATATTTTAGCCTTTTCTTATAAATAAATGTCTACTAGTTTTGTACTGTTTGTCTTGAACAACAACAAAACCTAAATCTTCTACATAATCAAAATCAGTGCTTATATCAGCTTCAATAATTATCAAGCAATCCTCTTTACATAATGAATTCTCAGCAAGAAATTCAAGAATTTCCTTCTCAAACCCTTTATTATACGGAGGATCCATAAATATTATGTCAAATTCTTGACCATTCAAACGCTTAAGCGCTGCAATTACGTTATCGCAAATCACTTTAGCTGAAGCTTCTAATTTACATTTTGAAATGTTTGAATTAATACATTCTATAGCCTTGCGATTATTATCAACAAAAACACAACTAGCTGCACCACGTGATAAAGCTTCAATTCCGATTTGACCACTACCAGCGAAAAGATCTAAAAAATCCACATTATATAATTCATTATTGATTATATTAAAAAGAGTTTCCTTAATTCTATCTGTTGTAGGACGCGTTTTATCACCTTTGATGGTATCAAGTTGAAGTCGTCTACATTTTCCTGCAATAACTCTCATATTAGCGTTTTCCTTTAAGCATAGTTAATAATAATACCAACGCTTCTTTAGTCGAATTTTCACGTATTTCTTGTCTCTTGCCTTTGAATTTATAAAGTCTTACAACGACTCTATTTCTAGTTGCACAGGCAATATATACCGTGCCTACTGGTGTATTATAATCATCACTATTAGGACCGGCTACACCTGTAGTTGCAATAGCATAATCAGCATCAGTATTTTTGAGCGCTCCAACAGCCATAGCTTTTGCAACTTCTTTAGATACAACACCTTTTCTTTGGATCAACTTATAATTTACACCTAAATTCTTGCTTTTGGCTGCATCAGAATAAGTGATAAAGCCTTCTTCAAAAACGGATGATGCACCTGAAATGCTAACTAAAGCATCACAAACCTTTCCACCAGTCAAAGACTCAGATACAACTACTTTTTTATTCTTTTTTCTAAGTAATTTAATACATTTTTTAGATATTTTATCAATCTTCATATCACAAATTATTTATTCATCTTATCTTCACTAAGTACAGTTTTATTCTTAACAATATAGTCAATCAAAGAAACAATTGTAAGAATAAGTGAAACATATATCAAAATCTGTTCAACAAAAAACATAATTGTTCCAAATATATTTCCAGCAAAAACTTCTGAGAAATTAATAATAAGAACAATTATCATCGCCATTGTCGTTGCTGTCTTAGCTTTACCCCAAATACTTGCAGCAATTACAATACCATTGTCACTAGCAACAAGTCTAAAGCCACTAATAATAAATTCTCTAGCTATAATTACTATTACAACCCATGCAGGAATTTGATTAGTCGTAATAAGACATATCAAAGCAGAACATACAAGTAATTTATCTGCTAAAGGATCCATAAATTTTCCGAAATTTGTAACTTGATTGTTTTTTCTTGCTAGATATCCATCTAACGCATCAGTAATTGATGCAATTACAAAAACAACCTCTGCAATTACTCTATATGTGTAATTGTCAGCATCTAACAATATGAATAATACAAATACTGGAACCAAAATCACTCTAAAAATTGTTAATTTATTAGGTGTATTCATACTTCCTCTCCTACTAAATCATACTCATTTATAGACAAAACCTTTGCTCTACAAAAGTCACCTGAAACTAATTCTCTGTCGCTTGATACAAAGAAAAAGCCATCAACTTCTGGTGTGTCTCTGTAAGTTCTTCCAACATAGACATTTTCATCTACTAGCTTACCTTCAATAAAAACATCGAATTCTTTGCCTATATAAGTATTGTTAATTGAATCAGATATTTCTTTCTGTAACATCATGATTCTATCCAAGCGTTCTTGTTTGATTTCTTCATCAATTTGATCTGGCATATTACCTGCCGGAGTGCCTTCTTCTCTAGAATAAGTGAACGCACCTAGTCGATCAAATCTTTGTTTTTTGACAAATTCATAAAGATTATCAAAATCTTCATCTGTCTCACCAGGAAAACCAACAATAAGAGTAGTTCTTATCGTTATATCTGGGATTTCTGTTCTTAATTTATTAATAATCAAATTCAAGCTCTTGTTATCAGTGCGACGTCCCATTTTCTTGAGAATATTGTCTTCACTATGCTGAATAGGCATATCAATATAATGACAAACCTTATCACATTCTTTAATTGCTTGAATCAAATCATCATCAATCTCTTCAGGATAACAATATAATAATCGTATCCACTCTAAATCTTCTATGTCATTAAGCTCGCGTAATAATTTACTCAAGGATTTCTTGCCATATAAGTCAACTCCATAAAGTGTTGTCTCTTGTGCAACTAGAATCAACTCTTTGACGCCACCCTCAACCAAGCTTCTTGCTTCTTCCACAAGAGATTCAATTGGAAATGAACGATAATTGCCTCTAATGGAAGGAATCACGCAATAAGTACATCTCTTGTTGCAGCCTTCTGCAATCTTAAGATATGCAAAATGTCCACCTGTAGACAATAAACGTTTGTTGACGCGAACCGGCTCTTCTAAAGATTTCATTACCGTCATATTAGACGATTCGCCTGTAATATCATCAATAACATTTAAAATCTCATCAAAAGAATTTGTACCTAAAATAGCATCAATCTCAGGCATTTCATCAAAGATTTCGTCCTTAAATCTTTCTGCTAAGCATCCTGTCACAATTAAAGCCTTTAAGTTACCAGTTTCTTTCAACTGACCCATTTCGATAATTGTATTAATACTTTCTTCCATAGCATCATGAATAAAAGAACAAGTATTAACAATAATAACATCTGCAAGATTTTCATCGTCTATGATGCTGTGGCCTTTAGAATCAAGTAAACCTAACATCATTTCTGAATCGACAAGATTTTTATCGCAACCTAATGAAACAAAAAATATTTTCATGTAGATTTATTCCTCTACTACAGATTCTTCATCTGTTTGACTAAAATCATAATTATTTGAAGCTAAATCTTCTTCTAATTGCTTAAGTTCTTGGTTCTTCTCATCAACCTCTGCATCAGTCAAAATCTTAAGAGAACCATTATTTAACTCCTCTACAGCGATAGATAAAGCCTTCATACCTGTAGCATTTTCAACCATAGGATCAGAACCGTCTACAATTTCTCTAGCTCTCTTTGCTGTTGCACAAACAATACTGTATCTACTGTTTACTACTGGTTCCTCACCAATTACAGCATTTTGATTAACAACTTTCATTAATTCTACATATGATGGATGTATCATTTTTATTCTCCTTTCGCGAACATCTTAAGTTCATCTTGCATTTTCGCAATAGCGTCATTACTACGCGAAATACGATAATGTTCACATTGAATTATATTGTGTAATTTATCAACAGAATCTTCAATGACATCGTTAATTATCAAATAATCATATTTAGTCATTAGGAAGGATTCTTTAGATGAAATAGCAAGTCTTTGTGCTATAACACTATCTGTTTCAGTACCTCTTCCTACTAGACGTTGTTTTAAAGTCTCAGCATTTGGAGGTGTTACAAACAATAACAAAGCATCAGGATATAGTTCTTTAACCTGTAAAGCACCTTGTACTTCAATCTCAAGAATTACGTCCTTGCCTTCATTAATTAGCTTCTCAACGTAATCTCTCGGAGTACCATAAGCCTTGTCATTGAACTTAGCATATTCTAATAATTCATTATTCTCAATCATTTTGTCAAATTCTTCTGGAGTCTTGAAGAAATATTCTCTTCCTTCTTGCTCTGTCGCTCTTCTCTTACGAGTTGTAGCTGAAATTGACAAGAAATATTTATCTGGATATTCTTTGAGTAAATGTTTCATAATTGTTCCTTTACCTGCCCCTGAAAATCCAGATAGAACAACAATTAAACCTTTATCATTTTTCATAAGGATATCTCCCTTCTTCTCTAAGCTATAAATCCTAAGTATTTATAATCTATCTATTCAATGTTCTGAATCTGCTCTCTAATCTTCTCTATTAAAGTCTTCATATCAATACCTGTATTAGCTATCTCAACATTCGTAGACTTAGAAAGTATTGTATTAGCTTCTCTATTGAGCTCTTGTGCTACAAAATCAAGCTTTCTACCAACCGGCACATCAGAATTAAGTGCGTCTCTTACTTCTTCTACATGAGATTTTAGACGTACAATTTCTTCATCAACACAAATCTTATCTGCATAAAGCGTAACTTCCATTGCAATTCTAGATTCGTCAACTTTATTATCTTCTAGCAAATCTACAACCTTGCTTCTTAGCTTTGTCTTATATTCATCGATAATCTCTGGTGATTTCTCTTCGATAAACAAAACATCTTTGTATAAAGTATCTAATTTATCTAACAAGTCAACTTTAAGTCTTTCGCCTTCTGTCGTTCTATTAGCAATGAATTGATTTGTAGCAAGTTCTAGTGCTTCAGTTATCATCTCTGATACTTCATCAGTAGACTCTTCAACCTCTTTCAATTCAAATACTTCAGGATATCTTGATAAATTAGCAGCATTTATACTTCCATCTATATCAAATTGATTAGCAATTTCTTGAATGACATCGTAGTATTTGGATGCAATTCCTGAATTATATACAACATCATATTGACTATCTGATGTCTCTTCAAAATTCACATATACATCAACTTTGCCTCTATCTAACGCGTTGGTTAAATAGTTTCTAATCATCCCCTCAAATTGAGCAAAGCCTCTAGGTGTCTTGATATTCAAATCCAAATACCTATGATTAACAGCTTTCATCTCAACAGTAATCTTCTTACTGTCATGAACACTTTCCCCATGTCCAAAACCCGTCATACTTTTTATCATTGTAAATTCTCCATCATCTAAAAAAATGCATACGCATAGATACTGTATATTATAATAATTTTTATACTTTTCGTCAAATATTATTGTACATTTTATTGATTTTTCATAACAATAATTGTTATAATTTCACTTGTAAAATCAAGGTTTTATCGACATTTTATATATTAATATAAATTATTTTAGAAAGGCACAAAAATGGCATTCGATGGTTCTACTATTAGCGCATTAGCTTATGAATTAAATAATAAATTAAAGAATTGTAAAATTAATAAAATTGCTCAACCAGAAAAGGAAGAGATTTTGCTTACAATCAAAGGAAATGGCGAAACCAATAGGCTTCTTATATCTTCAAATGCTTCTCTTCCGCTTATATATTTGACAAAAGGTAACAAAAACAGTCCTATGCAAGCGCCTAATTTCTGTATGGTGCTTAGAAAATATATAAATAACGGAACAATTAAGTCAATTACTCAAGTTGACTTTGAACGTGTAATCAAGCTTGAAATCGAGCATCTTGACGAACTCAAAGACATTTCTAGCAAAAACATTTATGTTGAAATCATGGGTAAGCATTCAAATATTATATTTACAGATTCAAACGACGTAATTATCGATAGTATAAAGCACATTAACGCCGCTGTAAGCTCTGTACGAGAGGTTCTTCCGGGCAAGAAATATTTCATTCCTGCTCAAGAGAACAAGACTAATCCTTTAAATGCTGACAAAAACGTTTTAGAAGATGTTCTAAACAAACCTACAAGCATACAAAAGGCTATATATCAATCCTTTACAGGAATTAGTCCTGTTATTGCTGCTGAAATTTGCTACAACGCCAACATTGATGGTGATACTGCGACAAAAAGCCTTGGCGAAGCCGAAAAAACAGCCTTTTGCGAAAGCTTTATGAATTACATTTCCAATATAAAGAATAATCATTATGTCCCAAACATAATTAAGGACAACGATACGCCTATCGAATACGCGCCTTATGTACTTAACTCTTATAGCAATATGGAAAATGTTAAATACGACAGTATGTCTGAGGTTCTAGAGACGTATTTTGCTGAAAGGAACCGCGTTACAAACATAAAGCAACGCTCTACTGATATTAGAAAAATTGTTCAAATACATATTGAGAGAAATGCTAAGAAGCTTGATATTCAAAGGAAACAGCTCAAAGATACGGATAAAATGGACAAGCAAAAGCTTTACGGCGAGTTGCTTACAACTTATAACTACATGATAGAGCCTAGCTCTAACAAAATAACTGTCAACAACTACTATACTAACGAAGACGTAACTATTACGCTTGACCCTAATAAGACAGGGATTGAAAATGCTAATAAATATTTTGCGAAATATAATAAACTAAAGCGTACTAAAGAAGCGCTAATTCCACAAATTGAGCAGACTGAAACTACACTAAAGCATTTACAATCGATTGAAAGTTCAATTATGCTATGTGAAAACGAGGATGATTTGAATGGAATAAAGGAAGAACTAATAGAATATGGTTTCGTGAAAAGAAATTATAAGAATTCTAAGAAGCGTTCAAAGAAAAGTAAGCCATTACATTTCGTCACTGAAGACGGATATCATATGTATGTCGGCAAGAATAACATCCAAAATGATGAATTAACATTTAAATTTGCCACTGGAAATGATTGGTGGTTCCATTCGAAGTTCATTCATGGCTCGCATCTTATTGTGAAAAATCCTGGAAATGATGAATTACCAGATCATATATATGAAATTGCTGCTTCTGCCGCCGCTTACTATTCTAGTGCAAAAGAAGACAGCAAAGTTGAGATTGATTACATCCAAAAAAAGCATGTAAAGAAACCAAACAGTGCTGTCCCAGGCTTTGTAGTGTATTATACAAATTATTCAATGGTTGCTACTCCAAGTTTAGATGGACTAACGCTTGTCAAATAGTAATTTTGCTATTTGACAAGTGCTATAAAATGTTTTCTTTGGACATAAACAACTCAAAATCTTCAAATTGGTAGTCATTCTCTAATAAATGTTCTATATCAGCTTTCGCTTGAATAAACAAATTAGCATCATTATATATATCTGCAATTCTAAAGTTCATTTCCCCTGATTGTCGAATACCCATAATATCACCTGGGCCTCTGAGCTCTAAGTCTTTATTTGCTATATAGAAGCCATCATTACTTTCGACCATAACCTTAAGCC
Source organism: Lachnospiraceae bacterium (assembly GCA_045642225.1). Classification (GTDB taxonomy): domain Bacteria; phylum Bacillota; class Clostridia; order Lachnospirales; family Lachnospiraceae; genus RUG191. Next base: position 67,557 of record JAZUIN010000080.1, on the reverse strand, counting down.
TCTTTTGTATATCATTTCCTTCACTAGAATCCATGAAAATACAATAAGATTGTGCTTTACCACGTCCAACACGCCCTCTTAATTGATGTAATTGAGCAAGACCAAAACGAGAAGCATTTTCAATCATAATAACCGTCGCATTCGGATTATTAACACCGACCTCAACAACTGTAGTTGAAATCAAGATGTCAGTTTTTCTAGCTACAAAATCTTCCATAACCTTGTTCTTCTCAGCAGGCTTCATCTTTCCATGAAGTAAACCAACTGTAACATCATCAGGTATGTATTCCTTTAATTTATCATAATAATCCTTAACATTTTCAGCCTCAGTAACCTCAGATGCTTCAACTAATGGACAAATAATATATGCTTGATGGCCTTGTTCTACTTCCTTCAAAATGTGCTTATAGCTAGCAAGTCTTTTATTCCCTTTGACCGCGCAATTTTTTATTGGAAGCTTAGTTTTAGGTACATCTTTAATCAAAGAAACATCCATGCCACAATAAATTATCATAGAAAGTGTACGTGGAATTGGCGTTGCTGACATAACAATAGTAAATGGATTAATACCTTTATTACTTAACGCTTCACGTTGCTTTACGCCGAATCTATGCTGTTCATCAATAACAACTAACGCCAAATTATGATAAGTAACAGCTTCTTGAATAAGTGCTTGTGTTCCAATAATAAAATCTGCTTCTCCAGACTCAATTTTGGCATAAGCTTCTTTACGCTCCTTCGTTTTAAGAGAGCCAGTAAGTAATACAACCTCGTAATCCAAGCCATATTCTTCTATAAATCCCTTAAAATCAATTGCATGCTGCGCTGCAAGAACTTCTGTCGGCGCCATTAATGCCGCTTGATAACTAGATGTAACACACGAAAGCATTGCAAGAAAGGCAACAATCGTCTTTCCACAGCCTACATCGCCTTGTATTAGACGTTGATTAATAAATTCACTGCCAAAATCCTTCTTAATATCTGATAATGCATTAATTTGTCCATCTGTTAGCTGAAATGGCAAATTTTGTATAACATTTTCAACCTCAGAATAATCTGAAATGTTATAATCATTCGGAATTTTCGCGATATTCTTATTACTATATTCAACAGCTAGCAAGAACTTAAAGATCTCATCATACGCTAACCGCTCTCTAGCTTTTATCAACTGCTCCATAGTAGCTGGTCTATGAATTATAGATATAGCATCATTTCTCTTTAATAAATCATTTTTGGCAATAATTTCGTCAGGCATGTACTCCTTGAGGAGTACATTAGACAACGCTTCATCTACTGTCTTAATAATTAATTTATTACCAACACCTCTAGTCAATGGATAAATTGGATAAGGCATTTTAGAAATGTTAATGTACTCTTGAGGCTGATAAACCTCAGGTTGTTCAATCTTAAAACGACCTTTCTCTTCAACTAGCTTTCCAAAAAAGATTGTAGGAGTTAACGTATATAATTTGCTTCTAATATAAGGTGTTCTAAACCATACAAAATCAATTGAAATGTGCTCCATAAATCCTTGCGCAAGTACTAAATCAAGGTTTCTAGCCTTCTTCAAATATGCATCCGTTCGCAAAATACATTTAATTGCTACTTTTTCTCCTATTTTTTTTGCTAAATCCTTCTCTTCTGTAAGCTCAGGATAAATAAAATATGTCCTAGGAAAATGAAGGAGTATATCACCAACGGTGTATACTCCTAACTTCTCAAATGATTTTTTAGTTTTGTCTCCAATGCCCTTAAGGCATGTCAAATCACTATTTAAGTCCATATCGAACCTCTAATTATTACTCTACTGAAACTCCGTAATAGTAAACTGGTTGACCACCATACTGAAGCTCAACCTCAATATCAGGATAAGCCTCTTCAACCTTTGCCTGTAATGCTAAAGCGTCTTCTTCTTTGACATCTTCACCATAATACATAGTAATAAGCTCTGAATCTTCATCAGTAAGAACCTCAATCATCTTGATAAATGCTGTATCAAGATCCTTGTTAACTGATACAATACCATTATCGCCGATACCCATGTAATCACCAGAAGAAATCTCTTTACCGTCGATTACAGTATCTCTTACAGCGTATGTAACTTCACCAGCCTTAACATTCTCCATTTCTGAAAGCATTCTCTCTTGATTCTGCTCAACTGATTGATCTGGAATATAGTTAATCAAAGAACAAATTGCTTGTGGAACATTCTTTGTTGGTATAACAATAACGTTCTTATCTTCTGATAAGCTTGCTGCTTGATTAGCTGCCAAAATAATATTCTTATTATTAGGGAATACAAAAACATTCTTTGCATTAACCTTACTAATTGCATACATAATATCTTCTGTTGAAGGGTTCATCGTTTGACCACCTGCAATAATGTGGTCACATCCTAACTCGCTGAAGATTTCATTAATTCCTTCACCAATAGAAACAGCTACGAAACCAATCTCTTTTGCTGGACCTTCATCAACAGTTTCTTCTACTTGAGATGTTTGCTCTGCAACTTCTGCAGCAGCTTTCTTAGATGCATCTTTAATAAGCTTCTCTTCGTGTTCTTCACGCATATTATCAATCTTAATGCTTGTAAGTGAACCATGCTCTAAAGCCTTTGAAATAGCTTTACCTGGGTCGTTTGTATGTACATGAGTCTTAACGATGTCTCCATCCCATACAACTACAATTGAATCACCAATGCCTTCCAAAAATCCCTTAAATTCTTGCTCCATTTTATTAGAGAAAGGCTTCTCTAGACATATAATAAATTCTGTACAATAACCAAACTTAATCTCTTCTGTTGATTCCTTAACCTGCTTCTTCTCACCACCGTCGATAGTAAGATCTACATCCTTACCAAGAAGATAGTCATATCCACCTTCTAGAACGCACATTAAGCCTTGTCCGCCGGAATCTACAACTCCTGCCTCTTTAAGAACTGGAAGCATATCTGGAGTCTTCTGTAATACTACATTACCTTCCTTCAATACTTCATCTAAGAAATATACAAAATCATCTGTAACTTCATTCATCTCTAAAGCTTTATCTGCAATTCCTCTAGCAACTGTAAGGATAGTTCCTTCTTTAGGCTTCATAACAGCTTTGTACGCTGTCTCTACAGACTTCTGAACAGCTTCACAGAAAACGTCTACTGTAATAGTATCGTAATTACCTACTACCTTACTAAATCCTCTGAACAATTGTGAAAGGATTACACCCGAGTTACCTCTTGCACCTCTTAAGGATCCTGATGAAATAGCCTTTGCAAGCGTTTTCATTGTTGGATCTTCTAATTCACTAACTGTTTTTGCTGCTGACATAATTGTCATAGACATATTAGTACCTGTATCTCCATCTGGAACAGGGAAAACGTTAAGTTCGTTAATCCATTCTTTTTTTGAATTAAGATTATTTGCACCAGCAATAAATGCATTTGCGAATTGTGACACACTAATAGAATTGATTTCCACTTGATAATCCTCCTTAGTCAATAACTCGAACGCCTTCAACAAATACGTTCAACTCTTTAACCTTCATACCTGTAAATGCTTCAATTTTGTAACTAACAGTTTCTTTAAGATTATCTGTAACTGTAAGAATACTTACTCCATAAGAAACAATTACATGAAAATCTAATGAAATTTCATTCTCCCCATTTATTACTACATTAATACCATGATTTAAATAATCCTTCTTTAGAAGCTTTACTAAACCATCCTTCATATTTACAGCTGCCATACCAACAATACCAAAGCACTCTACTGCGACTGCACCAGCATATGTTGCAATAACATCTGTATCAATTACTACTTTACCTAATTTTGTTTGAATTTGTCCTTGCATATTTGAACCTCCATAAATCGTTCTTATTATATAATGCATAACACACATAATTATATACAAAAATACATGAAATTCAATGGTCTTTTTGTATTCTATTAAATATGCTTCAAAATTTTTATTATTTTACTTGCTTTTTATGTATTCTTCTGATAGAATATGCGTGTTGCGATTTGCTAGGAATGCGAATCGAGTATGGTTATAAGGAGGGAAGACAAATGGCTAAATGTGCAGTTTGTGGTAAAGGAGCTCACTTTGGAAACAATGTAAGTCACTCACATAGAAAGACTAACAGAATGTGGAAATCAAACATCAAGTCTGTTAAATGTATCGTAAATGGAACACCTAAGAAGATGTACGTATGTGCAGCTTGCTTACGTTCAGGTGCAGTTGAAAGAGCTTAATATCAATAATAAATTTGACTATCACTTTTGTGGTAGTCTTTTTTTATGTAAAAAAATAGCTAAATAATTTACATACCGTAAACTATTTAGCTAAATTTGAATTTATTATTTTACTTCTCTTACTGGTCCTTCTGAATCATTTGCAGCATCCTTTACCATATCACGAATTTCATCAGCTGCTTTTGCTCTCGCTTCTGGATTCTCTTTTTCTTTCTTCATATTCATAAATTTATCTACAAAATCAGGAACCATATCAAGTAATTTGTCCATACCTGAATTAGTTGCAATATTTATAAGCTTTGTAGAACCTTTATGTATAACAATAACTGCTGAAGGAGACATCTTACCACCAAGACCACCTGCTCCTTTATTCTTCTTGTCATCGTTAAATGCACCAGCTGCAACACCAAAAGATACATCCACCAAAGGAATAATTACTGTATCATCGATTCTTACAGGTTCACCAATAACAGTCTTTGATGAAAGAAATGAATCCATGCCTTGAAACAATGACTCAAGGGATTGATTAAATTCTGAAACCTCTTGCTTATTCTTCTCCATTCTCTTTCTCGCCTCCACTAAATTTCTTAATTAATTTTCTTGTTGTCGGATCTAAAATCATTACTATACCAAATTTTAACACACTAGCTATCTTAAATCTACCTTTGACGTACGCTTTACCATCTACGTACAAATCATCCTCCGTAAAATCTGGAATAATTCTAACATGCTTCTCATAGGTAAATGGGAATAATGCCATAGCTCCTGTAACTTTACCCGTTAAATCAGGAGAACCTAGTGAAAAGTCTAAGTCTGTACCTCTCATATTCAACTTAAGTGAATCAATCAACTTGCGTAATTCACCAAAGAGCTTTTTAAGTAACCTTTGATTAGCTTCATCTTGTAACAAGCTAAGAATTTCATCTTTCTTTGTAAGGATATCTGCAGCCTTATTCTTAGCATTTGTAACCTTATTGTTGATTTTCGCTTTAATTACGCTTGGCTTAAACCTATCAAAGAAATCAGATAACTTTATAGCTAATTCTTCCATAAATTGCCTGAAAGTCTTCTTATCCTTCTCATCTGAAGCAGTATCTGAAGTATTTTCTGTAGTAGCTTCCTTAGTTTCGACAGAATCGTCATCTTCAGAATTCGCTTCTATAGCTACTAAATCCTCATTTTCTACAGAATCATTCAAAGACTCTTGTGTAGTATCGCTATCAATTGCTTCTTGCGCTATATCATCTTCAAAAGCATCAACTACGTTATCTTTGCTAGCTTCAGAAATGTTATATTCCGCATCTATATCACTTTGAATTGTAGCTTCTAAATCTTCTTGAAATTCTTTATCTTCTATATCTATTGGTTCTTCATCTTCATTATCCTTCTTTACAGCTCTTGGATATATTTTAAGATGTGGTCCAAAAAGCGTAGCTTTTATACATTTCTCTTGCCCTTTCTCCAATATAAAATGTATTTGAAACAAATGCAAGAATGTACAAAACCTTCCGTGAATTTTGTAATTCATCTCTCTGTCTATATCTGCACGAACCTGATACCAAAATGGTAAAAAAATTAGATATAAGAGAATCAATAAAATCAAACCAATAATACAAAGTAAAACAATTCCAATAATTTTCAAAATTGTCAAAAAAATTGCCATTGTCTATTTCCTAATTGCGTTTAATTCCTAATTGATAAAAAACTTTCTTTTGAAATATCACCTGTATTATCAAGCATATCCTGAATCATATATACTACTAAATCCTTAGTATCCTTTTTACCTTTGCCAAAGCCAACAATCTTGTGATTTGCCTTTGCAAAGCGATCAGAATTAACTTCATGAGAGTTATAAATCTCTAAAAGTTCACCTTCCTTTTGGCTTACAACAATAACATAAAGGTTAGGTGCAAGATTTTGATTAAAAACATCATCTAACAACTTAGTAACTGATTCATCTATAATTTTATCGCTTAAATATACATTATGTTCATCCATATTTAACCTTCGTATGTAATTTACTTAAAATTACGATTAGTCCATAAATTATTACGTTTCAATTCCATATATTCATGATAAGCATTCTCTAAAATCTCCTTTTCATTAGGGAATTTCAATAAATGATATGCTTCATGATATTTATAATAACCTGAATCAACAAAAAACTCTTCACGCTGTGGCTTACTGTAATAATTATTACTTCGCATCAAAAACCAATGAACATCTTTATTAACTGTTCCTTCTGGCACATTGAAATTGTACGAGCTTTTACCAACATATTTTACTATTTTAGCGTCAACTCCAGACTCTTCCTTAACTTCTCTAAGAGCTGTATCCTCGTGTTCTTCGCCTTCTTCTACTGTTCCTTTGGGCAATACCCAACCTTCATATCTATGGCGAATATTTTTGTATAATAACAACACTTTTCCGCGATATATTACCACACCACCACAACTTATTGCCTCGATCATTGCAATACCTCCTCGATGTGGACATTACTTAGAGAAAATTATACCTTTTTTCAGTCAATAATTCAAGACTACAAGGTTATTTGGCAAAGTTATTGCTCATTATTAGCATTCATAGAAAAATATTTATCAAAAACATTTTTTGCAATAGGGACGGCTGTTCTACTACCTGAACCACCTTTTTCTTGAAGGACAGCTATCGCAAGCTCTTTATCACCATTTTTTGCATAACCCACGAACCATGCATGAGAATCGTTTTTGTTATCATTAAATTCTGCTGTTCCAGTCTTACCATAAGCTGTATATTTATCAGAATTCAACGCTGTGGCTGTACCATTTGTCACCACATAACGCATATATTCTTCTATTTCTTTAGCCTCAACATCACTAAGTAAGGATGCAGCTGTTTTACTTCTAAAGCCCTTTACCTTTGTTCCTTGATAATTTGTAACTTGGTCCATAATATATGGCTCTTTAAGCTTTCCACCATTACATATTGCACTAGCAATCATGCACATATGAAGTGGCGTTACAACTGTAGTACCTTGACCAATTGCAGTCTGAACCATAACATTTTCAGTAGTATTATCATCCACTCCAAATCTACTCTTAGAAACATGGCTAAGGCGACTAGGAATCGCTTGATTAAATAACAATTGGTTAGCCATAGCATTTAATCCAGATCGATTTATCTTAAGACCGATTTGACCAAAAGCTATATTACAAGAATTACCAAAGACCTCCTTAAAGCTTTGCTTTCCGTGAACTTCGTTGTGGTAACAATGTAGAGTATAATTATCTAGCTTTAGCTTACCTGTACAATCGAACGTCTCGTTTGCTGCATCTTTATTCTCTTGTAGATATTCTAGTGCCGTAATTATTTTAAATGTTGAACCTGGCGCATATAATCCTTGCGTTGCCCTATTAACCAATTCTGAATCCTTCGAATTAGATAATGTTTTCCAGTTCTTTTCAACTGTATTAGGATTAAAATTAGGCTTTGAAGTCATAACAAGAATTTTACCTGTCGAAGGCTCTATGGCTATTACTGCACCATCATAATTCATGCTTTCATATGCAATCTCTTGCAAGCTGTGATCTAAAGTTGTAACGACAGTGTCGCCCTTATTCTTGACGCCCGTCAAATCATTTTTGATTCTTTCAATAAAGAATGCATTACTTCTAAGCATATAGAAATTACCATCTAATTCTACGCCTGACATACCATTTGAATCATATCCAATAGCGTGTGCATACATATTTGCATATGGATAATTTCTATTATTTGTGCTGTTAGTCTCAGCTAACACAACACCATTTCTATCAGTAATATTTCCTCTTATAACCTTGTCAGCCATATTATCTAGTCTCGCATTATATGGACTATTAATAAAATCATCGCTTTTGAAGGCTACAAAATACACAAAATATCCGCATAAGCAAATAAATAGAATCAAGAAGAAATATGTAACAACTGCAAATTCTTTATTTCGATTTTTATTTGAAGTTTTTGCAGCGTTTTTCAAATCATCCTTATTCTTTTTATTCTCATTTCTAGAAGTCTTCTTTCTAGAATTCATAGTAACCTTTTCTACTTCAGGATTACTCTTTGACTTCTTCTTATTACTACGCTTCTTAGGACCAGGAATTTTATCTTCATCGTAAGATTTCTTTCTCTTTTCAGGTCCTTTAATATGCTCAATATCACTAGACTTCTTACGCTTTTTAGGCTTAGACAAATCGTCACCAAAATCTAATACATCTAAATCAATCTCATCAATATCGATATCATCTATTTTTATTTCGTTAATATCAAAATCTTTCTTACTCATTTTCTACACCTTCATTGCCAAACTGTCTACAATACAAGCCTTGAATTATTGCAAATAAAACTATAGTACTAAACAGCGAACTACCACCATAGCTAACTAATGGTAGAGTTACACCTGTTGATGGTATAAATTTTGTAACACCACCTAAGGTTATAAATACTTGGCAGCCATACAAAGTACCTAGTCCTAAGGCAATTAATTTATAAAACTGGTCATTAATTTGCATTGCTATATTGAAAAACATCAAGAAGCAACTAATACATACAAATATTAAGCACAAAGCAAATACAGCACCTAATTCCTCAGAAATAGCTGCAAATATAAAGTCTTGTGAAACAACTGGAATCTTATCTGGCATTCCTTGACAAATTCCAGAACCAAACCATCCGCCTGTACCAATTGCAAATAGCGATTGAGAAATTTGATAACCTTGATCTGAAATACAAGCTATAGGGTCTTGCCAAGCCAAAACTCTTACTCTTACGTGGTTAAACAAGAAATATGCAAGTACTCCGCCAACAACGCCTGCAGCAAGGCAAATAATCAAATACAATGGCTTTCTTGTAGCAACATAAAGCATTGCAATATAAGTAAATAAGAATATACAAGCTCCACCTAGGTCCTTAGATGCAACAAGAATAAGAATATGCGCTCCAGCAACAATGGTTGCTAATAAAACTTTTCTAAAATCTGCTGATTTGAAATCAATTTTCATCTTGGACAAGTCATCTTCTGGCAAAACGTAAAGCATTGCTGCCACAAAGAAAACAAAAATAATTTTGATAAATTCAGATGGTTGTATTGCAACTGGGCCCAAATTAATATTTAACTTAGCTCCATAAACTCTTGAACCAACAACAAGAACTACAAGTAATCCTAAGATACCAACTATTGCATAAACCCATTTTAGTCTATTCCACATTTTCAATTTCGAAATCATTAGTGGTATAAAACAAGTTGCAATCATAGCTATTACAGCAATTACAAATTGTTTAATTGCATTTCCTATATCTAGTCTTGCAAGAATTGAGAAGCTAATTGTCATGAGCATACACATGTTGTTTATCAAGGCATAGCTTGAATGTGAATAAATCTTTTTATAAATAAGCATACATATAGCAAAGAAAACAATTTGTGCTAGCATGAATAACAATATCAAGATATTATTTGTGCTGATAAATATACACAAGTTCAAATCTACCAAGATCATATACATGATAAATGTTTGTCTATGATAAAGCCTTTTTGCACGCGCCTCTGACGTTGTCGAACGCAAAGCTGCAAAACAATCATATGTATATATTGCAAATAATAATGTCAATAAAAATCTGCTAATATAAACTACTATATTAACCATCAGTCTACTCCTCGTTTATAGTGTCCTGTTGTATACTCAGAAATGTTGCAAGACCTCTCATCTTGTATACAACATTTATTATATTCTAAAATAACTTCTTCTACTTCTTTGGCTGTTTCATCAGTAAAAGAAATTAAATGACCATAGCTTGTTATATCTTCAAATTCTCTGAACAAACAAGTTGGTAAATCATTATAAATGGTATTATAACACGATTTACAGTCATTTATTACTGAAAATTCGTGTGCTTTTCTGTCTTTTAACTTAAGATTTCTACAAGTTTTATCGCATTTTATAAAATTCTTATTAATGCAATTAGCCGTAATCATCAAAGGATATTTGCCATATACCGTGATAAAACTATCTTGATTATTTCTATGCTTTAATTCTTTACGATTCAATTCAAGATTAGCAATATTATAATCAATTCCTTGCCTATCAAAATATTGAATTGCAAAATTATTCATCTCGTATAAATAATGGTTGCTTATTGTTATTCCCTCTAGCTTGTTTTCTTTGACAAATGCTAATCCATCATAACTAGATATCACATAGCCATCAGCTTCATTAAGCTTATCCATGTGGCATAGTAAGTATTTTGCCGCATTTTTTCTTAGAATTATTGGAAATGTTATAAAAATCTTCGAATCTAAGAACTTATTTCTCAACAATTCAAAATCTACTATGTCTAACAAAGAATAATCAATATGTAAATCAAATTTGAAAGAGAAATTATCAACATTTAACCAACCTTTTAATTGTTCATATGTTTTGAAAGAAACCTGTACAGGATTAACCTTTGCTGCATCATATGCACTTTGCTTATTATCTTGCAATTCATTTAACCGTTTAATAAACTCTTGCTCTGACAAGTTATCAATCGTTCTTTTTTGCTTCGATAGCAAATGCTCTTGTAATTCCTCTATCGCTTCTCTTCTAAGTCTATTTACTTCGCCAAGAGATACAAAAATATTATCATCTATTTCAAAATCAATTTTCTCAAATTCAAAGCTTGTAGCCTTTGTTTTGTTAAGTCTTTTTGCTAAATCTTCTTTTGAAACCGCTTGTTGCTTTGCGATTTCACAAACATTTCCATTTTTAACTATTTCTATATCACCAAAAGATACATGTACTCCTACAGGCGTACCTACTTTACCTATAAATTTACAATACAAAGGAAGCTTTTCTTCTTCGTATGAGAAATCAACACTTTTGTTTTCATGATTAGGCTTTCTAAGTGTAATCATATCCTTAGAATTATGCTTATAATAATAATCGTTCGTAAATCCACATCTATTACCCAAATCAAACAAAAGCTTTTTGTCATCAGAAGATACATTTACTGGCTTAAATTCGCCTTTTCCATCATATTGACTTAGCATTATATCAAGATAACGTCTATAAACGTTTACGACATTAGCAGCATACTGTTTTTGCTTCATTCGCCCTTCAATCTTATATGAACATACACCAGCATTTGCAAGCGCTGCTATATCATTAATTCCATTCAAATCCTTCAAGCTAAGAACATATTTATCTTTATTTAGGCATTTACCATCACTTAAAACATCATATTCTAAACGACAAGGCTGCGCACATCTACCTCTATTGCCACTTCTCCCACCAATTACGCTACTCATCAAGCATTCACCAGAGTACGAATAGCATAACGCGCCATGGCAGAACACTTCTATCTCCATACCTGTTTTATCGTAAATGTTTTTTATCTCTTTCAGCGATAACTCTCTAGCTGGGACAACTCTTATAGCACCAAGCTCCTTCAAATACCCCGCCCCTAATTCACTGCAAACTGCCATTTGAGTGCTCGCATGAATAGTTAAATCTGGGAAAAATTCTCGAACAAAATTAAAAACGCCAAAATCTTGAACAATAATGGCATCTAATCCATTTTCATAATAAAACTTTATATAATCAAATAAATCTTTATTAAATTCTTTATTTTTTATTAAAGTATTTAAAGTTAAATAAGCCTTTTTACCGTGTAAATGTGCATAGTCTAATGCAACTTTGCTTTCTTCCATAGACAAATTATTAGCAAATGATCTTGCAGAATATTTACTGCCACCAAAATATACAGCATCTGCCCCCGCATCTATTACTGTTTTGAATATTTCTAAGCTCCCCGCCGGCGAAAGCAACTCCAATTCTCTCATACATTTCCCCTATCAAAAAAATAGCAGCCCTAAGGCTGCCTTAAATTCTAATTAGTAGATGACGGACCAAGCAACGACTCTTCAAGAGACGCCTCAAGTTTGGTCTTAGCGATAAGTAATTCCTTCTTATCTTCTTCAAGCTTCTCAATCTTCTTAGTTAATTCTTCATTCTCAACCTGGAGATTAATAAGATCATGCTTGAATTTGAAGATATCTTGATCCCTATTCTCTATATCTTGTTCAAATTTAACTATTTGGTCCTTCGCTTTAAAAAAGTCGTCAGCTATATTAAGCTCAAGTAAAATTGCTTGTGTGTCAGCTGATAAACGACGAAATGCATCTAACTCATTGTATTCTTTTATCTTAGAATTAATATAATTAGCAATCTTCTGCAAGTATTCTTCTTCTTCGTAACCTGCAATGTTATACGTTTTGCCACCAATAATTACTTCTGTATTCTTTTTGGCTGACATGCAATTTCCTCCTAATTTATTCTTATCTTGTATATTATATATAGAATTGACAATAAAAACAACCTTAATTTGAAGTTTTGTCAATTCCAAAATGATTATAAGCCGCTAATGTTGCTTCTCTTCCACGTGGTAATCGATCTATAAAACCAATTTTGACAAGATATGGTTCATATACATCTTCGATTGTTGCTGAATCTTCACCTACTGCAGCAGCTAATGTATCAATACCCACTGGGCCACCACCAAATTTGTTAATAATAGTATTCAAAATGTTTCTATCGTTAACATCTAACCCTATACTATCAACATCCAAACGATTTAAAGCTTCATTTGCAACCTCTTCTGTAATTTCACCAGAATATTCAACCTCTGCGAAATCTCTAACTCTCTTCAATAATCTATTTGCTAGACGAGGCGTTCCTCTACTTCTTCTTGCTATTTCAAATGCTCCTTTATCATCAATCTTCACATTCAAAAGCTTAGATGAACCTTTGACAATTACAGCAAGTTCTTCTGGTTCGTAGAACTCCATGTGGAAAATAACGCCAAATCTGTCTCTTAAAGGTGCAGATAAAAGCCCTGCTCTTGTTGTAGCACCAACTAGTGTGAATTTAGGCAAATCAAGCCTTATAGACTTAGCGCTTTGACCTTTGCCAATCATAACATCAATACAATAATCTTCCATTGCTGGATATAAAACCTCTTCAACTTGACGATTTAATCTATGAATTTCGTCAATAAATAAGATGTCATTTTCTTGTAGACCACTTAAAATTGCTGCCATTTCACCAGGCTTTGCAATTGCAGGACCTGATGTCACTTTAATATTAACGCCCATTTCTGTTGCAATAATATTAGCTAATGTCGTCTTGCCAAGTCCAGGAGGTCCGTATAATAGGACATGATCTAATGCATCATTTCTATTTTGGGCCGCTTTAAGATATACATTTAAATTCTTTTTGACATTTTCTTGTCCTATGTAATCTTGAAGCCTCTCTGGACGTAAGCTATTTTCAATTTTCTTATCTTCATCTACAATTTGTGTAGAAATAATTCTTTTTTTCATATTAGTTCCTTAAAATGCTAATCTTTTTAGACATTCCTTAATAAATGCTTCTTCTGTCATATCTTCAGAGAAATCAATAGATTCTGCAACACTTTTGGATTCTTGCTTTGAATAGCCGAGTGCCTGTAAAGCAAGAATTGCTTCTTCAATATATGGATTATTACTCTTAACATTTTCAAGCTTAGTTTCAACTACTTGAGACGCATCTATCTTGTCTCTCAAATCGACGATAGCTCTTTCAGCAATTTTCTTACCAACTCCCGGAGCTTTAGCTATTGTTTTAGCATCTCCTGTGATTAAAGCCGTACATATTTCATCATACATCAATGTTCCAAGAATTGAAATTGCGCCTTTAGGTCCCAAACCATTTACAGATATCAACATTTTAAACAAATCAAGTTCTCTAACTGAACAAAGGCCAAACAAAGACATTCCTTGATCATTTACATGAAAATATGTATGTACTTTAACCTCTTCTCCAACATTAGGAAGCTTTGCAATATCAAAGGATGGCATCAAAATTCTATATCCAATCCCACCACAATCTATTATTACATCATTTTCATTTATATCAACTAATTGACCTCTTACAAATGCAATCATTACAAACAATCCTTTATCTAAATATTCACTAATTAATTTATACTCTAATTAATATAATCTCCAAATAATTTATTCTCTATCTAAATTGTTTCCGAACTTCTTAATTCTAGGATACACCGCTTGCGCTATTATTCCAATAATCGCGCCTGTCACAACACCTGTTACAAGTAATACTGGAAGATAATACAAAAGATAAGTATTTTCAAATGCTAAAATAGCAATTAGTAATTGCCCTACATTATGAAAAAATCCACCTGCCACTGATATAGCAATAATTTTAAATTTAGTAAACCTTTTCAAAAGATACATTACAGCAAAGCTTAATAATCCGCCTGCAAGCGAATATACAATTGAAAACATATTACCAAACATAAATCCACAAAGAAGGATTCTAAGTAAAGAAACAACAATCGCACTAACAGGCCCAAACAAATACATAAGCAATATAACAACAACATTTGTAAGGCCTAATTTCATGCCTGGTACACCAAACGGTATAGGAATTATGCTCTCTATATAACTACAAATTATAGCAAGTGTTAAAAACACTGCGTAATACGGAACTTTATTCTTCATGAAACTCCTATTTTGCTACTGTATCATATTCTGCTTTATCATCAGAAATAACCGAAACGACTACTTTATTAGGTAGACAGACTATTGTCTGCCCAGAATTCTTTATTTTACCTTGCTTCATGCACAAATGATCTGGACAAATAGCTTCCTCCATATAACATTCTTTGTTTTCAATCTTGATGTAGTTAGTTACCTCACCATGAGAATTTTCAATTGGAATCACTGTGTCTTTATCCAACGGATATTCATTAATAACTCGGCCTTTAACCTCTATTGAAACTTTATCGCCTTTATCATTAAAAGCAAAAAACCATACTAGAAACGAAGCTAGCGCAATCACAAGAAGAGATAGAATCAATATAATATCTCTCTTAGAAATCCATTTATTCATTCACAGCCTCTCCAATATAATAAAAGCCTTTACATTCCTTTAACTCAACAAGCATCAATTGACCAATCAAGCTTTCATCGCCTTCAAAATGAACAATCGCATTATTACTCATTCTACCAGTAACAAGCTTGTCATCTTGAGTATTCTTCTCTTCTACAAGCACTTCAACTGTCTTCCCCGTATAAGCATTTGCCTTCTCATGAGCTATCTCTTGAACTGTTGCAAGTAATCTATCAAATCTATCTTTGACTACATCTTCTGGTACTTGGTCTTCAAAGCTTGCCGCAGGAGTACCCGTACGCTTTGAATATATAAATGTAAATGCTGAGTCAAAACGAACCTTCTTAACAACATCTAAAGTCTCAAGGAAGTCCTCTTCCGTCTCACCAGGGAACCCTACAATAATATCTGTTGTCAAAGCAATATCCGGTATTGTACTTTGAATTTTATCAACCAAAGCCAAATACCCCTCCTTGTCGTAATGCCTATTCATTTTCTTCAATAGTTCACTACTGCCGGATTGTAATGGCAAATGTAAATGTTTACAAATCTTTTTAGACTTTGACATTACCAAAATCAAATCATCTGACAAATCCTTAGGATGACTTGTCATGAATCTAATACGTTTTAAGCCTTCAATAGCTTCAATTCTTGTTAGAAGTTCAGCAAAAGTTATCTCTTCCTCTAAACCTTTACCATAAGAATTAACATTTTGCCCAAGAAGCATGACCTCACTTACGCCATCTTCTACAAGATTTGTAATTTCTTCTATGATTTCTTCTGGCTTTCTTGAACGCTCGCGACCTCTTACATATGGAACAATACAATAACTACAGAAATTATTGCATCCAAACATAATGTTTATACCTGATTTGAAGGAATATTTACGTTCAACAGGAAGCTTCTCAACGATTTGCTTAGTATCTTCCCATATATCAATTATCATGCTGTCGCTTTCAAGCATATTACAGAACAATTCTGCGAACTTGAAAATGTTATGGGTACCAAAAATCAAATCTACAAATTTATAGCTTTCCTTAATTTTGTTAATTACAACCTCTTCTTGCATCATACAACCGCACAAAGCAATCTTCATGTTAGGATTCTTCTTCTTAAGAGAATGTAAATATCCAAGTCTGCCATAAACCTTATTATTAGCATTTTCTCTAACAGTACAGGTATTGTAAATAACAAAGTCAGCCTTCTCATCAGAGACCTCTTTGTACCCAATTTCTTTAAGAATACCTACTAATTTTTCAGAATCTCTAGCGTTCATCTGACATCCAAACGTAGTTACGTTAAATGTAAATGGACGTCCTGCTTTAGCGCTTCGTTCTTTTATAATACCTTTAGCTTTTTCAATATATTCGTATTGTTTCTTTGTTTCATCATCTAAAACATTAACATTTTCCATAATAAAATCCTTCAAACTATCTAATTTGACCGTTGCCATATACAATGAACTTTGTACTAGTTAATGCCTCAAGGCCCATTGGTCCTCTTGCATGTAACTTCTGCGTACTTATACCAATTTCTGCACCAAAACCAAATTCAAAGCCGTCTGTAAAGCGTGTAGACGCGTTTACATATACAGTGGATGCGTCGATTTCATCCAAAAATTGATTTGCATTATTGTAATCATTTGTAATTATCGATTCAGAATGGCCTGTATTATTGGCATTTATATGTTCAATTGCTTCTTCAATGTTATCTACTGTCTTAATAGAAAGCTTATAATCTAAATATTCAGTGTACCAATCATCTTCAGTTGCCAAAATAGCATTTTTCAAGTTCTCTTTTGCTCGCTCATCTGCTCTAAGCTCTACCTTCTCTTTTAATCTATTTTCAAGAGCTGGCAAAAACTTCCCAAGTACATCCTTATGAACCACCAAAGACTCGCAGGCATTACATACTCCTATACGTTGAGTTTTAGCATTTTCTACAATATCTACAGCCATATCTATATCTGCTGATGAATCAATATAAATGTGGCAGTTTCCAGTTCCTGTCTCAATAACAGGAATAGTTGCATTTTCAACTACTGCACGAATAAGCCCCGCACCGCCACGAGGAATCAAAACATCAACATAATCCTTCATTTTCATAAATTCTGTAGTAGCTTCTCTTGAAGTCTCTTCAATAATTGAGCAAGCTTCAACAGGAATATTATTAGATTCTAAAACCTTATGAATTGATTTAACTATAGCTTTACATGATTCTAAAGCGTCACTTCCACCTTTGAGAATACATACATTACCAGTCTTAAAGCACAATGAGAAAACATCCGCTGTTACATTTGGTCTTGCTTCATATATAACACCAACTACTCCCATAGGGACACGCTTTTTACCAATGTTAAGACCATTTGGTCTCTTTTTCATATAGAGAAGCTCACCTATTGGGTCTTCTAATGCTACAACTTGATTGATACCTTCAGCAATTCCTTGAATTCTTTCTTCTGTAAGTAACAATCTATCCTGCAAGCTTTCTGGCATATTATTCTCTTTAGCACGTTGAAGATCCTTTGCATTAGCTTCAATTATGAACCCTGCATCTTCAACTAATTGCTTAGCAGTCTCTGATAAAACTTTATTTTTTACAGTAGTATCAAGCTTTGCTATTACATATTTTGTACCACAAGCTGCTTTACATAATTCTTTTAATTCCATTTCTCTCTCCAATTCATTATTTGTTAAATGTATATGTATCTTCGTCTGTAATTAACATTTCCAAGGGATAATCCCACTCTCTAGCCTCTAGCTTATCAACAAGTTGAAAGCTATATGCTACTCCTACAGGAGTACAGTGATTGTTATTTCTAAGAAATCTATCGTAATAACCACCACCATAACCATAGCGATTACCTTTTTTGTCAAATGCTAAACCTGGACATATAACTAATGCTTTTTCGCCATTATATTTATCATTGCCTATAGGCTCAGGTATATTATATTTCCCCGAACGAAAATCCTTCATAGAATCAACCTTTATAAACTCTAGATCTTTTTCTAGGCTTATTGGAAAATATAAATTATATCCATTGTCCAACAAATCAGAATAAGTATTTAACAAATCAACCTCTGATCTTATTGGATAAAAACAAAGAATCTTATCAAAGCTATTGTTATAAATCAAATCCTCTAATCTAGAACCTATACTTGATGATTTAGCAAGAATCTCTTCACGGCTAAGAGAATCTCTTTGTTTTCTCATGTTATCTCTTATAAGTTTAACATTTCCCATATTACTTCCTTAAAGTATAAAAGCTAGTATTACTATCCTTGTCAGAGCTTACTACAGTTCATTTCTGTTTCTCACGCTCACGACGCATTTCGCCAAGATTCTCTATAGAGCCATCAGGATTTACAACATCAACATTATCCAGCTGACTTCTAATGTTCCCCCTTATAGCGTCAATATAAGCTTGACGAAGCTCTTTTTGTTCAGCCTTTTCAGCCTCCGTAAGACCTTCACCTTTAGATTTATGTGCCAATTCATTAATTCTAGCTATTTGTTCTTCTGTAATCATTACTTAATCCTTTCGATTTAGAAATTCATTTCAAATCTTAATTATATTTACTATTCAAATTATATTTACAAAAATTAATTAGCTTCAATAAAACCTAATACATCAAAGAAATCATCATAATTTGACTTAAAAACAGTTCCTTTAAAGTCATCCTCAAAAATTTTATGTATAACGGATAAGTCTTTACTATTAGCAATAATCATATCTGCACCAGATAAAGTTGCGATTTTTCCTGCAAATAGCTTTGTACTCATACCACCAGTTCCAACGTTCGAGCCTACCGATTCAGCACCCATATCCATTACTTCATCAATATTTTCAACATAAGGCACAAATTCTGCGTCCTCATTAGTTCTTGGGTCACTAGTATATAATCCGTCAATATCAGACAAAAGCACCAACAAATCCGCATTAATCAAAAATGCTACTAAAGCTGATAAAGTGTCATTATCGCCAAGTTGAATCTCACAAGTTGAAATCGTATCATTTTCATTTACAACCGGAATAACACCCATATTGAACAATGCCTCGAACGTATTTTGAGCATTTTTTCTTGATACATTATCAGTTATTGTGCTTTTAGTCATTAGAACCTGTCCAGCTTCTAGATTATACTCTCTAAAAATGTACTGGTAAATGCTTACAAGTCTTGCTTGTCCAATAGCCGCTAACGCCTGTTTTTCGGCGTTTCCTTCAGGTTTAGAATCCATTCTCATCGATTCTCTACCAGCAGCAATTGCTCCCGACGAAACTAAGCACACATCTATATTTTTATTTCTAAGATTAGTTATCTCTCTTACTAGTCTTTCTATCTTAAGATAATCTATTCTGCCTGACTCTGGATGCAAAAGTGAATTAGACCCAATCTTAATAACTACTCGCTTTTTGTTTTTGAAACTAATTTTATCGTTTGACATAATATTCTCCATAAAAAACAATCCATCAACTTATTAATTTAACATATTTCGGCTTAAAAATCATTAAAAACCTTGATTTTTCTTGCAATAAAACCTTGATTTATCTTGCAATATCTACGGCAAGAAAATATAATTTTATGTAATGTATTATAATAGTTTAATTAAATTAGTTCATTTTTCTATGACTAATTTTTATTCACACATAATATTTTATGCTATCTATATCTTAAAACAAAATATTTAAGCCGTCATAACAACATAGATGCTTTTCAAAAATATCATGTTATTATTATAATTAAAATAAAAAAGTAGGAAGAAAATGATATGAAGAAAAAAATACTAGCATTAAGTTGCATTTTTATTCTTATGCTGTCGATTTTGTGTTCTTGTACCAATAAAACCTCTACTCCAGTTAAAAAAACAGGTTTTTTCTTTGATACAGTCATAACTATCACTTTATATGAAGAAAATGCAAGCGAGTTGCTGACAAATTGTTTCGATATTGCCCAAAAATATGAAAAACTTTTTAGCAAATCAATAGATACCTCTGATGTTTCAAGAATTAATTCTAACCCTGGTAATTTCGTTGAAGTCGACAGAGATACCATTGAACTTCTAGAAATCGGCAAAAAATATGGTGATTTCTCTAATGGTTCTTTTGATATTTCTATTGGCAAGCTTACAGATTTATGGAATTTTGGAACGAGAAATACTGCTCCAGCCCCAGAAGAAATCAACACACTTCTAGGATTTAGTTACAAAAACATAGAAATTAGTGATTCAAAAGTAAAATTATTAACAGACAAAGAAAAAATTGACTTAGGCGGTATTGCAAAAGGATATGTGGCTGATAAGATTGCTGAATATTTACGCTCAGAAGGCGTAAATAAAGGCCTTATTAATTTAGGTGGAAATATCTTAGCCTTAGACTCAAACGAAGCTTATAATATAGGAATACAAAAGCCTTTTTCAGATGATGGCGAAGTAATTTGTGCTTTAAAGCTCAAGAACAAATCTGTTGTAACAAGTGGAAATTATCAACGATATTTCACAGAAAACGACAAGCTATATCATCATATTCTAGATGTCAAAAATGGATATCCTGTAAATAACGATCTAAACGCTGTAACAATAATAAGTAACGCCTCTGTAGACGGCGATGCGCTATCAACAATTGCATTTTCACTAGGTCTTGAAGAAGGAATGAAATTCATTGAAAATCTTGATGATACAGAAGCCTTATTTATTACAAAAGATAACAAGATCCATACTACTTCTGGCATTGACGAGAATATGATCAAATATAATTAAGTATAATATTTTTAATCTGCTTAAAAACTAAGAAGCTCTGCAAAACGCAGAGCTTCTTTTATTAAAAGTGGTTTGAAGACTTTTATTTAATAATCTTTTTAGGACATTTCTCAACGCACACGCCACAGCCTGTACATTTATCCTGTTCGATGTATGCAACATTATCGTTAACATGTATTGCATCAGCTTCACAATTCTTCTCACAAAGCTTACAGCCTATACATCCTGTCTTACATACACTCATAACATCTTTACCCTTATCCTTAGATACACATTGTACTACGTGGTGTGCATCATATGGAATAAGTTCAATCAAGTTCTTTGGACATGTATTTACACATTTTCCACAAGCCTTACATAGCATAGGATCAACCTTAGCTATTCCGTCTACAATACTAATCGCATCAAATGGACATGCTTTTACACAGCTTCCAAAGCCCATACAACCATAGTTACATGACTTTGGACCGCCTCCTGGTACAAGAAACATTGCGTTACAATCTTCTACACCAGAATACTCATAATCATTAGATGCTTGATTACAATCGCCAGCACATTTTACAAAAGCGACCTTCTTAACAGAAACCTCAACTGATTCACCCATGATTTGTCCAACTTTAGCTGCTACAGGTGCTCCACCAACTGGACAACCATTAACTGGCGCATCACCTTTGACAATAGCTGCGGCCAAACCAGAACAACCAGGATATCCACATCCACCACAGTTGTTACCTGGGAGAACATCATTAATTGCTGTTTCTCTTTCATCAACTTCAACCTTAAATTTCTCTGATGAAAAACATAGGAAGAAGCCAAGTACTAAACCTGTTAAACCTACTATTACTAGTGGCAATACAATTTGTAATACCATAATTACCTCCTATATCATTCCTGAGAAACCAAAGAATGCCATAGCCATTAAACCAGCGGTAATAAGAACAATAGCTGATCCTTTGAAAGGCTTTGGAATATCATTGTACTCAATCTTTTCTCTAATACCAGCCATAATTACTATAGCGATAAAGAAACCAATAGCTGTACCTAAACCAGCAATAACTGATTCTAAAATATTATATTCATTAGTTACATTCTTAAGAGCAACACCTAAAACTGCACAGTTTGTTGTAATAAGTGGAAGGAAAACACCAAGTGACTTATATAAAGCTGGCATTTTCTTCTTCAAAAACATTTCAACAAATTGAACAAGTGATGCAATAACTAAAATAAATACGATAGTTTGTAAATATTCAAATCCTGTAGGAACAAGAATGAATTTGTAAATCAAACTAGCAACAAATGAAGATATTGTAATTACGAAAATTACTGCTCCACCCATGCCTGCAGCAGTCTCAACCTTCTTAGAAACACCAAGAAATGGACATAAACCTAAGAACTGGCTAAGCACTACGTTATTAACGATTGCTGATGCAATTAAAATTAAAATTAAAGTTTTCATTTTATGCGCTTACCTCCTATTCTTCTGTTTTGTCAGCAGTTTGATCTGCTTCATCTGATTTAATTACTGTTTCAACTTTTTCTGGCTTTACTTCTTCAGTCTTAACTTCTTCTTTGCTTGCACATTGTGCCTGACATACTGCACAATCACCAGCTAAGCATCCTTCAGGAGCTGCCATCTTAATGCCCTTCTTGTCTGCATTTTCACGTACCTTATTCATAATAGCTACTAAGAATGCAAGTACAAAGAATGCACCAGGTGCCAAAATAAAGATTGAAATAGGTGTGTATCCCATTTTACCTGTTGCATCATCTGCTAAAGGTAAAAGTTGGAAGCCAAAAATTTGACCTGCACCTAAAATCTCTCTTACAGCACCAATAGCTGTTAAACCAACTGTAAATCCAAGTCCCATACCAATTCCGTCGAAGATTGAAGGAATAATAGGGTTCTTAGAAGCATAACTCTCAGCACGGCCAAGAATAATACAGTTAACAACGATAAGTGGAATATAAATTCCAAGTGATGCATAAAGACTTGGAACGAAGCCTTGCACCAAAAATTGAACTATTGTTACAAAAGATGCAACAATTACGATAAACGCTGGAACTCTTACTTTGTCAGGTATAACCTTTCTAAGTGCCGAAATTAGGAAGTTAGACATTACAAGTACTACTGTTGTAGATAATCCCATTCCTAAACCATTCATTGCTGATGTTGTAACAGCAAGTGTTGGACACATACCAAGTAGAAGTACAAACGTAGGGTTTTCTTTAACAATACCGTTTAATAAACGTTCTCCTATCTTACCCATTATGCAGCACCTCCTTGTAATAAGCTAGAAACATATAAAATTGCAGCATCTATAGAATATGTAACCGCTTTAGAAGTAATTGTAGCACCAGAGATTGCTGTAATTACGCCTTCATCTGTACTAGGAGTCTTAGAAACTTCTAATGTAGTAGCTTTAATACCCTTAAACTGCTTCATAAATGCTTCTTCTGTCGACTTCATACCAAGACCAGGTGTTTCTGAAATTTCAGTAATAGAATATCCATTTAACACACCATCCTTAGTAATACCAACAGATAATACTATATCACCGCCATAACCAGCTTTAGATTTCATTGTTACAACGTAACCAAGTAATTGCTTATTAGCATCTAATGCTTTTGCACAATTTGTAACTTCACAAGTTGTAACTGTTCCATCTGTATAGCCTTTTGCAGCAATAACTGAATTTGCTTTATCAGCGTCAAACGAAGAATCATCTTCAAATGATGCTGCTGATTCAAAAACTTCTTTGTAAGCCTTTTCTGTAGCAGCTTTATTTGCTTCTTCGATTGGCTTCTTAGTAATAATATAAACTGCACCAAGTGCTAATCCTGCTACCATAGTAATCAAGGTTAAAATCAATGCGTCTTTAGCTATTTTTTTCATCTACTTTAACCTCCTTCTTTACTTTAGTAATTCCAAAAGCACGAGGAATTGTTATTTTCTCAATTAATGGAACAATAAGGTTTCCAATAATTATTGCATAAGAAACACCTTCTGCTGAAGCTCCAAATATTCTGAATAATCCTGTCAAAATACCAAGTAATATACCAAACAAGATTTTACCCATTGGAGTTATTGGACTAGTAGCATAATCTGTTGCCATAAAGAAAGCACCGAGAATTAAACCACCACCACAAATATGCTCAACTAAAAATGTTCCATCAAAGCCGTGTCCACCAAATAATAAGATAAATACAGCGAAAGTAATAATGTATGATGCTGGAATCTTAAGATCAATTACACCAGCTAAAATCAAAATAATAGCACCAATTAATAATGCAATTACAGATGTCTCACCGATTGTACCAGCTTCGTTACCTAATAACATTGACAATGCATCAACCTTATCTCCAGCTTTAAGATTTGCAAGTGGTGTTGCTGTAGCCACACCGTCATAAGAGAAGCTTGTCATTGCACTAGTAAATGAAATAAGTAGAAAACATCTAGCGCCTAAGGCTGGGTTCATGAAGTTTTGTCCTAAGCCACCAAATAAACATTTAACTACTATAATAGCGAAAACACCACCAATTACTGCCATCCACCATGGAAGTGTATGAGGCAAGTTAAGTGCTAATAACAAACCTGTAACAACAGCACTTAAATCTTTGATTGTGTTCTCTTTCTTAACAATTAAATTGTATAACCATTCTGAAACAACGCATGAAGCGATTGTAACTAGAATAAGAATCAATGCTTTATAACCAAAATTTGCAATACCAAAAAGTGTAGCAGGCATTAATGAAATAATGACCAAAAGCATTATTTTTTGTGTACTCAACTTACTGCGAACATGTGGCGCAGAAGTGACATTAAATAATTTATCCATTTAAAATCATTAACCTCCTTACTTTTGATTTCTCTTGTCTGCAAGAATTTGTTTCTTCATTGTCTTGATAGATTGAGCCAAATGCTTCTTAGCTGGACATGTAAATGTACAACAACCACATTCTACACACTCTAAACCATACCATTTCTCGAATTCATCCTTGCGACCTGTTTCAGCAAACTTTGCTAATCTAGATGGTACTAATTGTTCTGGACATGCTGTAACACACATTCCACAATTAATACATGCACTAGGTGCATATCTTGAAGCTTCATCCTTAGATAAACATAGAAGTGCTGAGGTTGTCTTAGTTGTAGGAATCTTGACGTCTTTAAGAGCAAATCCCATCATAGGTCCACCAGCAATTATCTTCTCGCAATCTGTAATAAATCCACCTGCATCTTCAAGGAATTCCTCAAAGCTTGTACCCATGTACATATCATAGTTTCTATGCTCACAAACAGCATCACCAGTTACTGTAAATATACGATTCATAACTGGCTTACCTTCTACAACTGCATTGTAAATTGCAACCATAGTTTCTACGTTATCAACGATACATCCTGCATCAGCTGGAAGCATTTTTGCATTAATAGCTCTTTCAGTACAAGCGAAAATTAACTGACGCTCACCACCTTGTGGATATTTAGTCTTAAGAGGAACTACTTCCATTCTCTCTTCATCTTTAACTAAATCCATAAGCTTATTAATACAATCAGCTTTATTATCCTCTACACCAAATACACCTTTTGCATTAGGGAATAATTGAAGGATAATCTTCATACCACCAACAAGCTTCTCAGGATTCTCAATCATCCTTCTATAATCAGCTGTCAAATAAGGCTCACATTCTGCACAGTTGGCAATAATATGATCAATCTTATCTGGTTCTTTAGGTGATAATTTAACATGTGTTGGGAAACCAGCGCCTCCCATACCAACAACACCTGCATCCTTGATCTTATTGATTATTTCTTCATTTGATAATGTTGAATAATCTTCACAAGAATCAAATCCCGTCTCAAGAAACTTTCCATCACTCTCAATAATAATAGAATTAACCATGTCACCAATTGCAACTCTTCTTGGTTCAATAGCCTTAACTCGACCAGAAACAGAAGCAAATATTGGAGATGAAACAAAACCGCCAGCCTCTGCAATCTTCTGTCCACGAAGTACAGTGTCTCCAACGTTAACTATTGGAGTTGCAGGAGCGCCAATATGTTGCGAAAGTGGATATACAAGATCTCCCTTAGGCAACAATTTACGCGTAGGTTTTGACTTTGATAATTCCTTACCATCATAAGGATGAACGCCACCTTTAAACGTCCTCAAACCCATAAATCGTCTTCCTCTCTTTCATGAATATAATAGTTTCAGTGAAATATTTTCCACAGTTAAAAGAAATTATAACACATTTATTACATATTTTTAACAATAGTTTAATTTTTAACAAACATATTTTGACATTTTACTATAATATAGAGGATTTTTTTGTTAAAATATTATTATGAAAGTTATAGAAGAAAAATTCCAAGGACAAATTGAAAATGAAGAAAGAAAGCTTTTGAACGACAATACTATGTTTCTAGATATAGAAACAACTGGCTTTTCTAGAACTTCTTGTCATATCTATATGATAGGGCTAGCTTTTTTACAGGAAAATGAGATGAGAATCGCTCTACTTTTCGCAGAGGATACTTCAGAAGAGATTCTAATTCTCGAAAAATTCATAGAATTAATCAAAAATACAAATAAATTTATTTCTTTTAATGGCTTAGCCTTTGATTTCCCATTTATAGAAGAAAAATGTAAGCATTACAGTCTGGATTTTAACGCCAACGACTACTCTCACACGGACATTTACAAGGACTGTAAATGCTTAAAAAAACTATTAGATCTAGAAAATGTAAAGCAAAAAACAATAGAAAGCTTTCTTAATATAGGTCGAAATGACATTTATAATGGCGGACAGCTAATAAAGATATATCACAACTATTCAAAAGATAGAAATATTGATGATTACAACAAATTAATATGTCACAACCTAGAAGATGTCGCAGGGATGGTAAATATTCTGACTATTTATAGATATATCGAAATTATCAAAATTTTACCAAAAATTGACACAATAACGCAAAATTCGCCTAAAAATGTTAATTCTGAAATTAACTTTGTAAATTACGAGTTAAAAGCCGAGTATAAATTAAATTATAATTTGCCAACAGACTTCTCGATTAAATCTGAATTTTATTATATCGTTTTTCGTAATAATAAAATCAAGATTTTACTATTGCCACAACACAAGAAGTTAAACTATTATTTAACTAATTACAAAGACTATGCTTATATCCCATCTGAAGATATTATCGTACCAAAACAGCTTCTTAACGCTTCTAACAAGAAAGAAGCCGTAAATGCAACACAAAAGAATTGCTATATAGCATCAGAAAGCTATTATCTTCCAATATACGACCATAGCCTATTTGAAGACAATCGCATTTTCAAGGACGATTATTCATCAAAAGAAGAATTTATTAGATTTGATCCAGAAAACATCGACGTAAAATTCTACGACGTATATATAAAGCATATTATTTCGCATTATATGAAGTAATATCTTTAGCGAAAACACATGTAAAATAAAAAAAACAAAAGGTTCTAAATTTTACTTGTGGGTAAAGATTAGAACCTATTTATTTTGGCATAAAATTTCTTTAATTTTTACTCTGAAAAGCTACCATCTGCCTGCTTCTTTAATATCCTTTGGTTAGAACTACCTCTAAATTCTAAGGTAATATCCTTCAATTCTTCATTAAACTCACCATCTACAATTACATCAATGTATGAAAGAAAGTTATCTGTACAATCAGCATGTGCTTTACCGTCTTCACTTAGGACATCACTTTCTAACGTATAGCCTGTATAACACCAAATAGTTTTTTCTGGAAATCTTTCTTTAACAGACTTAAGTAGCGGCAAAAGCCCTTCTTGATTCTGTGGTTCAAGAGGTTCTCCGCCAAGTAGTGACAATCCAGAAATATAACTAGGCTCTAGTGACACGACTATATCGTACATTGTATCTACGTTAAATTCTTGACCATAGTTAAAATCCCATGTCTCAGGGTTAAAGCATCCCTTACAATGATGTGTACATCCTGATACAAACAAACTAGTTCTAACACCAGTGCCATTTGCTATATCACAATACTTTATATTTGAATAATTCATATCTACCTCTATTATAAATGAAGTACTCTATCCTTAATTTCTTGAGTTCTACCTTGATTCCAGAACTGTGTACCAATATATCCACAAGTTCTTCTAGCTACAGACATCTTATCTTCATCTCTGTTACCGCATCTTGGGCATTCCCAAACCAACTTACCGCTATCATCCTTAACAATTTGGATTTCGCCATCATAACTACATACTTCACAGTAATCTGACTTAGTATTAAGCTCAGCATACATAATATTCTCATATATATGCTGCATAACAGCAATTACAGCAGGTATATTCTGTTGCATATTAGGTACTTCTACATAAGAAATAGCTCCACCTGGCGATAATTGTTGGAAATCAGCTTCAAATTTGAGCTTCTTAAAGGCATCAATTTCTTCTGTAACGTGAACATGGTAACTATTAGTAATATAGTTCTTGTCTGTAACGCCTGGAATGATACCAAAACGCTTCTGTAAGCATTTAGAGAACTTATATGTAGTAGACTCCATAGGAGTTCCATATACAGAATAATCAATGTTCTCCGCAGCCTTCCACTCAGCACATTTATCATTCAGCTTCTTCATTACTTTAAGAGAGAAATCTCTACCCTCTTCTGTTGTATGACTAACACCTAGCATTCTAACGCACATCTCATAAAGACCTGCATAACCAAGCGAAATTGTTGAATAACCATCGAATAACAACTTATCGATAGTCTCGCCCTTATCAAGTCTTGCAATAGCACCATGTTGCCACAAAATAGGTGCAACATCAGAGACAGTACCAAGTAGTCTCTCATGTCTACAACGAAGTGCCTTATGGCATAATTCTAATCTCTCTTCTAGAATGCTCCAGAACTTGTCCATATTGCCTTCTGCTGAGCATGCAACATCAACAAGGTTAATTGTAACAACACCTTGATTAAATCTACCATAATACTTTGGCTTGTTTGGATCATAATTCTTAGCATTTGCAGCATTCTCAATAGTTGTTCTATCTGGTGTCAAGAATGATCTACAACCCATTGGAGGATAAATCGCTCCTTTGCCAGTCTTATCTATCTTAAGCTGCTTCATAATCTTAGCTGAAACATAATCAGGTACCATTCTCTTTGCTGTACAAGCTGCAGCCAACTCTGTTATTTCATAATATCTAGAGCCTTCACGAATGTTATCTTCATCTAATACATAGATTAATTTTGGAAATGCTGGTGTAATAAGAACACCCTTCTCATTCTTAACACCTACCATACGTTGGCGTAACACTTCTTTAATAAGCATAGCAAGGTCATCTCTAGTTTGACCTTCCTCTACCTCGTCTAAATACATAAACATAGTTACAAATGGCGCTTGACCATTACATGTCATAAGTGTAATTAGTTGATACTGGATAGTTTGTATACCAGATTGAATCTCTGTAAACAAACGCTTCTCTACTACCTTAGAAACAATTTCTTCATCCAAAGAGTCACCACATTCTGTTCTCTCTTCTATAACTTGCTTCTTAATCTTCTGACGAGAAATATCAACAAATGGAGCCAAATGAGCTAACGAAAATGACTGTCCACCATATTGATTTGAAGCTACTTGTGCAACAATTTGTGTTGTAACGTTACAAGCTGTAAAGAAGGAATGTGGCTTCTCAATCATAGTCTCAGATATAACTGTTCCATTCTGTAACATATCTTCTAAATTGATCAAATCACAGTTATGCTCTCTTTGAGCAAAGTAATCCGAATCATGAAAATGTATAAGACCTTCATCATGAGCTCTTGTTATATCTTCTGGCAAAAGTACTCTCTTAGTTAAATCTTTGGATACTTCTCCAGCCATATAATCTCTTTGAGTAGAATTAATAACAGGATTCTTGTTAGAATTCTCTTGCTTAACCTCTTCATTTATCTGGTCAATCAAAGCTAGAATTCCATTATCTGTTGTATTAGATTTACGAGAAAGCTCTCTCTTATATCTATAACGTACATATTTTTGCGCAACTTCGTATCCACGCATCTCCATGATACCAGTTTCAACCATATCTTGGATATCTTCTACATTGATGGCATGCATTGAATCTTCAACCTGCTTAGCAATCTTCTCTGCTACAGCCTGAATTTGATATTCATTCATCTGATGAATACCTTCAATATTATCATTTGCCTTCTCAATAGCAGTAATAATCTTATCTAGATTAAAATTTACTTCTCTACCATTTCTTTTGATTACTTTTGTTTTAATTTCAATCTCTTGCAAATCCATTTTACTTAATCCTCAAAAAACTCTTCTTCCTCTAAAACTCTTCTTCCTATGTAATGCGCTTATTCTTCAGAATTTCTAGCCAAATTCGTTTTTACGAAAAACAAAATGTAGGCATCAAAATTCTCCCCTACACAATATGTAGCGCCTTATTATAATAATACAAAAACGAAAAAAAATAAATAGTAAATTGTGTTTTTTTTGAATTTTTTTAAATTTATACACTATATATTGTTGTTTGCCGTGTTAAATCCTTATTAAAAAACACAAAAGAAGCGCCATTTCTAGCGCTTCTTTCATGTTTTGATATAAATATGTAATTTAATATACTATTTAGATAAATCAATGCTTCGTATTTTATCTCTAACAGTTAAGATTCTAGATGGCGCTACTGACAATTCATCCACTCCCATTCTCAAGAATTTCTCTGTCAATTCAGTGTCAGCTCCAAGTTCGCCACAAATACCAACCCAAGCACCACCTGCATGACCATTTTTAACAGTCATCTCAATTGCTCTTAATATAGCAATGTGATGTGGATCATTAATATTATCCAAATTAGGATTTTGTCTATCACAAGCAAGAGTATATTGTGTCAAATCATTTGTACCAATAGAGAAGAAATCAGCAACTTTACCTAATTCATCTGAAATAAAGACGGCTGCTGGTGTTTCAATCATAACACCTTGTTCTACTTCACCATAAGGAATATCTTGCTCATCAAGTTCAGCCTTAACAACGTTAACAACCTTTTGTATTTGATACCATTCATCCATTGAAATAATCATTGGATACATTATAGCAATATTGCCATAATAACTAGCTCTAAACAATGCTCTTAGCTGTGTTTTAAATATTTCTGGCCTAGTCAAGCAAATTCTTATAGCTCTATATCCCAAAGCAGGATTTTCTTCTTTATCCAAGTTGAAATAATCAACCTGTTTATCAGCACCAATATCTAGTGTTCTAATAATAACCTTCTTGTCTGCTAAAGTCTCTGCCACCTTGCGATACGCGTTAAACTGCTCTTCCTCTGTAGGATAATCTGAAGATTCAAGATATAGAAACTCAGATCTAAATAAACCTATACCACTAGCATCATTCTCTAAAACACTACCTATATCAGATACGCTACCAATATTTGCATAAAGTTTTATCTCTTTGCCGTCAATTGTAGTATTGGATTTACCTTTCAAATCTTGAAGAAGTCTAGCCTTCTCTTCGTCTTTCGCTTTCTTCTCTTGATATTCTGACAAAGTATTCTCATCAGGCTCAACTATCAACTTACCTTCATAGCCATCAACTATAGCTAATTTACCATTTATATCCTCTGAATAATCAATTCCGATTAATGCTGGAATATTCATAGTTCGAGCAAGTATTGCTGTATGTGAATTTGTAGAACCATGTCTAGTAACAAAAGACAATACTAACGACTTATCCAAAGATACAGTTTCTGATGGCGCCAAATCATCTGCAACAATAATTACAGGCTTGTCAGAATCTATCGATCCATCACCTTTTCCTTGAAGTACCGATACAACGCGATTAGAAATGTCCTTGACATCTGCAGCTCTAGCATTCATATACTCGTCATCCATTGCTGCAAATATTTCAGAGAAATTATCTCCTGTAGTAGCAACTGCAAATTCAGCATTTACATTTTGAGTATTAATCATATTGATAATCGACTCTTCGTAATCCAAATCGTCTAACATCATCTGATGAACTTCAAAAATAGCTGCATTTGCTTCGCCAACCTCTTGAAGAGCTTTGTCGTATAGCTTTTGTAATTGCTTCTTTGCCAACTCTCTTGCATCAAGAAAACGTTTTACTTCAGCTTCTAAGTCTTCAACACGTTCTCTTTTTACAACATCATCATCTTTATCTAGAATGTAAATATCCCCAATTGCTATTCCGTTAAAAACGCTTTTTCCATTATATTCCATAGCAACCTCCATATAAAAATGTTTTATAAGTTTTCTTTGAAAAATGCTTCGAGTTCAGCAATAGCTGTATCTTCGCCATCTCCGTCACATTTAATTGTAACTTCCATGCCGCATTTTACTCCGAGTGACATTACACCCATAATACGCTTAGCATCAACTTCTTTACCATCCTTTGCAATAGTAACATTACATGCATATCCTGCAGCTTGTTTAACCATAACACCCGCTGGACGAGCATGGATACCTTCTGGATCAGTAATTACATACTTAAATTCTTTCATTAGTAAAACCTCCTTTTGTAAAAAATATTATGTTATTTATCTGTCAGCGGCATTTTTCTTGAGTATTCCGAGTAAAATACAAGTTACTGCCGATCCAACTAACCAAGAAACAATATAAAGCAATGGATTTCCTACTGTAGCAAATACGAAAATACCACCATGAGGAGCCATCAATGTACATCCAAATAATGCTGAAAGTAAACCTGCTACACCAGCGCCTGCAAGTGTTGCTGGAATTACACGACCTGGATCAGATGCTGCAAATGGAATTGCACCTTCTGTAATAAATGAAGCACCCATAATAATATTTGTAATCTTAGTCTTCTTCTCTTCTTCAGTAAACTTCTTAGGGAAGAATTGGCAAGCTAACGCAATACCTAATGGTGGAACCATACCACCTACCATTACTGATGCCATAGCAATGTAGCATACTTGTACCTTAACGTCTGAGCTTGATGCTCCAGCTGCGATGTAATCAGCCGCTTGTGTTAACATACCTGTACCAAATACGTATGCTGCCTTATTAATAGGACCACCCATATCGATAGCCATCATTCCACCTAGAATCAATCCTAGTAACCAAATCATTCCTGAATTACCAACTGCTGTAAGAGCAACAGATAATCCTGTATTAATTAAACCAATAATTGGATTTAATACGAAGCACATTATAATACCAACGATAAATGTACCTACAACTGGATAAATCAACATTGGTTTAAGACCATCCAACGATTCTGGCATATTCTTACATATTTTCTTGAGCAACAGCACAACTGCACCAGCTAAGAAACCTGCAGCAATACCACCTAAAAAACCAGATACAGTATTTCCTGAGTTCTCACCCATAAATGCAAAGTTTTGTACGAACTTGTTAAATCCGCCAAGATTTGACCAACTATAATCTGAAACTAATGCATTACCATTTGTTGCTAACAAACCGCCTAAGAAACCAACTGCAAGACCTGGTCTATCAGCGATAGAATAAGCAATATATCCAGCAAGTACTGGAACCATTAGTCCCATTATAGTACCACCAATATATTTAATTAATGCAGAAATAGGAGTTGCTGATCCAAATGCATCACCAATATCACCATATCCCATAATAGTATCAATCAAAAATGCTATTGCAATAAGAATACCACCACCAATTACGAATGGAAGCATATGAGAAACACCACTCATAAGGTGAGTATAAGCTCTATGTCCAATTGAACCTGTTGCTTTCTTCTCTTCTGTCTTCTTTGCACCAGCCTTAGCTACATATTTTGGAGCATCACCTTTTGATGCTTTAGTAACCAATTCTTCTGCATTATTGATTCCTTCTGCAACATGAACCTCAAGTAAAGGTTTACCTGCAAATCTGTCCATTGGAACCTTAGTATCACAAGCAACAATAACACCTGTTGCATTGGCAATATCTTCATCTGTCAAAACATTTTTGGCACCGCCAGATCCTCTCGTCTCAACCTTAACAGGAACACCTAAAGCCTCACCAGCCTTCTCAATAGCCTCAGCAGCCATATATGTATGTGCAATTCCTGTAGGACACGCTGTAACAGCAACTACTGCAGCATTCTTAACTTCTTCTTTAGCTGCGTCAGCCTCTGCTTTATCAGCCTCTGCAGCGTCAATAACTTTAAGTAAATCCTCAGCAGACTTTGCTGCTCTTAAATCAGCTTGGAATTTCTCATCCATCAACAATGTTGATAATGTACTTAGAACATCTAAATGGACATTATCCTCAGTATTAGGTGCTGCAATAAGGAAAATCAAATCAACAACTTCACCATCTAAAGCATCATAATCAACACCTTCAGAAAGAACCATTGCTGCTAATCCCGGCTTAGAAACAGCATCAGATTTACAGTGAGGAATAGCAATACCTTCACCAATTCCTGTTGTTCCTTCTTCCTCTCTAGCAAAAACACCTTTTTCATAAACGTCACGATCGTTTATGTTGCCTTGCTTAACCATTAGATCCACCATTTTCTTAATAGCATCTTCTTTATTAGAAGCACTACCACCAATCTGAATTGAATCAGCAACAAGCAAATCTCTAATTCTCATACTTTTTCCTCCTTTTAATATGATTTGTTCATCTGTTTGAATAACGCGTCAACCTCACTACGAGTCGCTAGATTATCCGAAAATGCTGATGCTGAACCAGTACAAAGTCCTGTGTAAAAAGCTTCCTCATAATCATTTCCATTCTTAAATCCCGCTATAAATCCTGCAACCATAGAATCTCCTGCGCCAACAGAATTGACCACCTTTCCTTCTGGTGGTGTTGATGTGTAAACACATCCATTCTCCGCTAACAATACTGCTCCGGCTCCTGCCATTGAAACTAGAACATTTCTAGCACCAGCCTCTTGCATCTTCTTAGCATATGGAATCACTTCATCAAATGTCTCTAGTTTAACACCATAGATTTCACCAATTTCGTGATTATTTGGCTTAATCAAAAATGGTTTGTACTTAAGAACATTAACAAGTAAATCTTTCGTAGCATCAACTACGATATCTAACTTCTTGTCTTGAAGTCTCTCCATTATATCCATATACATCGTCTCAGGAAGCGATGTTGGAATCGAACCTGCAAGAACAAGCATATCACCTTCTTGTAAGGCATCTAGCTGTTCATATAATTTATCAATTTCATCATCTAAAATATTAGGACCCATGCCATTAATTTCAGATTCTTCATCAGATCTCATCTTAACATTAATTCGACTTATTCCATTACTGCATTTGATAAAATCGGATTCAATACCTTTTTCTTCAAGAAGTCTTGCAATTTCATTACCAGTAAAACCTGCCATAAATCCTAAGGCCTTAGAATCAAATCCGAGATTCTTAAGAACCATAGATACGTTAATACCTTTTCCTCCAGGAAACATCAATTCTTTTGAAGTTCTGTTAACCTCCCCCGCTTTAAAATGAACTACATCTACAATGTAATCCAAAGAAGGATTAAATGTTACTGTATAAATCATACTACACCTCCACAATACATGTTATTTGTTTATATTTGTTAGCTACACCTTTATTAGTTATTATTGTAGATTCTGTCCCTTTATCAAAGCTAATTAAAGAAATAATACCAAACTTACTATTATCCATTAAAATATAAGATTCTTTACACTTTTTTAATGCTTTTTTCTTTACGTATGCTTCTTTAACTTCAGGAGTTGTATGTCCATTATTAATATGAAAACCATTACTTCCAAAAAAACCTTTTGTAAAATTATATTGATCTAAAAAATCGATTGCTTCTTCTCCCACTGTAGCATCCGTCAGAATTTTGTACTCACCACCTAACAAATGCACCTTAATGCCATTCTTTGAAAGAATCTTGGCATGTTCAACACCGTTTGTAACAAATACTGCTTCACTATCAATTATATTCTCTACTAATTTCAGTGTAGTTGTTCCAGCATCAATAAAAACAAAATCATCTTTATTTATTAAAGTAGATGCGTATTTACCTATCAAAGCTTTTTCATTAACCTTAACATCTCTCCTAGAAATAATATCATCATCATTTGTTATTATCTTATTATAACCAATTTTGACTGCTCCACCTCTTACTTTCTTGATTTTATTTCTAGATTCTAAGGTTGATAAATCTCTTCTTACTGTAGATTCAGAAGCATCTAATGCCTCCATCAATTCAGCATTAGTAACACTTCCTTTACTATTTAACATTTCCAAAATTATATTTAATCTCTTCTCTGTTAACATAATTATCACCTCTTACCTATAAATAAATTATACTTCAACTTCCGTCATTTTCAAGCAAAATCCGTCAAAATCTTAAACAATTTTTTTCGTTATAAATTGTGATAATTATAGAAAATATTTTCTCGAAAATAGTTTCTATCCATAAAAACAACAAAAGCGCAACAAACATTACGTTCGTTGCGCTAAAAATTTATTAAATGTTCTTTTCTTTCTCATAGAAGAAAGAGTATCTTCTCTTATATCCAAGTGCTGAATAATCCATAATTTGCTCCGTACTTCCTATAAACAAAATACCATTAAGTTTAAGTGCTTTTGCAAAATCTTCGTAAACTTGATGTTTCGCTTGATCTGTGAAATAAATCAAAACATTTCGACAAACAATCAAATCACACCCTTCGATATAAGGGTCCTTCAATAAATTATGTTGTCTAAATTCTACACATTTCTTAATTCTATCATCAATCTTGAAAGAATTACCTACTTTCGTAAAATATTTCGCTTTGAACTCATCAGGAACATTTGCAATGCTCTTCTCTGAATAAACACCAGTCTTAGCTTGTGCAATAATTTGCTTATCAATATCAGTTGCAATAATCTTGATATTAGCTAAATCAATATATCTAGATAAAGCCATTACAAGAGAATAAGGTTCATCTCCAGTAGAACACGCAGCACTCCAAATAACTAGATTCTTACCGAACTTATTCATCAATTCAGGAATAAATTCCTTGTCTAGTAATTTCCACTGCTCAGGATTACGATAAAACTCTGAAACATTAATAGTAAGAAAACTAACAAATTCATCAAAAGCATCCTTGTCTGCCTTGATAAGCCCTACATATTCAGAATAGCTCGTACATCCATGCTTACTAATTAGACCGTCAATACGTCTTTTCATCTGCTTCTCTTTGTAAGCACTTAGATCTATAGTTGTAAGTTTGTATACATCAGACTTAAAACCTTCGTAATTATCCATACACTCTACTCTTTTGTACTTTCTACTCTTCTGTACTCTCTTCTAATTCATTAGCAACTGCTTCAATATCAACATCTGCTACTTCTTCGTCAGTTTCTTCTGGCAATAAAGACTTCATGCTTAATGAAATCTTGTGTTCATCTTCATTGAACTCAATAATTTCTACTTCAACTTCTTGTCCTTCTTCAAGAACATCTGAAGGCTTAGCAACGTGCTTGTTAGAAATTTGAGAAACATGAAGTAATGCATCAACACCTTCTGCGATTTCTACGAATGCACCAAAATCAGCCATTCTAGCTACTTTACCTGTAACAACAGTTCCTACTGCAAAATCCTTAGCAGCCTTAGCCCAAGGATTCTCATCAGCGAACTTAGCAGATAATGCAATCTTAGTATCATTGATATCCTTAACGAATACCTTTACTGTATCTCCAGCTGAATAAACCTTCTTAGGATTTTCTACTCTAGACCATGACATCTCTGAAATGTGAAGTAAACCATCAACTCCACCAAGATCAATAAATGCACCAAAGTCTGTAACATTCTTAACTGTTCCTTCAATAACATCACCAACTGTAAGCTTAGAAAGAACTTCTTCTAATTTCTTAGACTTCTCAGCAACTAATAATTGCTTTCTATCACCAATAATTCTTCTCTTACGAGGGTTGAATTCTGTAATAACGAATGAAATCTCTTGACCATTGTATTGGTTAAGATCCTTAACATAAGTATCAGATACTAAGCTTGCTGGGATAAATACTCTAGTCTCATCAACTAAAACACCTAAACCACCATTAAGAATCTGTGATACTTTAGCTGTAAGTACTTCTTGGTCTTCGAAAGCCTTCTCCAACTTCTCGTTACCCTTTACTTGAGCTAGTCTCTTATATGATAAAAGAACTTGACCTTCGCCGTCGTTAACCTTAGTAACGATAGCTTCTAAAGAATCGCCTTCTTTAACAACTGTTGTAAGATCTACATTGTCATCATTAGTATATTCACGACGTGTAATAATTCCGTCTGACTTATATCCAATGTTAAGTACAATTTCATCTGGCTTAACATAAATAACAGTTCCTTCGACTACCTCTCCATTTCTTATAGTTTTAAATGATTCATTTAACATTTGTTCAAAACTTTCTGACATTTCTTTTGAACCTCCTCAATTATATTGTTTGGGGTTGAAGCCCCTGCTGTAATACCCACATAGTCAATGGATTGTAGTACCGACACATCCAAATCCTCCACTGTTTGGATAAAGTACGTTCTATCACACTCTTTACAACAAATTTCATACAACTTCTGTGTATTAGAGCTATTTCTGCCGCCTATAACTAGCATAAGATCAACCTTTGAAGCTAATTCTTTTGCCTCCTTTTGGCGCTCAAAAGTCGCGTTACATATTGTATTCACAGCAATTATATCATAACCTTTTTCAGATATAATTTCAACAAATTCTTGAAATTTGTTATGGTTAAATGTAGTTTGTGAAACCAAACAAATCTTCTTAGCGGTTTTGACATCAAAATCTCTCGCTTCTTCCTCTGAAGAAATCACTGTATAATCATCACCATCAATCCATCCAACGATGCCTAAAACCTCTGGATGCGTAGGATTTCCAATTATAACGATGTAATATCCATCCTTAGATTTTTCTTCTACAGTCTTGTGAATTTTCTTTACAAATGGACATGTTGCATCGACAATTTCAAACTTCTTAGATTCTAGTTCATCCGTAACACTTCTTGTAACGCCATGCGATCTAATTATAACTGTTCCAGCTTCATATTCGTCAAGACTATTATTCTCATCAATAGGCTCAACTCCTCGCTCTTTCAAATCATTCACCACAACTTCATTATGAATTATTGGTCCATATGTATATAACGGTTTCTTGCCCAGTTTCAAATTCTCATTTACTGTATCTACAGCTCTTTTTACACCAAAGCAAAATCCTGCACTTTTTGCAACTTCTACTTTCATTCTACCCACAGCTTTCTTTTATTTACACAAATCTTTAATCGCGTCTACAACTTCATCAATCGACATATTAGAAGAATCTACCAAAACAGCGTCTTCTGCTTGCTTAAGAGGAGAATTTTCACGATTCATATCTCTATAATCTCTCTCTTCAATGTCTTTTGCAATTTGACCTAAATCACATTCTACACCTTTCTCACAAAGCTCTTTATATCTTCTATTTGCTCTAGTTTCAACAGATGCAGTAAGGAAAACTTTAACATTAGCGTTAGGCAATACGCAAGTTCCGATATCTCTTCCGTCCATAATTACGTCTTTAGACGCAGCAAGCTGACGTTGTAATTCAACAAGCTTTGTACGAACTGGTTGATACACAGATGTCGCAGAAGCCATATTTCCAACTTCTTCATTTCTAATCAAACCATTAACATTTTCCCCATTGAGAATAACTTGTTGTTCACCATTAACATACTCGATTGTAACAAATGCGTCTTGACAAGCCGAAGAAATTGCAGCTTCGTCATCTGGCGAGATTCCTTGATTCAAGAAATACAAAGCCATCGCACGATACATTGCTCCTGTATCTACATAAATAAATCCTAATTCCTTAGCAACTCTTTTTGCTATTGTTGATTTTCCTGCACCTGCTGGTCCATCAATTGCTACATTAACACTCATCTCATTCCTCCTCTATACTCTCACCGGCCAAATGTCCTGTGGAAAATGCTAATTGCATATTAAAGCCGCCTGTTAAAGCATCAATATCCAGCACTTCCCCTGCAAAATAAAGGCCTTTGATCAATTTAGACTCCATTGTTGACGGATTAACATTTCTAACATCTACTCCGCCTTGAGTTATTATGGCTTCGTTAAAGCCTCTTTTTCCTGTTATTGTAAATGTAAATTCCTTAAGTAGTTTAATCAAAAGATCTCGTTTAACCTTAGTAAACTCACATAATTTCAAATGTTCATCGACACCTAAAAGTTCAACGAAGACCTCAACCATTTTACTTGGCAAGAGTCCACTAAGTAAGAATTTAATTTCTTTATTCTGATTATTATTGATTTCTCTTATAATTCTGTCTCTTAACTTATCATAAGTCAAAGCAGGCTTCAAATCGACCTTTGCAGTTAATTCTTTAGCTAACATTTTACCAATATAACTACTTGCTGACAAAACAAGTGGTCCAGATACACCAAAATGAGTGAATAACATTTCACCAAATTGATCGAACACCTTCTTCTTATCTGAGTAAATCGTCAAATTAACATTTCTAAGAGACAAGCCTTGAAGCTTCGTTATATAGTCTTCCTTTGTAACCAAAGGAACAAGCGCTGGGCTAGGTGTCACTATTTTGTGACCTAAAGCCTTCGCAAATCTATAACCATCACCACGCGAGCCTGTGGTCTCATACGACTTACCACCAGTCGCAACGATAACATGTGAAGTTTCTATAAAACCGCCATCTTCTAACCTTATTCCTACAACTTTATCATTTTTAGTTTCTATTTTTGTAACCTTAGAATTAAGGCGAACCTTAACATTTTTCTTAGCAAGATAACGCTCAAAGGTCTTGGTAATAGATGAAGCATGATCCGATTCTGGAAATGCTCTGTTACCTCTTTCGACCTTAATACTAGTTCCATTATCTGTGAAAAAATCCATAGTCTGATCGTTCGTAAACTGATAAATCGCAGAATAAAGGAACTTGTCATTCGTAACAATATTATCGAAAAAGTCCGTCAAATCACAAGCATTTGTAAAATTGCATCTACCTTTTCCTGTTATATAAATTTTCTTGCCGAGCTTCTCATTTTGCTCAAAAATGATAACCTCATGCCCTTTTTCACTAGCAGCAACTGCAGCCATAAGACCTGCCGCTCCACCGCCAATAATTGCAACCAAACTCATAATCAATCCTTATTTATGTGAGGATAATGCATTTTTACAGAATCGCTCACCTTATCCATCTCATCCTTACCGTCAATTTGATATTCATCCCAAACATTTTCAAGAAGCTCTAATCTTGCTGCAATAACCTCTTGATTTCT
Organism: Lachnospiraceae bacterium; assembly: GCA_045642225.1. Classification (GTDB taxonomy): domain Bacteria; phylum Bacillota; class Clostridia; order Lachnospirales; family Lachnospiraceae; genus RUG191. The sequence continues at coordinate 26,315 of JAZUIN010000080.1, read as the reverse complement.
CACACAAAGCTTAGCTATCAATGCATTAATGATAGACATTGGAGCAACCAAGGAATCTACTATCGAGGTCATGCTAGATTCAGCGACCAAGTTGCAGGTCGAATACATACGAAGCGGAGAATTAACGCTATCTGTAATTGTCAAAACCTGAGCATTATTAGTTGACGCATACTGTAATGCTTTAAGTGTGCGCATTGAATATCTAGGAAAGCTAATTCCAATAATTAAATCCTCTTCAGAAATATTAAGCATTTGCTCGAAGATTTCTGAAGAATTATTGGTGTCTATAAGAAATACATCATTGCAAATCATTCTTAAGTAAAACGCAAGAAATGAAGCCAAAGAATTACAGCTTCTAATTCCTATAATATAAATTTTGCGGGCAGTAGTTATCATATCAACCGCTTTATCAAAGGCTTCTTTATCAACATTTTCAAGAGTATTAGTCAAACGCTTGATATCAGCTTGAAGCACCTTGCTTAGAAGCTCATCTTCGTCTGTAAGAAGCGGAATTTCCTTCTTATCATCTGCCGCATCAAGTTTGGAGCTAATCAAATCCTCTAAACCTTTAACAAATTGAGGATAGCCACTATAGCCTATATGCGTAGCGAAACGAACAACCGTTGATTCACTAACACCAACTACTTGTGCTAATTTTGCAGCAGTATAAAAAACTGCTTTGTCATAAAAGTCAATGATGTAATTAGCGATTAACTTCTGACCTTTACTCATTGTTGAATATGTGTCATTTATTCTTGAAATTACATTGTTAGATTCTATCATTTTTTCACTTTCTTTATTTATTTTATATTTTCAAATATAACTCATCAATCTAAATCTAATTAACATAAATCTACTTAATGCGAATTATTAATATAACAAATAATTTATGTTAAATAAAAACGCAAATCAATTATAACAAAAACCGACTTGAAATAATAGATATTCCAAGTCGGTTTAAAACATTTTAATTATTATACAGGATAAGCAGCATTTTCTGTATCTGCAATAGATACATCAACCTTGCTCTTCTGTGCTTCTCTATATTTGAAGAATTCAGTAGCCACTTGTGGAAATAATGCATAACTTAAAATATCCTCATCTTGCCACTTCCATTCTTTCATTTCTTCTTCGATCTTGTGAAGCTCTGGCTCTAGAAGATCAGCTGGACGACAAGTAATTGCATTCTTCTTGTCATCGCCAAGTACCTTATCAACTACTTCTTGATTGAAAGGCTTAACTGTCTGACCATATTTACCAAGTAAGATATCCTTAGTCTCTTTAGTTGCAACCTTATATCTCTCACCCATAAGTACGTTAAATACAGCTTGTGTACCTACAATTTGTGAAGAAGGTGTAACTAATGGTGGCTCACCTAAATCTTTACGAACGCGTGGTACTTCAGCAAGAACTTCTTCAAACTTATCTTCCTTACCTTGTTCTGTCAACTGACTTAACAAGTTAGATAACATACCACCTGGAACTTGATAACGAAGTGTATTAATGTTAACACCAAGTACCTTAGGATTTAACAAACCATCCTTGAGACATTCTTCTCTATAAGGTCTAAAGTAATCAGCAATCTTAGCAAGTTGCTCTTGATCCAAACCAGAATCAAATTCTGTACCCTTAAATGCTTCCACCATAACTTCTGTAGCTGGTTGTGAAGTACCTAAAGCTAATGGACTCATAGCTGTATCAATAATGTCACAGCCTGCTTCAACAGCCTTAAGATATGTCATTGATGCTACACCAGATGTGTAATGTGTATGCAAGTTAATAGGTAAATCAGTTGCTGATTTGATAGCTCTAATCAATTCGTCAGCCTTCTGAGGCACTAATAATCCAGCCATATCCTTGATACACAAAGAATCAGCTCCCATATCCTCAACTCTCTTTGCCATATCCATCCAATAATCAAGTGTATATGCATCACCTAATGTATAAGATAAAGCAACTTGAGCATGACCTTTTTCTTTGTTACAAGCGCTAACTGCTGTTTGTAAATTTCTAACATCATTTAAGCAGTCAAAAATACGAATGATATCAATACCATTTGCAATAGATTTTTGAACAAAATATTCAACAACATCATCTGCATATGGTCTATATCCTAAAATATTTTGACCTCTGAAAAGCATTTGAAGCTTTGTATTTTTGAAACCATCTCTTAGTTTTCTAAGTCTATCCCATGGATCTTCCTTAAGGAAACGAAGTGATGCATCAAATGTAGCTCCACCCCAACACTCTACTGCATGATATCCAACCTTATCCATTTCTTCGATAATTGGAAGCATCTGCTCAGTAGGCATACGTGTTGCAATAAGAGATTGATGCGCATCACGCAAAATAGTTTCATTTATTTGAACAGGTTTTTTAATAACTTCTGACATGATATTCCTCCTACACGTTAAATATAGCCATAAATACACCGGCAGCTACGGCTGTACCAATTACACCGGCAACGTTAGGGCCCATGGCGTGCATAAGTAAGAAATTAGTAGGATCTTCCTCTGCACCAACCTTTTGTGAAACTCTAGCAGCCATTGGCACCGCAGAAACACCTGCTGAACCAATAAGTGGATTGATTTTGCCCTTAGTAATAAGACAAAGCAACTTACCAAGTAAAACACCACCTGCTGTACCAAATACAAAGGCAATAAGACCGATAATAACGATTTTAACAGTTGACCAGTTAAGGAATGCTTCTGCTGATGTTGAAGCACCAACTGATGTACCAAGTAAAATTACTACGATATACATCAACGCATTACTTGCTGTATCTGTTAACTGTCTTACTACGCCACACTCTCTAAATAAATTTCCAAGCATCAACATACCAACTAGTGGTGCTGTTGTTGGAAGAATCAAACAAACAATAATTGTTACAACTATTGGGAAAAGAATTCTTTCAAGCTTTGAAACTTCACGAAGCTGTTCCATGTGAATAGATCTTTCTTTCTTAGTTGTAAGTAATTTCATAATTGGTGGTTGAATAATAGGTACAAGTGACATATATGAATATGCTGCCACCGCAATAGGTCCCATCAACGCTGTCTGTCCTAGCTTTCCTGCTAAGAATATCGACGTCGGACCATCTGCTCCACCGATAATTGAAATTGCTGATGCTGCTTGATCAGAAAATCCTAGTAAAATAGCCATAAGGTATGCAAGGAAAATACCAATCTGTGCAGCAGCTCCTAATAAGAAGCTAATAGGGTTAGCAATAAGCGGACCAAAGTCTGTCATTGCTCCAACGCCTAAGAAAATAAGTGATGGTAAAATAGACCACTCATCTAATGAATAAAAATAATATAACAAACCACCTACACCATTACTGGTTTCTGCTGGAGAAGCCATAATATCTGGGTAAATGTTTACAAGAAGCATTCCAAATGCAATTGGAACTAACAATAATGGTTCATAGCCTTTTGCAATTGCTAAATACAAGAAAAAGCAAGCAACCAAAATCATTACAAAGTTACCAACTGTAAGATTCAAAAAAGCTGTCTGATGTAGAAGATTTGATACTGTATCAAATATATAAGACATTTTAATCCTCCTACGATAATTATTCGTTCATTGTTGCTAGTAATGCATTAGCCTCAATAGATTGACCTTCTTGAACATTGATTGATGCAATAGTACCATCCTTAGGTGCAACAACTGGTGTCTCCATCTTCATAACTTCAAGTACCATTACAGTATCACCAGCGCTTACGCTATCGCCTTGGTGCTTTTCAATCTTAAATACTTTACCAGCTGCTCCTGCTTCAATCTTGATGCTGCCTTCGCCGCCTGCAGGTGCTTCAACCTTCTTCTCTACCTTTGTAGAAGCCTTAGGTGCTGCAACTGCTCCAGCGCTAGCGCCATTCTCTTCTACTGTAACGTCATATGCTTTACCATTTACAGTAATTGTATAATTCTTCATCCTATATATCCTCCATTATCTTCTTCGTCTAATACTTCTTACAACAAAATCATCAGTTGAAGTCTCTGTTGCAGCCGCAATCGCCGCTGTAATAACTGCAACTAACTCAAGATCATCAGTTAAATCTTTGCCACCCTTAGCAGCTTGAATACTCTTACTATTAGTTTCTAATTCATCTAAGGATTCTTTAACCTTGTTCTCTTTTGCTTCTTTTCTTGTCTTTTCATGCTTAAATTGAATGAAATTAATCACTCTAAATGAATAAATAACAAGACTCATAAGCACTAACATTATAAATACAATACCAATACCCATTAATGTATTAAGTCCAGCCTTAGACATTTTCTCGCCTAAAGAATAAACCTTTTCAACATTAGCACCTGTAACTGACATATCTTTCTTAGAAAGAACATATATTAAATGTGTGTCGCGGTTTTCGTATTTAACTGTTAATGTAGCTGTATATGTCTTACCAGCTTGTTCAAAGTTAAATTCGCCAAATCCTGCGAATTTGCCTAAATCCGATTCAATTTCTGACCAATCATCAATCATTTGAGAATTCATAGTCGCAACTTCCTCAGAAATAGTACCTGATTTTCTTAATTTTTCAATTTCTTCTTTCTCTAGGTTGCGTTCTGCTTCACTCATACCTCTGTATCTCTCTAGATTGTTAGAGGTATAGTCTTTCATCTGTTGCTCAATTTCAGCTTGCTTTTTCTCAAATGCTGAATTATCTTTATCGCTTGAGCAACCACATAGTGCCAAAACTACAATTCCAAGAGTAAGAAGAAGTAACAATACTTTTTTCTTCATCTTAAGACCTTTCTATTTTGCACTGTGCTTCTTAAATGAATAATAATCATTCTTTGAATACAACATTTCAAGACCACCAATCAAATACTTTCTAGTATCAACTGGGTTAATAATTCTATCTACATAGCCACGTCTAGCTGCGTTATCAATACCTGTATTAGTATTTGCAAACTCAGTAGCTACTTCATTAACATCTAAATCCTTATTATCACAAATAATCTTAGCTGCCATATCTTCATTCATAACTGCCATCTCACATTCTGGATAAGCATAAACTAAATCAGCAGATAATGCGCTAGAATTCATAAATAAGTATCCTGATCCGATTGCCTTACCAATTAAGACATTAATCTTAGGTACATCTGATGATGAAAATGCTAAGCACATTTTTGCAAGGCTATTACCCAAATCATTTTCAGATACAGCATCAGCTTCAAAGCCTTCTACATTTGTAAATGTAATAACTGGAATTGAAAATGCGTCACAGAAGTTAACAAAGTCTGTTGCTTTCTTAACACCTTCATTTGTAAGTCTAGCATTTCCTGCAAACTCTTCATTAGCAACTACACCAACAGTCTTACCGTTCAACTTAATAAGTCCTGTTACCATAGTTGAGATACCAGCTTTAGTCTCAACCAAAATGTTATCATCAGCTATTCTAGAAATGAATTCCTTCATATTGCCAAGTAAAGCTTCGAGACCATCTGATGCTCTATTTAAATCATCAAAAGAATCATCAGTAATATTTTCATCAATGTTATTACCAGGAATCATATCAACATAATTCTTGATTAATGATGCCATCTCATCTGGCTCGCAAATAACATCAACATTTCCATTATCAAATTGATATGCAGCACTTGATGTATCAAGCACATCACGTCTGTTACCTTCGATTGTATCTGGTGAGTTAATGAAAAGTGATGCGTTTTCTGACATAACAACATAGTCGTTAAGTGAAGCTAATACATTTAAAGCACCACCACATTTACCACAAATTCCAAGAACTTGAGGAATAACACCAGATGCTGCTGAAGCTGCAGAAATCATCTGTCCCATAGCTTCAATTCCATCCATAGCTTCGTATAATCTTACTCCGCCACAGTCTATAAAACCAAGCACAGGAGCACCCATACTTAAAGCCTTGTCATATACATGTAAAATCTTCTTAGCATGCATTTCACCAATTGTTCCGTTAAGTACTGAAGCGTCTTGGCTATAAACAAATACTAATTTATCATCAATTGTTCCCATACCAGTGATAACACCATCACTAGCTTCTTTAGGCTCGCTTGTATTAAAGTCAGTAGAACGTGCTGTAACAGCAGCGCCAAATTCTACAAAACTGTAATCATCAAGCAAGTTTTCTATTCTTTGTCTTGCTTTGTTATCTCCCATAAAGCCTCCTTTATTATACATTCAAAGCAACTTTGGCCTCTTCTTCGGCTTGTTGCTTAAATTCTTCCACCTGAACTGGATTAAGTACTGGTAAATCTTCTATAGAAGAAACACCAAAGGATCTCAAAAACTCCTCTGTAGTACCAAATAGCATTGGTCTTCCTGGAGCGTCTAGTCTTCCAAGCTCTTTAACTAATTGATAATCAACAAGCTTATTAACTGCGTGCTCACAAGATACACCACGAATTTTCTCTATTTCTGATTTAGTTACTGGTTGTTTGTACGCGATAATCGAAAGAGTTTCAAGAAGAACCTCTGTTAATGCGTATTTCTTAGGTTGTTTTGCTATTCTAATCAAGTATTCATATATATCTGATGAAGTACACATCTGGTATGAATCGTCTAATTTAACAATTCTAATTCCGCGTTCTTCTTCATCCCATTTTGTAGCCATCGCATCTAAGCAAGAAATAACTTCACTCTTGTCTACTTCTAAAGCTTTTGCTATTTTGTCTGGCTCTACAGAATCTCCCATCGTAAATAGAATTCCTTCTATTATCGATTCCATTTCCTTAATTTCCATATAAACTCCTAAGCAACCATCTTCGATTCAATCTGAATATCATCAAAAGTATGTTCTTGAACAATAAATATTTGTCCAGCCTTCATCATCTCAAGTATTACAAGAAATGTAACAATCACCTCAGTCTTACTTCTCTGACCTTCTAGTAATTGTCTAAAGCTAAAGGAACGATTATTCTTGGCATAATCAAGCATAAATACCATCTTCTCATCCATAGAAACTTCTTCTTGGACAATCTTGCCAAATTTGGATCTAATAGGGTCAACCCTTTTCTCTTGTCTTCTAATGACTTGTTGGAAAATGTCATTCAACTTATTAAGTGTCAAGTCTGAAACAAGCTCATCTAAATCAACTGGCTGTTCGTATTTTGCAACTTCCTCTGGAATAGTTGGTTCTTTGAACATAATTGTATTTGCACTTAATTGTCTATCTCGAAGTTCATAAGACATACATTTATACATCTTGTATTCTAAGAGCTGTTGAACTAATTCTAGTCTTGGATCTTCCTCTTCTTCACCCTCTTCAACTTCCTCTGCTGGAAGAAGCATCTTAGACTTTATACTAAGAAGAGTTGCTGCCATAACCAAGAATTCACTCATAATATCAAGGTTAGCTTCCTTCATCGCTCTTATGTATTCCATATATTGCTCTGTAATTTCCACAATAGGAATATCATAAATGTCAATCTTATTTTTCTCAATTAAATGAAGTAACAAATCAAGTGGTCCTTCAAATTGTTGTAACTTAAAACTTAAATCCATAATTTTCTCCCTTTAAACCTACCTTGTTATTATAACAAACTCTTGTGGCTTTTCAAGAAGAAAATACTATATTTAGTGGTTTGAACCAAATATTATACAATTTTATACAAAAATACTCCTAAGAAGTGCCCTTAGGAATATTTTTTGTACATATTTTATTTGCAATCTTTGATGCTGAAGCTAATTCTTCCCATCTTGTCTTTACCTAGGCATACAACCTTAACTGTATCTCCAAGTGTAAGAACATCTTCAACATGATTGATTCTTTCTTCACAAATCTTAGAAATATGAACCATTCCTTCTTTACCAGGGGCAAATTCAACAAATGCGCCAAAGTCTTTGATAGATATTACTTTACCTTCGAAAATTTGGCCTTGTTCGAAATCAGTTGTGATAATCTCAATCATCTTAACTGCTTCATCCATCTTAGCCTTATCTGTACCACATACAGAAACATTTCCCTCATCAGTAATGTCAATCTTGACACCTGTTCTATCAATAATTTCGTTAATAGTCTTACCACGTTGTCCAACAACATCACCAATCTTCTCTGGGTCAATCTTGATTTGGATAATCTTTGGAGCATATTCTCCAACTTCCTTACGTGGTTCAGAAATAGCTTTGCTCATACATTCGTCCATAATGAAGAATCTAGCTTCACGAGTACGTCTAATTGCTTCTTCAACAATAGGACGAGTCAAACCATGAATCTTAATATCCATTTGGATTGCTGTAATACCATCCTTAGTACCAGTAACCTTAAAATCCATATCTCCGAAGAAATCTTCAAGACCTTGAATATCTGTAAGTACTAAATAATCATCATCTGTGTCTCCAGTAACAAGACCGCAAGAAATACCAGCAACCATCTTCTTGATTGGAACACCTGCAGCCATTAATGACATACAAGATGCACAAGTTGAAGCCATTGATGTAGAACCATTTGACTCAAATGTCTCAGACACAGCACGAATTGCATATGGGAACTCTTCTTCTGATGGTAATACAGGAATAAGAGCTCTCTCAGCTAAAGCACCGTGACCAATTTCTCTACGTCCAGGTCCACGACTAGGCTTTGTCTCACCTACTGAATATGATGGGAAGTTATAATGATGCATGTAACGCTTACCTGTTACATTTTCATCTAAACCATCAATCTTTTGTGCTTCAGAAAGTGGAGCAAGTGTAACAATATCGCAAATTTGAGTTTGACCTCTAGTAAACATAGCTGAACCATGTACTCTAGGAATCAAATCAACTTCAGCTGCAAGAGGACGAATTTGATCAATTGCACGACCGTCAGGACGCTTATGATCTTTAAGAATCATCTTACGAACTGTCTTCTTCTGATATTGATATACTGCTTCGCCAAGAACTTCTAACCATTCTTCCTTCTCAGCAAATGCTTCTTCAAACTTAGCAGTAATATTCTTGATATTCTCTTCTCTAACTTGCTTTACATCTGTGAAAACTGCTTCTTCCATCTCTGCTGGAGGAACAATTTCCTTCATTGCTGCAAACATTTCTTCTGGAATAGCACAGCTTGTATATTCATGCTTAGCCTTTCCAATTTCAGCAACCATCTTATTGATAAATTCAATAATTGTTTGGTTAACATCATGTGCTTTATAAATTGCCTCAAGCATCTTATCTTCAGGAATTTCGTTAGCACCAGCCTCGATCATAATTACTTTCTCAGCTGTTGAAGCAACTGTAAGCTTAAGATCACCTTGTGCCCATTGTTCTTGTGATGGGTTTACAATAAACTCACCATCAATCATACCCATTTGTGTCATAGCACAAGGGCCATCGAATGGAATGTCTGAAATAGATGTTGCGATTGCTGTACCAAGCATAGCAACGATTTCTGGACGACATTCTGGATCTACAGCAAGAACAAGGTTGTTAAGTGTTACATCATTTCTATAATCCTTTGGGAATAAAGGACGCATAGGTCTATCAATAACACGAGCTGTAAGAACTGAGTTCTCAGATGCCTTACCTTCTCTCTTGTTAAATCCTCCAGGGATCTTTCCAACTGAATATTGCTTCTCTTCAAACTCAACGCTTAATGGGAAGAAATCAATGCCTTCTCTTGGCTTGTCTGAAGCTGTAGCTGTTGATAATACTGTTGTATCACCATACTGAATAAATGCAGCGCCATTTGCTTGTGCTGCAACTCTGTCAACATCAACACGAAGTGTTCTGCCGGCAAGTTCCATTGTGTAAGTCTTCATTCTTATCTCTCCTTTTTAAAATTTTATTATTTCGCAAGGAGCCGAAACTACTATAGAATACCCTGAAAACTCAGGCTTCTACTCTATAGTGGCTTCGTTATATCTCCTTACGAAAAAAAGAGCGGATAACTCCGCTCTAAATTTATAAATTACTTTCTTAAGCCTAAACGCTCGATTAATGAACGATATCTCTCGATATCATTGTTCTTAAGATATGCAAGTAAATTACGTCTCTTACCTACCATTTTAAGAAGACCACGTCTGCTGTGGTGATCCTTTGGATTCTCCTTCAAATGTTCTGTAAGCTCTTGAATTCTTGCTGTAAGTACTGCAACTTGAACTTCTGGTGAACCTGTATCACCTGGCTTTGTTGCATACTCATTGATGATAGCTTGCTTTTTCTCTTTTGTAATCATTATTGATTCCTCCTAATAAAATTTATAGCCTATATCCAGTAAAAGGTCGGAGTGTCCATTTACCGAATATTGGTAACAAGTGTTTTAACACCGTGAAATATAATATCACATATTACGAACTATGTAAAGAATTATATTATAGGTATCTTCTTACAGTAACTGGGTTACGATAGAATGCATTTGAAATCTTAATACCAGTCTTCTTAGAAGAAGCGTGAACAATTTGACCATTACCAATATACATACCAACGTGATCAATTCCTTTACCGCTACTATAGAAGAACAAGTCACCAGGTTGTGCTTCAGAAGCCTTAACCTTAGTACCCATGTTAGCTTGTGCTGCAGCACTGTGTGGTAGAGACACGCCATACTTAGCATAAATTGATAATGTAAATCCTGAACAGTCAGCACCCTTTGTAAGTGATGTACCACCCCAAACATAAGGATTTCCAACAAATTGAGTAGCATATGAAGCAATTGCTGAACCGCCAGTTGAACCACTTTGTGAATATTGATCCATTGTCATTGCATGTGGAACTTCTACTGCAATACTAATATATTCTGCATTACAATATCCTTCAGCACCATCTACAGATGCTTTAACCCATCCGTCTAATTTCTCTAAAATCTCTATCTTCTCACCATGAGGCATCTTAGCAACTACACCTGAAGTTGTGTTAGGCTCCTTACGAAGCATTAATGTATCACATGTAATTGTGCCCATCTCAGCTGCAACTTCATTAGCCTTAGCTACTGCGGCGTCACCAGTCATGATGTAGCTTCCTAGAACATATCCATCAACATCACCTGATTGAATGTGATACCATTCATTTGATGCATCTAATACATTACAAGCACCATTTTCTGGCATAATACCAACGATATCTGCATCTTGCGAACCAGAAGCTCTTACATTAAGATTACCTTCTGCTGTTGAAATTCCAATATTATCATATCCATAAGCGCTGCTTGGTGCTGCTGTAGCAACAACCGCTGTCTTCTCAACTGAAGCTTGTGACAAATTCTCTGTCTTTGCATCAGTACCTGTATAAGCAAATATTCCTGCAGATGCACTATCTTTATTCGCTGAAATGTTCGAATTTACAAGTGCTCCTGTTAATAATACACATCCACAAACAGCAACAGATGCTGCGCTAATAATCTTCTTCTTCATAATTCCTCCTATGAAATCCCCAATATTCCGTAAGCGTTTTTGAGTATATCAAGACTTTTTTAGGTTGTCAACAGTTTTGTAACATTTTTGTAACTTTTTAACATTTTCCTCATAAAATGTAACAAAAAAGCCACTAAGTACAATGTACTAGTAGCTTCTAAGCTTTTCAAAATATTCTAAACCTTTTGTTTTGTCGCGTTCTAGTTGAGTTTTCAACGCATCGACCGATTCGAATTTGATTTCTGGTCGCATCTCCTCTAAAAAGACTATCTTAACATCTTTGTCATAAACATTTTCGTTAAAATTGAAAATGTGTGTCTCTATACATAAAGAATTGTCGTCAGTGAAGGTTGGCTTAACGCCGACATTGGTTATTCCTTCATATCTCTCGCCTTGCATTTCAACAATTGTAAGATATACGCCGTTAGACGGAATCAACTTATCATCACTAGGAATAATGTTGATAGTTGGGAAATCAATGCGTCTTCCAATTTGACGACCTCTTACCACTTTGCCATAAATGAAATAATTTCTTCCCATAAGGGAATTAGCTTTACTAATATGACCATTTCTAATCTCTTCTCTTATACGAGTTGAGCTGATATCTACATCGTCTTCTTGTAGTTTATCTAATATAACTAGTTTAAATCCTAGCTTACCACTATACTCCTCAAGGAGTACCGTGTCGCCACTACCCTTATATCCGAACCTAAAGTCATCGCCTACCACTAACACCTTCATATTAAACTTCTCAACAAGAAGCTTAATAAAGTCTTCTGGCAAGGTTGACATCAGCTTCTTATCAAATGGACATTCTACATAGATATCAAAGCCACTTTCTTTGAAAAGCATTCGTCTCTCACTATTAGTAACTATTTGCTTAGCATTTACGCCGCCAATAACCTTATGAGGCGAATCAACAAAAGTTATAACAACAGACTCAAGATCAGACTCTTTTTGGACAGATGCTATCTTCTCACAAATAGTTTTGTGACCACGATGTAAGCCATCAAATTTACCTATGGTAACAACAGTGTCATTTTCAATATTAACTTCGTCCAAAGAATTATATATTCTCATAAAACATTTTCTCTATTTTGTAATAATCTTCAAAGCATCTATATAGCCCAACAAAGGAACCGTCCTGCAAATATGCTCTATATAGTTGTTGATACTTGTCACAACTACAAGACAAGCTATCCTTTTCAAGTTCAATCTCTGAAGGGGCAAGCTTTCCACCATTTAAAGCTTTAAATTCAGCTTCATCTTTGATGTACATTTTCTGATAATCATAAAATACACTATCAATAGGAAGAAACACATTTTCAAGATTGTCATTACGCACAAGCTCCTCTATCTCGGAAAGTGTATGTGCATTATCTAATGTAAATGTAGATACTTTATTTCTAACTAGCTCGCTCATAGTCCCAAAGCAGCCAAGCTTCTCTCCGATGTCATGACACAAGCTTCTAATATAGGTTCCTTTCGAGCAATGAACTTCCATCTTAACATAAGGCAAGTTAATATCTATTACTTCTATATTATATATAGTAATAGGGCGAGGTTTTCTCTCAATCACTTTACCTTCTCTTGCAAGTTCATATAGCTTCTTGCCGTTAACCTTCAAAGCCGAATACATAGGTGGCACTTGAAGACTATCTCCTACGAAACTATTTATTACATCACGAACTTCGTCTTCTGTTACATTTACATCTGCAGTTTTGACTACTCCTCCAGATGTATCATAAGTATCTGTTTCTTGTCCCAGCAAAAGAGTTGCTGTATAAACCTTATCATGATTAGTCAAAAGGTCGCACACTTTAGTTGCCTTGCCAACACACACCGGAAGTACTCCTGTAGCGTCAGGGTCTAAGGTACCTGTATGACCAATTTTTCTAATATGAAGTATGCCTCGAAGCTTTGCAACAACGTCAAAGCTTGTATACCCTTTTTCTTTGTAAACATTTATAATGCCAGATTTCATATTAAAACAACTTCTGTAATTCTTCTACCACTTGGTCAAATGCGTCTTCCATACTAACATCTGTGAATTTGAACCCAGCAGCTTTAGTATGTCCACCACCATTAAATTTTCTTGCAACACCGGAAATGTCTATGTCGCCAGATGCTCTAAACGAGCCCTTTATCATACCATTTGGCATGCCATACATAAAGAACGCAACGATGACACCCTTAGTTTCACGAAGTTTCTCGCATACACCCTCAAAATCCTTAGACGTCACATCATTAGCTTGCATTTCATCATAAGAATAATATGCGCCAATAACCTTGCCATCAAGTACTAATTTGGAACGCAAAATGCATTCAGCAGAAATCAATTGCTGCTTATAGGTCTTCTCAAAAAATGTATGCTCGCAAATGTAATCGTACTTAATACCTTTGTCCATAAGCTTACCTGCTTTGAGCATAGTCTGAGAAGATGTGCAGTCATATTGGAACAAACCAGTATCATTTATTATGCCAGTATATAGGCACTCAGCAATAGCTTTATCTATCTTATCTTCTTGAAGCAAATCGAACACTAACTCAGACGCCGAGCTATATTCAGAAATCACATAGCTTTCATCTGCGAATTCACTGTATGCAGTATGATGATCAATACAAAGTGTACGAGTAGCATTTGTGACGAGTGGCTTAACAGGACCCACTCTATCAGCCTCTCCACAATCAACAACAATCACTAAATCATATTGATTTCTTTTGAATTTGGATGGATTCTGAAGTGCTTTAGGAAACATTTCCACATCTTCGATAGGCTCAGTTCCAATCACATAGATAACATCCTTAGCATTTGCAAGAAATGTTAATTCACCAGGGATTGGATTAAGATATACGTCAGCGTCCACATCAGGGAAATTCTGTAAAATGTAATTATATAATCCAAGGCTTGAGCCCACACAGTCACCATCTGGTCTAACGTGACCTGTAATTGCAACTGTTTTAACAGCTGATAATTCTTGATCTAAATTAATCAATTCTATTCTCCTTATTAAGCTCGTCAATCATATGGCTCATTCTGACACCATATTCTATAGATTGGTCTAAAATGTAAGTGATTTCAGGTGTATTTCTAAGATTAACCTTCTCTGCTAATCTATGACGAATATATCCAGCAGAAGAATTCAAACCTTCAATCGTCCTCTTACAAGCCTCTTCATCACCTAACACACTTATATATGCTTTTGCCGTCTTAAGGTCTGGTGCGACCTCAACAGCAACAACTGATGTTAAGGAACTCACACGTGGGTCCTTAACATCACCTCTTATTATATTAGCAAGTTCACGCATAACTTCTTCATTAATACGTGTATTTTTGATGCTTCTTTTCTTCATTATAAATCCTATCTTTGTACTTCAACCATTACATATGCTTCAACAAGATCTTCTTCTTGGATTTCGCTAAATCCGTCAAATACAAGACCACATTCGTAGCCTGCTTTAACTTCCTTAACATCATCCTTAAATCTCTTAAGAGATGCAAGATCACCTTCAAATACTAAGTCGCCGCCTCTAGTAATTCTAACCTTGCAGCCTCTTTCCATCTTACCATCTAAAATGTATGAACCTGCAATGTTGCCGACATCAGAAGACTTGAAGATTTGTCTGATTTCAGCATGACCGATAACCTTCTCTTCGAAGATTGGGTCTAACATACCCTTCATAGCTGCTTCAACATCTTCGATAGCATTGTAAATAACCTTGTACAACTTAATTTCAACGCCTTCACGCTTAGCTGTCTCTTGTGCCATAGCATCAGGTCTGATGTTAAATCCGATAATAATCGCATTACTTGCAAAAGCAAGGATAACATCACTTTCATTGATAGCACCAACACCACCGTGAATTACCTTAACTACAACTTCATCATTTGAAAGCTTAACGAGTGACTGCTTAACAGCTTCAACTGAACCTTGAACGTCAGCCTTAACGATAAGGTTAAGTTCCTTAAGGTTACCAGCTTGAATCTTAGCAAAAATATCATCAAGAGACATTTTCGTTCTAGAATCTTCTACTAGCTTGTTCTTGCTTTCTGTTACAAATGTATCTGCAAAACTATGTGCTTCCTTCTCAGAATCCATTGCCATAAATATTTCACCAGCATTTGGAACCTCTGATAAACCAATAATCTCAACAGGAGTTGATGGACCAGCTTGCTTAACTCTCTTACCATTGTCATCTGTCATAGCTCTTACTTTACCAAATGCAGAGCCTGCAGCGATTGGATCACCAACCTTAAGTGTACCCTTTTGAACAAGTACAGTTGCAACAGTACCTCTACCTTTATCAAGCTTAGCTTCAATAACAAGACCTCTAGCATTTCTCTTAGGATTTGCCTTAAGCTCAAGTACTTCTGCTGTAAGAAGAATCATCTCAAGTAAGTTATCAATTCCTTCGCCTGTATGAGCTGAAACAGGACAGAAAATAGTTGTTCCACCCCAGTCTTCTGGAATAAGTTCATATTCTGATAATTCTTGCTTAACTCTTTCGATATTAGCATTTGGCTTATCAATCTTGTTGATTGCAACAATAATTTCAATTCCTGCAGCTTTCGCATGGTTAATAGCTTCAACAGTCTGAGGCATAACACCATCGTCAGCAGCAACAACAAGGATTGCAATATCTGTAGATGATGCACCACGCATACGCATTGCTGTAAATGCTTCATGTCCTGGAGTATCAAGGAATGTAATCTTTTGACCAGAAGCATTTACCATATAAGCACCGATGTGCTGTGTAATTCCACCAGCTTCTCTATCTGTTACCTTAGTATTTCTAATAGCATCAAGAAGTGATGTCTTACCATGGTCAACGTGACCCATTACACAAATTACAGGTGGTCTTGACTTAAGATTCTTCTCAAGCTCTTCATCCTCCTTAAGTAATTCTGCAATTACATCAACCTTTTCTTCCTTCTCAAGAATTACATTGTATTCTAATGCGATTTCTTCTGCTTGCTCGAAATCAATATCATGATTTACTGTAACCATAATACCCTTCATAAAAAGCTTCTTGATGATATCAGCAGCAGGAACCTTAATTCTGTCAGAGAATTCTCTAATAGTCAAAAGCTCTGGCACTGCAACAGAAACGATTTCTTCAGACTTAACAAAAGCTTTCTTAGTAGGCTTCTTAGGCTTAACGCCACCGTTCTTCTCTAAGTTACGGTAATTCTCTTCCTTCTTACCAAGCTTATTATCATCTCTTCTGTTATTCTTCTTTTCAGGCTTACCAGAACGTTTTGTATTTTGCTTTCCTGAAGCTGGAGCACTAGAATTATCAATATTTTGCTTATTGAACTTCTTGTCTTCTCTAGCTTTAGGCTTATCATTATTGCGTGCTGGACGCTCATTTCTCTTTTCTTGCTTAGCATCATTTTGCTTAGCTGGAGCATTTTGCTTTTCTGCTTTTCTTTGCTCTGCTTCTCTTCTTCTAGCTTCTTCTTCAGCCTTACGAGCTGATGCTACGGACGGTGCAACTACACCGTCACGAACTCTGATTGGGCGTCTTTCGCTAGGCTTCTTCTCGCCATCAGGACGACGTCTTCTTTCACCATCTGGACGAGGTCTTCTGTGACCATTTCCAGACTTACTATTCTGTAAGTTAAACTTAATAGATTTGTTCTTCTTAGGCTTGTCTGCTTCTTCTCTCTTTACAGGCTTCTTTTCAGCTTTTGTTTCAGCTTTAACTTCGACTTCTTTGTCAGAAGCTGTATTTGCGCTAGCTTCTGCTTTGTCAACAGCTTCTTTCTTCTCAGCCTTAGCAGCACTCTTCTTAGAAAATGCGCCTCTTATTTTATCAGCAACGTCAAGCTCTAAACCACTTTGGCTTTTAACTTCAACATTGTCTTTGGCCAACATCTCTATAATTTGTTTTGATTCTATCTCTAATTCTTTAGCTAATTCATATACTCTAATTTTTGCCATAAATGTACCTCCGTCTACTCGCATTCTGCTTGGATTTTCTTAGTTAATCCATCAGCAAAATTTTCATCTATTATTGCAAGTGAAGCTCTAAATTCTTTACCTATGGCATGACCCAAGTCATCCTTTGTACCGTAAAAAATAATTGGAGTTTCATAAAAATCACACATATCAGAAAACTTCTTCTTAGTATTATCTGATGCATCTTCAGCAATTATAACAAGATACGCTGCATAAGACTTAACTGCTTTCTCAACAGAAAATTCTCCGCTTACAACTTTTCTTGCTTTGTTTGCTAATCCAAGAAATGATAATACCTTATTCATCGTCTTCTACTGCATCCTCTGATTCATATTCATCATAGTATTCATCATCATAATACTCGTCTTCATCATAGTATTCATCATCAAAATACTCATCGAACTCGCCTGACTCTCTCGCTTGTGTCTCACTCTTAATGTCGATTTTGTAATTTGTAAGTCTAGCTGCAAGTCTAGCATTTTGACCATCCTTACCAATTGCAAGTGAAAGTTGATAATCAGGTACAATTACTTGTGCTGTCTTCTCATCTGGATCTGCAATTACACCGATAACCTTAGCTGGGCTAAGTGCGTTCTCAATTAATTCAGCAGGTGTCTCGCTCCAGTTAATAATATCTATCTTCTCACCGTTAAGTTCGTCAACGATAGCATTAACTCTTGTGCCGTTCACACCAACACATGCGCCTACAGGATCAACATTTTCATCATTAGATAATACAGCAATCTTAGTACGGCTACCTGCTTCTCTAGCAACGCTCTTAATCTCTACAATACCGTCCTTGATCTCTGTCACTTCTTCTTCGAACAAACCTCTTACAAGATCTGGATGAGTTCTAGAAACATTAATTCTTACACGATTCTTAACAACTTCTACACGTACAATAAAAATCTTAAGTCTGTCGCCAGCTTCAAATTTCTCGCCCTTGATTTGCTCCTTCTCAGCAAGGAAGCCATCAATCTTACCAAGGTTAATGCTCAAGTTATTCTTGCTAACCACACGACGAACAACACCAGTAACTACTGTATGGTCTAAGTCCTTGTATTCCTTGTAAAGGTTGCTGTTCTCTTCATTACGAAGCTGTTGAGTAATAGTTCCCTTAGCCTTTTGAGTTGCAATACGGCTAAATTCTGTTGTATCAACTTCTGTATTAACTGTATCACCAACATTTAACATCTTGTCGACAACTCTTGCCTCTGGCAATGAAATCTGAGTTACAGGATTAGTTACCTCATCTACAACCTCTCTAGATTGAATAATTCTGTACTCACCAGTTTCTCTATCAACGAATACTGTAAAATTATCTTCTGAACCATAATGACTCTTGCAAGCCTTCTCAAGTCCAGCCTCAATAGAGTCAAAAATCACGTCTCTATTAATACCCTTTTGTTCTTCAAGAAGCTCTAATGCTTTAATCAGCTCCTTATTACCTTTGCTCTTAGTTGATTTCTTTGCAGCCATTTCTTTCCTCCTAATATTTAAAAATCTATTGTTAACTTAACAGACGAAACATCCTTCTTGTCAAAAGACATTTCTGATTCATCTTCTAGAACTATAGTAAATGTTTTGGAATCACATTCCTTAAGCACTCCTATAAATTCCTTATCACCATTTATCTTGGCAAATGTATGAACTTCAACTTCTTCTCCAATTGCCTTCTCAAAATGCTTGTCCTTCTTCAAGGCTCTTCCTAAGCCTGGTGAGCTAACCTCGAAAATATAAGCATCGCTTATAAAGTCTTCACTGTCTAATATCTCATTCATCTCACGAGATACCAAAACACAGTCATTAATAGTTACGCCTCCTGGCTTATCAATATATGCCCTAAGATAGAAATCTGGTCCTTCTTTGACATACTCCACATCGTACAATTCAAAGCCTTCTCTTTCTAGGATAGGCAAAATGTATTCAGTGGTTTTCTCTTCATATAAATCTTTTCTCGCCACTTCTTTCTCCTTACATAAATAATGAAGAGCAACAAGAGTTGCTCTTCATCTAGTAATTATTATTAAGTTCTTAAACATATTACCACTTAAGTATTAAAAAAGCAAGGTTTTCAATGAAAAACCTTGCTTAATTCGCAGTTCGTAGGGGAGTCGAACCCCTGATTCTGCCGTGAGAGGGCAGCGTCTTAACCACTTGACCAACGAACCATAATTCACAACAATAGGTATGTTACTATATTATGATTCAAAATGCAAGTGTTATTTTATGTTTTTTAATTTTATTTTGTGATTCAATTATAATTGAAATCTAGTCTTCGTATCCATTAGGATTGTTCTTCTGCCAGTTCCAAGAATCTGCGCACATCTCTTTGATGCCGAACTTAGCTTCCCAACCTAATTCTTCCTTAGCCTTAGTTGCATCAGAATAACATGTAGCAATATCACCTGCACGACGTGGCTTAATTGAATAAGGAATCTTAAGATCATTAGCTTCTTCGAAATTCTTAACGATATCAAGAACTGAATAACCTGTACCTGTTCCTAGATTGTAAATGCAAAGGCCTGCTTTGTCTTCAATCTTCTTAAGCGCCTTAACGTGACCATCTGCAAGATCTACAACATGAATGTAATCTCTTACACCTGTACCGTCAGGAGTATCATAATCATCACCAAATACACCAAGCTCTTCTCTTCTACCAACAGCAACTTGAGTAATGTATGGCATTAAGTTGTTAGGAATACCATTAGGGTTCTCACCCATTGTTCCTGAAGCATGAGCTCCAATTGGATTGAAGTAACGAAGAATTACTACATTCCACTCTGGATCAGCCTTCTGCATATCAGAAAGGATTTGCTCAAGCATTGACTTAGTCCAACCATAAGGATTAGTACATGTTCCCTTAGGACAATTCTCTGTAATAGGAATCTCTGCTGGATCTCCGTAAACTGTTGCTGAGCTTGAGAAAATAATATTCTTAACACCATGCTTTCTCATCTCATCAACAAGTGTTAATGTACCTGTAATATTGTTATCATAATATTCCCAAGGCTTCTCTACTGATTCACCTACAGCCTTAAGACCTGCAAAGTGAATACAAGAATCGATATCTTCCTTTGTCAAAATCTCATCTAAAATCTTTCTGTCTCTGATATCACCTTCGTAGAACTTAATGTCTTTGCCTGTAATAGCCTTAACACGCTCCAAAGATTTCTCACTAGAATTAGCTAGGTTATCTAATACAACTACCTCATATCCTGCGTTCTGAAGTTCTACGCAAGTATGACTTCCGATATAACCTGCACCCCCTGTTACTAAAATTGCCATTATGTAATCCTCCTCATATATAAATTAGTATTTACACTTTGTTAAAATTATATCATAAATAGTGTGGATGTACAAATGGTATGTTATAATCATCTACCGCCTTAGGAGAATACCTTATTGGATAAACTTTCATTACTTGCAATTCCTTCTACTATGAATGTGATTGCGAACTTCATCTTCTGCTGACGGCGGCATACTATGCGGATGCGTATACAACAATCACGACATCAGTAACAGCCAATCAATCAGATTAACCTGCTTTATTCCTTCATAGCTGACCTTACCATCGTCCATTGAAAGAACCATTTTTTCGTAATTGTCACTAACTTTTTGAAGTGGAGCTAACTCTCTTTCTCTAACACTTTCAACTACCATCGTTTCCGTAACCTGTACATACAATTTATCTGTTGTATTGATAGCAATGAAATCAATCTCCATATTGTCGAGCTTACCAATTGCTACGTCGTAGCCTCTTCTTAAAAGTTCGAGGTAAACGATATTCTCAATAACATGACCACGATCCCTTTCTCTTATCCCTAACAAATAATTTCTTAAGCCGATATCGACAACGTAATACTTGCCAAGTGTTCTGAGGTATTCCTTCCCCTTTATGTCAAATCGCTTAATGTCATAAAAGAAATAAGATTCTAAAAGTGCTTCAACGTAAGCTTGAATGGTATGTCCACTTGGTTTTCCTTTACGTTTTCCATCTTCGAGAAGCCCTTCATTGACAAGCGTGTTTCCAATAGAATTAGCAGAAACACTTGAACCGATATTGTCACAAAGAAATAGAATAATCTTTTTAAGTAGAACCGAATCCGTAATTTGTCTTTGACCTCGCCGCTTTTCTCTTTCCAAAATGTCTCTGATCACTACTGTAGAATAAATACCATCAAGCAGAGAAAATGCACTATCCTGCTCTAAGCCTATATCTGCAATTCCAGGCATACCACCAAATCGCAAATATGCATCAAACACCTCATCTAAAGAATATTGTATTCCAGACTCATCAACAATAACCTTTTTCTCTCCTCCAAATGCACTTTTTACCAGCTTTAATTCCAAATCATTGAAATGAATGAATTCCTCAAATGATAATGGGAGCATCTTAATTTCCACGCATCTGCCACTAAGGTATGTGGAATACTCTGAAGATAAAAGATATGCGTTTGAACCAGTAACGTATATGTCGCAATCCAGGTCCACTCTAAACGCATTGATTGCATCTTCCCATTTGTTAATCCTTTGAATTTCATCGAAAAAAAGGTACATTCTCTTTTCAACACATTTCCCTTTTACAAAAGAATAAATTTCATCGGATGTCATGTTATTGTAATTACCAGACTCAAAATTCATCTCAATAATCTGGTCTTCATCTATTCCGTTTGCTTTAAGATGTTCAACCATCAGTTTTAATAGGCTGGACTTTCCACAACGTCTAATTCCAGTAACCACTTTGACTGGTTCGGTGTCTTTAAAAGCAACCAGCCTATTAAGATACAAGTCTCTATTTTTTAATTTTCGCTTTATGTTCATATGAAGTTCTCCTCGTTTAATACTTCATTAACATAGCATAAACCATTCAAAAAGTCAATTTTTTGCTACCAACAGCAAAAACTTCTATTATCTACCCAATTTTCGCTCTGTTCTTTCCATAATTTCTTAATTCTGATACTGGAGAAATTGTAGGCATAATATCAATTAATGTTTTAAGCGCATTCAACTGTGCAAGCTTCTCATCATGAATAATCCAATATAGGCTCCATCTTTTGGCTGCATAAAGAAAACGAGACGACCAGAGTCGTCTCGTAAAAAAGTCTGACTTTGAGGGGGCACCTCAAAAACCTGCTTCTTCTATGTCCGGTTATTACACCATTTTAATATTTGCAATTCCTTCTACTATGAATGTGATTGCGAACTTCATCTTCTGATACCCATCCTTGTTCTTCACCCGAACGTATACCAGCATTTAATTCACACATAAGACGTACCATAGCATCTGCTTTTAAAAACATCTCCTCATCATTTTCAGCTTTAATCATTGCCATAGCGTACGCTAATATTCTCTTTCTTGCACTATATTCCATATTCTCATACATATTAACAAACTCGTACAATTCACTTCCTTTTTCTATTACAACCGTGTCTGATAAACTTTCAGTCGCCTTTCCTAACACAGTTTCTGGATTCACCTTTAACGCTTTACATATCTTTTGCACATTTGCAGCAGAAGGAACAGCCCCTTTATGTTTCCAATCACTTATTGCACTTGTTGATATACCAGTACGATCTGATAATTCTTTTTGAGATATTCCACTACTTTCTAACAACTCAAATATTTTTTCATTTATAGAAGTATACTTTCTTTCCATGTTTCTCACCATATTCTGATACAATTAATGACAAATTTTATGCAGTATGCTTTACTTCAATCACATACTTTTCTTTTAGCTTTGAGCATCTGTTTTTTGCGATAACTCCTTCATGCTGCAATCTTCCAGCAACAATTCCTGGATGAATTCCTATTGTTTTCGCGAACTCAACAATATCCTCGTCAGAAATATATTTTGACGGTGCCAATCTTCTATAATCTGCAGACGGAATCAAATAGTTTGATGCAAATACATCTGCCTCTATTTCAAGCTTATTATTAATATCCATCATTTCTTCTATTGAACTGCTTATAAATACAGTCTTAATTTTCTGCTGAAGCACATGCTTGATTTCATGAAATAATGAAAACCAGAACTTATCAGCATCTAATCCACGATTGTTCATTGCAAGTATTACTCTATCTTCTGTCACCCATTTAACCGCACCATTCACTCCTGAATTCTTCAGATGTGGTAATAAAACAAATGCAACACCACATTCAGCAAAAATTTCGCGCATTCTTGGTAAAAATTCCTCTGGCTTCTTAACCGTCATACTTCTGAGCTCGGGTAAATAAGATTTTAATATATTAGCGTTATACGGTTTTGTTTCAATACTTCTTGAGATGTTCATAGCCGTTTGAATCCACGCCCTAGAATTAATAATATTCTTCTTACTATTACAAGACGAACTTGACCTGAAGTTGACCAAGAAATCCGGTTGTAACATAATTCTTAAATCTGCAACCTTAAAAAACTCGCACAAATTTACCACTTTATCATTAATACTTCTTGCTATTGGTAAACCAACTACTTCAATAAAATATTTATAATCAATCTCTTTTGCTAGTTCTGCCTGTTCATCAAAATCCTTAGCCTTTCGTATTTCAATCAGTTTTTGATCATAAGTATTCTGTAAATTCTGCCAAACTTCTACGCTTGTCCCAAGCATTACAGAGAGTTTCTTTGCCAAGTCGTTTGAAATATTAGCCTGCCCATTAATCAACTGGCTCAAAGTCTTTGCTGTTGTTCCCATTCTTGTGGCAAATTCAACCTGACTAATTTCCATGTCTTCGATAATATCCGCAATATAATATCCAGGGTGAAATGCCATTATATCTTTGTATTCATTTACATTACTCATAATGGTTCGACACCTCCGTCACCTTCACAATCTTAATCATTTTACATTGAGCTAAAATATCCCCTTCTGTGATCTCATTTCCATCATTATCACATGGAATCATTGTAACTCTATATCCAGTATTACCTAATCTTATGCTCCATTCATCTTTTCTATCACCTTTTAAATGTTCAAAATGAAATGGAAGGTAATTGGCAACATCCATTAACGACTCTGAATTAAGTATAAAGTTTTCTGCAGATACAAGTTTATTTTTTACTTGATCAGGATATCGCCATTTTTTCATATATTCAGAACAAAACTGTTTCTTTACTGATTTGCTCTTATATAATATTTGCATTCCCAAACTTAATTATTTCACCTCTTTTATTTTTTGTTACCATTTGGGTAATGAAATTATATCATCATTTAGTTCCAAATTCAATACTAAAAATTATTCTGTATTCCATTACCTTTTACTATTAATATTACTGCGCCATTTTCCGTTATATCGGACTTATCGTTCTAAAAAAAGGAAGATAGTTATCTTCCTTAACTTTTAAAGCGATATATCACAATCCGTTTGAACGTACAACTCTATCGTTCAACCAACTTACGTTGCTCAATATCGTATATCATTGGTTTTCGTTCGATTTCTTCTTCGGCATCATTTAGAAGGCTTCTGCCATACAATTTCATCTCTAGCATCTCAATTTCTTTCTCTATTTCTTCTGGAGTCATATCAATTTTATCGCCATATGTTTTTTCATCTTGATAGCAAATCATAAAGTAACCTCCTCATAAAAAATATCTTTGCTTTTCATTAATGTGTTAAGCGCATTCAACTGTGCAAGCTTCTCATCATGAACAATCTCATAGTAATAACTAACATATAATTCCACTAAGCGTTCTGATATCTGCCTATTAGCTCTATATCTATAAATCGCTCCATCATGACAAAGAACAATACCTTCTTGATATCCACATCTAACAAAACTATTAAAATCTTCTGCTGACGGCGGCATACTATGCGGATGGGTATGCATTGCTAGTATCGAATTACAATTCTTCAGGTTCTTATCTATAGCCTTAGTGTGTCTAATTTCTTTCAAATTGGTTTCGTCTAATTTAGCGCAAATAACGCTCTTTTTATCCATATCAAACCAATACATATCCTCAAATTCTGTGCCACTTCTATGTTGTAACATCTCTTTTGCTTTATGATATATAATCCTATTCAATTCTGAAGACTTTGTTATCATATCAAACTTATTCCTATATTCTCCAGAAGATATGTATTGATTATCAATTGTAGTTTCTTTATTCCTTCCATCACGTTGCACTTCATCCTCTTGCAACATAAAATTCAACTTACAACCTACTGCAGTTGCATACTTAACTAAAACATCAATTGTTGGTGTCGTAGTACATGCCTCTAATCGCGCAACATTCGCTCTTTGCATTCCTGTAATATTTGCAATATCCTGTTGTGTCATATTACGCTCTATTCGCCTATGATACAATTGATCAACTATCCCCTCGCAAATATTTCTACGCTGAGATTCAACTAACAACTCTATATCACCTGTCGAAACTAAATACTCCATAAAGCTCCCCTTGTATCTTTCATGATACAAGCATTGTATCTCTTGAGATACTATTTGTCAATATATTTATGTATATTATTTAAAGTTGATTATTCTCATTTCTCTGTATAAAACTCGCTTTCACCCTCGCTTACACTCGCAACAAAATAACATCAAATAATAAAAACCTGCTTCTTTTCTGTCCGGTTATTACACCATTTTAATATTTGCAATTCCTTCTACTATGAATGTGATTGCGAACTTCATCATCCGTTTGAACGTACAACTCTTTTTTTAAGATTTAAAAAAAGATATGCTCTAATCAGGTTGTAATACCTAATTAGAGCATATTCAAATACGATTTATTTAATATTATTACCTTGTAAACACCGCGTATAGATCTGTGTCTTCACTAATATTCAAAGAATATATATCAACTGTCTCTTTTGAATCTGGTGAAAGTGACCATCCTACGAACACTTGACTTGGATCATCATTAAATGGAGTTTCCGGAGAACCTGAAATATAACCTCCTACTATTATATAAAGTCATAGTCTTTCTTTACCTTTTCTATAGGTTCGACTATGCTATTTTAAGATACTGTGGATTGGTGAACCCTCCTACCACTTGATGGTTTAAAAAAGGCTCCAACCACAGTCTCTTTGTTTA
>JAZUIN010000079.1:0-118337 GCA_045642225.1 Lachnospiraceae bacterium | reverse complement strand
CCTTAGATAATATTATGAATAAAAAGATGAACTGGAATCATGCACTGGCAAAGTCCCAGACATCTTATATGGATCCAAAAACTAATGAGATTATTTTGAGCCCTTCAGATCTGATCAAGTTATTAGAAGATTCACACAAACTAACAGCGCAGGAGCTTAAAGAGGAAAAAGACTGGCGTGAAATGACAGATGAAGAGTGGGATAAAATGCTTGAAGGTATCGATAAGTATATTGATGCATTTAAGGAACGTTTACGTCAGATGAAGGAGATGCAGGAAGAGGCTGCTCAGAAAGCAGCTCTTGAAGCAGATTCTGAATATAGTTCTTATGAGTATATATCTGTAGTTGATAAAACCCAGCAGAGTGAAAAAGGTGCGGTAGAAGCTAAAGAGCCTCTTAAGCTGATAGCAATGGACATTAATGGCATTCGCTGTATTAATGATGATACCCATGAAGTTGAGTGGGAGATTAAATTTAATAGCGAAGCTGAATATCAGAGGGCTTCCAAGCTGATGAAATGGGTAGGACACAATATGAATAATTTCATGGCAGCGACTGATGAAAAGCAGTGGTCTGATTTCTTGAGTGGAAAAATTAGTGAAGGTACATTCAAGAATACTTTAATGGCTCAAGAGGCATAAAGTTTGGATGTTTGTAATGTAGGTGCATTGTTTATGAATTGGTGCGATGATTACAAATATAATAAATATATTTTGATAGTAAAACCTAAAAATAAAGTATATCGCCGGGACCTTTCTGGACGGCGGTGCAGTTGTGACTGACAGATCAACTGCTGAAAGGAGTAATGATGGGGATTGATGCAGTAGGAAGTGAAATTAGTTCTTATGGATATTGTACTGTTACACAGAACAAAGTGAATAGTTCTAATTCTTCAGATTGTTTATCTACGAGTGAGATAACAGCGAATAGCGAGATGGATCCATTAACATATTATAAAAAATTATGTTCTGAATATTCGGATGTAACATTTCGTTTAGATGATATGTCGGAAGCTTTTAAGAATCCTGATAAATTGACATTGGGATACAACGGAAGCATGAATCAGGTTGGTAATAACTTTGGAGGTAAAGGTAATTGCAGTATCAGTATAGATATAGCGGTTATAAAAAGAATGCAGTCTGATCCACAGTATGAGCAGAGAATTAAAGGAATGATTGAGGATTCAAAAAGAAGATATTCTGAATTTGAATCTGATGCGTTAAAAGACGGTTATCAGTATGTAAGCGTTACGATTGAAGATAATAATGGACAGCCACAGAGAGGAGTTGCCCAGTCTAATTATCCGTATTCTACAGAAGATGAAGTTAAATGTATGTGGAATTCCGGAGAATATTATCAGAGAACTGTAAGATTAGTTGAGGATATTAAGAGTGAGGCTGCTGATATTTTTTTTAATATGTATGATGAAAGTCGAAGCAAGTTTGAGTCAAAAGCTGAATCCATTGATGCAAAGATGACTGACGATTATGAAGTGGGTTCCGTAGAGGAATTGTCACTATTGAGTTCGGAAAATACAAATTCTCTACATGACAAATCTGTTACTGAAAATGAAATTAGTAAATTACAAGAAGTTCAGCTAACAGATAATACGACAGTTGGTATTACCCAAAATGGTGCAGTTACAGAATGCACTTCAGTAAAAGAAAATGAAAATAAGGAAAAAGTTTGGACCATTACAGCATTTACAGAGAACGGAATTGTAAGCAATAAATGCCAGAATGGTATGATAATTGATAGTTGGGAGATTAAGTATTCGAACCCTGATGATGCAAAGCGCGTGCAGGAACTTCTCAATTTCTTCGATAAAGATGCCAATTTAATCTTTAGTGGTTCAAAGAATTTCTGGGAAGATTTCTTAAGAAATAATATGTCTGCAAATGATGTGATTTCAGCACATGGAGAGGTATTTGATAAAGCTGCACCTAATGCGCCAGCTATTGTAAAAGAAGCTTGGATGGAGGCTGCTAAGGAAACAGGTTATCTTGAAGGTGGCAAGATGAACCATATTTCTCAGCTTTTAATTCGTCAGGTGATTAATAGAGAAAATGGTGTTGAGGATTATCAGAATGTGTTTGGTAGTTCAGTAGCATCTGCTATGCAAGCGGCTAAAGAACTTCTATATGATCTTGAAAATCCATTAACACCAATCAGTGAGCGTGGTGAAAATGCGAGAGAGTATATTGAGCAGGAAAAAGAGTTCTATAAGAAGTTTATTGAGAACTTAGAAGAGATATCAAATATCCTTGTTGGAGATGAGAGCAATATGCATATCAATAAGGAGTTAGCGCAAAAATATTCATCACAACTCAAGCCTGTAGACGATATTGCAGCTGTTTTGAAACAGCCAATGCAACTTGCAGGCCACACACAAATTAATAAAGCTAGTAATTCAATTGATATAGCTCTTGGGGCAAATGTGAAAGTTCCTGGAGGATTTACTCTCGTTGTAAAAGAGTATGGAGTAGAGGTGCAGGGTGTAACGAATTGGAATAATCAGAAAGAAAGTCAGGATGCATCAGACATGGCTGGAGCATTAGTGACTCTTCTTAGAAATGCTAGTGGACAGTTACTGCATGTTGGAACAGATTCAAGGCAGATTACACAGTGGAACGAAGACGTAGAAAAAGTTTTAGGATATTTTGGTATTGATACATCTAAGGATTTCACTGTTAATGGCGTTAAGTACGTAAGGGATGGAAGTGGTATTCATAAAGCAACAGCCGCCTAGCTGATTGTATTACATAAGTAATTGTGCTATTATAGCTTTGGGCTGGTCGAAAGACCCAGGTCCAACCTAATTAAGCGGGGAGACTCCCTGCATTATGTTTGACACTTCATATAGATAGTGTTAGTATATAAGTACAAAAAAGGTGCTGCCGCGATGACGGTCGCCTGATCAAATAAGGGATAAAAATAATCGCCTAGTTTGCCAGACCAAGGCGGTTATTTTTTTGTGGTCTTGTTGCTATTAGAACCAATTGCATAGCCAAGACCGAAAGAGGTTAAGCAGAGACTAAGCACTGCAATCAAGTCAATAATACAGAACTTTTGATTGCCTTTTTAATTGATTTTGTTAATAAATTTTTAATAATTTGTTCGTTGACTGTTCGTATTTAATTGATGTATATTATATTCATGCTGTTCTAGCATAGCTTTTTTTCGTGGTATATTAAAAATCTTATTCGATAAGAATCTATATTACTCCAAGAATAATTAAAGTTGACATCCTAACTATTGACGATGCAAATATTCGATAATATAATTAAATTCGAATATAAGTATTTGATTTTAAGGATGTTCCCTAATCTTTTTGACTAGGGAGGCATTTGCTTTCTCTGGTTAAAAAGTTGATAGAGAAAGTGAGGTTTTATATGATAGGGAGATACTTCATATCCTACTCCCAAACCTAATTAAAAAGGAGATTATTATGAAGAAGATAATTATTAAATTTGATTTTTCTCATGGCCCGATTTGGAAAGAGAATATAGATCTCGTTACTGGTAAATGGACAACAGGCGTAGAAGTTATTGACAACGATGATAAATTAGAAGAATTAGATGAAGAAGCATCTAGAGAATATTCATCACTTTATTCATTTGATGATAAGGGAAATGTTTACTTTGATCAAATGGCATTTGAAAAGAGGAAAGATAAATTATTATCGTTAGTTCAAAAGATTATATCACGTTTAAATGAAATTAATGATGGTAGTTACGTTGTTGTTGATGAGACGATAAAGCTTTAATAATATTCAATTCTTAACAAAATAGTTTTAACTAAAACTAATGTTAGATTGGCGTTAGTATATTATGGTTATAATTTGAGCGATGTATCATATGATATATCGCTTTTTGTATGGATAAAAAACACCCTAGAAAAAAATTTCTAGGGTGAATATATTAAATATGCAGTTATGTTTTTATTGTTCAGAATCAGTTGTAGGTTCTTCAGTAACTTCAGGTTCAACTTCTTCAGCTTCAACAGTTTCTTCTACTTGTGCATCATCTTCAGTTTCTTGATTTTCATCGTTTTCTTTTTGATGATTTGAAGTTGTATTATTTAATTCTGAAATGTCACTCATAATATCTTCAACAGAAGAAGAAACAGTATTTATACTTGTAATAGTTGAATCTGTAAGGTGCTTTGTACTTTCTGTATTTGCTAGAAGCTCTTGTGAGAACGCACTTAAGTCTGAAATCTTGCTTCCAATATTAGAGTTGGAATCTGAAATAGCTTTGATTTCATCAGATTGCTTGCTGATGTTTTCTGACATGCTTTCCATATTTGTTCTAATATTTTCAAAGTTTTGTGATGTGAGAGCAAGAATTTCTTTTTGCTTATCATTAGCTTCTTCAAGTTCTTGGATGCTTTGCTTAGCAATGTTACTCTGGTTCTCAAGCATACCAAATACTTCTTCGATTTCTTTTGTTGCATTAGTTGTTTCTACAGCAAGTGATTGAATCTCACTAGCAACAACTGCGAAACCTCTACCTGCTTCACCTGCACGAGCAGCTTCGATGGAAGCGTTAAGAGATAGAAGAGAAGTTTGGCTTGTGATACTGTTAATCAATTCTAGTGCTTGCTTTGTATTGCTGATTTCTCTAACTAAGTTATTCATAGCTTCAGTAACAGTCTTACATGCATCTTCTGAAAGAACTGTAGCACCTTCAAGATGCTTCATGTTTTCGTTACCTTGTTCAATGTTCTCAAGTGATACATCGAAATTCTCTTGAGTTGACTCTACATCAGATTCCATTTCTTGGATTAATGTATTGATGTTAGCTGTCATTTCTAATTGTTCTTGAATGTTTTCAGCAAGTTCAGTTGAACCAGATACGATTTGATCAATTGCATTTTGTGTTTCTTCACTCTGTGAAGACATTTTTTCTGATTCAGTATTTACTTCACTAACACGATTTGAAATGTTGTTTGTTGCATTCAAGATCTTATCAAGAAGTGATTTCTGCTTAGCAGCATTTTCTTCTATAACATCAACCTTTTGCTTGTTAAGTGTTTCGGTAATGATTGATGATTGTGTTAAGAAGAATGCAAGTATACCAAGAACAGCAATTTGTATTTCGAATACGGAAATCTCAGTTCCAAGGTGTAACACAAGACACATAACCATATATCCGATATTCATCGCTATGGCTATTATACTTATGGTAAGAGTGAATTTTCTCTCTGAGTAAAATGTTGATATTACCATAAGTGGTATGATGTATGTAAATACTAAGTTGTTGTTGTTTGTAAATAATACATATCCATACATAATGAAATATCCGATGGTTAATACGAGTCTCATTGTATTACCATGTGGATTTTTCTTGTACATCAAGAAACATAGGATGAATGGTATCACTATTGTTGCTGCAAGTATTCCAAAATATACGATGGAACGTGCACCCTTGACGATTTCTAAAACATAAGCAACTAATAATATTACAGCAACTACTGTATAGCATAGAAGTGCTTTGTTATTTCTTACTTGTAATTCTGATGTTTTTTTCATTTTTTTGTGAAAACCTCCTGCATAAAAATCTACATATAAAAATTCTACCTTTATAATAGGTAAAAATCAAGTGTATGATTGTTAGTTTTTATTGTTTTTTACATATTATTAAGAGTTTTTAGTGTGATTTTTATTTAGAGTGTTAATTTTGCTATTTATAGTTACATTTATTCTATGAATATGATATGATATGGTAGTTAGTATGTATAATTAGGAGTTTTGTATGGAAACCCATAATTTTTCGGAAAAACAAATATGGAAACCAGGTAATATGTTATATCCGTTGCCAGCAGTTTTAGTTACTTGTAGAAACGCTGGAATTGATAATGTTTTTACAGTTGCTTGGACAGGAACTATATGTACAAATCCAGCAATGGTTTATATATCAGTTAGACCAGAACGTTATTCCTATGATTTAATCAAAGAGAGTAAGTCTTTTGTGATTAATTTGACTACAGAGGAATTAGTCAAAGCAACTGATTATTGTGGTGTTACCTCTGGTAGAGATACTAACAAGTTTAAGGATTGTAATTTAGAGACAATTGAAGCAACTAAGATAGATTGCCCAATGCTCAAGGATAGCCCAGTTAATATTGAATGTGAATTGGTCAAGATAGAAGAATTAGGCAGTCATCATATGTTTATTGCAAATGTTTTAGCTGTACATGCGGCAAATGATTTGATGGATGATAAAGGCAGATTTCAGTTGGAAAATGCTAGACTTTTAACTTACTCTCATGGTGAATATTTTGGATTGGGAGATAAGCAAGGTAAATTTGGATATTCGATTAAGAAATAAATTAGGAGTTTTTTATGAGTGAGAATCAAGAAGTGATGACGGAAGAACCCAAGAAGAAAAAATGGGTTAAGAATATTTTTAATGGATTGTTCTTCGTTTTAGTCCTAGGTCTTACGATTTATGGAGTTTTTCGTGGACAAGATTTGAATGCTGTTTTGAGAGAACTTCAGAAATGTGATCTTATGATACTTGTTGTTCCATGCATTCTTTGTGTTTTACTTTTTATTTTATTTGAGTCAATCGTACTTAAATATTTATTTGGTGTTTTGGGAATTAAGACGAGACTTACTAGATGTTATTTATACTCGTTTATTGGTTTCTTCTTTAGCTGTATTACACCAGGTGCTGCAGGTGGTCAGCCGGTTCAGCTTGTATTTATGAAGAAGGATAAATTGCCACTTGCACAATCGACATTAATACTTATGTTGATAACAATTACATATAAAATGGTTCTAGTTTTATTTGCGGTGATTACATTGATTGTTAGGCCAACTAGAATTATGAATGCATTAGATCCGGTTATGTTTTGGATCTGGCTAGGAATGTTTTTAAATGTTGTAACTATTATTGCTATGGCAGTAATTGTTTTCTGGCCTAAGATTGCGAAATGGATAGTTGATTTTGTTATTAATATTCTTTGCAAGTTTAGATTCTTTAAGAAAAATGAAGAGAAGTGGAGAAGATTAGGAGATGACTTAACAACAAAGTATAAGGATGCTTCTGAATTCTTTAGAACTCATATTAAAGAGATAATAATTGCATTTTTAATTACTGTTGTTCAACGTGTGTTCTTATTCGCAATAACACCTATTGTTTATTACTCTTTCCATTTGAAAGGTTTCCCAGCAATAGATACTTTGGTGTTACAAAGTTTTATTTCGCTTGGTGCAGATATGTTGCCACTTCCAGGAGGAATGGGTATTACAGAATATCTATTTGCGGCAATATTCAGACCAGTATTTGGTGATAATCTAGTTGTTCCAGCGCTTATTGTAAGTAGAGGCTTTAGTTATTATGTTCAATTGTTATTAAGTGCAGTTATGACTATTATTGCATTTATATTTATATTTAACAAAAAAGAAGAGGGAGTAGAAAAGTAATGATAGGATTTTATGATTATACTGTTGTTGTATCTTATTTAAGTATTGTTTCAGCAGTTGTAGGTATGATTGAGGTATTTAATGGTAATTTTACTGTTGGAATAATTTGCTTGGCTTTCTGTGGTCTATGTGATGGTTTAGATGGCAAAATTGCTAGAACTAAGAAAGATAGAACCAAAGATGAGAAAGAGTTTGGTATACAATTAGATTCTTTGTGTGATGTTGTGTGTTTTGGCGCATTTCCAGTAATGCTTGCGTATAATTTGGGAATGAATAGAATTATTGGCGTTATTATTTTATGTTTTTATATGGTTTGTTCAGTAATACGTCTTGCGTATTTTAATGTAATGGAAGAGAGAAGACAAACTGAGCATCCAGAATCACAGAAGATATTCCACGGTGTTCCAATTACAACAATTTCTGTTGGATTACCACTTGCATATGTTGTTGGAATTTTGACATCACCAATGGTATTTTACATTATCCTTAATTGTACAATGCTTGTCTTTGCATTAGCATTTATTATTGATATAAAGATTCCTAAGCCAAAGACTTTATTGGTGTTATGCTTCTGTGTTATTTTTATAATCTTTTTGATTATTATTTTGGTATTGATTCAAAAAGGTATTATTATTCCACAAAAGATAGGTAATTTTGAAGGGTTTGGAAGAGTAATATAATTGTTCTTACTTGATTTACAATGTATTTGATGAGAGGTTATATATGAAGTATGCTTTAAGAAATGGCAAAATTGTAGGGAAAATAGATGCACAGGACAAATTTTTAGAGAAATTATATTCGTCTGTAGTTGGTTGCTTTTTTCTCAAGTTTTTAATTAAACCATTTGTATCGAATCTAGGAGGATTCTTCCTTAATACGAAGTTCTCTACATTTATGATTGATTCGTTTATAGAAAATAATAATATTGACATGTCTCAGTACGAAGAAAAGAAGTATACAAGTTATAATGATTTCTTTACACGCAAGCTGAAGCCGGGTGCAAGAAATATTTGTATGGAGCCGAATGCATTGATTAGTCCGTGTGATAGTAAGTTGACTGCATACGACATAGATGAAGATAGTGAGTTTATGATAAAGGGTACAAGCTATACACTTAACTCTTTGCTTAGAGATAGCAAGCTAGCTAAGCAATATCAAGGTGGTAAAGCATTAGTGTTTAGACTTACAGTAGATGATTATCATAGATATATTTACATAGATAATGGATTAAAGAGTCGAAATAGAAGTATTCCTGGTGTTTATCATACGGTAAATCCTATTGCGAATGATAAATTTCCGATATATAAAGAGAATCATAGAGAATATACGTTAATTAAAACGGAAAACTTCGGTAAAGTGATTCAGATGGAAGTGGGAGCTTTGATGGTTGGCAAAATCACTAATCATCATGCAATCAGTAACGTCAAAAGAGGTGAAGAAAAAGGATATTTTGAGTTTGGTGGCTCGACAATAGTTATGCTTTTTGAAAAGGATTCGATTGTACTAGATGAAGATATAGCAAGATATTCGAGTCTAAACATTGAGACAAAGGTTGAATGTGGTTCAAAAATTGGAAGGTCAGTTTAGTAAAAGGGGATAAATATGGAAAAGGTTGAACTTTTACAATTGGTAAGTGAAAAACTGTCTAGTAGGGATTATACAATAACGGTTGATGAAGCTAACTTATGTCTTAATGCTGAAAATGTGTCGTTGCCAGAGTCTAATGAGAAGGTTTCAGCAGTTTTTGAAGTGGCAGGCACAGATACAATTCACTTGATTAAATTTGATATTAAGTATCCGGTGTCTCAAAATGGAGATTATGACAAGTTTTATAATCTTGTTAATAATAGTAATGATTTAACTACTGGAACATATAGCCTTGAGGGTGAAAGTGTCTTTTGTTCATCATATAAGACGACTTATTTTAATACCAAATTTGAAGAAATGAACGTTAATAGAACTCTAATGTTTATGTTTGATTCGTTGCTATTAGAGTTTTCTAATATTTTAAAAAATATTTAATTGATTGCATATTAATGATAATCAATTCACGTAGTTCCTTGGAGGTTTTCGGATATGAAGACTATAGCAGTAATGGTTGGAAATAACCGATCTAAATATACGAAAGCGCTTGTCGCTGATTTGTGTCAAGAAGGTAAGAAGTATGGGGTTAATCTTGTTTTTCTTACTGATTTTCGTGTGCATGAGTTTAGTCGTGAAGAAATGCTTGATTCATATAATGAAAACCAAGATTATCAGTTGTCAACTATTTATAATTATATTGGATATTCTGGCTGTGATGCTTGTATAATCTGCTATGAAGCTATGACAGGTGGAATTAATAATGTGTCTTACAATAAATTGTTAGAAATGTGTAAAGGTGTTCCAACGCTCATTCTTGAAGCGAAGCCTGAATCGGAAGATATTCCATATTTAGTTATTGATAATTATGGTGCTATTAATGAGATGGTTAGCCATCTTGTTAAGGAGCATAATTTGAAAAATGTTGTATATATTGGTCCGTCTACTGATAATTACATTGGTGGAATTAGAAAAAAGGCATATCTTGAAACAATGACTTCGCTTGGAATTGAAGTTAATGATTCAATGATGGCTTTTTGTAATCATTCATATCAAATTAGAAAAAAGATTGAATCGATTCTAGATACAAATGAGAATGTTGAAGCTTTATGCTGTGGAAATGATAAAATTGCTCGTATTGCTTATGATGTTTGTGAGAAACGTGGTAAGAAGATTGGTGAGGATATATCTATTACTGGATTTGGAAATGTTGGTGTATCTAGTGTTTTGAATCCACCTTTAACAACAGCAAAATATGATAGCAAAACACTCGCAAAAAATACATTAGAGATGATTCTTGAACTTATTAATGAAGGTCATGTAGAGTCAAGAAAATGTCCTGTTGAAATTATTTATAGAAATTCATGTGGTTGCCAAAAGTCGGTTGACAATGTAAAAGATTTTGATACGTCATTTTTTGACAACATTGAAGATTTGGGCAAATATAATGTTAGTAAAGCTGATATGATTTCTATTATTGATAAGTATGCCAAAGAGACAGAGAAGATTAAAGCACAGTCTTGGCTTTCAGTAACATTTACTAGAGATTTGATTGATCCAAACGAAGATGCTAAGGAATCATTTGATATCTTGTTAGATAAGCTTCAAGACGTTGGGATTAATACGGCATACTTTTTCTTACATAAGGAGCCGTTAAATTATAATTTTGGTGATGAATTTAAGATTGGTAGTCAAATGTATTTCGCAGGAGGCATTGACAAGGAAAGAGGTAAGATAGATGCTTCCTCTAGTGCAGCTCATTCACGTATAACTCAAAAAAGAGGTGTGTCTGATTTTATGGGTGAATCTGCTAGAAATTACCAGGCTTTTGTATTGTTTTCAGGTAAACAACAATTTGGTGTTATGATTTGTGAAAGTGATGCTGAAAATAGTGAGTTTTTACTTGCAATAAGTTTTCAGATTGGAAATCTTCTTAGATATTTTGAAACTAAGAAGACAGAAGAGCGAAACCGTAGAGAGATGAAGCTTTCTATGGATAGAATTAAGGAGACAAATCAAATCCTAAGTGTAATATCTCGTTATGATGATTTAACCAAAATTCTCAATAGAAGAGGCTTTATGGAACAGTCTCTTGCGACAATCCAGAGAAGAATCGGCAAAGAAGCATTAATTATGTTTGCCGACCTTGATCATTTGAAAGAGATTAATGATACATTTGGTCATGCGGATGGTGATTACGCGATTTGTTCTGCCGCGAAGATGCTTTCGGGCCTTATGCCTAGAGGCGGATTCTGCGCTAGAATGGGTGGCGATGAGTTCGTTGGATTAGTTCCTATTCCAGCCGATGAGAGTTCAGAGAAAATAATTGAGAAATTAAAGGCGAAATTAAAAGATGTTATGTTTGCTTTTAATTTAACTTGTGAGAAACCGTATTTTGTTGAGATGTCTGTTGGTTTTTATTCATTTAAATGTGAAGAAAATATCAACTTTTTGGATATTATAGCATGCTCAGATGAAGTGTTATATGAAGATAAGCAATCAAGAAGAGCGTCGATTAAGAAGTAGTGAGTATATATGAGTCAAGAGAAAATAATAACAGTTAATGGTTTTTGCTTTTATGATCCTAAGGTGGGAGAAGAAGCATTAAAAGAACAAGAAGCAGTTGAATATGTTGATAGGCAACTTGATTATGCTGATAAAGAATCATTGTTGAAATTGTATAATTCAATGATTGCAAGAAGAATGTTTCATACTCAGGTTGGCATTTCTTATTTGAAGAGGATACAAGATCATCTAATTCGTTTAAATGTTGATCCTACAACCATGGAAGCTATTCCTATTGTAGATGTGAATACAGATCAAGATAATTCAACGAAGGACAATAGTAGAAAAGAACGTAAGAAATCAAATAAGAAAGAAGATACAAAGTCTGATAAGAAGAATAAATTGTTATATAAGAAGGTTCAAAAATATAAAACATTGAGCATTTCTATGATTGTGATTTCTATTGTTCTTCTTCTTACTGTAGTAGGACTTTTTATTATTCAAGGTACTAGCGATAATCCAACTATTCTTAATTATGAAGAGAAGATTTTGGATAAATATGCATCGTGGGAAGAAGAATTACAACAAAGAGAAGATGCTGTTTCAATTAAAGAAAGTAGCTTGAATATTCAAAGCAAGAAGTGATGAACAGTTGTGTTCGTGGAGGTTATTATGGCAACAAAGATATTAGTCGCAGATGATGAAAATAGATTGAGAAAACTAGTAAAGGATTTTCTATCTAAAGAAAAATATGATGTTATTGAAGCCTCTGACGGTGAACAAGCACTTGATTTATTTTATAAAAAAAATCCAGACCTTGTTATTTTGGATGTTATGATGCCTAAATATACTGGTATTGAAGTTTGTAAAGAAATTAGAGAATCATCTTCAGTGCCTATTATTATACTTACGGCAAAGGGCTCGGAAAGCGACGAGCTAGTTGGATTTTCTTCAGGAGCGGATGAATATGTTTCTAAACCTTTTAGTCCGAAAATTCTAGTTGCTAGAGTAAATGCGCTTCTTAGAAGAAGTAATCTGCTTAGTAAAGAAGAAATATTGACTTGTGGAGAAATATCAATAGATGTTAATGCACATTTAGTAACGGTTAATAATGAGGAAATTATACTTTCTGTAAAAGAGTTTGAACTATTACATTTCTTTATGACGAATCAAGGTATTGCTTTGTCTAGAGAGAAAATCCTCGATAATGTTTGGGATTATGATTATTTTGGTGACGCAAGAACTGTAGATACTCATGTAAAGAAACTTAGAGCTAAGATGGGTGATGCAGGTAAATATATCCAGACAATTTGGGGAATGGGGTATAAGTTTGAAGTCAAGTAAGTTGAGTAGAATATTTAATGTTGATAAAAATAATGTAAATAACGGTATTCGTCATCAATTTGCTTTGGTGGCGATAGTTTTAATTCTTGGAACAATTGCATTAGTTTGGGTTTTGAACACTTGCTTTATAGGCGTTCTATATAGGAACGAAAGAACTAGTACAATGCAAAAAGTTTTTGATTCTATTGATAATTACGTCAAAAAAGGTGGAAGCTATGATGAATCAAAGACGGAAGAAATAGAACGAATTGCCATAAAAAATAATATTGATATTGTGGTTGCAACGCCAGATGGACGTGTGCTTTCCTCTAATGCAAGACAAAACAATCTATCTAACGAAATAAGAGATGTTAGGTTAAATGTTAACGAAGGCAAAATTCTTATTTCAAAGCAAAATTATACGATTCAATTAATGGATAAATCGGAAGGCAAAATTATAGTTTTAACAGGGATGTTAAGCGACGGCAATTATATCATGATGAGATATTCAATGGAGAATTTAAATGCTTTCCTTTATCTTTCTGATAGATTCCTACTTGTGGTTGCAATAATATCTGCTTTTATTGCTTTTATAATTGCTGAATGGTTTACAGAGCGTTTGACAAGACCTTTGGTTAAATTGACAAACATTTCACAGAAAATGACGAATCTTGATTTCTCAGAGAAATTTGTGCCTAATAAAAGAAGACGTAATGAAGTTGATGTCCTTGGGGAGCACATGAATATTGTGTCGGAAACCTTAGAGGAAACGCTTGATGAACTTCAAGAGGCGAATGAAGAACTTAAGAAGGATATTGAGATTATGGATAAGAACGAGAAAATGAGAAAAGAATTCTTATCTAATGCTTCTCATGAATTGAAAACACCAATTGCTTTGATTCAAGGCTATGCAGAAGGCTTGGCAGAAGGTATGGGTGATGATCCTGAAAGCAGAGAGTATTATTGTGAGGTTATTGTTGATGAAGCTAAGAAAATGAATAAGTTAGTTCAACAATTGATGTCTCTTGACGAAATTGAATATGGGATTAAGAATATCGATAAGAAACCTTTTGAATTGACAGAAATGTTAAATAGTCTTGTTAATGCTTCGCAAATTTTGATGGAACAAAATGATATAACCTTAAAAAATGACATCAGTGAAAATGTTAATGCTTTTGGAGATGAGTTTGTTGTAGAACAAGTTTTTTTGAATTATTTAAGTAATGCTATACATTATTGTAAGAATGATAAAATTATTACTATTTCACAAGAGGTTAGGGAAGATAAAGTTAGAGTTACGGTCTATAATACAGGCGATAATATTCCGGATGAAGATATTGAGCATTTGTGGGATAAATTCTATAAGGTGGATAAAGCCAGAACACGTGAATACGGAGGGTCAGGTGTTGGATTATCTATAGTAAAAGCGGCTATGGAATCGATGAAAAATGAATATGGAGTGTATAATACTAACGAAGGAGTTGCTTTTTGGTTTGAATTAGACAAATAATTTAAAAGAAATTTAATTATTTTTGTTGAATATTAAAGATATAAATGATAAAATTTATAAAAAGTAGGATTATATATTGGTTAGGAGCGCATTATGAATAAGAAAATTATTCTAAGCGTTCTTCTGTGTGCAATATGTATTTTGTTCTGTGGTTGTGCTAAGATGGCTAATTTGACAGAGGATGAGAAAAGTGATATTGCTGCATATTCTGCTAAAATAGTAGCTAAATATAATAAGAACCAGAAGGACGGAATAAGTAATTTGAAGTCTAAGGCTGAAGAAGCTGACACTTCAAAAACTACAGAAGGTAATGCCACAACAACTGATACTAACCAACCTAATGCATCGACAGGTAATGAACAACAAAAACAAGCGGTAACATTAGCTAATGCTTTGGGTATATCAGGTGTAACATTTACATATGAAGGCTTTGAAGTCAAAGATCAATATCAGACTAGTACATATTTTATGTCACCTACAGCGGGTAAAAATTATTTGATTTTTAAGTTTAATATGACTAATGTAAGTGGTGGAGAGTTGCCAGTAGACATTTTGTCTAAGACACCTAAGTTTACAGCGACTGTTAATGGCAAGTCTAAAGCGAATAACGAATTGAGTTTGATGGCAGAAGATTTAGCCACATTTAAAGGAACATTACAACCTAATGAGTCAAAAGAATTAGTTATAATTTTTATGATGAATAAAGATGAGTTAGCAGATGTTCAGAATGTAGAACTAAGTACGAATATTAATGGTTCTACAGTAAATATAGCATTATAGTAATTGGGAGGAGATATAATGGATACAAATATTTTGCTAGAATCAGGAACAAACGAGCTCGAGATATTAGAGTTCAGAGTGGAGGATAATTATTATGGTATTAACGTAGCTAAAATACGTGAAATCTTATTGTATCAACCAGTTACTCCAGTGCCTAATTCACATGAATGTATTGAAGGAATTTTCATGCCAAGAGATACGATGATTTCAGTTATTAATCTTAAGAAATGTCTTGGTCTTGGAGATAAATATGATAATGATGGTTTGTTTGTAATTACTAACTTTAATAATCTTAATACAGCATTTCACGTTGATGAAGTACTCGGTATTCACCGTGTATCTTGGGAAGAGA
This sequence comes from Lachnospiraceae bacterium, assembly GCA_045642225.1. Lineage (GTDB taxonomy): Bacteria > Bacillota > Clostridia > Lachnospirales > Lachnospiraceae > RUG191. Next base: position 102,854 of record JAZUIN010000079.1, on the reverse strand, counting down.
TTATTAAGCCAGATTCGACAATTAGTTCAGATAATTCTGGTGTGTCAACTGGTGTTATCAAGTTAGAGAATAAGCTTATTGTTATTCTTGATTTCGAGAAGATTGTATCAGACATCAATCCTGAAACAAGTCTTAAGGTTTCTGATATGGATCATTACGAAGGAAGAGATCGTTCTAAATCTCCAATTCTAATCGCAGAAGATTCAGCGTTATTACAGAAGCTTATTGTTGAGTGTCTTAAGAAAGCAGGTTATACAAAGCTTATAATTAATGATAATGGTCAAGAAGCTTGGGATAAGATGTGCGAGATGAAGTCAAAAGGCTCAGTTCTTAAAGATGTTCATTGTGTTATTACTGATATTGAGATGCCACTTATGGATGGTCATAGACTAACTAAGTTGGTTAAAGATGATGAAGTAATGAAGAATATTCCTGTTGTAATTTTCTCATCTTTGATTAATGATCAAATCAGAAAGAAGGGTGAGTCACTTGGTGCAGATGCTCAGTTGACAAAGCCTGAAATTGGTTTGTTAGTTGAAGCTGTTGATGATCTTGTTGATCGTTACGAAAGTAGCAGAAGATAATATTTTTTAGATTACAAAGGGGTGTGATTTATCACATCCCTTATCTACTTTATAGATATTTTGGAGGGAACTAAATTGTCTTATTCAGAAGATTATTTAGATGGTTTATTAAGTTCAATTAATAAAGCCAAAACAGATGTTGAAAATAGTCAAAATAAAGATAAAGAGGCGTTAGAAGCTAAAGTTCTTGATAGACAAAGTGTTGATCCTAATGATGATTTTATGGATGCTACAGGACTTACAGGTTTCAAACCAAGAAAAGTATCTCACGAGAATCTTAGAAAAGCATTTTCTGAATCAGATTTCCTTAAGGATTTTGAGGATGAATTGTCATCTGGTGATGCGGATGATTTTATCAGAGCTTTTGAAGAAGAGATTGATGAAGAGGAAGCTGCATTTGAAAGAGGAGAAGTTGTTGAGGATGATGCTGGAGCAGAGTTTATTCGTTCGCTAATGGAAGAGGATGAAGCAGATGCATATGACAGTGAATCGGGTAAAGTAACTGACGACTCTGATGATGGAGTTACTAGTGATGACAATACAGAATCTAGCTCTGACGACTTAGCAAATGATGCTTCAGAAGAGGGTACATCAGAAAATAATGTGCTATATGATGCTGAAGCTTTAATGAATGAATTAGGAAATGCTGAATTATCAGAAGCGGATTTAGACGAAGCTAATGTTGATGATGATAGAGTGGAAAGCGATGATGATGCGGTGGCGGTTGACACGGATGATGTAAATGCTGAGTCTGATGATGCTGATAATGTGGACGAAGAGGCTGTTGAAGCTGCTGATTCTGAAGAAGCACAATATGCTTCAAATGATGACACTCAAGAAGATGCGGAAGATAGTTATGATTCTGGTGCAGATGAACTATTGAAATCACTTGAAAATGCTGAAGAATCATCAGAGGAAGAGTCAGAAGATGGCTCTGATGATAATTTAGACGATTTGTTAAATAATGTTCAAAGCATTGTTGATGGTGATGTTGAAAAGAATGATTCGCTTTTGTCAGAAGAATTCCAAAATGATGAGCATGATGCGTTAGACGTTTTAAATATTAATGAAGATGGCATAGCATTAGTTGATGAGAATGAGGATTTAGATGCATTACTAGCTAATGAAGAAGGTATGTCTGATATTAATGATTTGTTAAAGGCTGATTCTGAAAATGTAGAATTAGAAGAAGCAAGAGACAACTTTGAAGAATCGGCTGGTAAGCTTGAAAAAGAAGCTTCTAGTGACGATTCATCTGAAGAAGTAGAAGAAAAGAAAGGTTTCTTTGCTAAGCTTAAAGCCTTATTCTCTAAGAAAAAGAAAGTTGAAGAAACTGAAACTGTAGATATGTCTAGCTCGTCTTCCGAAGATACAACTGAAGAAAATGCCAAAATTCTAGAAGAGATGGAAGATGAAGATGCTGCTGAAGAGGCGGCAAAGAAAGAAAAGGCAGAGAAAAAGAAGGAAAAAGCTGCTGCAAAGGCTGCTGCTAAGAAAGAAAAAGCTGCTGCTAAGGCTGCTGCAAAAGCTGCAGCAAAGAAGGAAAAAGCAGATGCTAAGAACAATAAAGAACCTAGTGCGCTTTCAAAATTCTTTAAAGAAGATAAATCTAAGAAAGTGCCTATGAAGGTTATAATTATTTTTGTACTTTTTGCTGTTACTATAGTTGTAGCTGTGTTGTTTGGTGGAAATATTATTCATGACAAAGAAGTGATGAAAGCAGCTAATGCTGAGTATGCTAAAGCTAATTATGTAGAGTGTTATGATGCTCTTAAAGGCATGAATTCAACAGATTCAGAGAAAGAGTATTATAATAACGTTCAATTGCTTGCTTCACTACAAAATAAGTACAGAGAGTACAATTTGTTTATGAACAAGAAGGATTATGAACATGCTTTAGATGCTTTGATTGTTGGTATTGGTAGATTTAACAAGAATAAAGAATATGCAGATAGTCATGGAATTACGGCAGAGTTTAATAGCCTAGGTTCAATGTTAGAACAACAATTACAGAATCAATTTGGTATGACAAGAGACGAGGCTGTGAAGCTATATAAAGAGACTGATCGTGAGAAATACACTAATAGTGTTAAAGCTAAGTTAAAAGCATTAGGAATGGAAAGTAGTAATAATGATAGCAATACTTGATTATGGAGCAGGTAATCTCAAAAGTGTGCAAAAGGCATGTGTACATTTGGGATACGAAGCCAAAATTACAAGAGATTATGATGAAATAATTAATGCAGATAAAGTGATTTTACCTGGAGTAGGATCATTTGAATTTGCAATGAATGAATTAAAAAAATATAAACTAGATAAAGCAATAAGAGATGTTGTTGATAAAGATATTCCATTTCTTGGTATTTGTTTAGGATTACAGTTGTTATTTGATTCATCAGAAGAGAGCCCGGGTTGTGAAGGCTTAGGTCTACTCAAAGGTCAGATAAAGCTTATCCCAAGTGGTGAAGGTTTGAAAATTCCTCATATAGGATGGAATTCAATAAAGCTATCTAATGATGGAAGATTATTCAAAGGAATTCGTGATGAATCCTATGTATATTTTGTTCATTCATACTATTTGGCGGCTCAAGAAGAAGATATAGTGAAAGCATCAACAGAATATGGTGTCAAAATTCATGCATCTGTTGAAAAAGGTAATATATTTGCTTGCCAATTCCATCCAGAGAAAAGCAGCGATGTAGGACTTAAAATATTAAAAAATTTCTTGGAGATTTAATATGCATACAAAAAGAATTATTCCGTGTTTGGATGTAAAAAATGGACGTGTTGTTAAAGGAATAAATTTTGTTGATTTGAAGGATGCAGGCGATCCTGTAAGCGTAGCAAAGGCTTATGATAAAGCTGGAGCAGATGAAGTTGTATTTCTTGATATAACAGCTAGCTCTGATCATAGAGATACTGTAGTTGATATGGTAAGACTTGTTGCGGCAAATGTATTTATTCCATTTACCGTTGGAGGTGGAATTAGAACAGTAGATGATTTTAAGGTACTCCTAAGGGAGGGGGCTGATAAGATTAGTGTTAATTCTGCTGCAATTGATAATCCACAGTTAATAAGTGATGCAGCAAAGCAATTCGGTAGTCAATGTGTTGTGGTTGCTATTGATGCTAAGCGTAGAGAAGACGGTAGTGGCTGGAACATTTATAAGCATGGTGGAAGACTAGATTGTGGTATTGATGCTGTTGAATGGGCTATAGAAGCTGAGAAATTAGGCGCTGGTGAAATATTACTTACTAGTATGGATTGCGATGGTACGAAAGCAGGTTATGATATTGAATTAACAAAGGCAATTTCTGATGCTGTATCAATTCCTGTTATTGCATCAGGTGGTGCAGGTACTATGGAGCATTTTTATGATGCACTAACAACAGGTGGTGCAGAAGCTGCTTTAGCAGCAAGTTTATTCCATTACAAAGAGATGGAAATATGTGATTTAAAGGATTATCTAGCAGATAAAAATGTACCTGTTAGAAGGTGATTTATGTATAGTACAATTAATAATAATTGGAAAGAATTTTTTGACTCTCAAATTAATCAACAGTACTTCATTGATTTGATGAAGTTTGTTGATGAAGAATATGAGAGTCAAACTATTTTTCCACCAAAGGAAAATATTTTTAAAGCATTTGAATTAACAGATATTAAGGATGTTAAAGTTGTAATACTTGGACAAGATCCGTACCATGAAGTTAATCAAGCTATGGGATTAGCATTTTCAGTACCAGAGGGTGAGAAAATACCGCCTTCTCTTAGAAATATGTATAAAGAGTTGAATTCTGACTTGGGAATAGAAATTCCTTCATCAGGTGATATTTCTGCTTGGGCTAAGCAGGGTGTTCTACTTATCAATACAGTTCTTACGGTAAGAGAAGGAGAAGCTAATTCACACAAAGACAAGGGTTGGGAAACATTTACTGACAATGTTATCAAACATTTATCAAAGCAAAACCAACCTATTTGCTATATGCTATGGGGGAATCATGCAAGATCCAAGAAGGCTTTAGTTGAGAACTCGGCGCAATTAGTTCTTGAAGCTGCGCATCCATCTCCACTTTCTGCAAGTAGAGGCTTTATGGGATGTAAGCATTTTAGCCAAGCTAACGATTATTTAAAGAATAATGGATTATCACCAATAGATTATCAAGTATAAAATTTGTCTAATATTGCTTAAATATAATGCTTTTATTTCTATTAAATGATTAGTTTGTAAATTGAAAAGAAAAAATTACTTTGTTATAATTGTTAAGTGTATTTAATCATATTTTGATTAAAATAAATTGTAATTACGTAATCAGGAGGACACTATGGAAAAACTATCTATTGCAAAAGAATTATCTAACAATTCATATCCAGGAAGAGGAATTGTTATTGGTAAAACACCTAATGGTAAATGTGCGGTGACTGCATATTTTATTATGGGTAGAAGCGTTAATAGTAGAAATCGTGTATTTGTTGAAGATGGCGAAGGTATTAGAACTCAAGCCTTTGATGAATCAAAGCTAGAAGATCCAAGCTTAATTATTTATGCGCCTGTAAGAGTACTTGGTAATAAGACTATTGTTACTAATGGTGATCAAACAGATACTATTTACGAAGGAATGGATAAGCAACAGACATTCGAACAATCTTTGAGATGTCGTGAATTTGAGCCAGATGGCCCTAATTATACACCTAGAATTTCTGGTGTTATGCATATTGAAGATGGTAAGTTTAATTATGCAATGTCAATTTTGAAGAGTAATAATGGTAATCCTGATGCTTGTAATAGATATACATTTGCGTATGAAAATCCTGTAAACTCTGAGGCACATTTCATACATACTTATATGCAAGATGGAAATCCACTTCCAAGCTTTGAAGGTGAACCTAAATTAGTAGATGTGTGCGATGATATTGAAGAATATACATCACTTCTTTGGGAGAGTCTTAATGAAGACAATAAGGTGTCTTTGTTTGTTAGATATATTGATATTGAAACAGGTAAATATGAGACTAGAATAGTTAATAAGAATCAATAATATAGGATTTATAAGGAGATTAAAATGCAAGAATTAGAATTGAAATATGGATGTAATCCAAATCAAAAGCCTTCAAGAATTTATATGGAAAATGGTGAGCTTCCAATTAAGGTTTTAAGTGGTAAACCAGGATATATCAACTTTTTGGATGCATTCAATGGTTGGCAATTAGTTTCTGAGCTTAAGAAAGCTACAGGTCTTCCAGCAGCAACAAGCTTTAAGCATGTTTCACCTGCAGGTGCTGCAGTAGGTCTTCCAATGTCTGATGTTGAGAAGAAGATTTACTGGGTAGATGATATGGATATGGAATTTACTCCACTTGCAAATGCTTACGCAAGAGCTAGAGGTGCTGATAGAATGTCATCTTTTGGTGATTTTATTTCTTTGTCAGATGTGTGTGACAAAGAAACTGCTATGATTATCAAAAGAGAAGTTTCTGATGGTGTTATTGCTCCAGGATATACAGATGAAGCACTTGAAATACTTAAGCAAAAGAAGAATGGTAATTATAATGTAATTGAAATTGATCCAAATTATGTTCCTAAGGAATTAGAGCGCAAAGAAGTATTTGGTATTACATTTGAACAAGGAAGAAATGAACTTAAAATAGATGACGATTTCTTCTCAAATATTGTTACTGAAAATAAAGAGTTACCTAAGCAAGCTAAGATTGATTTGGCGATTGCAATGATTACTCTTAAATATACACAGTCTAATTCAGTTTGCTTTGCTAAGGATGGTCAGGCAATTGGTATTGGTGCTGGACAACAATCTCGTGTTCACTGTACTAGACTTGCTGGAAGTAAGGCTGATAATTGGTGGCTTCGTCAATCTCCTCAAGTTCTTAATTTACCTTTCAAAGAGGGCGTTAAGAGAGTTGATAGAGATAACGCAATTGATTTATATATTGGCGAAGAATACATGGATATTTTGGCAGATGGTGCTTGGGAAAATGTATTTACTGAGAAGCCAGATGTATTCACAAAGGAAGAGAAGCGAGCTTGGCTTGATAAGAATACAGGCGTTGCATTAGGTTCTGATGCTTTCTTCCCATTTGGCGATAACATCGAAAGAGCATATAAGAGTGGTGTTTCTTATGTTGCTGAACCAGGTGGATCAATTCGTGATGATAATGTTATCGAGACATGTAACAAATACAATATGACAATGGCATTTACAGGAATTAGATTGTTCCATCATTAATTTAGTTTTTAAGCGTAGCTTTATGCTGCGCTTTTCTTATAAGGTGAGGTTTTTATGGAAAATGTTATAGGAATAGTTGCAGAATATAATCCATTTCACAATGGTCATAAGACACAAATTGAATATGCTAAGAAGGTTCTTAATGCAGATTACATTGTGGTAGCATTAAGCTCTGATTTTACACAAAGAGGAGATATTTCTTTCTTGAGTAAATATGAAAGAGCTAAAGCTGCATTGATGAATGAAGTAGATCTTGTAATCGAAATACCAGTAATTTATTCTTGTGCATCGGCAGAGTATTATGCTACAGCAGGGGTGAATCTCTTGTACGCTACAGGAATAGTTGATACAGTACTTTTCTCTGGCGAATCAGATGATATGGAAATGTATGAAAAAATCAGCAACATTATTGTTAAGAATTCTAGGAAATACAATTACATAATTAGAAAAAATATTGAAGAGGGTTATAGTTATCCTGTAGCAAGAAATAAAGCGATTACAAGAATTCTTGAGAAGGCAGACGGATTTCTTCATGATGACATCAAGGAATTCTTGAGCCAGCCTAATAATATTTTGGGAATAGAGTATATTAAAGCAATAAAGTTAAATGCACCTGAGCTTAATTATTATTGTATGAAGAGGACAGGAGATCCTTATCATTCTTCTGAAATTGAATCAGAATATCCTTCGGCTTCAGCGATTAGATTAAGTATCTTTGATGATAGTATCAATGAGTGCTTTGACGTTATTCCACCTAATTTGATTGATAAATATGGTGAGTTGGTGGAGAAACAAAAATACATGCATCCTAATGATATTTCTTTGCTTTTGCATAATCGTTTGATGGATTTATATGTTAGCTCAAACTATGACAAGGAAGTTTTCTCTGTATTCTTAGATTGTAGTAAGGATTTATCTTGTAGAATTGCCAATAATTTGAATGAATTCATGGATTTCTTGTCGTTTGTTGAACTACTCAAAACAAAGAATTATACATTTACAAGAATTTCACGAGTGTTGTGTCACATTTTACTAGATATTAAGGAAGAGAGCTTTGACAAGAAATGTAGTCCGACATTTATATATGTTCTTGGTGTCAGGGAAGATAGCATTGAAATACTCAAAGAAATGAATAGGAATTCTACAGTTCCTGTTTTTACAAATAGGAAAGAATTAGAAGAGCAAGTTAGGGTAAATGTTAATGTAATTAACGATAGAGCGTATTACATTTTCCACACTCTGCTTACTAATCGTCGAAAGAAGAAGTTTGTCAATGAAATTGAACGTAGATTTCTTAAGGTATAATATAAAATATTTTATCTCTACATAAAATAATCTTGAGAATATACGCAAATTTTAGTATAATTTTTATTGGTGTTTTAAGAAAAAATATATAATAAATAAATTTAGAGAGGTGTAGTATGAACGTTTTAATTATTAACTGTGGTAGTTCTTCGCTTAAGTTTCAGGTAATTAATTCTGATTCTGAAGAAGTAATTGCAAAAGGTCTTTGTGAGAGAATCGGTGTTGATGGAAGACTTGTATATCAACCAGCAGGCAAGGATAAGGAAATTAAGGATTTAGCAATGCCAACACATGATGAAGCTGTTGCTTTCGTTATTGAAGCATTAACAAATCCAGAGACAGGAGTATTATCATCTCTTGATGAAATAGATGCTATTGGACATAGAGTTGTTCATGGTGGAGAGAAGTTTACTAAAGCAGCTGTAGTTACAGATGAGGTTGTTAAGGCTATAGAAGAGGTTTCACCTTTGGCTCCACTTCATAATCCAGCAGCTATCCTTGGCTTAGATGCTTGTAAGAAGCTTATGCCTAATAAGAAAAATGTTGTTGTATTTGATACAGCATTTCACCAGACAATGCCTTCAAAAGCATTTATGTACGCTGTTCCTTATGAACAATATGAGAAGCATCAAGTAAGAAGATATGGTTTCCATGGTACAAGTCATATGTATGTATCAAGACGTGTTGCTGAATTAGATGGTGCAGATCTTAATAACTCTAAGATTATTGTTGCACACCTAGGTAACGGTGGTTCTATTTCTGCTGTATTAAATGGTAAATGTGTAGATACATCTATGGGACTTACTCCATTAGAAGGTTTAGTAATGGGAACACGTTCTGGTGATATCGATGCATCAGCAATCACATATATGGCTGAGAAGAACGGTAAGAGCGCAGACGAAATCATTACAATGCTTAATAAAGAATCTGGAGTACTTGGTGTGTCAGGTGTTTCTTCAGACTTTAGAGATTTAGCTGAAGCAGCTTCAAATGGTAATGAAAGAGCGCAACTTGCTTTAGATATGTTTGCATATAGAGTTGCAAAATATATTGGTTCTTACGCAGCTGCAATGAACGGTGTAGATATTATTGCATTTACAGCAGGTATTGGCGAGAACAATGGTATGATTCGTGGAATGATTACAAATTATCTTGAATTCTTAGGTCTTGAAATTGACGAGGAAGCAAACAAGGTAATTGGTGATGAGAAGAAGATTTCTACTGCAAATTCTAAGATTAAAGCATATGTTGTTCCAACAAATGAAGAACTTGCTATTTGTAGAGAAACAGTTGCATTAGTTAAATAATGTATTTGAAAAAGTTGTTGACATTAACAGTGCAAGTATGTATAATTGATTGAGTGTGGATAGGAGTATGCCGTGATTATTGATATTTCAAAGGTTATTTTAACAAATGACAAATCAATAAATACAGAGTGTTCCATTGATATGGACAACTTCGTTTCGCCGGCTGGCTCATTTCCAATTATAAACAAAAAGCCATTCGAATTAAGTATTGTTAACGAAGATTCTAGAGAGTTGTTTATCTATGGTAAATGTAATATTACTTTACAAATGCCATGTGACAGATGTCTAGAGAATGTGGATGTTGATCTTGACATTTCCATTAACAAAGCATTTTCACTAAAGAACGGTATGATTCAATTAGATGAAGATGAAGAGTTACCTTTTATAAATGAGGGTGAACTTGATGTTGATAGACTTTTATTCGACGAAATCTTGGTAGAACAGCCTTCAAAGGTTTTATGTAAGGATGATTGCCAAGGCATTTGCTTTAAATGTGGTGCAAATCTTAACATTTCGCCTTGTGAATGTGATAGGAAAGTCCTTGATCCAAGAATGGCTAAATTCCAAGATGTTTTTAGAGAATTTAAGGAGGTGTAACAAATGTCAATTTGTCCAAAGAACAAATCTTCTAAAGGAAGAAGAGATAGAAGAAGAGCAAACTGGAAGATGACTGCCCCAACACTTGTACCTTGTAGTAAGTGTGGAGAGCTAATGATTCCTCATAGAGTTTGTAAGAACTGTGGCTCTTATAACAAAAAAGAGATTATTGCTCAAGATTAATTCAATAAAATCAATGGATAGAGGACATAAAGTCCTCTATTTTTTGTTTTACAAGGAAATTATACAGTTTACATTTTTTCTTGTATTTTTATAATAATAGTGTATAATTTTTATAGTGTATGCTTATGCACTTTGGAGGTAGAATATGCTAGATATTACAAGAGTTGCACTAGATGCTATGGGCGGTGACAACGCTCCAGGAGAAATCGTAAAGGGTGCAATAGAAGCGATAAATACGCGTGATGATATTAAGGTGTTTCTTGTTGGAAAGCCAGATTTAATTAATGCAGAGTTAAAGAAATATCAATATATGAGCAATCGAGTAGAGGTTGTTGAAGCTAATGAGATTATTGAGATGGCTGAGCATCCAGTAGCTGCTATTAAGAAGAAGAAAGACTCTTCAATAGTAGTAGGTATGAAATTAGTCAAAGAAGGTAAGGCTGATGCGTTTGTTTCTGCTGGTAATTCAGGAGCTATTCTTGTTGGTGGACAGACAATTGTTGGACGAATTAAGGGAGTGAGTAGAGCTCCGTTTGCACCACTTATTCCAACAAAGAAAGGTGTTTCTTTGTTACTTGATTGTGGAGCTAATGTTGATGCTAAACCTCAACAATTGGTTCAATTTGCAGTACTTGGTTCAATGTATATGGAAAAGGTTGTTGGTGTTGAGAATCCTAAGGTGGGTATTGTCAACATAGGCGCTGAAGAAGAGAAAGGAAATGCACTTGTTAAAGCAACATTTCCACTTCTTAAAGAGCTTGATAATATTAATTTCGTCGGCAGTGTTGAGTCAAGAGAAATTCCTCAAGGTGAGTTTGATGTAGTAGTTTGTGAAGCCTTTGTGGGAAATGTAATACTTAAATTATACGAAGGATTATCTAAGACGTTAGTTAGTGTTATAAAAGAAGGTTTAATGAGTACATTAAAGAGCAAAATTGGTGCACTTCTTGCAAAACCTGCGCTCAAGTCTACTCTTAAACAATTTGATGCAACAGAATATGGTGGCGCACCAATGCTTGGTCTTGAAGGATTAGTAGTTAAGACCCATGGTAACGCTTCATATAAAGAAATTAAGAATTCCATTATTCAATGTGTTGCTTTTAAAGAGCAAGACATTGCGAGTAAGGTTCGTGAAACTATTTCGGCTATGGAAGCTGAAAAGGTTGACGAGAAATAGAAAGGAGAATAATTATGGAGTTTGATGTATTAAAGAAAGTAATTGCAGAGGTTCTTTCTGTAGACGAAGCAGAAATCACAATGGAGACAACATTTGTTGAAGATCTTGGTGCTGATTCATTAGATGTATTCCAAATCATCATGGGAATTGAAGATGAGCTTAAGATTGAAGTTGATTCAGCTTTAGCAGAGAAGATAGTTACAGTTGGTGATGCTGTTAAACTTATCAAAGAAACAAAGTAGATTTTAATAATAATACTTACGAAAAAGCCCTTATATTCTAAGGGTTTTTTCATAGTGTTGAGAAAGGAATAGTATGTCTAATATAGATGAATTACAATCTGTTATAGATTATGAATTTAAAGACAAAAGCTTACTTACTCAAGCCATTACACATAGTTCATATGCAAATGAGATGCAACTTGGCAAATTAAATGATAATGAACGTTTAGAGTTTTTAGGCGATGCTGTTCTTGAAATAGTTTCAAGCAGGTTTTTGTATTTAAATTATCCAAAATACACAGAAGGAGACTTAACTAAGCTTCGTGCTAGTTTGGTTTGTGAGCCTACGCTTGCATATTGTACTAATGAAATTGACTTGGGAAAATATTTGCTTTTGGCTAAAGGAGAAGATAAAACTGGTGGACGTAAGCGTAAATCAATTTTGTCAGACGCTTTAGAGGCTGTTATAGGTGCTATTTATTTGGATGGTGGCATGGAAGAAGCTGAGAAGTTTATTCTTAGATTTATACTTACAGATATTGAGAATAAGAAATTGTTCTACGATTGTAAAACTAATTTACAAGAGGTTGTACAAGCAAAGCATGATGGAAATGTAGAGTACAATTTGATTTCAGAAGATGGTCCTGCGCATGATAAGCATTTTGTAGTAGAGGTTTCTTATCATGGAAATGTTTTAGGACAAGGGGATGGACATTCGAAAAAAGCTGCAGAGCAAGAAGCAGCATATCAAGCGTTGCTTGGAATGAAAGAGGGACGAATATGTATTTAAAAAGTATAGAAATGAATGGCTTTAAGTCATTTGCTCATAAAATTAAATTTGATTTTCATAATGGTATTACAGGTATAGTAGGCCCTAATGGCTCTGGAAAATCAAATGTAAGTGATGCCGTACGTTGGGTGCTTGGTGAGCAATCTGCGAAACAGCTTCGTGGGGCATCTATGCAGGATGTTATTTTTTCTGGTACAGAAAATCGTAAGCCACAAAGCTATGCTTATGTAGCAATTACTATGGATAACTCTGATCATTTACTACCAGTAGATTATGAAGAGGTGACTGTTGCAAGACGTGTTTATCGTTCTGGTGAAAGTGAGTATTTACTTAATGGTACACCATGTCGTCTTCGTGATGTCAATGAATTATTCTATGATACTGGTATTGGTAAAGAAGGATATTCTATTATCGGACAGGGACAAATCGAGAAGATTTTGTCTGGTAAACCAGAAGATAGACGAGAGCTTTTTGATGAGGCAGTAGGTATTGTTAAATTTAAAAAGAGAAAAAATGCCGCATGTAAGAAGCTTCAAGAAGAGCGAGATAACTTGGTTCGTGTTAACGATATTTTATCTGAGCTTGAGCGTCAAGTTGGACCATTAGAGCGTCAATCAGAGACAGCTAAGGAATATCTTAAGAAGAAGGAAGAGCTTAAGAAGCTTGACGTAAACATGTTCCTTCTTGATATGGAAAGATTAAATATTGAATTAGAGAAGATAGCTAGTGCTGCTAAGATTGCAGAAGATAATAGAACAGAAGCATTAAAGGAGCAAAACAAGGTTAAAGAAAAATATGCTTCTCTTGAAGAATCAATTAAAGAATGCGAAGAAGAAATAAATCATATTCGTGATAAGCAAACTAGTGAAACTGAAATCAAAGGCCAATTAAAGACTCAAATTGGTATTTTAGAAGAACAGATTCGTTCTGCTAAAAGTCTTGCTGAAAATGTTGATGAAAGACGAAATGAAATTAAGGCTGATCTTGCTTCAAGGGTTGAAGAAAAGGCAAAATACGATGCTGAAAAGGCTGAGTTAGATAAACATTTAGATGAAGTAATGAAACGATATGATTCAGTTAGAACATATTATGATAATCTTCAAAATGACATTAAAGCAGCAAATGAAGGCATTGAAAAAAACAAAAATGAAATTATAACAATTCTTGATAATAGAGCAAATATTAAGTCTAAAGAACAACGCTTGCAGACTTTGTTAGAGCAGACTAATATACGTAAGGCGGAACTTACAAGTAGAATTGTAGCTCGAAGAACAGAAGACAGTGACTTGAATGAGCGTTTCGACGAATGTAGCAAACAGTTTGAAGAGACAAATGAAAAGCTTCAGAAATATCAAGATGAAGAGAAGCAACTCAAGCAAAAAGATTTAGATTGGGTTGTTAAGAAGAGAGAAGAATTTGCAGCGCATGATGAATTAACAGCTACATTTAACAAGAAGGAATCTAAATTAGAGTCGTTAAAGAACATTGCTGAAAGATACGATGGATATAATAATTCTATCAAGAAGGTAATGGAGCAAAAGGATTCTAATTCTGGAATTCTTGGTGTAGTTTCAGATATTATTTCGTCAGATAGAAAATACGAAGTTGCAGTTGAGACAGCTCTTGGTGGAAATATTCAAAATATTGTAACATCAGATGAGAAAACAGCGAAAGATATGATTTCTTATTTGAAGAACAATAGACTAGGTAGAGCAACATTTCTCCCATTAACATCTGTTAAGGCTAGAGGACTTAAGTCAGATGAGTGTCTTAAGGAAAATGGAGTAGTTGGTCTTGCGTCTCAATTAGTTGATTATGATAATAAGTATGAAAATGTTGTTTCATATTTGTTAGGTAGAGTAGTTGTTTGCGACAATATTGATAATGCTATTCTTGTTGCAAAGAAATATAATTATAGTCTACATATAGTAACTCTTGAAGGCGAGTATTTAAGCCCAGGTGGTGCTGTATCAGGTGGTCATTTCAAGAATAATTCTAACCTACTTGGTAGAAATCGTGAGATTGAAGACTTAGAGAAAGAATTAATTCAAATTAAAGAAGATATTGCTAGTCGTAAGAAGCATATTGAAGAAATCGATACAGCTAGAGCATTACTCAAAGACGATATTAAAGAGAAGCAAGAAGCTATTAGTGAGATTTCTATAGAATGTAATACTTATAAGCTTAATTTAGAAAGAGTTAATGAACTTAAGGCTGAAGCAAAACGTGCTTTTTCTTCACTTCAAAATGAGGGTGATGAAATTGAACGTAAGGTTAATGATATCGAAGCTGAGAAGAAAGAAATTGCAAGAGAGATTGAGAATTCAATTAGTCGTGAAGATGAATTGAATAAAGAAATTGAAGATTTACAAAATAAGCTTGAACAATATAATTATTCGATGGAAACGTCAGCTTCTCGTAATCTTTCAGAAGCTCAAATTGAAGAAGCAAATGCCAAACAAAAAGTTACATTTGTGGCAGATAATATTGAAAGAGTTGTTGCAGAAATTGATAGATGTAACAATGATTTGCAAAATCTTGATGAACAAACTGCTAATTCAGCAAAAGATGCTGCGGCAAAGCAACAAGAGATTGATGATATTAACAAATCGATTTGTTTAGCAGATGAAGATTATGCAAAGCTTGATGCGAAGCTTAAGGATGCTATTGCTAACAAAGATAAGATGAATGAAGAGTATAAATCTTTCTTTGAGAAGCGAGATGAAATAGCAAGCCGCATTGCGGAGTTAGAGAAAGAATTATATAGATTAGAGACTCAGAAGGAAAAAGCCGATGAGGCTTTACAGGGTCATAATCATTATATGTGGGAAGAGTATGAATTGACTTATCATAATGCGATGGAATTTCGTGATGAAGAAATGACTAATCTTCCTGAGATTAAAACTTCTATTAGAGAGATTAAAGAAGCTATTCGCAAGATGGGAAATGTAAATGTTAATGCCATCGAGGAATACAAAGAAGTAAGTGAAAGATATAATTTCTTGAAGGGTCAGCATGATGATTTAGTTGAAGCCGAAGAGACTTTAGTTGGAATTATTGATGAATTAGATGAGGGTATGCGCGAGCAATTTACAAAAGGTTTTGCAGATATCCAACGCGAATTTGATAAGGCTTTCAAGGAGTTGTTTGGTGGTGGAAAAGGTAGCTTAGAATTAATAGAAGGTGAAGATATCTTAGAGACTGGAATTAAGATTGTTGCTCAGCCACCTGGAAAGAAGCTTGGAAATATGATGCAGCTTTCTGGTGGAGAGAAATCACTTACAGCAATTGCATTATTATTTGCAATTCAAAATCTAAAGCCTTCACCATTCTGTTTGTTAGACGAGATAGAGGCTGCATTAGATGATTCTAATGTAACAAGATTTGCAAAATATCTTCATAAGTTAACTAAGAATACTCAGTTTATTATTATTACTCATAGACGTGGTACTATGAATTCTGCTGATAGACTATATGGTATTACAATGCAAGAAAAGGGTGTATCTACACTTGTTTCAGTTAACTTGATTGAAGAGGATTTAGATGAATAGGAGTTAGTATGGCAGAACAAGGTTTTTTCTCGAAATTTATGTCGGGACTATTTTCTAGTACAGTAGAAATTGATGATGATTTCTATGAAGAACTAGAGGAAATGTTAATAATGGGTGATATGGGAGCGAGAGCTTCAGAACATATTATTGAGTTGTTGAAATGGGAAGTTACAGAACGACGAATCAAAAAGCCTGAAGAATGTAAAGAACTATTAAAGAAAATATTAAAAAAGAAAATGCCTGTGGCAGAAGATAATTACGATTTCGTTGATAAGAAGTCTGTTGTTTTGGTAGTGGGTGTTAATGGTGTTGGTAAAACAACATCTATAGGCAAGCTTGGTATGAAATATAGACAGGCGGGCAAATCAGTTCTGTTTGCTGCAGCTGATACATTTAGAGCGGCGGCAAGAGACCAATTACAAGAATGGGCTAATAGAGCCAATGTTGATTTGATTGGTGGAAGCGAAGGCTCTGATCCGTCGTCAGTAGTTTATGATGCATTACAAGCGGGTAAATCTAGAGACACTGACATTTTAATTATTGATACTGCAGGTCGTCTTCATAATAAGAAAAATCTTATGAATGAATTAAGTAAGATTAATAAGATAATTGATAAAGAATATGAAGGCTGTCACAAAGAGACATTAGTTGTACTTGATGCGACAACAGGACAAAATGCTTTGATGCAAGCAAAAGAATTTAGCGAGGCTACAGATATTAGCGGAATTATTCTTACTAAGATGGATGGAACTGCCAAGGGTGGAATCGCATTTATGATACAAGTAGAGATGGGCATACCTGTTAAATATATTGGATATGGTGAGAAGGTTGAAGACCTTAAAGAATTCGATTTAAATGAGTATGTTGATGGTCTATTTGAATAGATTAGGAGATGAAAATGTTGACATTAGATAAATTTGAAGAAGCAAGTAAAATTGTAAAAGAAGTTACATTAGAAACGAAGCTTATATATAGTGATTTCTTAAGTGATAAAACTGGCAATCAAGTATATCTTAAGCCAGAAAATATGCAGTTTACTGGTGCATATAAGTTAAGAGGCGCTTATTATAAGATGTCTACACTAACTGATGAAGAACGAAAAAAAGGTTTGATTACAGCATCTGCTGGTAACCACGCACAAGGTGTTGCATATGCTGCAAAGAAGTATGGAGTTAAGGCTACAATTGTTATGCCAACAACAACTCCATTGATTAAAGTAAATAGAACAAAGAATTATGGTGCTGATGTAGTATTATATGGAGACGTGTACGATGAAGCTTGTGCTAAAGCATTAGAATTAGCAGAGGAAAAAGGTTATACATTTATCCATCCGTTCGATGATTTAGCTGTTGCGACTGGACAAGGTACAATTGCTATGGAGATATTCAAGGAACTACCATTGGTAGAATATATTCTTGTTCCAATCGGAGGCGGTGGTCTTGCTACAGGAGTATCTACATTAGCGAAATTACTTAATCCTAAGATTAAAGTTATTGGTGTTGAGCCTGCGGGTGCAGCTTGTCTTAAGGCATCTATTGAAAAAGGCGAAGTTACAACACTACCAAATGTAAATACAATTGCAGATGGTACAGCTGTAAAAACACCAGGAAGTAACATTTTCCCATATGTTAAAGAAAATCTTGATGACATTATAACTGTTGAAGATGATGAGTTAATTGGTGCGTTTCTTGATATGGTTGAGAATCACAAGATGGTTGTTGAGAATTCAGGTCTTCTTACAGTTGCAGCTTTAAAGCAGTTAAATGTTAAGAATAAGAGAGTGGTTTCTATTCTTAGTGGTGGAAATATGGATGTTATTACGATGTCTTCTGTTGTTCAACAAGGTCTTATATTTAGAGATAGAATATTTACAGTATCTGTGTTATTGCCTGACAAACCAGGTATGTTAGCTAAGGTTTCTGAAACTATTGCAAATGAGCAAGGTAACGTAATCAAGCTAGAGCATAACCAATTCGTATCAACTAATAGAAATGCTGCTGTAGAGCTTAGAATTACAATGGAAGCCTTTGGAACGGACCACAAAGAGAAGATAATTAAAGTACTTGAAAATGATGGTTATAAGCCTAAGGTTGTAAGAACTGTTATATAATCATATATTGTAAAGTAAAAACACTTGACAGCAATATAAAAAGTATATATAATAACTAAGGTTGTTTAAGGAGAAGTGTTATGGAAGATAAAATAAGACAAGGATATTTATTTGATTTCTATGGTGAACTTCTTAACGAACACCAACGTAATGTATATTTTGATTATGTGTGTAACGACCTTTCGCTTTCTGAAATTGCAACAGAGAAAGGTATATCAAGACAAGGCGTGCATGATCTAATCCGAAGATGTAACAAATCCTTAGAGGATTATGAATCTAAGCTTCATCTAGTGGATAAATTCTTAAATATCAAAGAAGATGTAGAACGAATTAATTCACTTGCTAAGGATGAAATTGATAAATGTAATGATAATCAAGAAGTATTTGCTACAATTTGTAGCATTTCTAATGATATTTTAGAGGAGTTATAATATGGCATTTGAAAATTTGTCAGATAAACTTCAGAATGTATTTAAGAACCTTAAGAGCAAAGGTTTATTAACAGAAGATGATGTTAAGATTGCTCTTAAAGAGGTTAAGATGGCTTTATTAGAAGCTGATGTTAACTTCAAGGTTGTAAAGCAGTTTGTTAAGACAGTACAAGAGCGTGCTATTGGTGCAGATGTATTAAACGGTCTTAATCCTGGTCAGATGGTTATTAAGATTGTTAATGAAGAGATGGTTAATCTTATGGGAGAGACCACAACTGAGCTTGAGTACGCCAAAGGACAAGAGATTACTGTATATATGATGGTTGGTCTTCAAGGTGCTGGTAAAACAACTACGACAGCAAAGCTTGCGGGTAAAGTTAAAGAGAAGGGTAAGAAGCCGCTTCTGGTTGCGTGTGATGTATATAGACCTGCAGCTATTCAACAGTTAGAGATTAACGGTAAGAAGCAAGATGTTGATGTCTTTTCGATGGGTGATAAGAAGAAGCCAGCAGATATTGCTAAAGCAGCAATAGAACATGCTAAGAAGATGGGACACAACGTTGTTATTATTGATACGGCTGGTAGACTTCATATCGATGACGATATGATGAATGAACTTATTTCTGTCAAAGAAGCTGTAAATGTTACTAAGACATTTCTTGTAGTAGATGCAATGACAGGTCAAGATGCAGTAAATGTTGCTTCTACATTTGATGAATTAATAAGTATTGATGGTATTATTCTAACTAAGTTAGATGGTGATACAAGAGGTGGTGCAGCTTTAAGTATTCGAGCTGTGACTGGTAAGCCTATTATATTCTGTGGTATGGGTGAGAAGCTCTCTGATTTGGAGCAGTTCTATCCTGACAGAATGGCAAGTAGAATACTTGGTATGGGTGATGTTTTGACGCTTATTGAGAAAGCGGAGCAATCCATTGACGATGAGAAAGCTAAAGAACTCACTCGTAAGATGAAAAAGGCTGAGTTTGACTATAATGATTATCTTGAATCAATGAGTCAGATGAAGAAGTTAGGTGGCATTTCTTCTGTAATGAACATGCTTCCAGGAATGGGCATGGGTGGCCTTAATACTAAGCAAATGTCTCAAATCGAAGGTGCAATGGACGAGAAGAGTCTAAGTCACGTAGAAGCGATTATTCTTAGTATGACACCAGAAGAAAGAGCGAATCCAAAGCTTATGAATCCTAGCCGTAAAAAGCGTATTGCTAACGGTGCAGGGCTTGATATTAGTGAGGTTAATAGATTCATCAAACAATTTGAACAATCTAAGAAAATGATGAAGAAATTACCTGGTATGATGGGTGGTAAAAAAGGAAGATTTAATTTCCCTTTTTAACATAGATTTTATTTTTTAACTTTTAGGAGGAATTGAAAAATGGTAAAGATTAGATTAAGAAGAATGGGTCAAAAGAAAGCACCTTTCTATCGTATTGTTGTTGCAGATGCAAGAGCTCCAAGAGATGGTAGATGTATCGAAGAAATTGGAACATATGATCCAACTAAGAACCCTTCAGAATACAATGTAAATGAAGAGCTTGCTAAGAAGTGGTTAGCAAATGGTGCTCAACCAACAGAAACAGTTGCAAGAATTTTCAAAGCATGTGGTATTGAAAAATAATCTTTAATTATCGTAAAGCGAGGTACAGAATATGAAGGATTTAGTAGAAGTAATCGCTAAAGCACTCGTTGATAATCCAGATGAAGTTGTTGTAAATGAGAAAGAAAATGGTAATACTATTGTTCTTGAACTTCATGTAGCTGGGTCAGATATGGGCAAAGTTATTGGCAAACAAGGACGTATTGCTAAAGCAATTCGTTCAGTTGTGAAAGCGGCAGCCACAAAAACTGATAAGAAGGTTGTTGTTGATATTGTCGAATAAAAATTAGAGCAGCTTGTCTGCTCTATTTTTTTCTAAGAAAGGAAATTATGACAGATTATTTTCAAGTTGGAGCTATTATTAGAACACATGGTGTTAAAGGAGAAGTAAAGGTTTTCCCTACAACAGATGATGTTAATCGTTTCAAAAAATTAAAAGAAGTTATATTAGAGCCTGAGGCAGAAAATATAACACTTAAAATTCAATCAGTTAGATTTCAGAAAAATCTTGTTATTATCAAATTTAAAGGGATTGATGACATTAATGACGTTGAGAAATACGTTAAAAAGAACATATATGTAACAAGAGAAAATGCTGTTAAATGTGAAGAAGATGAATTTTTTATAGCAGATCTTATTGGGTTACAAGCTGTTGA
The DNA here is from genome assembly GCA_045642225.1 of Lachnospiraceae bacterium. Taxonomy (GTDB): domain Bacteria; phylum Bacillota; class Clostridia; order Lachnospirales; family Lachnospiraceae; genus RUG191. Next base: position 82,081 of record JAZUIN010000079.1, on the reverse strand, counting down.
TGAAAATGGTGATAATATTGGAACTCTTGTAGATGTAATTACTACAGGCGCTAATGATGTATATGTTTTGAAAAATGATGATAAAGAAATTCTAGTTCCAGCAATTAAAGAATGTATTTTAGATGTTTCGATTGAAGAACAAAAAATAACTATACATCTGATGAAGGGATTGGTGGATTAATGAAATTTTATATTTTGACACTATTTCCTGAAATGGTGCTTAATGGACTAAATACAAGTGTTATTGGTCGTGCAATAGATAAAGGCATCCTAGAAATTGAAGCTATAAATATTCGTGATTACACTAATGATAAGCATAATAAGGTAGACGATTACCCATACGGCGGTGGTGCTGGAATGGTTATGCAAGCACAGCCTGTATATGACGCGTATATGTCTATTGTTGAGCGAACAGGTAGAAAAATACCTTGTATATATCTTAGCCCTCAAGGTCGTACATTTACCCAAACGATTGCTAAGGAATATGTAAAATGTGATGAGTTGGTTCTTCTATGTGGTCATTACGAAGGTATTGATGAAAGAGTATTAGAAGAAATTGTTACAGATTACATTTCAATTGGAGACTATGTGTTGACGGGAGGAGAGCTTCCGGCAATGATAATGGTTGATGCTATATCTAGGTTGATTCCAGATGTGTTACACAATGATGATTCCGCTGTAGGAGAAAGCTTTGAAGATAATTTGCTTGAGTATCCACAGTATTCAAGACCTGAAGAATGGAATGGTAAGAAGGTTCCAGCGATTCTTTTGTCAGGTAATCATGCTAAGGTAGATGAGTGGAGAAGAGAGCAATCTATTATTAGAACTAAAGCAAATAGACCTGATTTATTAGAAAAAGCTGATTTGACAGAAAAAGAAATAGAAAAATACTTGCAAGATTAATTATTAAATGGTAAAATAATCGAGTTGTGAATAATAGATAAGTCCGCTGATGCTTATGCATTAAGAATGTCGAAGAATAATTAGGAGGTCACAAAATGAACGCAAAAGAAATTATTAGCCAAATTGAAGCTGGCGAAATGAAAGAATCTGTAGATGAATTTGCAGTAGGTGATACTGTTAAAGTTCATTGTAAGATCAAGGAAGGAAACCGTGAAAGAATTCAGGTTTTCGAAGGAACAGTACTTAAGAGACAAAACGGCTCAAACCGTGCAACATTTACAGTAAGAAAGTTCTCTAACGGTGTTGGTGTTGAGAAGACTTTCCCATTACATAGCCCAAATGTTGAGAAGATTGAAGTAGTACGTAAGGGTAAAGTTCGTAGAGCTAAGCTTAACTACTTAAGAGAGCGTGTAGGTAAGAGAGCTAAGGTTAAAGAAGCTATTCAATAAGTATGACTTTTTAACGAAAAGAACAGCCTTGTGGTTGTTCTTTTTTTGTTATTATTGTATTATTTATTATGGATTAATACATTGGAGTAAGTATGGATATTAGAGATAGATTTAATCGTGTTAAAAATACAATAATTCGTAAATTTCGAGGCGGATTAAATTTTCATAGACGAAGAAGAAGATTTAGAGCTGATAGAGCAAGAACCCTTGGAATATATATAGGTGCTTTAGTAGGCGTTATACTTTTGGCATTTATTATAAGCTTCTCATTCTTTACAACCGTTAAAATGGGCGGCGTATCTATGGAGCCTACTATTAAAGACGACACAAATGTTTTGATTAATAAATGGTACATTAAGCCTAGTTATAATAATATAATCGCTTTTGAAAAAGTTGATAATGAAAATGATTATACCTACATCAAGCGTATTGTTGCGCTTCCGGGTGATACCGTTAAGATTAGTAATGGAAAGCTATATGTAAATGATAAGAAATATAGTGATGTATCTTCTACAGCAGCTATAGATTATGAGGGCATTGCAGAAGACAAGATTACGTTAGAAGATGATCAGTATTTTGTATTAGGTGATAATCGTAATAACAGTGAAGATAGTAGATATCAAAGCATTGGCTTGATTAGTAAGTCTCAGATGAAAGGACGTGTATGGTTTAAGGTTTCATTTGGTGACTTTGGTATAGTGAATTAGAGGTGTGATATGGAATATCAATGGTATCCTGGGCATATGACGAAAGCTGTTCGTCAGATGAAGGAAGATATTAAATTAATTGATTTAGTTATAGAGTTAGTTGATGCTAGAGTTCCACTTAGTTCGAGAAATCCTGATATAGATTCGTTAGCGAATAACAAATCTAGATTGATTTTGCTTAACAAAAGTGATTTGGCGTCTAATACTGCAACTGACAAATGGATTGAATATTTCAAAGGAAAAGGATTCTTTGTTGTTGCATTAGATTCTAGAAAAAAGAATTCTCTAAAACAAGTAAATAAAGTAATTGAACAAGCAGTTGCGGCTAAAAGGGAACGTGATTTGAAAAGAGGAATTAAGAATCGTCCTGTTAGAGCTATGGTTGTTGGAATTCCTAATGTAGGTAAATCAACCTTTATTAATTCTTTTGCAGGTAAAGCTTGTGCGAAGACTGGAAATAAACCAGGAGTAACCAAAGGAAAGCAATGGATTCGACTTAATAAGAGTGTTGAACTTCTTGATACACCGGGAATTCTTTGGCCTAAATTTGAAGACCAAACAGTTGGCTTTAATCTTGCATGTATTGGTTCAATTAACGATAATATTTTGAATATTACAGAACTTACAACAGGCTTGATTGAGTTCCTTGTAGAGAATTATGAGGGTGTTCTTAAAGACAGATATGAAGTTGACGAAAGTAAGGCTCCATACGAAATAATTAATGAGATAGCTCTTAATCGTAACTTTATTAAAAAAGGTCAAGAAGTAGATTTTGACAAAGCTTGTAATGTAATTATTGATGAATTCCGTTCAGGAACATTAGGAAGAATTACATTAGAAAATCCACAATAAAGAAGGAATTAAAAATGTCTAAACAAGAGAAATTATATAATAAGAATTTTGATAGAAATGAAAAAAAACCAGAGGAAGAAAAGAAGGAAGAAAGGATAACAAAAAAGGACGTGTTATCATTTATACTTTATATTTTAGTAATATTTTGCTTGACGCTACTTATGATTACATTCGTAGGACAAAGAACAAGAGTAGATGGTTCATCTATGGAAAATACATTAAGTGATGGAGACAACTTAATTGTTGATAAAATTTCATATAGATTTAAGGATATTGAAAGATTTGATATAGTTATATTCCCTTACTATGGCCCTGGTGCACAGAATTCTTTCTTTAGCAAGACCTATTTTATAAAACGTGTAATTGGTCTTCCAGGAGAAACAGTATATATTGATTCAGATGGTAATATCTATATAAACGGTGCACTTCTTGAAGAAAATTATGGTAGAGAGAAGATTATTAATCCAGGTATGGCTTCATCGCCTATTAAGCTTGGTGTTGATGAATATTTTGTGCTCGGAGATAATAGAAATAATAGTACAGATAGTAGAGTTATAACTGTAGGACCAATTCAAGGGGAAAATATTGTAGGTAGAGCATGGCTTAGATTCTATCCATTTAATAAGTTTGGAACTTTACTAGGAAAATAATACAAATGAAAGAGATGACAATTAAGCAAATTCAAACTGAATACAAAAACACCTCCGTAGAAGATTTAGAGCTTTTTGTTTCAAAATACTTAAATGATGAACGCCCAGGTGTTGTTAAAATTGTTAATCAAGCACAAAAACAAATTCAGAAATTTGAAATAGAAAAACAGCGTATTTATGATATGACAAAGTTCGAACGTGAATATAGTGATTGTGAATACATATGTGGGATTGACGAAGTAGGAAGAGGCCCTTTGGCAGGACCTGTTGTAGCTTCTGCAGTTATTCTTCCTAAGGATTGTGTTATATATTATGTTAATGATTCTAAGAAATTATCCGAAACAAAAAGAGAGAAGTTATATGATGAAATAATGGATAAAGCTATTGCAGTTGGAATAGGCGAAAGCTCAGAGAAGCGAATTGATGAAATCAACATTTTAAATGCAACTTATGAGGCTATGCGAAAAGCTATCGATAACTTAAATGTCAAACCTGACCTTTTACTTAATGACGCAGTGACAATTCCTGGTGTAGACGTAAAGCAAGTACCTATTGTAAAAGGTGATGCTAAATCAATTTCTATAGCGGCGGCGTCTATAATTGCAAAAGTAACAAGAGATAGAATGATGGTTGAATTTGATTCGGTTTATCCAATGTACTCATTTGCTAAGAACAAAGGCTATGGTACTGCCGATCATATTAACGCTCTTAAAACTTATGGGAAAACTCCGATTCATAGAGAATCGTTTATTGGCAATTTCTTATAGAAAATGAGGCTTGTTATGCAGATATCTGATCTTGTAAATCAATACAATAGTAATATGGCAACCGGTGGCGAAATTTCAACGAAATCCAAAGGTGTAGAACAATTGGTTTCGACTGTAAGGAAGCTTACTGCAGGACAAGTTTTTGAAGGTACAGTAAACTCTATCAAAGGTAATCAAGTTATTCTTGGACTAAGTAGTGGTCAAAATATCACAGCTACTTTGTCTAGGGATATATCCTTAGTTAAGGGTCAGTCTGTTTTCTTTCAGGTAAAATCTAATGATGGTCAAACTATTCAAATTAAGCCGGTTTCTAATTCGGCTATGAATAATCCAACACTTCTTAACGCGCTAGATTCAGCTAATTTATCCGTTAATGAAAGAAATGTAAATATGGTTAATAATATGATGCGTGAACAATTACCAATTGATTCTGCATCATTAAATAATATGTCTAGAATAGTAACTGCTAATCCTGATATTAATGTTGCTACAATAATTCAAATGAATAAACTTGGCATTGAAGTATCACCTGAAATGGCAGCTCAGTATGAAAATTATAAAGCTAATGAAGCGTCTGTAATGAATACAATTATGGATTTGTCTAATGCCATTCCTGAAATGTTAAGTTCAGACGAGATAACAACAAAACAAGCAGTAGAATTAAATAAAGAGATTGTTAACATTTTGACAAATCAAACAGATGCTAAGCCAGCATTAGATCCAAATGTTTTAGTAGATAAGGTTGCAAATGCTGCAGTCGATAGTAATGGTAATGTTATCTTAAGCGAGATAGAAAATGTTGTTGGTAACGATTTAGCTACAGGAAAAGAAGCTCAAGTACAAACATTATCTGCAGAAAATCTTGTGGCAAATGAAGTGGGAAATGATATAAAAAATATTTCTAATAATTCACAGACAATCGAATTAGATGCGTTTGTTAATCAAGTTAATAATGAAAATGAATCGAATATTTCTCAGACAAATATGACGACACAAGCTGAGCAGATATCTCAAACTAATGGTACGGCTCAGGATGCTGAAATTTCTATGAATACTGAAGCGGTTTTTAAGTATTCATATGATCAAGAAGCATTTCCAAGAAATACAATTGGAAATACACTTACAAGTGACAAATTAGAGACGTTAAATAATATTATAAAAAATGATAATACATTTATTCAGGAGAATCAGAAATTCTTTGATGAAAATGGAAATATTAAATTAGATGTAAATGTAAATGAATTTATGAAATCATTATCAGAGCATTTATCTGAGAAGAATTCAAGCTTGTCGCGCAATATTTTCTCGAATGATGGATATAAGGATTTGGTGAATAATTTAACACAGCAGCAATGGATGTTAGAGACGACAGACGTTGAAGATGCTGATAAAGTTAAGCAATTATACGAACGCTTGAATAAAAACATGAATCAATTGCAAGAGGCAGTAAAGGACATTGCCAAAATTGAAAATCAAGTAACGAAAGCAGTTGATGAAATTAAATCTAATATAGAATTTATGAATCAAGTTAATCAGAATTTTGCATATGTTCAGTTGCCAATAAGAATGTCTAGGCAAAATGCTAATTCTGAGCTTTATGTATATAAGAACAAGAGGATTAAGTCTGATGATGAGGAAATAAGTGCATTTTTACATTTTGATATGGATCATTTGGGCTCTACAGACATATCAGTAAAACTTCTTAACAAGAAGGTTGATACGAAGTTTTATATGGAAGATGAGAGCAGTTATGAATTGATTATGAACAACGTAGAGATTCTTCAGAAGAAGCTAGAAAACAAGGGATATAATTGTAATATATCAGTTGAAAATGATGCTAAAAATGTAAATCTTGTTGAAGACTTTTTGAAGCACGATAGTAAGGGGAATACATCTCCACTATCGAGATATTCATTTGACGTGAGGGCGTAATATGGCTAATAGTTCGTGGAAACCGAAAGAATTTAAAGATATAGATAAAGATAAGACAGCCGTTGCATTGGCATTTGAACCAGGTGATATTGCACCTAAAATCCTTGCAACAGGTAAAGGAGCAATGGCTGAAAAAATTATTGAAACAGCAAAGGAAAATGACGTTCCTTTCTACAAAGATAACAAGCTTGCTGATACGTTGTCGAAATTAGATATCGGTGAAGCTATTCCACCTGAATTATATGAAGTAGTTGCTGAAATTCTTTTATTTGTTGACGGAATGGATAAGGTTAAGGCTAAGCTAGAAGGAGCAGGAAGAATGTAGTGGATTGCTTCTAAAATAAGGAGATTGATGAATAATAGGAAATTAGGTGCAAAATATGAAACTAGGGCGTGTGATTATTTAATACATCATGGGTGTCAAATGATAGATAGGAACTTTCACTTTCATAAAATAGGTGAAATTGACTTGATATATTATGATACTGTTGAAGACATGGATGGTGCTCGTAAATACTTGTGTTTTGGTGAAGTGAAGTTTCGTGCTAATAATAGTAAAGGGACTGCGAAAGAAGCAGTTACATTTTCCAAACAAAAACAAATTAGTAAAGTTGCTGCGGGCTTTCTTAAAATGAAAGGGATGAGCTTTAATATCCCTATTAGATTTGATGTAATTGCAATCGATGGAGAGAATATTGATTGGATTAAAAATGCATTTTATTATGTGAAATAGTTTTTTACATTTTTTGTATGCGATTCATTAGTGCTTAAGGTGAAATGTAATATATGACACAATATATAGTAAATTTCTTTGAAAACTTTACAAGATAAGCTTTTTGGTGTAAAATCATTCCGTATGATTTACACCATTTTTTAGTTATAGAATTGGAGATAAATATGAGTAAACCAGTGGTGGCCATTGTAGGTCGACCTAATGTTGGAAAATCAACTTTGTTTAATTCTCTTGCTGGAGAAAGAATTTCTATTGTAAAAGATACTCCGGGAGTAACAAGAGATAGGATATATGCTGATATTAGCTGGCTAGATAAAGAATTTACAATGATAGATACTGGAGGTATTGAACCAGATACTAGTGATATTATTCTTAGTCAGATGCGCGAGCAAGCTGAGATTGCTATAGAGACAGCAGACGTTATTATTTTTATTACGGATGTTAAGCAAGGCTTAGTTGATGCTGATTCTAAAGTGTGCGACATGCTTCGTCGTTCTAAGAAACCAGTTGTTTTGGTTGTTAATAAAGTTGATGATTTTAATAAATACATGACAGATGTATATGAGTTTTATAATCTTGGGATAGGTGATCCACATCCTATCTCTGCTTCATCGAGACTTGGAATAGGTGATATGTTAGACGAAGTTATATCACATTTCCCAGAACATGATTCGGTAGATGAAGATGAAGAAATTCCTAAAATTGCAATCGTAGGTAAACCTAACGTAGGTAAGTCATCTCTAGTTAATAAATTATGTGGTAAAGATAGAGTTATTGTATCTGATATTGCTGGAACGACAAGAGACGCAGTTGATACCAAGGTTAGATATAACGGTAAGGAATACATTTTAATTGATACAGCAGGAATTAGAAGAAAGTCGAAGATTAAAGAAGAACTAGAAAGGTTCTCGATAATTCGTGCAGTATCTGCTGTTGAGAAATCTGATGTAGTTATCATTATGATTGATGCTACAGAAGGTGTTACAGAACAAGATGCCAAAATCGCTGGAATCGCGCACGAGAGAGGCAAGGGTATAATTATTGCCGTTAACAAATGGGATGCAATTGAGAAGAATAATAAGACCGTAAATGAGTTCTCTAACAAGGTAAGACAAATTCTTTCATTTATGCCTTATGCATCAATAATGTTTATATCTGTCAAAACAGGTCAGAGATTACCAAAGATATTCGAAACAATTGATGTTGTAATAGAGAACAACGCAATGCGTGTTGCGACTGGTGTGTTAAATGAAATTGTAACTGAGGCTGTAGCTATGCAACAACCTCCAACAGATAAAGGTAAGAGACTTAAGATATTTTATGTTACACAAGTTTCTGTCAAACCACCAACCTTTGTTATTTTTGTAAATGATAAGAATCTAATGCATTTTTCATATGTTAGATATTTAGAGAATCGAATTAGAGATGCCTTTGGATTTGAAGGTACAAGTCTCAAATTTATAACTAGGGAGAGAAAAGATGGCTAATATAGTATTGTTTAGAGTTTGTGCTCTTGTAATAGGTTACTTGATAGGTAATTTTACAACAGGATATTTTATTGCTAAAGCGAATAATGTCGACATCAAAAGCAAAGGTAGTGGTAATGTTGGCTCAACTAATACATTACGAACAATGGGCAAGAAAGCAGGTGCAATTGCTTTAATTGGTGACATTTTGAAATGTATTATAGCAGCTTTAATCGTTTTCTTTGTATTTAGAAATTTTGTAGAGGTACCTGATGGAGCAACACAATGGGCTGCAATGAGAATATATATGTTATATGCATGCTTTGGTTGTATTGTTGGACATGATTTTCCAGTATTTCTTAAGTTTAAAGGTGGAAAAGGTATAGCGTGTACAGGTGCAATGGTTATAATTTTATTTCCTCATTCGATTATTGCAGGATTTTTAGTATTTTTGTTAGTTGCACTTATTTCTAAGTACGTTAGTTTGGGTTCAATTCTTGGGACTTTATCATATTCAATTTTTACTATTGTTATGATTTATATGGGATATATTGGATTTGCTCCAGAGTATACTAAGCTTGAAGCAACAATTATAATTGCTTTTATTGCATTTTTGAATATTTTCCAACATAGAGCAAATATCAAAAGATTACTTAATGGAACAGAGAATAAATTAAGCTTTAAGAAGAAAGAAGCATAAGATATACATTGCCATTATTGGCAGAAAGGAATACAATGAAAGTAGAATTAAAGAAACTAACAACAACAGCAATTATTCCAGAAAGAGGATCTGTTTCTGCTGCGGGATATGATTTGTTTGCTGATGTTAGCGAGGATGTTGAAATCAAACCACATGAGACTAAGATGATTGGTACAGGTGTGGCTATAGCTATTCCGGAAGGATATTTCGGAGGCGTATATGCAAGAAGTGGCTTGTCTTACAAGGAGGGACTAAGACCTGCAAATTGTACAGGTGTTATCGACAGTGACTATAGGGGGGAAATAAAGGTTACTGTTCATAATGATTCTAACGATACAAGAATTGTTAAGCCTGGACAGAAAATGGCACAGCTTGTAATTCAACCATACTTAAGTGTAGAGTTTGATGAAGTGGAAGAGCTTGATGAAACTCAACGTGGTCAAGGTGGATTTGGTTCGACAGGAAAATAATTAAAGGAGGGTTTTTATTATGTCAATGGGGGACGTTATTAAGAAGAACAACGAGATTAGAGATGAATTAAAACTCACGAGAAAGAATGCAGAGATTCATGAAAGATTTATTGAATTTCATGCACATGATGACCAGAAAATTGTACTTAGTGCAGTTCCTGGACATTTTGCAACAAGCCAATCTCACATTAATTATTATGTTGATGTAACATCGATGAAGGTTAAGACAAAAGAGGCACAAGAAGCTGCAAGACATTTATGTACTAAAATGCGTAATAAAGTAGAAATGATTGATACGATTGTTTGTATGGATGGTACACAGGTACTTGGAGCATTTCTAGCAGAGGAGCTTGAAAAGAGTCATATTAAAATGTCTCGTCATCAAGAGACAATACGTGTTGTTTGTCCAGAAGTGAATTCTGTTAATCAGTTATTATTTAGAGAGAATATTAAACCATCTATTCAAGGACGTAAGATTTTCTTACTTATAGCAACTATGTCAACAGGTGAAACTGTTAGACAATCTATGGAGTGTATTGAATATTACGGTGGTGAGATAGTTGGCGTAAGTTCAATATTCTCAACAAGAGAAAGAGTAGACTCAACAAAGGTATTTCCAATCTTTACGATTGAAGATTTGCCAGGTTATGAGACTTATAAACCAGCAGATTGCCCATTCTGTAAAAAGGGTATTCCGGTTGAAGCCATGGTTAATGGTTTTGGCTATTCCAAATTAAGATAAAGCAATTAATAAAAGCGTCGCAAGACGCTTTTATTTAGGGAGAGATATTTATGGCAAAGCAAAGTTATGATGCAAATTCCATATCAGTATTAGAAGGACTTGAAGCTGTTCGTAAAAGACCAGGTATGTATATTGGTTCTGTTACTCGAAAAGGCTTGAATCATCTTATTTATGAAATTGTAGATAACGCTGTTGATGAACATTTACAAGGAGAGTGTGACAAGATATATGTTACATTAGAGAAAGATGGTTCTTGTACTGTTGTTGATAATGGTAGAGGTGTACCAGTTGGAATGCATCAGAAAGGTGTATCTGCAGCTAGACTTGTATTTACAACCTTACATGCAGGTGGAAAGTTCGATGATGGAGCATATAAGACTTCAGGAGGTTTACATGGTGTAGGTTCTTCTGTTGTAAATGCTTTGTCTACATATCTTGATGTAGAAATATCTAGAGATGGTTATGTTCATCATGATAGATATGAAAGAGGTAATCCTGTCGTTGATTTAGAGAAGGGATTACTTCCTAAAATTGCTAAGACAAAAGAAACTGGAACCAAAATTAATTTCCTTCCTGATCCAGAAATATTTGAAAAAACAAAGTTTAAGGGTGAGGATGTAAAATCAAGAATGCACGAAACTGCATACCTTAATCCTAATCTTACAATTATTTATGAGGATAAAAGAGGGGATGAGGTTGAGCATATCGAGTTCCATGAGCCAGATGGTATAAAAGGCTTTGTTAAAGATATAAATAAAAATGCAGAAAAGGTTACAGATATTATTTACTTTGAGGGTAAAGCAGATGGTATTGAAATAGAAGTAGCATTTCAGTATGTAAATGAATTTCATGAAAATATATTAGGCTTTTGTAATAATATCTATAATTCAGAAGGTGGAACACACATTACTGGATTTAAGACTGTTTTCACTACAGTAATTAATAAATATGCAAGAGAGTTAGGAATCCTCAAGGAAAAGGATGATAATTTCACAGGTCCAGACGTGAGAAATGGTATGACAGCAATCGTATCAATAAAGCATCCAGACCCTAGATTTGAAGGACAAACTAAGACAAAGCTTGATAATCAAGACGCGTCTAAAGCAACTTCAGATGTTGTTAATGATGAAATTGTATTATTCTTTGATAGAAATCTAGAGACCTTGAAGTCTGTAATTTCTTGTGCAGAAAAATCTAGAAAAATTCGTAAGTCAGAAGAAAAGGCAAAGACTAATTTGCTTACAAAGAAGAAATTCTCATTTGACCAAAACGGAAAGCTTGCTAACTGCGAAAGCAGAGATGCTAGCAAATGTGAAATATTTATCGTAGAGGGAGATTCTGCGGGAGGTTCTGCAAAAGAAGCTAGAAATAGAAAATATCAAGCTATTTTACCAATTAGAGGTAAAATCTTAAATGTTGAAAAGGCAAGTATTGATAAGGTGTTAGCAAATGCAGAAATTAAAACTATGATTTCGGCATTTGAATGTGGCTTCTCAGAAGGATATGGTAATGACTTTGACATTTCTAAGCTTCGTTATGACAAGATAATTATTATGGCCGATGCCGACGTGGATGGAGCACATATTTCGACATTGTTATTAACATTGTTCTATAGATTTATGCCAGAACTAATCTATGAAGGTCATGTATATCTTGCGATGCCACCATTATATAAAGCTATTCCAAGTCGTGGTGAAGAGGAATATTTATATGATGATGCAGCTTTAGAGAAATATCGTAAGAAGCATAAAGGTCCATTTACATTACAACGATACAAAGGTCTTGGTGAAATGGATGCAGAGCAGTTATGGGAGACAACACTTGACCCTGAACGAAGAATGCTCAAGAAAGTAGAAATCGAAGATGGTCGTATGGCTAGTGATGTTACTGAAATGTTAATGGGAAGTGAAGTCCCACCTCGTAGAGCTTTTATTTATGAGCATGCAAGAGATGCAGAATTAGATGTGTAATTATACACAGATGTAGAATATTTATAATTAGGAGATTATACCAATGGCAATGCCAGAGAATTTAATTAGAATGGAATATTCAGAGATAATGCAAAAAGCATATATTGACTACTCAATGTCAGTAATTGTATCTCGTGCATTACCTGATGTTAGAGATGGTTTAAAGCCTGTTCAAAGAAGAACTTTATATGATATGCATGAGCTTGGAATTAAGTATGACAAGCCTCATAGAAAATGTGCACGTATTGTTGGTGATACAATGGGTAAATATCATCCACATGGTGATAGTTCAATATATGGTGCGCTTGTCGTTCTTGCACAAGACTTCAAAATGGGTATGCCATTAATAGATGGTCACGGTAACTTCGGCTCGAAAGAGGGTGACGGTGCTGCTGCAATGCGTTACACTGAAGCACGTCTTCAGAAGTTGACGCAAGATGTTTACCTTCAAGATTTAGATAAAGATGTAGTTGATTTTGTACCTAATTTTGATGAGACAGAGAAAGAGCCTGAGGTTCTTCCTGTACGTGTACCTAATTTATTGATTAATGGTTCGGAAGGTATTGCTGTAGGTATGGCAACATCTATTCCAACACATAACTTATCTGAGGTTATTGATGGCGTTATTGCATATATGAAGAACCCAGATATTAACACAGCTCAAATGCTAGAGATAATTCCAGGGCCTGATTTCCCAACAGGTGGAATTGTTACAAATAAAGATGATTTACATGAAATATATTCTACTGGTTCAGGTAAGATTAAGGTACGTGGTAAAGTAGAAATTGAGAAGTTAAAGGGTGGTAAGGAAGCGATTGTTATTACCGAAATTCCTTACACTATGTTAGGTGCTAATATTGGTAAGTTCCAAAATGATGTATTTTCTTTGGTGGAGAAGAAGTTGACTACTGATATCACAGACATTTCTAACCAATCTTCGAAGGAAGGAATTAGAATTGTTATCGAGCTAAAGAAGGGTGCTGATTCTTCAAATGTTTGTAATCTTCTTTATAAGAAAACAAGATTAGAAGATACATTTGGCGTTAATATGTTAGCTGTTGCAAATGGACGTCCTGAGACAATGGGGATTGTTCCAATAATTCGTCATCATGTTGATTTCCAATATGAACTTGCAACTAGAAAATATACAACACTTCTTCAGAAAGAACGTGATAAGAAAGAAATTCAAGAAGGTCTTATTAAAGCCTGTGATGTTATTGATTTGATTATTGAAATTCTTCGTGGTTCTAAATCAGTAAAAGAGGCTAAAGCTTGTTTGGTTGAAGGTGATGTTTCTACAATCAAATTTAAGTCAGAGCAATCAAAAAAGGATGCTGCTAAGTTACGTTTCTCAGAGCGTCAAGCACAAGCAATTCTTGATATGAGGCTTGCTAAATTAGTTGGTCTTGAAATTAAAGCTTTGATGGCTGATTATGAACAGACTATGAAAAATATTCAAGAATATACAGATATTCTTGAAAATAAAGCAACAATGGCAAAGGTTATAATAAAAGACCTCAAAGCTATCAAAAAGGAATTTGGTAAAGAGAGAAAAACTGTTATTGATAATGTTGCAGAAGCAGTTTTTGAAGAGAAGCCAATAGAAGAAATTCCTGTTGCAGTTTTATTAGATAAGTTTGGTTATGCAAGAACAATTGATATGCCAACATACGAGAGAAATAAAGAAGCTGCGGATAAGGAAAGTAAACAAATTATATTTACAACTAATTTATCAAAGCTTGGTATTTTCACGAATGAAGGTAATATGCATTTAGTTAAAGTAATTGACCTTCCATTTGGTAAATTTAGAGATAAAGGTACACCTATAGATAACGTTAGTAAATTTGACATTTCCAAAGAGAATTTCTTGTTGGTGGAAGCCTTAGATAATCTCAAAGGAAAGCAGTTGTTATTTGGTACAAAGCTTGGAATGTTAAAGCTAGTTGCTGGTGAAGAATTTGATGTTAGTAAGAGAACAACTGCTGCAACAAAGCTACAAGATAATGATGAATTGTTGTGTGTATATACAGTGTCTCAAGGTGATACAATTGTTATGCAGTCGAAAAATGCATATTTCTTGCGAATTGATGCAATGACTGTCCCAGAGAAGAAGAAGGGCGCGATTGGAGTCAGGGGTATTAAATTAGTTAAAGACGATGAATTGACGAAGATTCATTATATAACTGATGGCAAAAACAAGTCAGTAACTGTTAAGGGTAAGAAAATTCAGCTTAATAGATTACATATTGGTAATAGAGATACTAAGGGCGTTAAGAAATGATTGATGAAGTAAATGCGCAAGCTTTTCTTGAGAAAGCAAAGAGTCTTGGTTCAAAGCCTGGATTAACTAGAATAAATGAATTGTTGGAACGTTTAGGCAATCCACAGGACAAATTAAAAGCAATTCATGTTGCGGGTACCAATGGAAAAGGTTCTGTGTGTACGCTGATTGCATCGGCACTTATTGCAAATGATTATGTTGTAGGTAAGTTTACAAGCCCAGCTGTTTTTAATGAAAATGAACGTTATACAGTCAATAATGTTGAGATAACTGAGGAAGAAAAGTTACCTATTCTTGATGAAATAAAAAAGGTTTGTGACGAATTAGAACCTACTATTTTTGAAATAGACGTTGCTTTAGCGCTCATGTATTTTGTAAAAAAGGATTGTGATTTTGTTGTAATAGAAACAGGTATGGGTGGCTTAGAGGATGCTACAAATGTTTTTCAACAAAATGTATGTGCATGCATAACTTCAATTGGCTTTGACCATATGCAGTTTCTAGGAGACTCTTTAAGTGAAATTGCAAAGCATAAGGTTGGTATTGTTAAAAAGAAATCATATTGTCTTACAGTTAACCAAGAACAAGAAGTTGTTGATGTATTTGAAAAATATTGTAAAGATAATGATGCCAAAATGCAGGTGGTTGATTTTAAGCATGTTAAGTTTAATGTTGCAAAGCATTCTATTTCATATAGAGAGTTTAAAAATGTAAAGCTACCTTTTTTAGGGGATTTTCAATTTGAAAATGCGGCTTTAGTTCTTGAAGCTTTACATATGATTCGTTATCAAGGCTATAAATTAGATGTTGATAAAGTAGTTCAAGGTATTGAAAATGCTAGCTTACCAGGTCGCTTTGAGAAAATAAGCAGTGAGCCTTTAGTTTATCTAGATGGATGTCATAATAGACCTGCTGCACTGCGTATTAGAGAAACATTAGAAAATTATTTTACAAACAAATCCATTACATTTATAATAGGTGTACTTAAAGACAAAGAAGTTAGTAAAATGCTACAAATACTTTTGCCACTTGCAAGTGCAGTTATAACTGTAACACCAAGTAATGACAGAGCGTTGTCTGCATCTAGATTAGCAAATGATTGTTTTATTTATAATTCTGAAGTTAGTATTGCGACAGATTTCGACGATGCAGTTAAGAAAGCAATTAACTATAATAACGATGTTATTATTTCTTTAGGTTCGTTGTCTTATTTGAAGGATATAAAAAAAGCATTTATAGAAAGATTAAATTAATGGTAGATCAAGATAAAATTAGAGAAGGCGTAAATTTAATATTAGAAGGCATTGGAGAAGATCCTAATCGAGAAGGGTTAATTGAGACTCCAAACAGAATTGCAAGAATGTATGAAGAGATTTTTGCTGGTATGAATATGGATGCTAGTGAAATTCTATCTAAGCGATTCAAGTGTGATAATAACGAGATGGTACTTGAGAAAGATATAACATTTTACAGTACTTGTGAACATCACTTCTTGCCATTCTTTGGAAAGGTTCATGTTGCTTATATTCCAAATGGTGAAGTGGTTGGCCTTAGCAAGTTGGCTCGTACCGTTGAAGTATATGCAAAGAGACCACAATTACAAGAGCAGCTTACAGCACAGATTGCAGATGCTATTATGGATGAATTAAATCCTCAAGGCTGTATGGTTATGATTGAGGCAGAGCATACTTGTATGACTATGAGAGGAATAAAGAAACCAGGAAGTAAGACTGTTTCTTATGTGACAAGAGGAGTCTTTGGAGATGATGAAAGTCTAGTAAATAGATTTTTTCAATTAGTTAAATAAATGTCTAACAAATAAAGAATGCATAATGATTTATAAATTAATATTAAATGATAAGAATTACATTTCCACTGTAGAAAAAATTGCAATATTTGAGAAGGATAGGTTATATTGCAAGCATGACGTCGCACATTTTCAAAAAGTAGGTAAGATAATGTATAACTTAGCTAAGTTTGTTGACCTTACAGATAGTCAGGATTTACAAGATTTGTGTTTTACTATTGGCCTTCTACATGATATGGGAAGATATGAGGAATATACAAATGGAATCTCTCATGATAAGGCGTTATCCTTTTCAAGAGAGATTTTGTTACATTATAATTGCAGTTTGGATTATATAGAAAATATTTGTAAGGTGATTTCTAATCATCGTGGACGTATAGCGATAGCTGATATGGAAAATGTTTTGAATTCTATTGATGTTAAACGAGATGATTTTTGGGAAATAATGATAATATTACTTCAAATTGCAGACCAATTATCTAGGTCTTGTGACACATGCGTAGTAGTTGATAAATGTAAATGGAGAGAAGAAGAGAAATGCAAATTGGAAAATATGAATTTGACAATAAGAAAACTTATATAATGGGAATACTAAATCTTACACCTGATTCATTTTATGATGGCGGAAGCTACAGTAATATGGACGAGACATTATTTGCAGTTGAGAAAATGATAAATGATGGTGCATCTATTATCGATGTGGGTGGTGAGTCTACTAGACCAGGTTTTACAGTTGTTCCCGCTGAGGAAGAACTTGAAAGAGTAATTGAACCAATCAAGAAAATAAAAGAACGCTTTGATATTCCAGTTTCTCTTGATACTTACAAAGCAGTTGTTGCTAAGGAAGCGATTAGTATTGGTGTAGATATAATAAATGATGTCGGAAACTGTAGTGATGATATGGCAAATGTTCTTGCAAAGAGTGACGTCGCATATTGTTTGACACATAATAAGGATAACCAGTACGAAAGAAACGAAGCGATATATTCTTATGATAAATTGTACATAGAGCTTAATAACGATTTGGCTAGACTTGCTGAGGCAGGTATAGATGAATCAAGAATAATACTTGATCCAGGTCTTGGCTTTGGAAAGTCCAACGAAGATGATATTATGGTATTAAAGAACATTTCAAAGCTAAACGAATTTGAGTTACCGGTTTTGATTGGTGCATCAAACAAGTCATGTATTGACTATATAATTCCTTCAGATAGAAAAGACAGATTAGAAGGAACACTAGCGGTTACAGCTCATGCATTTTATAATAATATTACATTTGTTAGAGTTCATGACGTATTACAAAATGCAAGATTGCTCAAGATGTTAGAGAGTATAAATTGTTAGGAGGTTTTTATGGATATAGTTATAGAGAATTTGAAGGTATATGGATTTATTGGAGTTTATGAAGAGGAGAAGAAGAATGGACAAGATTTCTATGTGTCTGTTTTATGTAGCTTAGATAATGATAAGTGCTACAACTCTGATAAATTAGAGGATACAGTTAATTATGGTGGTGTATGTAACATTATCGTTGACTATATGGAAAATGTTAAATGCGATCTTATAGAAACTTGTGCAGAAGATTTGGCTACAATTTTACTTCAAACCTATGATGTTATTTCAGAGATTACAGTTGAAATAAGTAAACCAAATGCACCAATAGAAGCTGAGTTTGATAATGTATTTGTATCTACAACCAAGAAATGGGAGAAGGCATACATTTCTCTAGGTTCTAATATGGGAAATAAAGATGGATATATTGAAGATGCAATTAACAAGCTTCGTAGCAAAGAAAAAATTAGAAATCTTCGTGGATCTTCTTTGTATACAACAAAGCCTTATGGCAAAGTTGAACAAGATGATTTTAGAAATGCAGTACTAGAAATTGAAACATTCTATACTCCTACAGAGTTACTCGATTTGTGTAACGAAATAGAAGATGAAGCAGGTCGTGTCCGTGAAGAACGTTGGGGAGCAAGAACATTAGATTTAGATATTTTGTTATTTGGCAATAGAATTATAAATACGCAAGATCTTAATATACCACATATTGATATGCATAATCGTCAATTTGTATTAGAGCCATTGTGCGAAATTGCACCTAATGCATGTCATCCTCTACTGGGCAAAAGTGCGTATATTTTATTACAAGAATTAGAAAAATAGGGATTTGAAATGTATAAAAATATTTTACTTGATTTGGATGGAACAGTAGTTAATACAGAAGAAGGAGTTGTCAAATCTATTGCATACGCTTTAGAAGCTTATGGATATGAAGTGCCTGGTATTGAGAAATTAAGAACTTATATTGGACCTCCTTTGACGAAATCATTTCAAGATGATTATGGCGTTAGCGAAGAGAAGTCGCTTGAAATGATTTACAAATTTAGAGAACGTTATATGCACAAATGTGCAATTGAAAGTGAACTTTTTCCATATATGGCTGAAGGTATCAAAGAATTAAAGGATAACGGATTTCTTATTGCACTTTGTTCTTCAAAGAACGAACCTGCATGCAAACAGATTTTGGAATATCACAATATATTAGAATATTTTGATTCTGTCGTAGGCGCGTCGGAAGATACAAGTCGCGAGAAGAAAATTGAGATAATTGAAGAATTTTTCAAAAGATTTCCAGAGGCAACTAAGGAAGAGACTGTTCTTATTGGTGATACAATTTATGATGTTGTTGGAGCAAAAGAGTATGGTATCGACTGTATTGGTGTAGAATATGGTTTTGGTGATACTAAAGCAATGCTTGATAATGGAGCATTAGCAATATTTAATGATTTTAAGGAAGTATGTGATTATGTTAGGAAACTTTAGAGATAGTGTTATGTATAAGGTTATATATCCAGTAGCGGTATATTTTATTTTGTATAACCTTTTGTTTACGTTATTTAATTACTTAATTGGTCAAGCAGATAATGCAGAGCATATTTTGGGATTATCAATTAGTCCTTTGTATTGTGCGGGAATTTCAGCAGCAATAACAGGCGTAGTAATGTTTATTCTATATAGAAATGCTAATGTATATTCAGAGAAGCCATATTTTAATTATAAGACCTTTGGAATGGAATTAGTATATATTATAGGCGCAGTTCTTATTGGTGTTGCACTTAATATTGCAATAACTAACATGCCTATTATGGATATGTCAGAAAGCTTCAAAGATGCAAATGCTTTTTTGTCAGATGGTGATTTTGTTGCAAAGATTGTAAGTAACGTTATTATTATTCCACTTATGGAGGAATTAGTATTTCGTGGAATTGTTTGTGGAGAAATAGAGAAGAAATATAATGATTCAGTTACAATATTTATCTCTGCGCTTATATTTGGATTACTTCATATGAATTGGGTACAAATGATATATGCATTTATAATTGGTTTGTATCTTGGATTTGTATATCAAAGAACACATAAGCTTTGGGTTACATATGCAGGTCATGCATTGCTTAATTTGACTGTTCTTATTCTTGTAAATGTAATCTTTAAATAGATTAAATTCTTTGTGGGAGGTTAGTTATGTCAAATATTAATGATTATTTAGACTGGAGAGGAGATATTACATTTGCTCAAAGTCCATTTAATGTTGTCGATAATTTGATTCTTGCAGAATTAGCATATACAGATTTTGGTGGTATTGTTCCAGGCCCTGGCATAAATGAAAAAATTAGCTTGGATTCAGTGTATAAGAAGTTTTTTGAGCTTCATACTGAAGAAGAAATTATGGCCAAAAGTTCAGAGACTAAGGTTGCTCCATTTTTGATGCATAGAATGGTTAAATCTAATCGTTTCAAAAATATATATCTTACAGGTTATGTTAATGAAATAAATGACGAGTTAGATGTACAATTTTCTGTTGTTACATTTTTGTTAGATGACAATACATATTTTGTTGCATATAGAGGTACTGACTCTACAATTGTTGGCTGGAAAGAAGATTGTAATATGGGTTATCTTTATCAGACAACAGGACAACAACGCGCAATGAAATATTTAAATGATAATTTTTCTAATGTTGATAAAAAGATTCGTGTTGGTGGACATTCTAAGGGTGGAAATTTTGCTGTATATGCTTCATCATTTTGTGATGAAAATATACAAGAAAATATTATAAATGTTTATTCTAACGATGGACCAGGCTTTAGAAGTGAAGTGTGTCAGGAGAAAGGATACCAACACATTTTACCTAAAATCATTAGTACAGTGCCTGAAAACTCGATTGTAGGAATGTTGCTTTCTAACGACATAAAGCATAATGTTGTAAAAAGTACAGGTAGTGGAATGGGCCAACATAATCCAATGACTTGGTGTGTTTTAGGAGCAACATTTGAAGAGAGTGAGTTGGCTTCTTCTAGTGTTAAAATTGATAATGCAGTTACAATGTGGCTAGAAAGCTTAAGCGATAATGATCGAATGGAATTTATTGATACGCTTTTCAAACCTTTTGAAGCAGGGGATATAACTACGTTAGATGATTTGTCATCTCTAAAATGGAGTGACATTAGCAAAATGCATACTGCGTTGCAAGATTTGCCAGAAGATACGCAAGCATTAGTAAAGGATGCTATAAAAAAACTTATGGCTTCAATGTATGTTAGTTTTAAGCCTAATATTAAAGCTAAAGATACATTTAATGAGAAGAAAAAGTCTATAACGGATAGTTTGAATAAAGCATTAGCCAGTATAGAAGCTGGATTTTAAAGACCACAATAGTGGTCTTTTTTGACTAGTGTTTTTAATATATTCTGGAGGAAGAATTTAATGGCAGTTAAAAGAATTGAGAAAAAATTTAACTTAGTTGAATCAAATATAGAAGGCTTTAAAGATGACATTAGAAATTATATGAGTAAATATAACTTTGAAGCTGACGTCATTGATTTATATGTCAAAGAAATCACAGAGGTTTTATACATATATAAAGATGAAATCGGAGATGAAGAAGAAGTTACATGCCGTGTAATAAAAAAATTAGGTAAAATTGATTTGATTATTTCTGCTAAGGGTGATTTTAATCAAGCATTATACAAGAAGACAGAATTATCTTCTCTAATAAATGGATTGTTTACAGGAGCATTTAATCATGATAATGCTAGTGTGTCTTATATTCATTCTTTCAACAACAACTTTGTTATAATACATTCACCTAGGATAAAACAAAATGCTTTCTGGAAAAATCCTATGGTAATATCTATTTTTTTAGGTATAGTTTTAGGCTTGTTAATAAGCTTATTGCCAAAGGATATTGTTCAATTTGTTAACGACGATTTAGTACATCCAGTACTTTCGCTTGTGATAAGTTTAGTATCAGGAATAATGATTCCAGTAATGTTTATTTCTATGATTTCGTCAATTTCGTCATTGGCTAGTTTGAAACAGCTTAATGACTTGGGACTTTCTATATTTAAAAGGTCAGTTTTAATGACGATATTTATTACACTAGTCGCTTTAGCTGCAGCTTTTTTGTGTTATTCAAATTTTGTTGTAGGTGCTTCAGATTTCAAGCCAAAACAAATTATTGAAATGATTCTAAATGTTGTTCCTACTAATTTTGTAACACCTTTTACTGAAAATAATATGCCACAAATAGTTATTTTGGCATTTGGAATAGGTGCAGCAATGCTTGTTACAGGAGATAAAACAAGAGAGCTTGGTAAAGTTGTTGACCAACTACGTAATGTAATTTATGTAATCATGGAATATGTTCTTAAATTAGTTTGCGTTATTCCGGGCTTGAGTTTGATGGAGATTATTCTTGGAGGCAATACCCAAATTATTTTCACAGCTTGGAAGTATATAGTAGCCGTACTTGCATGTTCAATTATTGTGCTTATTGTTAAGGCAATAAAGGTTTGTGTGAAATGTAAAGTAAGTATTATTACTATTATTAAAAAATCAAAAGTTCCTTTGGTTAAATCCTTCGTAACGGCAAGTCTATCTGCAACATTAAAAGATAGATATGATGTTGCTGAAAATGAATTTGGTATAGATAGAGATTTCAATCAACTTTGGATGCCTATGGCACAAGCTGTTTATTATCCTATGGTTTCAATAAGTCTTATATTGGCACCATGTATGATAGCAGATCAAACAGGAGTTATGATTTCTACATCAATTCTTCTTGTTATGTTTATTCTGTCATTACAGCTTTCTCTTGCATCACCAGGAACGGTTGCTTCATGGACTATAATTTTACAGCAGTTAGGTATTTCAGTTAATTATGTGGGTGTACTTTCTGCATGTAGAATTTTTACTAACAATATACAAACAGTATGTACTGTTCTATATACTTTCTTAGAAGAGATAGAATTTGCATATGATAAGGATAGTATTGATATGCAAAAATTAAAATCGTAGTAAATATAGGATGTTAAAAAATGCGTTTAAAAACCAGAAAAAATAAAAGTATAATAGCTATTATTTTTGTTGCGATTTTCGCAGCATTGGTTTTTGGCGTCTTTTTTTATATTAATTTAAAGCAAGAGAGAACTGTAGATTTTAATAACATTTATAAAGGAACTAAGAGTATAAATGTAAGTGATAACAAAAGAAGTGTCATTGATGATAGTAGCTTTGATTATTCTATAACTGGTACTGCTAATAAAGGTGGTATTGTAATTAATGGTGGAACAGAAAGTAGTCCTATAAAGGTTACTATTGAAAATCTTGAAATGAATTTTAGACATAGTAATAATGATGAGAGTGAAGAAATTTCACCTATAACAATTACGCCTGACTCTTATGCTGAAATCACTGTAAAAGGAGATAATAAGCTAGTAGGTGGTAATGATGTTGGTTGGGGGCATAATGACGGTTATGCCGGAATTTGTATTGCTAAAAATGCTAACCTTACTATTAAAGGTGATGGTTATCTTGAAGCCATTGGTGGTGGAAATGGTCAAAATGATAGAGGTGCCGCTGGTATTGGTACAAATTCAAGTGATTGTGAAAATTATGCCAATAAAAAAATAAAAAGTGGAAATTATTCAGACATGGGTAACCTTATTATTGAGGGTGATGTCTCTATTAAAGCTACAGGAGCTAAGCATGCTGCAGGAATTGGTGGCGGACGTGATGGTGATGTTAGTTCAATTACTATAAATGATAATGTAAAAATTGAAGCACGAGGCGGTGACGGTGCACCAGGTATAGGTACAGGTGATGATATTGTTGATGGTGATGAAGTATACTTGGGTAAAATTGTTATAAATAATTGTGAATATATTTACGCTCATGGAACAGCTAATGGTGCAGGAATTGGTGGTGGTCAAAGTACAGAATTTACTGACGGAATATACATTTACAATTGTAAGAAGATTGAAGCAATTGGTGGTGGTGATGGTGCCGGCATTGGTGGCGGAGATAACAATAATGGAGCAAAAGTATATATAAGTGGTAATGGCGAGATAAATGCTACTGGTGGTGAGCACAGCGCAGGTATAGGTGCTGGTGATAATAATACTAGGGGAGAAGGCTCTATAACTATAGAAGGTGAACCTAATATTATTGCAACAGGTGGAGAAGGTGCTGCCGGAATAGGAAGCGGAGACTATTCTAGTAAAGATGGTATGCCAATTACAATCAATATGGATAGTGCTGGGAAAATTAATGCTAGAGGTGGTAAAGAAGGTGCAGGTATTGGTGGCGGCCATAGAGTTGATAGAAACAATATCACAATTACTGGTCTTGGTATTATAAATGCTGTTGGTGGTAAAGATTCTTGTGGTATAGGTTCTGCTGAAGCGGGTGAAGGTGGAATTATAAATATTACTGGTAAAACCAATAGAGATTTAAGTATTTTTGCCTATGGCGATGGTGAAGCTGCAGCTATCGGTAGTAGTCAAGGTAAAGGTGGGAATATTTCAATTAAAAATGCTACTGTTGATACTCATCCTGGTAGGCATGGATCTGGTATTGGTAATGGATATGACTCTGAAATGGGTGACAATTCTATTGACACTATATCAATAGATAACTGTAGTGTAAAAACATATATTCCTAGTGATGGTATTCATTATGGTGTTGGAATTGGAGGAGGTGCTTTTGCGCCAGTAAAAAACATTTTCATAAATAATTCCGATTATGAAGGAAATTCTATTGGTACAGCTGGTGCTTCAAATGTCCAGAAAAAAGAAGCTGATATGAATAAGCTTCACATTACAAACTGTGGAACGATTATTGCTAAAGCACATGAGAACAATACGGGAAAAGATGATGAAAAGCTTGATTGTACTGCTGGAATTGGACCTGGTGAAGGTGGAGAAATTAAAGAGATTTTAATATCTGATTGTAATTATATTGAGGCTGAAGGTGTAAGAGGTGGAGCTGGTATAGGAAGCTCTGGCTTGAGATATGGTTCAGATACTTTTAATCTAATTATCTCTGGTGATGGTGGTAAGGTTGGAAATCTTACTATAAGAAATTGTAATACAATAAAAGCTAAAGGTTCTACAGGTGCGAATATTACTAAAGTAATTAAAGTTCCTACAACAGAGCCTGGTGTTACTGAGCCTGAAAAAGTTGCTTATGGTTCTTTTGCAGGTGCAGGTATTGGAGCTGGAACTACAGCGGATTTTGATAGCATTAACATTTCCAATTGTGATAACATTCAAGCAATTGGCGGAGATGATTTGTCGCATAAGAAAGGTGCAGCCGGAATTGGTGGTTCTGGTGTTGGAGTTGCTGGAACTATAGATATTGATAATTGTAACAATATAGTTTCAACTGGTGGCGCGTGTGCTTCTGGTATAGGCTCAGGTGGAAT
Organism: Lachnospiraceae bacterium; assembly: GCA_045642225.1. GTDB lineage: Bacteria > Bacillota > Clostridia > Lachnospirales > Lachnospiraceae > RUG191. The sequence goes on along the minus strand of JAZUIN010000079.1, from coordinate 56,885 downwards.
TGATGATCTTTCATTTAAAGAATTTGGTGAAGTAGGAGACAATAATAGATTTAGTATTAAAGAAGCTAAGGCTAGCATGAAATCTGTTCGTATTTCTAATTGTGAAAATGTTGTAGCAACAGGTAGTTATAGAGGAGCAGGCGTAGGTGGTGGAGAAACCTACAAAGTTAAAGGAAATATAGAGATAAAAAATACTAATCTTGTTGCTAAAGCGGGAGAAAGTGCCGCAGGTATTGGAACATCAGGAGGACAGGAATATTTATATAAGATTATTCTTCAAGGCTCAGGCAAAATTGAAGCGTATGGTGGAAAATGTGGAGCAGGTATTGGTGTTGGAGAAAACTCTTACTTAAATGGTGATGTTCTAATAAAAAAGAATACGTTATATGATATGACAGGCTCTACATTAAAGGAGCGTATGGCTAAGTCTAGTGTTTTGGCTGTAGGTGGAGAAGGCGCTGCTGGAATTGGTAATGGTAAGTATTATAGAAATTGGCGCTCGGGAAGTAATGACGTAAAGTGTGTTAGTATAACTGGGGGCTATGTAAATGCTACTGGTGGTGACGGCGCTGCTGGAATTGGCACAGGACAAGGAACTGGATTGCTTAAGACTTTTAGGATGACTGGAGGAGTTGTAGAAGCTTCAGGTTTTAATGATATTGGATTAGGTAAAGATGCAAGTTCACTTGGAAATCATAAATATACTATTTCTGCTGGAACGCTTCTAGCTGAAACAATGTCATTTACACCTACAATTTATGGCGGAAGTGTTAAAGCATATTTTAAAGATGCAAAATCAGATGAAAATATTAGGGTATATCAGACTAAGCTTAAAGCAATTGAGCCACTTGCTCAGGTTGCTACACATTTGACCGATGCTGATGAAAATGATTATTGTTGGCATGATATATATTCTGACGAAGATAATATGCTTTATTTATATCTTCCGGAGAAAAATGTAGTTTTTGATGACTTTAATACAGTTTTAGAGCTTGTATATTTAAAAAATAGTATTAATTATAAAAGAATTGATACTTATTATGGAAATGTAACTAGCCAGGTCAAAGATAATTGGTTGAAGATGATAGATAAATTGACTTTGATTGGACCAAGCACTCAACCAATTATTGGTGATGAGGCAAAGATTGAAGTTAAATATGATGAACTACCAATAGGCTCAACTGTAACCTTTAATTTGAACGACAATGATGCAGTAACTCTTGTTGATAAAAAGGAAGCTGTCGATAGTAATCCTGCTTATATCAAAATCAAAGCAAAGGATTTTGGAGAATACACGATTCTTGCAAAGTCGAATACAAGTAAAGACAATGATATGTATTGGTATTCTTGCGGTCGCTATATTGATAAGATTAAGGTTGATAGAGGTCAAGTTGAAATAACCGAAAATAATAGTAAAGTATATGATGGTCAGCCTGTAGAAGATCCAAGTGTATATACTAATAGCGATAATAATGTTGTTATTGAATATATGGATTCAGATAATAACATTTTGCCAATTAAGCCTTCTAATGTTGGGACTTACAAGGTGCATGCAAAGGTTAATGCAAGTAATAACTACACTGCGGCTGAAGATACGAAAGAGTTTAAGATTTATAAACGACCAATTTCTATGGAGATTAAAGTAAATAAAATCAATGCTACTGATTCTAATATAAAGGTTATTACTAGCAATATGATTCCTACTGATACTTCTGGAAATGTTGTTATTACAATAAAAGAAAATGATGAAAATGGAACTCTGTTATCGCAAAATACATTGTCTGTTGATGATGCAAAAAATACTGGTTTAACATTTACAGGAATAGCATCTGGAAATTATTATATTGAGGCTGAATTTATAGATAATGACAATTACATTGCAAGAAAGATAAGTAATACATTTTCTAAAGAAAAAGCTAATAGAAATATTATAATTGATAGACTTTATACAGCGACATACGGTGAGGATGATTTTGTGTTAAATCCTTCTACAGATGCGTCTACAGAGAACGATAAATATAGTTTTGAAGTAGTTGGTGATTTGTATGAAAAATGGCCGGAATTTAATGCAGAGCCTTCTGTAAATGTTGATGATAACGGCAAGATTATTGTTAAACACGCTGGTGTTTCAGCAATTAGAATTACATTGAGTGAAGATACAGCTACAAGAGTGTATAACGATGAGTCTGTGATTGTTTTAGTTAAAGTAGATAAGGCAAATCTTAAAGTTACGTCAAAGGCAGTAAGAAGATCTAGAGGAGTTGCACTTGGCGAGAGTTTGTCTGTTGAATACGGTATGACAAAAGCTTTAGATTATTATTTGGATTACCTTGGATTCGTAAATCACGATGATGCTGATACATTTACGCATGGATATGGAAAGCTACTTGCAAAGGGACCAGGAGTTACTGAAAGTGCAGGAAATGACAAGAGAATAGATATAATTCAATATAAAGCTGGAAGTAAACTATTCTATAGCAGAGATTACGACATAGATAAAGAATATGGAACTATTGATATTACGAAGGCTCCTCTAACAATTACAGCAAAAAAAGCTGTCAATATTGTTGGTCTTCCGGAACGTAATTATGAATATGATATTGAAGGTTTAAGAGCTTTTGAAAGTATTGAAGATGTTGTTTTGTCAACGCCAAGAGCCTTCTATGACGATAGTATTCTTGGCAAGCTTTATAGTGAGTTGACTTATGGCTTATATCAAAATGTAATTGGCGTTACGGATATTACAAATTTATCGCTAAGCAATTATTCGTTAAATGTAGAAAATGCTTCATTAAGGTTGTTAAAATATCCAACACCAAGAGAACCAGAAGACATAGAACCGGATAAAGATAATGAATCTATAGATCCTGTAGTTCCAAGCGTTTTAGATGACAATGCATTAGTTGCTAATGATAATCAAGCTCTAGAAAATGTTGATACTGATTCGCAAATTGTAATTGAAAAAAAATCACCAAAGACTGGAGATGAGATAAAGGATATGGTTGATATAATTTTATTAATCATAGCGTTTTCTTTGTTGGTTGGTGTTGTTAGATACTCTAAAAGACAGGAATAATGAATTATCGTCTGCCTAATGGCAGAACTTGAAAATGTTAAACAATTAGTTGAACTAAAGTATTAGTTTTAAATTGTTAAGACAATTTAACTTTTTCTTGTGAATTGTATGCACATTTAGTAAAATATTAAATAAGGTAAGTTGTTATACAACAATTTAATGTACGGAGGTATTTTACTATGAAGGTTTACACAACAGACAAGATTAGAAACGTAGTAATGCTTGGACATGGAGGGGCCGGTAAGACAAGTCTTACAGAAGCTATGGCTTATTTGGCTGGTGTTACATCTAAGATGGGGAAAGTAGAAGATGGTAACACAATTTCTGATTTTGACAAGCAAGAGATCAAGAAAGGTTTTTCTATTCACACATCTTTGGTTCCTATTGAATTTGAAGATTGTAAGATTAACATTTTAGATGCACCAGGCTCTAATGATTTTGTGGGTGAAGCAGAAGAAGCTATAAGTGCTGCAGATGCTGCTATAATTGTTGTATCTGGTAAGAATGGTATCGAAGTTGGAACAAGAAAAGCCTGGGAAATGTGTGACAATTATAAATTGCCTCGTATTATATTCGTTACAGATATGGATATTGATGATGCAAGTTATAGAGAAGTTGTAGAAGGTTTGTCAGAGTTATACGGCAAGAAAATTGCTCCATTCCATTTACCAATTAGAGAAAATGGAGAATTTACAGGATATGTTAATGTTCTACAACAAAGAGCTAAGAAGTGGAATGCTGCTGGAACAGTTGACAAATGTGATGTGCCAGATTATACACTTGATTATCTTGAGAAATATAGAGAATCGTTAATTGAAGCTGTTGCAGAGACAAGCGAAGAATATATGGAGAGATATTTTGAAGGAGATGAATTTTCAGAGAATGAAATTCGACAGGCTCTTCGTGTTAATGTAGCTGAAGGTTCAATTGTACCAGTTCTTATGGGCTCTAACATTTTAGCAAGAGGAATGTATACACTCATGGTTGATATTATCAAATATCTTCCAAGTCCAGATCAAAGAGAATGTTCGGGTATAAATGCTAAGACAAATGAGGTATATCCTGCAAACTATGATTTTGCAAAATCAAAGTCAGCATATGTATTCAAGACAATGGTAGATCCTTTCGTTGGTAAATATTCATTTATCAAAGTTAATTCAGGTGTTATTAAGACAGATGATCAATTATTTAATCATCACAAAGACACTGAAGAAAAGGCGGGTAAATTATATGTCCTAAGAGGCAACAAAGCTGAAGAAGTGCCTGAGCTTCATGCAGGTGATATTGGTGCTTTGTCTAAGCTTAACAAGGTTGATACAACAGATTCTTTGTCAACCAAATCAAATCCTATTTTGTATATTAGAACGGGAATTTCTGTTCCATATACTTACCTAAGATATAAGGTGGTTAAGAAGGGTGAAGAAGATAAGGTTGCAAGTGCTCTTGCCAAGATTATGCAAGAAGATAAGACTATAAAGGTTGAAAATGATGCTTTAAATCATCAGACTTTTATATATGGTATTTCTGAGCAACAAATTGAACTTATTGCAGAGAAGTTAAAGGATTATTACAAGGTTGAAATCGAACTTAAGAAGCCACGTATAGCTTATAAAGAGACAATTCTTGGAACCAGTGATGTAGAATACAAGCACAAGAAACAATCTGGTGGTCATGGTCAATACGGTCATGTTAAAATGCGATTCGAGCCACTTGGAGATAATAATAAAGCGTATGAATTTGAACAGGTTGTTGTTGGTGGTGCAGTTCCAAAGAATTATTTCCCAGCAGTAGAGAAAGGTATAGCAGAAGGCGTTCTTGCGGGACCACTTGCTGCATATCCAGTTGTGGGTGTTAAGACAACCTTATATGATGGTTCGTCTCACTCAGTTGATTCGTCAGAGAATGCATTTAAGATTGCAGCCAAAGGAGCTTTTAAGAAAGGTATATTAGAAGCTAAGCCAGTATTACTTGAACCTATCGCAAATATGAAGGTTGTAGTGCTTAACGAATATACTGGTGATGTAATGGGCGACTTGAACAAGCGTCGTGGTAGAGTAATGGGCATGAATGCACTTGATTCTGACAAGACAGAGATTGAAGCAGAAATTCCATTTGCAGAGCTTTATGGATATGGTACAACACTTCGTTCGATGACAGCAGGTTCAGGTAATTATTCATACGAATTTTTACGCTATGAACAAACTCCACATGACATTCAAGACAAAGAAGTTGCAGCTAGAGCCAATAAGTTGAATGATGATGAAGAATAAAATTTGAAATTTAGTTAATGGTTGACAAGGGTGTTTCCTTTTTATTGAGGAAATATCCTTGTTTTTTATTAAAGTACAAAGCCTTATAATCTTGACAAAAAGGTCTAGTATGCTAGAATTATTTAGTTGAAATATGTCTTTATAAAAATATGACATTTGGAGGAATATTATGTCAAAGAAATATAATCATAAAGTTATAGAGAAAAAATGGCAAAAATACTGGGAGGAAAATGAGACATTTAAGACAGATGTGTGGGATTTTAGCAAGCCTAAATACTACGCTTTAGATATGTTCCCATATCCATCAGGTGTTGGTCTACACGCAGGACATCCAGAAGGCTATACAGCTACAGATATCATGTCTAGAATGAAGAGAATGCAAGGCTACAATGTACTTCATCCAATGGGATATGACTCATTTGGTCTTCCAGCAGAACAATATGCTGTTACAACCGGTAATCATCCTGCTAAGTTTACAGACGAGAATATCAAGACTTTTTCAGGTCAGCTTAAGGAGCTTGGTTTTGACTATGACTGGTCTAAGATGGTTGCAACCAGTGATCCTAAGTTCTATAAGTGGACACAATGGATTTTCAAGAAGCTATATGAAGCAGGTTATGCGAAATACATTGATATGCCAGTAAACTGGTGTGAAGAATTAGGTACAGTTCTTTCAAATGATGAAGTTATTGATGGCAAATCAGAGCGTGGTGGATATCTAGTAGTTCGTAAGAATATGAAGCAATGGGTAATTGATCAAGCTGCATTTGCAGAAGAATTATTAGATGGCCTTGAAGAAATAAATTGGCCTGAGTCAACAAAGCAAATTCAACGCAATTGGATTGGTAAAAGTACTGGTGTTGAAGTTGAATTTGAAATTGTTGGTGGTGGCAAATTCTCTATATTTACAACCTGTATCGAGACAATTTATGGTATCACATTTATGGTACTTGCTCCTGATGGAGAAATTGTTAAGGGCTTGTTAGATAGAGTAGAAAATCGCGATGAAGTTCAAGCTTATATCGATGAAACCGCAAAGAAGTCTGACATGGATAGAACAGAGCTTAATAAGACTAAGTCAGGCTGTCCACTCAAAGGTTTATATGCAATCAATCCAGTTAATGGTAAGGAAGTACCATTATTTATCGGTGATTTCGTATTAGCTAATTATGGTACTGGTGCAGTTATGGCTGTTCCAAGTCACGATCAAAGAGACTTTGAATATGCTCAGGTTCATAATATCGATATGATCCAAGTTATTGAAGGAAGAGATGTTAGTGACGCTGCATTTGAGAAGCAAGATTACTTGGGTAAAGGCTGTAAGCTTATTAACTCAGAAGAGTTTACTGGCTTAACAGTAGAAGAAGCAAAAGAAGCTATTACAGCTAAGTTAGAGGATAAAGGTGTTGCTAAGCGCACAATTAATTATAAGTTCCACGAATGGATCTTTGCTCGTCAAAGATATTGGGGTGAGCCAGTTCCTTGTGTTCACACAGATGACGGCGAGACTTACTTTATTCCAGATGAAGATTTACCACTTGTTTTACCAGAACTTGAAGATTATAAGGGCAAGAATGGTAAGGCTCCACTTGAAAATGCTACTGAGTGGAAGGAATACAATGCTCATGGCGTTAAAGGTAAGCGTGAAACTTCAACAATGCCAGGTTCAGCAGGTTCTTCTTGGTATTTCTTGAGATACATTGACCCTGATAATGATAAGGAGTTCGCAAATCAAGAATTACTAAAGCACTGGATGCCAGTAGATTTATATGTTGGTGGTCCAGAGCATGCTGTAGGCCACTTGATGTATTCTAGAATTTGGAATAGATTCCTTTATAATAATGGTTTGTCACCAGTTAAAGAGCCATTCCAGAAGCTGGTTCATCAAGGTATGATTCTAGGTGAGAACGGAATTAAGATGGGTAAGCGTTTCCCAGAATTTGTAATCAATCCAAGTGATATAGTTGAAGACTATGGTGCAGATACATTACGTCTATATGAAATGTTTATGGGACCTCTTGAAGTGTCTAAGCCTTGGAATTCTAACAATGTTCAAGGTGCTAAGAGATTTATCACTAGAGTATACAACTTCTTTACAGAGACAGATAATCTAGTTGATGGAAATGTTGATGAATTAGAGAAGATTTATCACAAAACAGTTAAGAAGGTTACTTCAGACTTTGAAGAGCTTGCTTATAACACAGCTATTTCACAGATGATGATTTTTGTAAATGAAGTATATAAGGTTGGTAAGTGTTCTAAAGAATATGCTGATAACTTTATTAAGATGTTCTCATGTATTTGTCCTCACGTTGGTGAAGAGATTTGGGAATGCATGGGACATGACGAAACAATAGCTTTTGAGAAATGGCCAGAATATGATGAAAGCAAGACAGTAGATGATGAAATCGAAATTGCTGTTCAAATCAATGGTAAGGCCAAAACAACAATTAATATTTCCAAGGATTGCGATAAAGATACTGCAATTAACAAGGCAAAGGAAGCTCTTGGAGATAAGTTGTCTGGCAATATAATCAAAGAGATTTACGTACCAGGTAGAATTGTTAATATTGTTGCAAAATAAATTTGTTTAATAAGATTTATAAGGAGAAAGATTATGGAAAAGATTCAAATGACAACACCTCTTGTAGAAATGGATGGAGATGAGATGACACGTATTCTTTGGCAAATGATCAAAGACGAGTTAATTAATCCATTTATTGATTTGAAGAGCGAGTATTATGACCTAGGATTAGAGCATAGAAATGAGACAAATGATCAAGTTACAATTGACTCTGCTAATGCTACTAAGAAGTATGGAGTTGCAGTTAAATGTGCAACAATTACTCCTAATGCAGCTAGAATGACAGAGTACGATCTCAAAGAAATGTGGAAGAGTCCTAATGGAACAATTAGAGCTATTTTGGATGGTACTGTATTTAGAGCACCAATTATTGTTAATAATATTAAGCCTAATGTTCGTTCTTGGAAGAAGCCTATTACTATTGCAAGACATGCGTATGGTGATGTATATAAGTCAGTTGAAATTGATGTTCCAGGTGCAGGTAAGGCTGAGCTTGTATTTACAGGCGAGGATGGAACAGTTCTCAAAGAAACTATTCATGAGTTTGAGGGAGCTGGTGTACTTCAAGGACAACATAATATCGACAAGTCAATTGAAAGCTTTGCAAAATCATGCTTTAATTACGCTTTAGATACAAAGCAAGATTTATGGTTTGCAACTAAAGATACTATTTCTAAGAAGTATGACCATACCTTCAAAGACATTTTCCAGGAAATCTTTGATGCTGAATTCAAGACTAAGTTTGAAGAAGCAGGTATTACATATTTCTATACATTGATTGATGATGCTGTAGCACGTGTAATGAAGTCAGAAGGTGGATATATCTGGGCATGCAAGAATTATGATGGTGATGTTATGTCTGATATGGTTTCATCAGCATTTGGCTCACTTGCTATGATGACTTCAGTACTTGTAAGTCCTGATGGATATTATGAATATGAAGCTGCTCATGGTACTGTTCAACGTCATTATTACAAGCATCTTAATGGTGAAGAGACTTCTACAAACTCTGTAGCTACAATTTTTGCTTGGACAGGTGCTTTGAGAAAGCGTGGCGAATTAGACGGAATTGATGAGTTAGTTACATTTGCAGATAAGCTAGATAAGGCTTGTATCGATACTATTGAATCGGGCAAGATGACTAAGGATTTGGCACTTATTACAGAAGAAGCAAATCCTACAGTACTTAATAGTAAAGATTTTATTGTAGCAATTAGAGAGACATTAGAGAAATCATTATAAAATGTTAATTTCAGTTCAAAATATTTCTAAGGCTTATGGTGACAACCAAGTTTTAGAAAATGTAAGTTTTCAAGTAAATAAAGGCGATAAATTTGCAATTGTTGGTCGTAATGGTTGTGGTAAATCGACACTTCTCAAAATTATCATTGGTGAAGAAACTGCTGATAATGGAGAAGTTGTTGTAGCGAGTAGTGTTAAGGTTGGTTATTTATCTCAATATCAATCGAGTGATGATGATACTACAATCAAAGACGTTGTGCTTTCAGCTAGAAGTGATCTTTTTGAGATGGAAGAAAAGCTCCGCAAGATGGAAGGTAATATGTCTAATCCCAACGTAGATTTTGACGCGCTAATGGATGAATATAACCACCTTTCTCTTGATTTTGAAGAGAAAGGTGGACTTACTTTTAGGAGTGAGGCTGTCGGAGTTCTTAAAGGCTTAGGCTTTAGTGAGGAAGAGTTTGATAAGAAAATGTCAATGTTGTCAGGTGGCGAAGCAACTCGTGTATCACTTGGTAAACTGCTTGTATGCGATAACGATGTGTTGGTATTAGATGAACCAATTAACCATCTTGATATGTCTTCTATTGAGTGGTTAGAAGGCTTTCTTAATAACTGGAATAAGGCATTGATTATTGTTGCTCATGATAGATATTTTCTTGACCGGGTTGTGGGAAATGTAGTTGATCTTAATACTAGACCATCGCGTACTTATCAAGGAAATTTTTCTTCATTTGTTAGACAAAAAGAAGAAATGATGGTAGGCATTAATAATGCTTATGAGAAGCAACAAAAAGAGATTGCACATCAAGAAGAAGTAATTAGTAAATTGCAAAGTTTTAATCGCGAAAAATCAATCAAGCGAGCTGAAAGCCGTAAAAAGACTTTGGACAAAATGGAAACTATCGAGCTGCTAGATGATGCTAGTACTGATATGAGAATTTCTTTGCAAGCATCAAAGCGGTCGGGTAATGATGTTTTACAAATCAAAGATTTAGCTTGCATTTATTCTGATGGCACAATTTTTGAAAATGTTTCATTTGATTTGAAACGATTAGATAGAGTAGCAATTCTTGGCGATAACGGAACGGGTAAGACGACAATTCTTAAAATGCTAACGGGGCTTAAAGAGCCTTCTTTAGGGGAGATTAAGCTTGGTTCAAATGTTGATATTGGTTATTACGATCAAGCACAAATGGACTTAGATGAGAATAATACAATCTTTCAAGAGATTAGAGATGTATTTCCAAAGCTTAATAATACCAAGATTAGAAATACTCTTGCAGCATTAGCATTTAAAGACGACGAAGTTGATAAGAAAATAAGCGTTTTATCTGGTGGTGAAAGAGGTAGAGTAGCTTTATGTAAGCTTATGCTTTCTGATGCAAATTTTCTTGTTCTAGATGAGCCTACAAACCATTTAGATATGGATTCTAAAGATATTTTGGAAAAGGCTCTTAATGAATATGATGGAACAGTTCTTTTTGTTAGTCACGATAGATATTTTGTTAACAAGGTTGCAAACAAAGTTCTTGAAATGAATCCGTATGGAGTTAGAGAATTCATCGGTAATTACGACTATTACATTTCCAAAAAGGACGAAGTAATTAATAATTACGCTGCCTTAGAAAATGAGAAAACAAAAGAAGCTTCAGAAGGAAAAATCGATTGGCAACAACAAAAGCAAGAAAATGCTTTACGAAGAAAGAAAGAAAATGAAATAGCCAAAATTGAAGATGAGATATCTGACTTAGAAGACAGAATTGCCAAGCTAGATGAGGAACTAGCAAAACCTGAAAATGGTTTTAATTCTGCTAAGCTCAACGAATTATCAAAAGAAAAAGAAGAACTTGATAGTTTACTTGAACCATTATATGAGAAGTGGGAAGTTTTATCAGGAGAAATGTAAGATTAAATTGTTAAAAATTTGACAAGTAAGTATTTATTTATTATAATTTTTGTATAGTTTTTATATAATGAGGGGTGTGGAATATGAACAGAGAGATATCGCCAGCAGTAATTAAGCGTTTGCCTAGATATTACAGATATTTAGGGGATTTGTTGAATCAAGGAATTGAGAGAATTAGTTCTAATGATTTGAGTGATAAGATGCATTCAACTGCATCTCAAATTCGTCAAGATCTTAACAATTTTGGTGGATTTGGACAACAAGGATACGGTTACAATGTTAAGTATCTATATGATGAAATCGGTAAGATTTTAGGCTTAGATAGAACTCATAATATGATTATTGTGGGTGCAGGTAATATGTCGAAAGCCATTGTTAAATACGACAAGTTTTCTAAGATGGGATTCCCAACACTTGCTATGTTTGATATTGATCCAGAGATGCAAGGCAAGCGTATTAATGGTATTCCAGTTCTTGCTATGGATGATTTAGAGACATTCGTAGAAGAGAATCATGTTGAAATTGCTGTATTGACATTACCTAAGAGAAATGCGGCAATAGTAGCAAAGAAATTAGTTGATTTGGGTATCAAATCAATATGGAATTTCGCTCATGTTGATTTGGAATTCGAAGATGAAAATATAGTTGTTGAGAATGTACATTTGTCTGATAGTTTGATGAGATTATCATATAATGTTTCTAAGAATCAGAATTAACAAGAGGTTTGTTAGATGCGGGAAGAGAGTTTTCTTGAAGCTTTAAGAAATGTTAAAGTTCCTATATTAGTTTTAGATCAGAAATGGCATAGATTATTTGCTGTTAATGGCAAGCCACAAAATATTAAAGACAATGAAGCTACGCTTAAAACTTTACTTGCTGAGCAAGGTAAATTAAATAATAAGCTCAAGGAAGTCAAGAAGGTTAAAGCGAATCTTATGCAGGGAATTGTGGTCAATATGGATAACACAAAAGCAAAGCAAGGTTCGGCTGAGGCACAAGTGTTAGCAGATAATAAGCGATTAGTAGAAGAAGCAAATCAGAAGATTGATGAGATAGAAGATGAGCTTCTTGAATTGCCAAAGCAGATTAAAGCATATAATCAAAAGCTTATGCTTGATACGATGGCGTTTTGCTACGATATTTTACGTACAAATAGTTCTGAGATATCTGAAATATCTGAATGGATTACAGGTATGAGAATAGAGCTTAAGAAGAATATTATTAGAAAGCAAAATCGTGAAATTAATAATCGAGAAATCTATGCTTATATGAATGATATTTTTGGTAAAGATATTGTGGATTTATTTGACATTAAGTATGAAGATTACGAAGAGAATTTGAAAGCACATGAATTAGCAGTTGCGAAAGCCAAGCAAAAGGCAGAGGAGCTTGCGAGACTCAAAGAAGAGAACAAAGAAAAAGAAAATATTAATGTTGATAATTAGTTATGGCTCTGCTTTTGCAGAGCTATATTAGTTGAGGGAAATATGAATACAGTACTTACTGCTGAAGAGATGAAGCAATGTGATTACAACACAATTAATTATTTTGGAATTAAAGGCAGTACTCTTATGGAGAGAGCTTCACTTAGTGTTTGTGATGAATTGAAGAAGCATATAAAGTTTTCTGATAAGATACTAGCTTTTGTCGGAACGGGAAATAATGGTGGAGATTCAGTTTGTGTTGCTAGACTTATGCATAACTTTGGGTTTAATGTTTCAATTTTGCTTTGTGGCGATGAAGCTAAGTTTTCATCAGACTTAAAGGAACAGCTAGATATTGCAAGGAGATATAACATTTCAGAGAAGTCATTATTTGAATTTTGGGATGGAAATAGTATCGGTAATTTTGAAGCTGTTAGTGGAATAAGTAACTTCGATGTATATGTTGATGGGATTTTTGGAATAGGATTATCAAGAAATGTTGAAGGGTTGTTTTTAGAAGCAATTAAGCTTTTCAATAACCAAAAAGGCTACAAAGTTGCAATTGATATTCCAAGTGGAATTAATACTAATACAGGTCAAGTAATGGGAGAAGCTTGTAAGGTTGATGCCACAATAACCTTTAACTTCTTGAAGAATGCACATTTGCTTTATCCAGGAAGAAATTATTCAGGCAAGACTAGTGTTTGTGATATTGGGATTAATGAAAATAGTTTCTTGGAGGATATACAGCTAGAAAATGTTAAACGTATTAGCCCTAAAACATTTTCTTTAGAAAAGTGTGATTTACATTTATTAAATAATAGAAATGACGCTTCAAACAAAGGCGATTACGGTAAAATACTGATTATAGCTGGCTCTCAAGGGATGAGTGGAGCGGCTTACTTTAGTGCGTGCGCAGCTCTTAGAATGGGTGCGGGATTGGTTAAGGTATATACGACAGAAGACAATCGTGAAATCCTTCAAAAGAAGCTTCCAGAAGCAATAGTTGTTACGTATAGTGGATTTGATGATGAGAAGTTGCAGCAAGAACTATCTTGGTCAAATGTTACTGTAATAGGTCCAGGAATTGGTGGCTCAAAAGCTTCACAACAAATTGTTAAGTATGTCCTATCAAACTATGATAAACATTTAATAATAGATGCAGACGCAATTAATATTCTAAGTGAAAATATTGATTTACTTCAGAAAATGAAAACTATTCCTGTGTTAACCCCACACATGGGAGAAATGCATAGATTAAATAAGTTAGACATTTCTGAAATTAAAAGTAATCCTTTAGAACATGCAAAAGATTTTGCTTCTAAGTATAAGGTTTGCTTATGTCTTAAAGATGCAGCTACAGTAGTTGTAAGTGGGAATGATGAGGCTAATTACATAAATACATCTGGTAATAGTGGAATGTCAACAGCAGGTTCTGGTGACGTACTAACTGGAATTATTGCTGCAATTCTTGGTGCAAATAAACATTTGCCACAAATAAATAAACTTGTTGCATTAGCAGTATATTTTCATGGGTTATGTGGAGATAAAGCGGCGTCAAAATTAGGTGCACATTCTATGCTTGCATCTGATATAATAGATGCTATAAGTGATGTTTTGAAAGAAGGTTTTTAAATGGACAAAAATCGTGTGTGTGCATACATCAATCTAGATGCAATCAAACACAATATCGAAGAAATACATAAATGTAATCCTAACGCTAAGCTTATGTGCGTCATCAAAACTGATGCATATGGTCATGGCGCTATAGAGTTTGCAAAGATATATGAAAAGCTTGAATTTGTATATGGATATGCAGTGGCTACTTGTAACGAAGCGGTAGAATTAAGAATTAATGGAATTTCTAAACCAATTCTAGTTCTGGGTTATACATTTCAAGAATCATATCATACAATGATTAGCTACAATATTACACCAACGATTACATCTTACGAGCAAGCTAAAGCATTTGACGAAGAATGTAAGAAAATGGAACAAGTGTGTAATGTTCATATCAAGGCGGATACTGGTATGGGTCGTATAGGTTTTCAAAATACTCAAGAAGACCTTGATATAATTGCAGAAATTAACAAATTAGAAAATATTAATTTGTTTGGCTTCTTTACACATATGGCAAGAGCCGATGAAGTTGATTTGAGTTATGCTCGCATGCAACTAGACGTATTCCACGAAATGATTAATGAACTTGCTAGAAGACAAATAACATTTGAAATGATACATGCAGCAAATTCTGCGTCGATTATTCAATTCAAGGAAGCAGCTTTTGATGTTGTAAGAGCAGGGATTATATTATACGGCTTGTGGCCTTCTGACGAAACGCCTAAATTGGTTGATATAAGACCAGTAATGTCAATAGAAAGTCATGTCGTACATGTCAAGAAGCTTCCTGAAGGCAAAAGTATAAGTTATGGAGGAACATTTGTCACAGATAGAGAAACTACTGTTGCAACTATTCCGGTTGGCTATGGTGATGGCTATCCTAGAAGTTTGTCTAACAAAGGGTATGTGTTGATTCACGGTAAGAAAGCGCCTATTCTAGGTAGAGTTTGTATGGATCAATTTATGGTTGACGTGAGTGAGATTTCTGATGTAAATGTAATGGATAAGGTTACTTTGGTTGGATCTGATGGAAATGAAAAAATATCGATAGAAGACATTGGGGAGCTTTCTGGTAGATTTAATTATGAATTTGCATGTGATGTCGGAAAGAGAATTCCAAGAGTTTTTGTAGAAGGAGAGATTTAATTGGCGAAGCCGAAAATATTTAAGAAATTATTAAAAAATAAAAAGAATGAAAAAGAAGCTGAACAGGAGATTATTTCTGTAGTAAACGAAGGACATGAAATGGGTGTGTTAAATGCTAAGGAAGCATCCATGATTGCTAATATTGTTGAGTTCGATGATAAAGATGCTAAGGACGTAATGATTCATCGAAAAAATGTTGTTAGCTTAGATGGTAACATGACACTTGAAGAAGCTGTACATGTTATTAACGAAAGCTCATTTTCTAGATATCCGGTTTGCATCGAGGATTTAGATAATATTATTGGAAGTATTCATATCAAGCAGGTTTTGAAGTTCTATGAGGATAAACTAAAGCTTAGAAGCAAAATTCGCGACATAGAGGGCTTAGTTAGAGAAGTAGATTTTATTCCAGAAACAAATAAGATAAATGCTATACTTACCAAAATGCAGATGCAAAAAAATCATCTTGCTATCGTTGTAGACGAATATGGTCAGACTTCTGGAATCATTTCCATGGAAGATATTCTAGAAGAAATTGTCGGAAATATTATTGATGAGAATGATTTAGAAGAGGAATCGATTAGAGAAGTTAACGATGACGAATACAGAATGGATGGTATGACTAGCATTGAAGATGTTGAGGAGATTCTTGGGATAAAGTTTGAGGAAGAATTTGAAACCTTAAATGGTTTCCTTATTTATGAGCATGGAAAAATTCCTGTTGATAATTCGAGTTTCTTAATCAAAGCATATGGTTATGAATTTCAAATTCTAGATGTTAAGAAAAGGATAATTCAGTCTGTACGAGTAAGAAAACTTGATACAAATAATGAATAGTGATAGAATTGAAGCGGTGTGGCTTGAGCTACAATAAGAGGAAAGAGGTATAAAAATGTCAGGACATTCAAAATTTTCAAATATTAAGCATAAAAAGGAAAAAAATGATGCTGCAAAAGGTAAAATCTTTACAGTAATTGGTAGAGAAATTGCAGTAGCTGTTAAAGAAGGTGGACCAGATCCAGATAACAATAGAAAGCTTCGTGATGTAATTGCTAAAGCTAAAGCAAATAACATGCCTAATGATACTATTGAAAGAGGTATTAAGAAGGCTGCTGGTGATGCAGATGCAGTTAATTATGAATCATGTACATATGAAGGATACGGCCCTAAAGGAACAGCTATCATTGTTAAATGTTTGACAGATAATAAGAATAGAACTGCTGCAAATGTAAGAAATGCATTTACAAAAGGTCACGGAAGTATTGGTACACAAGGTTGCGTATCATATATGTTTGATGAAAAAGGTCAAATAATTATTTCCAAAGAAGATTGTGAATTAGAAGCAGATGACCTTATGATGATTGCATTAGATGCTGGCGCTGAAGATTTCGCTGAAGAAGAAGATAGCTTTGAAATTATTACAGACCCAGCAGATTTCTCAGCAGTAAGAGAAGCTTTAGAACAAGAGAAAATTCCTATGGCTGATGCGAGCGTAAGTATGATTCCACAGACTTATGTTGATTTAGAAACTGATGAAGAGTTATGGGATATTAATAAGATTTTAGACTTGCTTGATGAAGAAGATGATGTTCAAGAAGTATTCCATAATTGGAATATGTAATTATAATTTGTTTGAATTATAAAATGTTTGTGCTTTAAGACAATTCTTGATATAATTTATTAAGAGTAATTTTTATTGGAGGTTTCCTATGAAGAAGATTTTATTTGCTGCAAGTGAATGTGTGCCTTTTGTCAAGACAGGTGGACTAGCTGACGTTGTTGGTGCTTTGCCTAAAGAATTTGACAAAGAAAATTGGGATATTAGAGTGGTACTCCCTAACTACACATGTATACCACCTGAGTTTAGAGATAATTTTGAATATGTAACTAATTTCTATATGGGAATGGGTCATTTAGTAGGTGAGAAGTATGTTGGTATTTTTAAGTACGAATATCAAGGTGTAACATTCTATTTCATCGATAACTTGGAATATTTTGAATGCTTCTATCCATATGGTGATGTTAGATATGATATGGAGAAATATACATATTTTGATAAGGCTGTTCTTTCAATGCTTCCAGTTATTGATTTTAAGCCTGATTTGATTCACTGTCATGATTGGCAAACTGGATTAATTCCTGTTTATCTCAAGAATGAATTCCAAGGTAATGAATTTTTCTGGGGAATCAAGACAATAATGACTATACATAACCTTAAGTTCCAAGGTGTATGGGATGTTGAGACATTACAAGGTTTATCAGGTCTTCCTGATGAGTTATTTACATCTGATAAGCTTGAGTTTAATAAGGGCGGTAATATGCTTAAGGGTGGTTTGGTATATGCTGATTACATTACAACCGTTAGTAACACATATGCTAACGAAATCCAGAGTCCATATTATGGCGAAGGCTTAGATGGTTTATTGTCAGCAAGACATTTTGATATGCAAGGTATTTTGAATGGTATCGATTATCAAATGTATGATCCTAATACTGACAATAAGATTTATAAGAACTTTAACGTTGATAATTTTAGAACTCATAAGAAGGTCAACAAGGAGATGCTTCAAGAAGAGTTGGGTCTTACAATTGATAAGCGTAAATATATGATTGGTCTTATTTCAAGACTTACAGATCAGAAGGGATTAGACCTTATTAATTATGCAATTGAAGGTATTGTTGATGAGTTTACACAACTTGTTATCATCGGTACTGGTGAATCTAGATATGAGAACATGTTTAGACATTATGCATGGAAATATCCTGATAGAATTTCTGCGAATATTTGCTATAACGAAGATTTGGCAAGAAAGCTATATGCTAGTGCGGATGCATTCTTGATGCCATCTAGATTTGAGCCTTGTGGTTTAACACAGCTTATTTCATTTAGATATGGAACAGTTCCAATTGTTCGTGAAACAGGTGGACTAAAGGATACTGTTGAACCTTACAATGAATATGAACATACTGGTGATGGATTCTCATTTGTTAATTATAATGGTGATGAATTGCTTAACACAGTTAACTATTCTAAGCAAATCTTCTTCGATAAGAAGACACAATGGAATAAGATGGTTGAGCGTGGTATGAAGAAGGATTATTCATGGAATGCTTCTAAGTTCAATTATGAAGGATTATATAACTACTTGATTGGTGAATAAAAGTTTGACTATGAAGGACTTGCGTAATGCAAGTCCTTTTTTATGTACAGAAACTTTTTTCATATATTTAGTGATTTGTTATGACATTAACAACAAAATGTGGTAATATATAGTAGTTGTATAATGCAAAGAAATACATCATTAAAATATATTTCTATGAACATTTTATTATACAAAGAAATTACATAAATTTTTGGTTTTAAGGTGCATAATGGCTAATAAGAAATCTACTTCAAAAAAATCAAATACAAACGCTAGAAAAGATTTAGCAAAAGATATATTCTTGGTTTCAACAATAGGATTTTGTATTTTATTGTTCCTAAGCTATTTTGGAATAATTGGCAAATTTGGTAATGCATTAGCAGGATTCTTTTTTGGACTATTTGGAATAATTGCATATATTTTTCCTTTTTTGTTACTAGTTGCAGTTTTCTTTATTGCATTATTTTATAGACTTAAGTTTGATACTAGATTATATCCATCAATTATCGTTGGCTTGTCAACACTCATTTACATTTGTATCGGTGCTTTTATAGAGCTTTGTATTAATGGCGCAAATCCTATCAAACCTATTCTTGCTTTCAAGATAGGCTATGATAACAAAAGCGGCGGCGGCTTGTTTGGTGGCGGAATAGCTTACATGTTTTATCAAGGCTTTGGTAGAGCAGGTGCATTTATATTTGTAATATTAATTATTGCAATATGTGCTTTCTGTGTAGTTTTCTTTTCTTCGAAGGAAGAAGAAGGTGGACTTTTTGAGAAATTTAGAAGAAGTACCTCTAGAGCTTATGAGAAGAAACAAGATAAGAAGCGTCGAGAAAATAATAGAAAAGAAGTTGAACGTCGAAAGAGAATTTTAGACGAAGAACATGGTGTTGGTACTGCAAAGTATGATGGAAATGTTCCTCGTAGAGAGAGAAAAGTATCCGGAGTTGATTTTGCTAATACATCGATTAAATCAACTGAACCAGAAGAGGCACCGGTTGTTAACAATAATAATATTAATACACCAACGAACGATGGTATGAATTTGGTTAATATTAATATGATGTCAGACAAAAATGACGAAGAAATTGAGCCGACTGAATATACTAGAGTATCGTTAAAGTCTGGTGAAGAATCAGGTGCACGTATACATTTCTCAGATGAAAAAGAATCAGTAGTTGAGGAAAAAGCATCTGTTTCATCAAATACAGTTGATAACACAGTGGCTCCTACACCTAATACTGAAAGCTTGTCATCGACAAATAACGAAAGCTTAGCTTCTCAGTTAAAAACTGAATCACAACGCAAGAAAGTAAGTGGACCATACAAATTTCCACCACTTAATTTGCTTACTAAGCCTACAAGAGGTGGCGGTGAAACTAAGCAGACATTATCAGATAAAGGTAATAAATTAATACATGTCCTAGATATATTTGGAATTAAAGCAGAGCTTGGAGAAATTACTTGTGGTCCAACAGTTACAAGATTTGAAATCACGCCAGAGATTGGAACGAAGGTTAGTAAAATTACTAATTTGGCTGACGATATTCAATTAAATCTTGCGGCAAAAAGTATTAGAATAGAAGCTCCTATACCTGGTAAATCAACTGTAGGTATAGAAATTCCAAATGATAGTAAGACGGCAGTTTCTTTCTATGATTTGATGAGCGAACTCAAGAAGCGTAACAAAGAAAAAGATATGTCTAAATTAACATTTGCATTAGGTAAGGATATACCAGGTGATATCATTTTTGGTGACTTAGCGAAGATGCCACATATGTTAATTGCAGGTACTACAGGTTCAGGTAAGTCAGTTTGTGTTAACTCAATCATAATGAGTATATTATATAATGCAGCGCCTGATGACGTTAGATTTATTATGATAGATCCTAAAATGGTTGAGTTTACAAAGTACAATGGATTGCCACATTTGTTAATTCCTGTTGTGACAGATGCGAAGGAAGCAACTAAAGCGTTAAACTGGGCAGTATCAGAAATGATGTCAAGATATGATAAGATGAGTAAGGCTCAGGTTAATAAATATAGCGATTACAATAACAAAGTTGAGCGAGGCTTAATTAAAGCGACAAATGAAAGTGGCGAAGAGATTGTCGTTAATGAAAAGATGAATCAAATAGTGATAGTTATTGACGAGCTAGCAGATCTTATGATGGTTGCCGCTAAGGAAGTTGAGGCATCTATTGCAAGAATTGCTCAATTAGCAAGAGCTGCGGGTATACATCTTATTGTTGCAACTCAAAGACCTTCTGCTGATGTAGTAACAGGCCTTATTAGAACGAATATTCCATCTAGAATTGCACTTTCTGTATCTAATGCAATTGATTCTAGAATTATAATAGGTGAAGCAGGTGCAGAAAATCTATTAGGTAATGGTGATATGCTTTATGCGCCTATAGGATGTAACAATCCAACAAGAGTACAAGGTGTATATGTTCCAGATGATGATGTGCTCAAGGTTATTAATTACATAATTGAGAACAATGCGGCTTCTTCAGATGAAAAACAGCGAGAAGTTATGGAACAAATCCAAAAGGCAAATGGCGGAGACGATGATTCAGCTAATGCAGAAGGCCCTTCTGAGGATAGAGATCAATATTTTGAAGAATGTGGTCGTCTGATAATTGATAAACAAAAAGGCTCTATAGGAATGCTTCAGAGAAATTTCAGAATAGGATTTAATAGAGCTGCTAGAATTATGGATCAATTAGAAGGTGAAGGGGTTGTTGGCCCTGAGGTTGGAACAAAACCAAGATCTGTATTAGTAACAATGGATGAATTTGAAGAAATTCTAATTAGAAAAAATCAAGAATAATTTAAGAAATGAAAGGGAAGAACAATGAAAACAGACATTCAAATTGCACAAGAGGCTACATTACAACCAATTAAAGAGGTAGCAAGTACATTAGGATTAGTTGAAGACGATTTAGAATTATATGGTAAATATAAGGCAAAACTTTCTGATGAATGTATGAAAAAAATTGAAAACAATGAGGATGGTAAGTTAATTCTTGTTACAGCTATAAATCCTACTCCTGCAGGAGAAGGAAAAACTACTACAAGTGTTGGTTTAGGACAAGCCTTTGGCAAACTAGGCAAGAAAGCTTGCCTTGCACTTCGCGAGCCTTCACTTGGACCATGCTTTGGAATGAAGGGTGGTGCTGCTGGTGGTGGAATGGCACAGGTTGTACCAATGGAAGATTTAAATCTACATTTCACAGGCGATTTTCACGCTATAACTACTGCGAATAACTTACTTGCAGCAATGCTTGATAATCATATTCAACAAGGAAATGAACTTGGTATTGATCCAAGACAAGTGGTTTGGAAGAGATGTCTTGACATTAACGATAGAGCACTTCGTAATACAGTTATTGGTCTTGGTGCTAAGACAGATGGAATGGTTAGAGAGGATCATTTTGTTATTACTGTTGCATCAGAAATTATGGCTGTTTTATGTCTTGCAAATGATATGAATGATCTTAAGAAAAGACTTGGAAGAATAATTGTTGCATATACATTTGACGGAAAGCCAGTTACTGCTGACGATATCAAAGCAACTGGTTCAATGGCAGCGCTTCTTAAGGATGCTCTTAAGCCAAATATGATTCAAACTTTAGAGCATACACCAGCATTAATTCATGGTGGTCCATTTGCTAATATTGCTCATGGATGTAATAGTGTTCGTGCAACCAAAATGGCTATGAAGCTTGCAGATTATACAATTACTGAGGCAGGATTTGGTGCAGATTTAGGTGCTGAGAAATTCTTTGATATTAAATGTAATATGTCTGGACTTAAGCCAGATGCTGTAGTTCTAGTAGCTACAGTTCGTGCATTAAAATACAATGGTGGAATTCCAAAGGATGAACTTACAAATGAGAATTTAGATGCATTAAAGAAAGGTATTTGTAACCTTGAAAAGCACATTGAGAATTTACAACAATACAATGTTCCTATTGTTGTTACTCTTAATTCTTTTGTTACTGATACTGAAGCAGAAACAAATTTTGTCAAAGAATTCTGTGAAGAAAGAGGCTGTGAATTCGCATTATCCGAGGTATGGGAATTCGGAGGCGAAGGTGGAGTTGCTTTAGCTAATAAGGTTCTAGAAGTATTAGAGAATAAGGAGAGTAATTTTACTCCACTATATGATAATGAGCTTTCATTAGAAGACAAAATCAAAAAGGTTGCGACAACAATTTATGGTGCAAAAGATGTTGCTTACTCTAAAGCGGCTTTACGTGAGCTTAAGAGAATAACAGATTTAGGATTTGGTAATTTGCCTGTATGTATGGCTAAGACTCAATATTCTTTGTCAGATGATGCTTCTTTACTTGGTCGTCCAAATGATTTTACACTTAATGTAAGAGAAGTTTATGTATCTGCTGGAGCTGGCTTTGTCGTTGTTATTACAGGTCAAATCATGACTATGCCTGGTCTTCCTAAGAAACCAGCAGCATTTAATATTGATGTTACAGATGACGGAGTTATTACGGGATTATTCTAATTAAGATTACAGATTGTTATATATAAAAAGAAAAGAGGAAACTATGGAACCAATAATTATTGATGGAAAGAAAATTTCTAAAGAGATTAAGGATGAATTAGCTGTTAAAGTTGAGGCTATGAAGAAAGATGGCATTGAACTTACAATGGCAGTTATTCAAGTTGGCGCTGACCCTGCAAGTTCTGTATATGTTCGCAATAAGAAGAAGGCTTGTGAATATATTGGAATTAATTCAAAGTCTTATGAATTGCCAGAAGAAACTACAGAAAAAGAACTACTTGAATTAATTGATGAATTAAATGCTGATGAAGCTATTAACGGAATTCTTGTTCAATTGCCAGTGCCTAAGCACATTAATGAGAAGAAGATAACAAATGCTATTTCACCACTTAAGGATGTTGATGGTTTCCATCCAGCTAATGTTGGTGCTTTGTGGATTGGTGATGCTGGTTATTTATCTTGTACTCCTGCAGGAGTAATTCAATTACTTAAGCGTAATAATATTGAAATTGCAGGAAAAAATTGTGTAATTATTGGAAGAAGTAATATTGTTGGAAAACCAATGGCTGCTTTAATGCTTAGAGAAAATGCAACAGTTACAATTACTCATTCAAAAACTGCAAATCTTAAGGAAGTATGTAAGGAAGCTGATATTCTTATTGTTGCTATTGGCAAAAAAGAATTCGTTACTTCTGAATTTGTAAAAGAAGGTGCTGTAGTAATTGATGTTGGAATACATCGTGATGAGAATAATAAGTTGTGTGGCGACGTATTGTACTCAGATGTTTACGAACATTGTAGTGCAATCACACCAGTACCAGGTGGAGTTGGACCAATGACAATTGCTATGTTAATGAACAATTGCGTTGAATCTGTCAATATTAATAAAGCAGTTTTGGAAGGATAATAATTCATGAAATGTCCAAAATGTAAAAGTGAAGTTGAATTAGGAGATAAATATTGTCCTAAATGTGGAGAAGAAATTATTCTTGTTGATTATTCTCTGTTAGATGATGTAGATTTGCAGACTATGCAAAAAACTGAAGATTATAAAGTTCAAGATAATGCATCTTCAGAGTCGATAAATAGTGATGATATTACAGAAACTAATGATATAACTGATACTGATAAAACTAATAATTGGTTCGTCGACAAAATATGGCGTAACAAGAAAAATAGAATTATTTTTATAGTTTTAGCTATATTAATAGTTCTTATAGTAGCATTTTCGATATTTTTCACATCATATACATATAAGATGATGCAAGGTGCTAATTTCGATGAAAAAGGTAAATATGAAGAAGGAATCGAATGCTACGAGAAGGCATTAAATAAGAGACCTAATTCCATTGATGCTAGAGTTGCTATGGCAAATGATTATATTAAGCTTGAAAAATATAGTAAAGCAGAAGATTTATTGTTAGAAGCAATCAAGCTAGATGATAAGTCTGTTTCAGCATATACAACACTAATTATGCTTTATACAATAACCAATGATG
Organism: Lachnospiraceae bacterium; assembly: GCA_045642225.1. Lineage (GTDB taxonomy): Bacteria > Bacillota > Clostridia > Lachnospirales > Lachnospiraceae > RUG191. The sequence goes on along the minus strand of JAZUIN010000079.1, from coordinate 32,441 downwards.
TTGATAAGCTTAATGAGTTGAAGTCTGGAATAATTGACGCAAATATTTTGAAATTATTTGATTCGTCTGTAGTAAGCACACCTACATTTTCAGTACCTACTGGAGAATATAAAGATGATCAGAAGGTAACTATTAATTGTCAAGGTGCAGATATTTATTACACATTAGATGGTACAAATCCAGATAAGAATAGCGGTATTAAATATACTAATCCTATTGAAATCAAAAGTGGTGAGACGACTCTGAAAGCTATAGGTTACAAAGGCGAAAATAAAAGTATGGTTGCTATAGCAAAGTATGAAATTAATTATGAAGCACCTGATTATCCTGATGTATCACCTAGTTCAGGTAGCTTTGTTGAGCCTACAGAGATAGTAATTAACAGCAAAACTAATGATGGTAAGATTTATTATACTTGGGATGGAACAGTGCCAACTTCAAGTTCGGAAGAATATTTTGGCCCAATTACTGTTCCAGAAGGAAATAACATTTTATCAATTATTGTTATAGATAAACACGGTTTGACAAGTAATGTATTGAAATGCAATTATCAATATACTCCTTAAGGAGTACTAAGACTCGAGGAGATAGTGGGTACCTTAACTCAAGGAGATAGTTTTGAATATTAAGATTGTATGTGTTGGTAAAATCAAAGAGAAGTTTTATAGAGATGCTGTAGAAGAATATAAAAAAAGGTTAAGTCGTTATTGTAATTTGCAAATTTGCGAAGTGGCAGATGAAAAAACAAAAGAAGATGCCTCAGATGTTGAAGTTAATCTAGTTCTTGAAAAGGAAGCTGCTAGAATAGAGAAAAACATTGATGATTCTGATTATGTTATTGCTCTCGCAATTAACGGCAAGAAATATGATTCTATTGCATTTGCAAAAGAGATTGAAAATTTAGGAGTAAGTGGACAATCTAATATTTGTTTCATAATAGGAGGTTCGCTTGGAATTCACCAAAGCATTTTGAAGAAGGCAAATAAAACTATTAGCTTCTCTGATATGACATTTCCACATCAACTAATGCGTGTAATTCTAGTAGAACAAATATATAGGGGTTTTAGAATAATAAGGAATGAGCCTTATCACAAGTAAAAATATGATAGTAACGGATATAATTAACAAGAAAAAAGAAAATAATGAATTATCAACAGATGAGATTTATTGGGTGGTCAAGAATTATACTTCAGGAAGAATTCCTGATTATCAAATGTCTGCTTTGCTTATGGCAATCTGTTTTAACGGGATGACTGATAGAGAGACAACAGATTTGACACTTGCTATGCTTAGCACAGGTGAAATGATGGACTTGTCTCAAATTGATGGAGTTAAGATAGATAAGCATTCGTCTGGCGGTGTTGGAGATAAAGTAACATTGTGCCTTGTAGGTATAATGGGAGCGTTGTCTGTTCCTTTAGTTAAAATGAGCGGACGTGGACTTGGACACACTGGTGGTACAATTGACAAGCTAGAGAGTATTCCCGGATTTACATGTGATTTGACATCTGATGAAATTATAAGAAATGCTAATGATATAGGTGTAGTAATAGCTAGTCAGACAAAGTCTCTTGTTCCAGCTGATAAGAAAATGTATGCGTTAAGAGATACGACAAGTACTGTTAATCAAGTGTCTCTTATTGCAAGCTCGATTATGAGTAAGAAGATGGCTTCTGGCTGCGATGGAGTGGTATTAGATGTTACAGTAGGTAGCGGTGCATTTATGAAAAATCTTGATTATGCAACTGAGCTATCTAAGCTTATGGTTAACATTGGTAAAAAGGCAGGGCTTAATACAGTGGTTGTCTTGACTAATATGGATGAGCCTCTAGGAAAATTCGTTGGAAACGCTTTAGAGGTTTATGAAGCTGTTCAAATGCTTTGTAATGATGGTCCAGAGGACTTGAATGAAGTTGTTTATGCGCTTGCATCTGAAATGTTAATAATGGCTGGCTGCGTAGATAATAGTGATGAAGCTAAGGCTCAAATTGATGAAGCCATTCAATCTGGAAAGGCATATCAAAAGTTCCTTCAATTTGTGGAAGCACAAGGTGGAGATAGAGAGCTTATGTCTAATATAAATGCCTTTAGGAAGCATTACAGTACTAATTATGAGCATAAAGTAGCAATTGATGCTTCAGGAGTTATAACAAGAATTGATGCAACACTTATTGGTCATGCTTCTTTAGTTCTAGGTGGTGGAAGACAAAATATAGAAGATGATATAGATTTTGCTGTTGGAATTGAGTTAGTCAAAAAGGTTGGCGATGAAGTAAAAAATGGTGAAGTGATTGCTATTATTTATGGCAATGATGAAGATAGTGTAAATAAAGCAATTTGCGATATTAATGAAGCATATGAAATTTCAGATACAGTAGCTTCTAAGCCTGAAATGATATTAGATATAATAAGATAAAGGTGTGAAATGGATAAATTTATTAGCAAAATAAATATTCCTAACAATCAAATAATAGAAGTTTTTGGACAGTATGATTGCTTTGCTAAGATTATAGAGAAAGCGTTACAGGTAGATCTAGTTGCAAGAGATGATGTTGTGAAAATTATCGGTAGTGAATGTCAAGCTAAAACTGCTGAGAAAGTAATTTACAACTTAGTAGAATCTGCAAAAAAAGGTAATACTATTGATGAACAAGCAGTTAATTATGCTATTTCGCTAGGAAATGATAAGAAAAATTCTTTCTTGAATTTAGATTCAGATATAATATGTCACACAATCTATGGCAAACCTGTTAAGCCAAAAACTATCGGACAACAAGAGTATATAAATTCAATTCAAAATAAAATGATTACTTTTGGTGTAGGCCCAGCAGGTACAGGTAAAACTTACCTTGCAATGGCAATGGCTATTTCAGCATTTCAAAGAGAAGAAGTAGGTAAAATTATACTTACTAGACCAGCAATCGAAGCAGGAGAGCATTTAGGCTTTCTACCGGGAGATTTACAAAGCAAGGTTGATCCATATTTAAGACCACTATATGATGCATTATTTCAAATCATGGGTGCAGAAACATTTATGAGAAATATGGAGAAAGGTTTAATTGAAGTTGCGCCTCTAGCGTATATGAGAGGAAGAACTTTAGATAATTCATTTATCATATTAGATGAAGCACAAAATACAACTACTTCCCAAATGAAAATGTTTTTGACAAGAATAGGTTTTGGCTCTAAAGCTATAATTACAGGTGATAATACACAAATTGATTTGCCTAAAGGTACGGCATCAGGACTTGATAATGCTCTTAAAGTATTAAAACCTGTTAAAGATATAGGTATATGTAAATTGAGCGCTGTTGATGTCGTTAGACATCCATTAGTTCAAAAAATTGTAAATGCTTATGATGAATATGAAAATAAAGATAAGAGAAAGGATAATTCTAACAAGAAATAATGAAAGAAAAAACAAGAGATAAAGTAGCAAGGGTTAGAATTATATATTTGATATTATGCTTTCTTATTAATGTTGTAGGTATTGTTGCATTAGCATTTATCAATCAGTTACTTGTAGACCAATTGATAGGCTTATTGATTATTGTTGTTGTATTTTCAATAATAATTACAATTGCTATTATGCATAATCGTAATAATAAGATGTTTGTGGATTACGATACATCCTATTCTAGACTTTTTATTAGATTATCTATTTGTTGGGGAATTACGATTGCAGGTGTGTTTGTCCCAGAATTTTTTGTACCGGTAATGTTAATGCCAGCAATAATTTCTACGGTATGTGCAGATATGATTTCATTATCATATTCGTTATTTTTGATAAGCTGTTTTTGTTATGTATCAAATGCTGGTAACTTAGTTATTTTGTGTTACATTATTTTGATTCTTATTTCACAGGTGATTTCATCTTATATGAAATATTCTAAACAAAGCTTTAGAGTTGATGTTTTATTTATGGTTTTGTGCTCTAACATTGTTGTTCCTGTAATATTTTATTATTTCACTTATTACGAAATTACTTGGAAGGTTTTTGTTTTTGGAATTGGAGTTGGTATAGCAGTTTGCTTGTTTTTTGCAACTGTATTTAATTATATGCTCAAGAAATCCAAGAATGATTATGCTAACAAATATAATCTGATACTTAGTCCTAATTATGGCTTAGTTCAAGATGTAAAGAACTTTTCGCAGGTGGAATATAATCATGCAATTAAAGTATCTAGATTAGCCGCAGAGTGTGCCAAAGAAATTGGTGCTGACCCTTTAGTTGCTTGTTGTGGTGGATTTTATTATAGAATTGGCAAAATGGAAGGGGAGCCAGAAATAGATAATGCAGTAAAGCTAGCAACGAATCATTGCTTCCCTAGAGACGTTATTGACATTTTGGCGGAATACGGTGGGATTCTTTCAAGACCATCTACTCCTGAATCTGCAATAGTTCATATGGTAGATTGCCTTGTATGTAAGATGGAAATAATAGAACAAGACAAAACAGCATCTGCTTGGAATGAAGATATGATAATTTATCAGACACTAAATGAATTTTCACAAAATGGTTTTTATGATGACTCTGGTCTTAGTATGAATCAGTTCCTTAAGATTAGAGAGAAATTAGTAAATGCTGATTTGAGATATTGAGGATAATTATGACAATTTTATTTGAAGAAAATGTAAATGTAGATTTTAATTTCGACTTTGAATTGATTGCCAAATCTGTAATAGATAAAGCATTAAATTCTGAAAAATTTCCTTATGAGGTAGAAATTAGTCTAACATTTGTAAATGCACAAGAAATACGTGAAATTAACAAGAATTTTCGTGATATTGATAGGGAGACAGATGTTTTATCTTTTCCTTTAATAGAGTATAATACTTTAGGCGACTATGAGTTTATAGAAGACGACTTAGCATTACAAAATCCAGATACAGGAGACATAATGTTAGGTGACATAGTTTTATGTATAGACAAGGTGAAAAGTCAAGCTAAGCTTTATGGTCATAGTGAAAAGAGAGAATATGCATTTTTAATTGCTCATTCTATGTTGCATTTATTAGGATATGACCATATCGATGATTCTGACAGAATCATTATGGAAAATAAACAGGATGAAATCTTAAATAGTTTAAACATAACAAGAAATTAAAGGAGGAAAATCGTTATGAGTAAACAAGCAATTATCGGTATAATTATCGCTGCGGTAGTTGTACTAACTGGTGGTGGTGTAGCTGCTTATTTCTTATTTTTCAATAAGGAAGATGCACCAATTATCAAAGAGGATCCACACAAAGGAATGGCTCAAAGTATTTTGACAGGTGAGTGGATGCCAGAAAATGATGCTAAGCAACGTCCAATTGCCATCATGACAGAAAATACCAAAGAAAATCAACCAACATATGGTTTGAATTATGCAGGAGTTGTTTATGAATGTCCTGTAGAAGGTAGTTATACAAGATTAATGCCGATTTACGATAGATTTGATAAGGTAAATCAATTGGGAAATGTTAGATCATGTAGACCTTATTATGTATATTTAGCACATGAATTTGATTCAATTTATGTTCATTTCGGTCAATGTGTTTATGCATTAAGTGTCTTAGAATCATCATACATTGATAACATTAGTGGTTTGGATGGTTCAGTAGAGAGTCTTGCATTCTACAGAACAAAGGAGCATGCAGCACCTCATAACGCTTATACTACACATGATGGTATCCTTAAGGCTGTTGAAAAGAAGGGTTATAGAAAAGAACTTAACTCAGATTATAAGAGCAAATTCACATTTGCCAAAGACGATCAACCTAATACTTTAGCAGTTGAAGGTGCTACAGATTGTAAGGTTGTTAAGCCTTATTTCTTCTACAACAAGCCATGGTTTGTATATGACGATGCTACAGGAATGTATAAGAGATTCCAATTTGGCGGACCTCAAATAGATAATACAGATCAATCACAAGTAGAAGTTAAGAATATTATTTTCCAAGATATTGATAGTTCAAAATACGATTCAACAGAGTACTTAAATATTCCTACAAATGGTAAGGGAACAGGTAAGTATTTTACAAATGGTAAAATGATTGATATTACTTGGTCAAGAGCATCTGATAATGATGTTACTAAGTATTATGATATGCAAGGAAATGAAATTATCCTTAACCAAGGTAAGACATGGATTTGCTTAACAGAGAATCAATACAAGGCAAAGAGCCAATTCTTTGCTACAGTAGAAGAGTTTAATGGTACAAATACTTCTGCTAAAAAATAATAAAAATACTATTTTAAGCCTTGACTTTCGTCAGGGCTTATTGCACTTATATTAAAAGGAAAAATATTAATGAGTAACGCTACGAAAAGTGATAAGAATTTCCTTTTACAGGGTTCTATTTTGGCGGCTGCATCAATTATAAGTAGAGCAGTTGGATTGATTTATAGAATCCCACTTACAGCTATTATTGGTAAGCGTGGAAATGATTATTACGGTACAGCTTTTGAAGTTTACAACATAATATTGATAATATCATCCTTTAGTATTCCACTTGCAGTTTCGAAGCTAGTAGCAGCTAGAATTGCCACAGGTGAAGCTAAAAATGCACAAAAGGTGCTTAGAGGTTCTTTGGTATTTGCCGGTGTAATGGGATTTCTGGCTATGCTTATAGTATATTTTGGAGCTGATTTCTTTACTGGAACATTATTAAAGACTCCATTATCTGCTATTGCATTAAAGGTTTTAGCGCCTACATTATTTGTAGTTGCAATTCTTGGAGTATTTAGAGGATTCTTTCAAGGCTTGAATACTACGGTACCGTCAGCCATTTCGCAAGTTGCAGAACAGATTGTAAATGCAATTGTTTCAATTGTAGCTGCAATGTCTCTAGTATCATACGGCGCTAAAGTAGGTGGCGTATTAGGAGATGTAGATGGTCTTTCGGCTGCATACGGTGCGGCAGGCGGAACTTTAGGTACACTTTCAGGTGCGATAACAGCATTAATATTTATAATATTTGTTTCTGCCGCTTTTATGAAGCGTTTCAGAAAGCGTGTAAAAAAGGACAGAGGTGTTTATAAAGAGAGTTATAGTGAGATAGTGAGAGTACTAGTAATGACTATCATACCAGTGCTTTTAAGTACAACACTTTATAATTTAAGTTCGATTGTAGATCAAGGTATTTTCAAGAATATAGCTGTTGCTCAAGGCTATAGTGCTGAGCAAATCTCAGAATGGTGGGGTGTATTTACAGGTCAGTTCAGAGTACTTGTAAATGTTCCATTATCATTTGCATCATCTTTAGCGGCAACAGTTGTTCCTGCAATAACTACAGCTTATAAGCAAAAGAATAGAAAAACAGTCAGAAAACAGATTCATTCAGCTAATAGATTTATTATGATTCTTGTTTTTCCTTGTACAGTAGGACTTATGGCGTTAGCTCGTCCTTTAATGGAATTATTATTCTCAGATATTGATAAAACAAGTTATATGATGCTTGTTTTAGGTTCTGTTTCGATAATATTCTTCTCAATATCAACCTTGTCTAATAGTTACCTACAAGGAATTGATAAAATGAGAATTCCAGTTATAAATGCTGCTATTACATTAGTAGTTCACTGCTTTGTTTTGGTTGGTCTCATGGTATTTTTCCACCTAAACATTTATGCAGTAATATGGGCTAATACCTTTTATGCATTTATGATGTGTGTCCTTAATGGTTATTCTGTCAAAAAGTACACGAGGGCAAAGCAAAATATTTTATCTACGTATGTTATTCCAGGAATTTGCTCAACGATAATGGGCGTTGTTGTATTATTAGCATACAAGGCGGTTGATGCATTATTTGATTCTAATTTGATAAATGTTGTAGTTGGAGTTTGTGTAGGTGGAGTAGTGTATTTCATATCTATGTTGCTTCTAAGAGGTTTAAGAGAACAGGATATGCTTCGTATTCCAAAAGTTGGTGGATTACTAGTCAAGATTGCAAAAAAGACAAGATTATTAAATTAATTATATGCGAAATTAATTGTAGATTAAATTTATAAGAGTTATGCATAAGCAGGGTTTCCCTGCTTTTTGCGTGTTTATGAAAGATATGATTATTGTTAGAAATGTTAAATTACAAGTTAATAATTACACCGATGATGAATTGCGAGAAGAATTGAAGAAGAAAACAGCTTCACTTCTTAAGATTAATTGCTCTAGGATTATAGATATAGAAATTATTCGTAAATCAATTGATGCTAGAAAAAAGCCTGACTTATTCTATGTATTTTCTGTAGTTATAAAAGTTGATGAAGAAGCTAAAGTTTTAAAGAAATCAAGATGTAAAGATGCTGCGTTTTATAATCCTACAGTGTATCAAATTCCTTTAGTAAGTGATTTTGATAATAAGCGTAATAGACCATATGTTATTGGTGCGGGTCCAGCAGGATTGTTTTGTGCGTTGATTCTTGCTGAAGCTGGTTTGAAGCCTATTGTTATTGAGCGTGGCAAGGAAATTAAATATAGAATTAATGATGTGAATGAATTTTGGAATAATAATAGATTAAATACAGAGTCAAATGTTCAGTTTGGAGAAGGTGGTGCAGGTACTTTTTCGGACGGTAAATTAAATACATTAGTCAAAGATAAATTTGGTAGAAATCGTTTCGTTTTAGAAACTTTTGTGAAATATGGCGCACCAGAAAATATTTTATATGATGCTAAGCCTCATATTGGGACTGACAAATTACAAGAAGTTATTCCTAAAATGAGAGAGCATATAATTAGTAATGGTGGTGAATTTTGGTTTGAAACGAAGCTAGAAGATATAGAAATAGCAAATCAAAAGCTAAAAAAGATAATTCTTAGTGGAAAACATAAGGGCTCATATTCTTGTGAGGATTTATGTCTTGCGATTGGACACTCTGCACGAGATACATTTTACATGCTTATGGAAAATCAGCTTGATATGAAAGCAAAAGAATTTGCGGTCGGACTCAGGGTTGAACATTTACAAGAAGATATAAACAAATCGCAATATGGTAAGGATATAAATGAGAAATATGATTATTTACCACCTAGTCCTTATAAAGTGACTGCTAATCTTGAAAATGGAAGAGGCGTTTTTTCATTTTGCATGTGTCCTGGAGGAGTTGTTGTTAATGCATCCTCTGAAGAAGGACTACTTGCAGTTAATGGAATGTCAAATAGTGCAAGAGATGAGATAAATGCTAATTCTGCAATAGTTGTAACGGTAGGCGCTAAGGAATATGATCTTAAAAATCCTAAAGCTGCGATTGAATTTCAGCGCAATTTAGAGAAAAAAGCATATGAATTAGGCAAAGGAAATATTCCTGTGCAGTTATTTAAGGATTATAAAGACGATAAATGCTCAACTAAGTTTGGCAAGGTTAAGCCAACTGGGAAATGTAAAACAACATTTTCTAATTTGAGAGAGTTATTTTCTGATGAGTTAAATGAAAGTATAATAGAAGCATTTTCTTATTATGATAAGAAAATTGAAGGCTTTGCTGAAGATGATACTCTTTTGTCTGGTGTTGAATCTAGAACGTCTTCGCCAGTGAGAATTATTCGCGATGAGAGATTTATTAGTAATGTAGATGGTATATTCCCTTGCGGTGAAGGCGCAGGATATGCTGGTGGAATCATGTCAGCAGCAATGGATGGAATGAAGGTAGCTGAGGCTATGATAGGAAGGATTAATAATGGCTGAATTAACACCAATGATGCAACATTATTTGAAAACTAAAGAAGAAAACCCAGATTGTATCGTGTTTTATCGATTAGGCGATTTCTATGAAATGTTTTTTGATGATGCAATACTTGTATCTAAAGAATTAGAAATTACTTTGACGGGTAAATCTTGTGGATTAGAAGAGAGAGCTCCAATGTGTGGTGTTCCATTTCACGCTGCCGAAGGACATTTGACACGCTTAGTTAATAAAGGCTACAAGGTTGCGATATGTGAGCAAGTAGAAGATCCCAAAGAAGCAAAAGGAATCGTAAAGCGTGAAGTCGTAAGGATAGTAACACCAGGAACAAATCTAGATACAGCATCATTAGATGAATCTAAGAATAATTATATGATGTGTATTGTTAGTGTTGATGATACATTTGGCGTATCTATATGTGATGTTTCAACTGGTGATTTTCTAGTTACGGAAGTTGATAATGAAAGAAAGCTTCTTGACGAAATCAATCGTTATGCACCTTCAGAATTGATATGTAATGAAGCATTTATGTTGTCAAATATTGATTTTGAAAATATTAAATATCATTTTAACACGGCTATTTCAAGCTTAGAAGCATATTATTTTGAAGAATATGCAACAACTTCAATACTTTGTGAACATTTTAACGTAGCAGATATTAAAGCTTTAGGCTTAAATGATTTTCTTGTAGGCGCAGTGTCTGCAGGTGGCTTATTACAATATTTAATTGATACACAAAAGACAAGTCTAACTCAATTAAATTCGATAAGACCATATGTAAGTGGAAACTTTATGCTTCTTGATACATCTACGAGGCGTAATTTAGAGCTTTGTGAGACATTACGAGAAAAAGAAAAACGTGGTTCCTTGCTTTGGGTTCTAGATAAAACTAAGACTGCAATGGGAGCTAGAACTTTAAGAACTTTTATAGAACAACCATTAATTAAGCCTAACGACATTAATAATCGTCTAGATGCTATAAGTGAATTGAATGCTCATATTGTAGATAGAACTGAGATTAGAGAATATTTAAATGCAGTATATGATTTAGAACGTCTTATTACAAGAATTACATATGAAACTGCTAATCCAAGAGATTTAATTGCTTTCAAGAATTCGATAGGTGTTTTACCAGGAGTGAAAAGTTTAATATGTGATTTTGAAAGCGAATTATTCAAAACATTTTATAATGAACTAGATGAATTAAAGGATTTGTATGAATTAATTGATTCTGCTATTTCAGATGAACCACCAATTTCTGTTAGAGATGGCAACATTCTTAAACCTGGTTTTAATGAAGAAGTAGATAATCTAAGACGCGTAAAAACTGATAATAAATCTTGGCTAGCAGAGCTTGAAGAAAAAGAACGTGAAAAGACTGGAATTAAAAATCTCAAAGTAAATTTTAATAAAGTTTTTGGATTCTATTTTGAGGTTACAAATTCATATCTTGATTTAGTTCCGGAATACTTCATTAGAAAGCAAACCTTGGCTAATTCAGAGCGTTTCTTTACACCTGAACTTAAGGAGTTAGAGAACACAATACTTAATGCAACAGATAAATTAACAGCACTTGAATATGATTATTTCAAAGAGATAATTAACACTTTATCTAATAATGTTTCAAGGATTCAAAAATCGGCGAAAATTCTTGCAAATATTGATGTTTTTGCATCTTTATCTATCGTTGCAGAAAAGAATCATTACACACGTCCTAAGCTTAATAGCAAGGGTGTAATTGATATCAAAAAAGGTCGTCATCCAGTTGTTGAGAAAATGCTCGATAATAAATTATTTATTGATAATGATACATTTCTTGATGTCAAAAACAATAGGTTAAGCATTATAACTGGTCCTAATATGGCGGGTAAATCAACTTATATGAGACAGGTAGCGTTAATTACACTTATGACTCAGATTGGATCTTTCGTTCCTGCTGAGTCGGCAAATGTATGTGTTGTAGATAGAATCTTTACACGAGTAGGCGCATCAGATGATTTGGCGAGTGGTCAATCAACATTTATGGTCGAAATGAATGAGGTTGCTAATATTTTGAGAAATGCAACGAGTAATTCGTTGTTGATTCTTGATGAAATTGGTCGTGGTACGTCAACATTTGACGGTTTATCAATTGCGTGGGCAGTGGTTGAACATATTGCAAATACTAAGTTAATTGGTGCAAAGACATTATTTGCCACACATTATCATGAGCTTACAGAACTAGAAGGCAAAATTGCTGGTGTAAATAACTATTGTATCGCTGTCAAAGAAGATGGCGATGATATAATGTTTCTTCGTAAAATTGTGCCAGGTGGTGCAGATAAAAGCTATGGTATCCAAGTTGCTAAGCTTGCAGGCGTTCCCGACACAGTTATTAATCGTGCCAAAGAGATAATTGATGAATTAATTGAAAATGATATTACTGATATTGCAAAATCGATTACTGTTAATCAAAAAACTCCGAAGCAAGAGAAGCTTGATGAGGTAGACATTTCCCAAATGTCTTTGTTTGATACTGTATCTGACGAAGATATTATAAATGAACTCAAAAATGTAGATATTGATAATTTAACACCAATGGAAGCACTTACAAAGCTTAACGAATTGTCTAGCAAAGTAAGAAATCGTTGGTAGAAGGAAAGATATGCAAAAAGAAATTGAATTATTAAGTCAAGATACAATTGATAAAATTGCCGCAGGTGAGGTTGTAGAACGTCCTGCGTCCGTTGTAAAAGAATTAGTTGAAAATGCTATTGATGCCAACGCCAATATAATTAGTATTGAAATTAAAAAAGGTGGATTAGATGAGATTCGTATTACTGATAATGGTATAGGAATTCCTTTTGATCAGGTAAAAAAGGCGTTTTTGCGCCATTCTACAAGCAAAATTAGAAATGTTGATGATTTGACGCTCGTCAAATCCTTAGGGTTTAGAGGTGAAGCATTATCAAGTATTGCGGCTGTAGCAAAGGTTGAATTAATAACTAAAACTAGAGATGATATGCTAGGTTCTAGATATAGAATTGAAGGTGCTAAAGAAATTGGTCTTGAGGAAATTGGCGCTCCGGATGGTACAACATTTTTTGTAAGAAGCTTATTCTATAACACACCTGCACGCCAGAAGTTTCTCAAAAGTCCTAAGACAGAAGGATCTTATATTTACGAAATTGTTGAGAAATTAGCTTTGTCGCATCCTGAGATTTCTTTTCAGTTGTCAATTGATAATAAACAAAAGCTTTCAACTGTAGGTAATGCTTCGCTTAAAGATGCGATCTTTCAGGTATATGGCAAAGAAATTACTAATTCAATAATAGAAATCAATCATGAATCTGATTTGTTTAAGCTTACTGGATTTGTAGGTGAACCTATTATTTCAAGAGGTAATAGAGCTTATGAAAATGTTTTTGTAAATAATAGATATGTTAATTCAAAAATGATTTCTAAAGCGATTGAAGCGGGATATTTAGGCGAATTAATGCAACATCAATATCCTTTTACATGTCTATTTATTGATATAGATTCTGATTCTATTGATGTAAATGTTCATCCTACCAAGATGGAAGTTCGTTTTGATAATCAGGTTGATGTTGCAAAAAACATTGAAGATACTGTATATCATGCCCTTCACAAATTAGAAGACATTAGAGAATTTACGGTGGATGTTAGTGAAGAAGTATCAAGTAAGCAATCAATTAAGTTGACAGATGATGTAAATGTTAATCCCCAAGAAGATATATTTACAAATGTTGAAAAAATTAAAGATACAAAAGAGATAAATGATAATGTTTTATTAAATCAGATAGTTGAACCTTTCGAAAAGAATAAATTTGAGCAGAAAAAACAAGTAGTTGAAGAAGAAATTCAACAAAATACAAATGTTAAAACTTCTGCAAATTATGTTGATGATCAAATCTCATTTCTATCAGAAGAAGCTGTAAAAGCTCACAAAATCATTGGACAATTATTTGATACTTATTGGTTGATAGAATTTGATAATAGCTTATACATTATTGACCAACATGCTGCGCATGAGAAGGTATTGTATGAGAAAACACTTAAGAAATTGTGTGAAAAAACTATTAATAGTCAAATGATTTCTCCTCCAATAATTGTAACCTTATCTGCATCAGAACAAGATTTTTTTGAAGAATATAAGGAGTCGTTCGAATCGTTAGGTTATAAAGTAAGTTCTTTTGGTGGCAAAGAATATGCAATAAATGGAATTCCTGATAATTTGTTTAATATTGATGCAAAGAAGCTATTTCTTGACATGATTAGTGAATGTGAAAATATTAACAAAAAAGATAAGAGTGAAATCATTTTAGAAAAAATTGCATCTATGTCATGTAAAGCAGCTGTTAAGGGAAATCAAAGACTTTCAAGAATAGAAATAGAAAAGTTAATGGATGATTTATTATCGCTTGATAATCCATATCACTGTCCACATGGTAGACCAACAATTATAAAAATGACTCAAAAGGAATTAGAAAAGAAATTTAAACGTATAGTTTAATATGGAGCTTTATTATGAAGGATAAGCTAATAATATTAACAGGACCTACGGCTGTGGGTAAAACTGAGCTTTCAATTGAATTGGCAAAAAGAATAAATGGTGAAATTATATCTGCTGACTGTGTTCAAGTTTATAAAGAACTTGATATTGGCTCGGCTAAGATTACGAAAGAAGAAATGAGAGGTGTAAAGCATCATTTGATTGATGTATTACCACCAGATGAAGATTTTAACGTATACATTTTCAAGGAAATGGCAACAAAAGCTATCAAAGAGATATTAGCGCAAGGCAAGATACCAATTATTGTTGGTGGTACAGGTTTTTACATTCAATCAGTAATCTATGATATTGATTTTAAAGAAGAAGATAATTCTAAAGTTAGAGCCAAATACGAAAAAATGTATGAAGAATACGGCGCAGATTTTCTTCATGATAAATTACAAGAAATTGACCCAGAGTCAGCAAAAACAATTCATAAGAACAATGTGAAGCGTGTTATTCGTGCTTTAGAATACTACGAAATTAATGGCAAGAAAATTTCAGAGCATAATGAAGAAGAGCGAATGAAAGAACCTAAATATGATGTCAAATATTTTGTGCTCAATGATGATAGAGAAAAGCTATACAATCGTATAAATAAAAGGGTTGATTTAATGTTTGATAACGGTCTTTTAGAAGAAGTAGAAATGTTAAAAAATAAAGGCTTAGACAAAACATTTAATTCTATGCAAGGCATTGGCTACAAAGAGGTGCTAGATTATTTAGATGGAAATTTGACATTTGAAGAAGCAAAAGAGCTTCTCAAAAAAAATACAAGAAACTATGCAAAAAGACAATTGACTTGGTTTAGACGTGAGAAAAATGTCATCTGGTTTGATAAACTTAAGTACGATTATAATGATGAAAGGATTCTATCTCAAATGATAGAAATTATTGAAAATGAGTGAATTATTTAATCAATATAAAGAATTTAATATTTCAGATAATGTTTATAAATTTTGTAATGAAATTTGTGAAGAATTAGAAGAGCGCTTTAAGGAAATTGATCAACGTGCAGAGCGAAATCAGTTAAAGGTTTTAAAAGCGATGCAAGACGCTAAGGTGAGTTCAGAATGCTTTAATACATCTACTGGATATGGTTATGGCGATATGGGACGAGACACTTTAGAAGAAGTTTATAAAAATGTATTCAAAGGTGAAGATGCATTGGTTAGACCACAAATTACTTGTGGAACACACGCTTTAGCACTAGCACTTATGAGTAATTTAAGACCTGGGGATGAATTGTTATCTCCAGTAGGTAAGCCCTATGATACATTGGAGGAAGTAATTGGAATAAGACCTTCAAAAGGTTCTCTTGCCGAATACGGTGTTTCATACAGGCAAGTTGATTTGATTGATGATAGGGATTTTGATTGGGATGGTATCAAAGCTGCGATAAATGATAAGACTAAGCTAGTAACTATTCAACGAAGTAAAGGATATGCTACAAGGCCAAGCTTTTCGGTAGATCAAATCGGTGAACTATGTGCATTTATCAAGAATATTAAGAGTGATATCGTTATTATGGTTGATAATTGTTATGGTGAGTTTGTCGAAGATAAGGAGCCACTAGAGGTTGGTGCCGATGCGATTGTTGGTTCGCTCATTAAGAATCCGGGTGGTGGTTTGGCACCAATTGGTGGTTATATTGTTGGCACAAAAGAATTTGTGGAAAATGCTGCATATAGATTGACATCTCCTGGTTTGGGTAAGGAGGTTGGCGCAAGTCTTGGTGTTATGCAATCCTTTTATCAAGGTTTATTTATGTCACCTATTGTCACAGCGTCAGCTTTGAAAGGGGCTATTTTTGCCGCAAATGTTTATGAAAGACTAGGCTACAAGGTTATTCCGAATGGCACAGAAGAAAGACATGATATTATTCAAGCTATAACCCTAGAAAAAGAGCAAGCATTAATTGAATTTTGTAAAGGAATACAATTTGCAGCTCCTGTTGAAAGCTTTGTTACACCAGAGCCTTGGGATATGCCGGGATATGATAGTAAAGTTATAATGGCTGCAGGTGCATTTGTATCTGGTTCATCAATAGAACTTAGTGCTGATGGTCCTTTAAAAGAGCCTTATAATGTATATTTCCAAGGTGGTTTGACATGGCCTCATGTTAAATTCGGAATTATTAATTCTTTGCAAAAACTTTATGATGCAAATCTTGTTAAGGATAGTCAATTGTGATAAAATTAATGGATAAGTTTTGGATATTTTTCTACCTGAAAGGAGAATTTTACTAATGAATAATGCCTATGGAATCGATTTAGGAACAAGTAATTTAAAGATTCATGATAATTCGACAGATTCTGTGTATGTTACAAGCAATACAATTGCTGTAATTAACGGTGATGAAATGTATGCGTATGGTGATAATGCATATTCTATGTATGAGAAGGCACCTGAAGAAATTTCAGTTTCATTTCCAATATCTAACGGAGTAATAGCAGACTTTGATAATATGCAAACAATGCTATTTCACGTATTAGAATCTGATATGGGTGCAAAGCTTAAGGGTGCAGATATTACAATTGCTGTTCCTACTGATATAACTGAAGTTGAGAAGAAGGCCTTTCAGGATATTTTTGTAAAATCTAAAATCAAAACGAAATCTGTGAAGTTATGCGAAAAGCCTCTTGCTGATGCGTTAGGAATTGGTTTAGATATTACTGAACCAACAGGTGTAATGGTGGTTGATATAGGTGCTGATACAACTGAAATTTCCGTGATTTCGTTAGGCGGATTAGTACAAACTGAATTACTTTCATTTGGAGGTAATTTATTAGATGAATCAATCGCCACACATTTGAAGCGTAAGTTTAATTTATATATTGGACAAAAGACTGCAAAAGGTCTTAAAGAAGAAATTGGTTCAGCTAAAAAAGGAAACAAAGAAGAGAAGACAATTGTTGGTCGTGATGTTGTAAGCGGACTTCCAATTGAATTCAAGGTTGAAGCAGATGTTGTTTTTGAAGCTATGAAAACAGACTTAACTAACATTTGCAATTCTGTAAAAATGGCATTAGAAAAAGTTCCACCAGAGCTTGCTAAGGATATCGTTCACTCTGGTATATATCTTACAGGTGGTGGCTCAAACCTTAAAGATCTTGCAGAATTTTTTAATGAAGAAACTAATATCAAAGTAAATGTTTGTGAAGCTGCAGAAAAAACTGTTGCAAATGGACTTTATAAAGTTTTATCTGATGATAAATATTCAAAATTCGGTTTTGAAATGCGCTCAAAAATTTTTGGTTAAGGGAAGATTATGAATAGAAACAAACGTAATAAAATTCCAAGTAAAATAATATTTGCTGTTATGGCTGTTCTTTGTATAATATTGCTTTTCGCAAGCTTTATTACTAATTTTGGTGGTCCTATTCATACTGTTGCTAATTATATTTTTGTTCCTATGCAAAAGGGTGTCAATTATATCGGAAATTCGATTTTTCTTAACAACGAAGCTTCAAGAACAAAAGAAGAGTTGATTGCTGAAAATGAGACTTTAAAAACTAAGGTTAATGAATTGACAGACCAAATTACTAATATGCAATTGCAACAAAATGAATTACAAGAGCTTCAAGAATTATATAAATTAGATCAACAGTACAGCAATTATGACAAGGTAGGAGCTCGTGTTATTGCAAAGAGCACTACAAATTGGTTTGATACATTTACAATTGATAAAGGTACTAGTGACGGAATCAAAGTAGATATGAATGTCATAGCTGGCTCTGGTCTAGTTGGAATTGTTACAGACGTAGGAAGTCATTATGCAATAGTTAGAACAGTTATTGACGATACTAGTGCTGTATCAGGACAAGTGGTTTCTACAAATGATAATTGTATTGTGTCAGGTTCGCTTAAAGATATGACAAGTGACAATATGATTTTAATCAAGAATTTAGAGGATGTAAATAATAAGGTTAAAGCAGGAGATACTGTTGTAACTTCTAACATTTCTAGTAAGTTCTTACCAGGATTATTAATTGGTTACATAACTAGTGTATCTGAGGATGATAATCATTTGACAAAGTCTGGTAAACTTACTCCTGTTGTTGATTTTAAGCACTTAAATGATGTGTTAGTTATTACTAACTTAAAGGAGACTGGCGATGGACAAAGCGAAGCCAATAATTAAAAAAGTTGTAATAATAGCCTTAGTAATAATTGTTTGTTATTTACTTCAAACTTGTATTTTTCCTTATCTTGAATTAGCTGGCGTAACTCCTAATTTATTGATTATAGTTACAGCTTCTTTTGGATTTATGCGTGGCAGAAGAGAAGGAATGTTTATTGGATTTTTCTGTGGATTGTTACAGGATTGTAGTATGAGTACAGTTTATTTTGGCTTATACGCATTGATTTTTCTTGTTATTGGTTACCTCAATGGTTTGTTTAGAAAAATGTTTTTTGGCGACGATATTAAATTGCCACTTGCGTTAATAGCTGGAAGTGATTTTGTTTATTCTATGGCTATTTATATTATAAGTTTTCTTCCTAGAGGTAGATATAACTTTTTCTGGTATTTTAAGAGTGTGATTTTGCCTGAGATTGTATATACAATTTTAGTTAGCATTATTTTGTATTTTATTTTATATAAGCTCAATGGTTTAATTGAGAAGAAAGATAAGAGAGGACGTAGAGGATTTGTTTGATTGGTTAGTGTCTTTGAAAGACAAAATTTTTGCACGTCGAACAACTGTATTAATTGCTTTATTTGTATTATTTTCAAGTATTTTAATAATACGTCTTTTTGTGTTACAAATAATTATGGGTTCTTCTTACCAGGATAACTATAATCTTAAGGTAGAGAAAACTCAAAGTATCGAAGCTACACGTGGAAATATATATGACCGAAATGGTGAGCTTCTTGCATATAATGAATTGACATATGCAGTTACAATAGAAGATGTTGGTGAATATGAAACAACATCTGAGAAAAATGAAAAGCTTAACAATATTCTTTATAATCTAATTGTAAATATAGAAAAAAATGGTGATTCTATTGTAAATGACTTTGGAATTGCTTTAGATGGTAATGGTAATTATCAGTTTGTTAATCCAGAGGGTACGAAATTACAACGTTTTCGTGCTGACGTTTTTGGTTACGCTGATCCTAATGATTTGACTTATAATAAGAAGATGAACTTTGATGAGTCTACGGCAAGTGCGGACCAAGTTATGGAATATTTATGCAGTAAATATAGATATGATATTTCTGCATTTTACCCAAAAGAATTTCAATACAAAATATGTATTTTGAGATATGGAATGGGCTTGAATGCATATCAAAAATATATTTCTACAGTAATAGCAAATGATGTTAATCCTATGACTGTAGCATACGTTGAAGAGAATAAGAATGAGCTTACAGGTGTTGCCATAGAAGAGAAATCTGTTCGTAAATACGACGAGGCTCCTGCATTGTCTTCTATTGTTGGATACGTTGGTAAGATATCTCCAGAAGAGTACAAAGAATTATCAGATAAGTCTGATGACTATTCTTTGACTGATACAATTGGTAAAGTTGGTATTGAGAAAATCATGGACGAACAGCTTACCGGTAAAAAGGGTTCCGAGACGATTTATGTTGATTCTCTAGGTAATCCGATTTCAACTGCAAATAAGGTTGAGGCTGTTCCTGGAAACGATGTATATTTATCTATTGATAAGAATTTACAAGTCTCAGCTTACAAGTTACTTGAACAACAAATTGCTGGTATTTTGAGTTCTAAGATTGCAAATATCAAAGAATTTAATGTCGGGGAAAATACCGATGAGAAACAAATTCTTTTGCCAGTATATGATGTTTATTATGCATTTATAAAGAACAATTTGATTGATAGGTCAGAATTAAATGCAGGTAATGCGACTGAGTGTGAGAAAGCAGTATATGATGCATATAAAGCCAAAGAAGAAGAAGTTCATAATGGCTTGAAGGCTCAATTACTCGATAATAATTACACTCCTTATAATGCTTTGCCTAAGGAGTATCAGGCTTATAATACATATTTTGTTCAAATGTTGAAGGATGAAAAAATCCTTGATGCTGACGAAATAGATAAAAAAGATGATGTTTATAAAGCTTGGGCTGCTGAAACAATAAGTACAAATGAATATTTGAAATATGCAATCGAAGAAAATTGGATTGATATTTCGAAGCTTCCAAGTACGTCAAAATACATGGATACTGATGAATTATATGAAGTACTTGTAAATTATGGTCTTGAAAAGCTATATGATGATAATGATTTTGTAGATGTAATTTATAAGTATGCTATTCAAGATAATTCAATCAATCCAAATTACTTATGTGCAATTCTTTATGATCAAGAAGTTTTGCCATATGATGCTGGAACAAGAAATGCTCTTGCAAGAGGATCCTTATCAGCCTATGGATTTGTTATTTCCAAGATTAGATCCTTAGAGTTAACACCAGGAATGATTGGTCTTGATTTGTGTTCAGGCTCTTGTGTTGTTCTTGATTCAACATCTGGAGAAGTATTAGCTTGCGTATCTTATCCTGGATATGATAGTAATCAATTGGCAAATCCTAAGGATACAAAATATTATAGCTTTATAAGTTTGAATAATTCTAGACCTTTATACAACTATGCAACACAACAAAAGACTGCACCAGGTTCAACCTTTAAACCATGTTCAGCTACTGCAGGCCTTACTGAAGGCGTTATTTCGCCAGGTGAAACAATAGTAGATAAAGGTATATTTGAGAAGGTTAGTAACCAACCTAAATGCTGGGCTTATCCTAGCAACCATGGTGCTATTAATGTTGCTCAAGCACTTAGAGATTCTTGTAACTATTTCTTCTATGAAGTTGGTTATAGACTCGCTGGTGGCGATAGTTATAATGATTCTAAGGGTATTAAGAAGATCCAGAAATATGCAAGTATGTTTGGATTAGATGAGAAAACTGGACTAGAGATTGAAGAATCACAGTCTACGTTAGCAGATGAATTCCCAGTTATGGCTGCAATCGGACAGTCTAACCACAATATTACAACTGTGGCGTTAGCTAGATATGCTACAGCAATTGCAAGTCGTGGAAATGTTTATGATTTGACATTGTTAAATAAAGTAACTGATTCTGAAGGAAATGTTATAGAGACATATTCTCCATCAGTAAAGAGACATATTGAGGTAGTAGATTCTAGTACTTGGAATGCAGTTCAATCTGGTATGCGTATGATGATAGAAGATTATAATAATGGTAGCTTCAATGCATTGCCTGTAGCTGTTGCTGGTAAGACTGGTACAGCACAGCAATCTAACGATAAGCCAAACCATGCTTTATTTATTGGTTTTGCGCCATATGAAAGTCCACAAATTGCATTTGCAACACGTATTGCATTTGGTTATACATCGCATAATGCAGCCGATGTAACAAGAAATATTTTGGGATGTTATTATAACCTTCCTGAATTTACAGGACTTGTAAATGGACAGGCTACAGAAGTTACTTCAAGTTCTGCAGTAACTGATTAATAGGAGTTTTTAATGGATAATACTGTATTAGTTAAATTAGGTAAATATGGAATAAATATTATTCTTGATAAAAATGCTCCTTTTGAACAAATCGCTAGAGATATTTGTTCTAGATTTGCAAAATCTCGCGATTTCTGGGGCAAAGCTGAGATGATCATTAGTCTTGAAGGAAGAGAGCTTTCTTCTGAAGAAGTTACATGTATTGTAGAAGCTATTGAACTTAATTCTGATGTTAAAGTCATATTAATAGAGCAAAATGATGTTTTAAGAGACATTAGAATGAAAGATAAGTTAGACAAATACTATTATGAAGAAACTTTAAAAACAGCTAAAATAATTCCGGGCACAATCAAAAGAAATGCAACTATTAAATCTGATGGTAGTATAGTAATTTTGGGAGATGTGAAGAAAGGTGCTAAGGTTGAAGCTGCTGGAAATGTTATTGTTACAGGTTCTGTAGAAGGAAATATTTATGCTGGATATCCTGAGGATAAAAATGCATTTATTGTTTCGGCAGATTTTCAAACTCGCTTGGTAACTATTGGTGGAATCACCAAAGAATTTGAAATCAACAAGAAATGGTCTCTTCGTGCAAAGCAGACAGATAATGAGTTTCATGGCGTAATTGTTTGGAATAATAATGAATTGTTATGTGAGCCTATCAAATCAGGCTTATTAAAGCAACTTAAGAGATAAATTTGAGGTAGTTATGTTTTTATCAGTATTTCGTAATTACAAATTAAAAAATTATGATGTAAGATTAGTTCTTCTTGTGGTAGCATTAACCATTGTAGGAATTTTGGTTGTAGGGTCAGCTAATTCTGATTATCAAGGGAAGCAGCTTTTAGGACTCGTAATAGGATTAATATTCATGGTTATAGTGTCACTAATAGACTATGATTTTATTCTGAATTTTACTTGGATATATTATGGAATAGTTTGCCTTCTTTTGATAATAGTTTTGATTTTTGGTGATACAACAGGTGGTGCAACAAGATGGATTGATTTAGGTATTAGATTTCAACCGTCGGAAATATCCAAAATTTTGTTGATATTATTTTTTGCAAAATACTTGATGGTTTTTGAAGATGAATTGAATACACCAAAGAGGCTGTTGATAACAGTAGGAATTGCTGCTGTACCTTTGTTTTTGATTCTTAAAGAACCAGATTTATCTACAACAATTGTTACATTTTTGATTATATTTGCATTAATGTTTGTTGCTGGTTTGAGTTATAAAATAATTGGCGTTTTATTAGGTGTTTCAATACCATCGATAATAATTTTGTTGTTATTAATTATGCGCAAAGGTCAAACAATTCTTAGTGAATATCAAGGCCTTAGAATTCTTGCTTGGCTAAAGCCAGAGGAGTATCCAGAAAGCTCATATCAGACACAAAATTCTATTATGGCAATTGGTTCTGGTCAATTCTTTGGAAAAGGATTATATAATACAGATGTTAATTCAGTAAAGAATGGTAATTTTATTTCTGAACCACAGACAGACTTTATATTTGCTGTTGCAGGAGAGGAAACAGGCTTTGTAGGTTCAGTAATTATAATTGTTTTATTGTTACTAATTGTTATAGAATGTATTCTAGTTGGAAGAAGAGCAAGAGATTTATCAGGAAAGCTTATATGTGTAGGTGTTGCTTCACTAATAGGCTTCCAAAGTTTTGTAAATATTTGTGTTGTAACAGGTCTTATGCCTAATACTGGTTTGCCACTTCCTTTTATTAGTTATGGTTTGACTAGTTTGGTAACATTATTTATAGGTATAGGGTTAGTATTAAATGTTGGACTGCAATCCAACAAACATTAAACTCGGGAGGTATTTTTATGAATATTGGGTTTGTAGCTCACGATTCAAAGAAAAAATTGATGCAAAATCTTTGTATTGCTTATAGGGGGATTTTAAGCAAGAACGAATTATTTGCAACAGGAACAACAGGAAGACTTATTGAAGAAGCAACTGGTCTTAACGTTCATAAGTATTTAGCCGGACATTTAGGGGGAACCCAGCAACTTGGTGCAGAAATTGAGCATAATAAAATGGACCTTATAATCTTCTTGAGAGATCCTATTACAGCTAAAAGTCATGAGCCAGACGTAAATAGTATCGTTAAAATTTGTGATGCCAATAACATTCCTTTGGCAACTAATTTGGCAACTGCTGAATTACTAATAAAATCACTTGATAGAGGAGATTTTGAGTGGCGTGACATGTATAAATAAATTTCGCAAATTCGGAATTATTGTTGCCATAGTATTAGTGCTTTCAATAATTTTGTGTGGTTGTGATAATAGTGAAATTACATACAGTATATATGACAATTCTAAGCAGTATAATTTAATTAATAATGAATTAAATACTAATAATAACTTATTTGCTTCTGATTTATGTGTAGCTGATGGAAGTAATTTGGGTTTGGAAAGTGTTGATTCTACTGTTGCTGGTGGTGCAATTATAGCCAATAGGGATAAGCGACAGATTAATTATTCTCAAAACATTTTCCAGAAAATGTATCCTGCAAGTACAACAAAGATATTAACAGCTTTGATTTGTATTAGATATGCTAACCTTGATGAATATGTAACTGTTTCGGAAAATGCATGTAAACAAACAAAGGATTCTTCTATTGCTGGATTAAATCCAGGAGACAGAATCACTTACAGACAGTTACTATATGGTTTGATGCTTGCTAGTGGAAATGATGCTGCAATAGCTATAGCGGAAGGTATGAGCGGTAGTGTTCAAGAGTTTTCTAAGCTTATGAATAACGAGGCAGTTGCAGTTGGTGCAACAAAGTCAAACTTTATAACACCTAATGGATTGCATGATGAAAATCATTATACAACAGTGTATGATATGTATTTGATTTTTAACGAAGCTTTAAAATATCAATTGTTCAATGATATTATTTCGACACCTAGTTTTGAAGCTTTTTATACAGATGTAAATGGAAATCCTGTAAGAAAGACTTGGAATAATACTAATAAGTATTTAACCAAGAATGTTCGTATGCCAAAGGGTATAACGGTTATTGGTGGTAAAACTGGTACGACAAATCCTGCCGGATATTGTTTGGTTTTACTTAGTCGAAATGAGAATAATGAGCAGATAATTTCCATTGTATATAATGCAGATTGTGTTAATAATTTATATCATTTAATGAATCAGATTCTAGCTAATTTTGGTAGTAAATAGTTGTTATTTATTACTTGTTATAATATAATTTTATTATAAACATTTTCTATAGGGAGGTTTTTACATATGATCGGAATTATTTGTGGTGAAAACGGTAAGGGTAAGTCAAAAGAGCTTCTTGCAAAGTGTCATGAAGCAGTTGAAAATGTTGATGGAAGCGTTATTTTCATTGACAAAGGCACAAAGCACATGTATGACTTAGATTCTAAAGTAAGACTAATCAACATGTCTGAATATCCAGTAGAAAATACTAATGCATTTCTTGGATTTTTGAGTGGAGTTATTTCTCAAAATAATGATATTGAAGAAATATTCCTTGATAATTATCTTAAGATTGCAACAATTGATACTAACAATGGTTTAATTGAATCATTACAAGAGTTAGATAAAATATCAGATTGTTTTGATGTGAAGTTTACACTTAGCATTTCAAAGGGAAAAGATGACATTCCAAATGAAGTTCAAGATAAAATTGTTGTTTCATTATAATTAATAAATTAGAGTCCCTGAGTGGACTCTTTTTATATGTATTAAAAGGATTTGACGGTGAGTAGTAATTCGAATAAAACTGTAAAGTTTAAGAAACCTATCAAATTTAATATTGGAATAGTATTTATTATTATCATTTTTATTTATGTATCAATTTACGTTTTTTCATATGCAACAGACAAAAACATTTCTGTTTATGAAGTAAATAATGG
Organism: Lachnospiraceae bacterium; assembly: GCA_045642225.1. GTDB lineage: Bacteria > Bacillota > Clostridia > Lachnospirales > Lachnospiraceae > RUG191. The sequence continues at coordinate 6,807 of JAZUIN010000079.1, read as the reverse complement.
TTCTATTAATTCTTCTAATCAATATAACGCTTTAGCAATTCGTGAAGAAGAAATAGTTAAGTCGCCACAGTCAGGCATGATCAAATACTATAAACAGAACAATTCGAGAGTTGGTGTTAAATCTTTGTTGTTTTCTATAGATACACAAGGTGATTTAACCAACAAAATATATAGCAATAATAATCAGGAAAATGTTGTAAGTGATGCACAAGTAAAATCTCTATATAGTACTTTTAATGATTTTGTATATAGCTATACGGATTCAAATTTCTATAAAACTAGCTTGTTTAAATCTAGTCTAAATACACATTTGAATCAGATTAGTACAAATGCGGCTATGACTAGTTTATCAAACGAAATAGCAGCGGCAGAGCAAGCAGGAACATTTAAAAGATATTATGGGGAAAAAGCAGGTCTATTTCTATTATCAATTGATGGATGCGAAGATTTAAGAATTGATAATTTTAACAAGGATAGCTTTGATGTTAATAAATCAAACAAAATAAACTTGGCAGATAAAAATTCAGCCTCCGAAGGGGATGCGATTTATAAGCTAATAACAAGCGATGTATGGCATCTTGTTATTCCGCTTAATAAAGACGACATGAAGCTGTACGAGGACGAGAAATATATAAATGTGCGCTTTAAGTTAGACGATGTTACAAGCTATGCTGCAAGTTCTGTTATAAAACAAGGATCAAAGAATTACCTTGTATTAGAATTTGATGATTCTGTTGATAGATATGCAGACATTCGTTTTGTTCCAGTAGAATTATTGCTTGATAATGAATCTGGTCTTAAGATTCCGAACAGCGCTATCGTTGAAAAAGAGTTTTATACTATACCTAAGACATATTTCCTTAAGGGTGACGATTCAAATTCTTTAGGTGTTATGGTTCAAAAGGCAACTGGTACTGAATTTGTTAAGCCTACAATATTTAAAGAAACGGATGACTTTTTCTATATTGATAACCAATCTGTTTCAAGCTCAGATTATATTGTTAAGCCTAACTCAAATGAAAAATATAGAGTTGATACAGCAACTGATAAGCTAACGGGTGTATATAACGTCAATAAAGGCTATGCTGTATTCAAACAAATAGAAATATTAAATTTCAATAATGAATATTCTATTATAAAAACAGGAACTAATTATGGTATTGCGTTATACGACAGAATAGTTCTTGATGGCGATTCTGTAGAAGAAAATGAAATGATATAAGGAGAAACAATGGAAAATTTTAAGGAAAATCTAGCAACTATAGAAGAAAAAATTCAAGCTGCTTGTGATAGAGCAGGTAGAAATCGCAGTGAGGTGACTCTTATTGCTGTTAGTAAGACAAAGCCTATTGAGGATTTAAATGCTGTATATGACCTTGATATACGTGATTTTGGCGAGAATAAGGTACAAGAATTAAAGTGGAAGATAGAAGATATGCCCTCTGATGTCAAATGGCATATGATTGGTCACTTGCAACGTAATAAGGTTAAATACATAGTTGATAAAGTGGAATTAATTCATTCTGTTGACACTTATAGACTTGCTGAAGAAATCAATATTCAAGCAAAAAAGAGAAATATTACTGTTCCAATTTTAATTGAAGTAAATATTGGTGATGAAGAAAGCAAGTTTGGATCTTCCTGTGATGATGTAATAGAACTAGTAAAAGATATTGCAACTCTTGAAAATGTAACTATCAAAGGATTAATGTGCGTTGCACCATATGTTGTGGATTCTGAGGAAAATCGACCATTATTTCACAAAATAAAGGATTTATCTGTTGACATTACAAGCAAAAACATAGATAATGTATGTATGGATATTTTGTCTATGGGTATGTCTAATGACTACGAGGTGGCTATCGAAGAAGGTGCTACCATGGTAAGAATTGGATCTAATCTTTTTGGCAAAAGAAATTATTCTAATCAATAAAGATGGGAGATAAGAAAATGAGTGTCTTTGATAAATTCTTAGATAAAATGAACTTAAACGACGACGATGAAGATTACTATGATGATGACGATTTATACGAAGACGAAGAGGAAGAAGTCCCACGTCGAAAGTCATTATTTAAGAAGAAAGAAGTAGAAGATTTTGATGAACCAGATGAAGAAGCTAAATTTGTTGTTAAAGAATCTAAATCTGCTGTAAAATCTTCTTCAAAGCTTACTCCTATGCGTAGTAATAGAAAAGGTGGCGGTATGGAAGTATGTGTTATTAAACCTACATCTTTTGAAGATTCAAGAGATATAGTAGAAACTTTATTAAGTGAAAGAACTATTCTTCTTAATATGGAAGGCTTAGACCTAGGTTTAGCACAAAGAATTATCGATGTGACAAGTGGCGCTTGTTTTGCGATAGGCGGAACTTTACAAAAGGTTAGTAACTATATTTTTATTGTTACTCCAAGATCAGTTGATATTTCGGGTGATTTAAGCGGCATTATGGACCAATTCGACTTTTCAGGTATTCAAACTGGATTTTAATGATTAATTTGCACCTATTATTTAAAAATAGGTGCCTTTTTTATGCTGAAAATTTTCTTTCAAAAATTAAATTTTGTTGCATATATATGTCATTTTCATAAATTGTTTATAAAAAAGGAAAAATTAAAATGAAATATAATAACTTACCAATTAGATTTAACGACAAATTTGCTTATAATATTTCCATCCAGAACGACTTTGATGGGCTTATTTCTATATTTGAAGATGATTTTGAAGGTAAATATGCCAAGGTGTGCATTGTAACAGATTCAAACGTGGCAAAATTATACGCAAAAAACATCGAAAATATTTTTGAGAAATTAGGAAGAAAAGTAATTGTATTTTCTTTCGAAGCTGGGGAAGCCTCTAAAAATATAGATGTTGTTATGAAGTTATATGAAGAATTAATTATTAATCACTTCGATAGGAAGGACTTATTAGTAGCTTTAGGTGGTGGAGTTGTAGGCGATTTAACAGGTTTTACTGCTTCAACATACTTAAGAGGTATTGATTTTATACAAATTCCGACTACATTACTTAGTCAAGTAGATTCAAGCATTGGTGGAAAGACTGGAGTTGATTTTTTAGCTTACAAGAACATGATTGGCGCTTTTCACATGCCAAAACTTGTATATATTAACATTTCAACACTAAAAACGCTTGATGAAGAGCAGTTCCAATGTGGTATGGGAGAAATTATCAAGCATGGTTTGATTCGTAACAAAGAGTATTTTGAGTGGTTAAAAGATAATTTGAGCGATGTAAAGAGCCAAAATGAAGAAACTTTGGCTACAATGGTTTATGAAAGCTGCAAAATCAAAGGAAATGTAGTTGAAATTGATCCTACAGAACAGAATATAAGAGCATATCTAAACTTTGGCCACACTTTGGGCCATGCAATTGAAAAATTGTCAAATTTCAACCTATATCATGGTCAATGCGTTGCGTTAGGTATGGTTGCAGCACTTAACATTTCATGTACAAAAGGTTTTATAACTCAAGAAGAACTTTCGAATGCAGTTGATGTGATTAGTGCATATTCATTACCAACAAAGTTAAATGAATATGCGTCAAACATTTCCCCTGAAGAAGTTATAAATGCCACAAAATCAGACAAAAAGATGGAAAAAGGTAAGATTAAGTTTGTAATACTAGAAGAAATCGGAAATGCAGCAATTTCCTTAGATATTACTGATGAAGATATGTTACAGGCTTTAAAGAATATATATTAAAAGGGGGATTATGAAAAGATTTCGTCCACTATGTTCAATAACAGTGCTAATAGTTTTAGTTTTTATTGACCAAATAACAAAATATGCATGTTCATTGACTCTAAAAGGTACACCTGGAATTAATATTATTGGTGATGCATTTTCGCTGTATTATGTTGAAAACAGAGGCATTTCGTTCTCTTTATTAAGTGGCAAAATGTCATTTATTACCATTTTAACAGGTGTTTTGATACTTATAATAATATATATTTTGTTCAAGATACCGAAGGAAAAGTATTATCATCCCTTTTATTTTGCGATTTTAACGCTTTTAGCCGGTGCTATAGGTAATTTTATTGATAGGGTAGTAAATGGATACGTTATAGACTTTATAAACGTTGCTATTATATCTTTTCCTGTGTTTAATGTGGCGGATATTTATGTTACGGTATCATTGATTTTCATGGTATTTTTAATAATATTTAAGTATAAAGATAAAGATTTTGATTTTTTGAGGATCAAAGCTTCAAAAAAAGACGAAAGTGATAATTAGAATTGGAAGAAATTATAATATCAAAGGAACAGTCCAATACGAGATTAGATAAATTTTTGAATTTACATTTCCCAGAGCTTACTAGAAATCATATTCAAAAATGCATAAAAAATGGAGAAATATTAGTAAATTCAAAAGCTGTAAAGCCTAGTTACGATTTAAAAGAGAATGATCAAATAACAATTCAAAATATTGAGCCAAAAGAAGTAGATATATTGCCTGAAAATATTCCTTTAGAGATTATATACGAGGATTCGGATATTCTTATTGTGAATAAACCTAAAGGAATGGTGGTACATCCTGCGCCAGGACATTATACGGGAACATTAGTAAACGCAATAATGTATCATTGTAAAGATAATTTGTCGGGAATTAATGGAGAGATAAGACCTGGCATTGTTCATCGAATTGATAAAAACACCACTGGTTCTTTAATTATTTGCAAAAACGATATGGCTCATAATTTTATTGGTGAGCAAATCAAAGAACATTCTATAACAAGAAAATATGTTGGAATAGTATATGGTACTTTTGATACTCCTGAGGGAGTAGTTGATGCACCGATTGGAAGAGCAAATAACGATCGCAAAAAAATGTGTGTCACACAAAAAAATAGCAAAAATGCTATAACTCATTATAAAGTATTAAAAAGTAATGCTAAATATAGCTTGGTTGAATTTACTCTTGAAACAGGACGTACTCATCAAATTAGAGTTCATATGTCTTATATAAACCATCCGTTGTTAGGGGATGAAATATATGGACCAAAGAAGGTTGTTAGCAATTTCAGAGGGATAGAAATAGTAGGACAATGTTTACATGCAAAATATATTAAGTTTATTCATCCTTCAACTAGAGAAAACGTTGAATTTACGGCACCTTTGCCTAAATATTTTCAAGATATAATTGATGAAATGTTTGGTGATTTAGATTAAAAAATGTATTATATTGAGCATTTACAATAAATAATTTATAATTAAGATGTATAAAATAGTAGTATAAGCAGTGTATAATATAAGTTGTATAATCAGTGTATAATATAAGTTGTATAATCATATGTAAAGAACATATGATGTTATAATATAGTAAATAGGATATATAATTTAGGAGGAAGTTATGGATTCAAAAACAAACAAGAAGAGAAAAAATGTAACTATTGTTGTAATAATTGCATGCCTTGTAATTTTATTAGGACTTATAGGTTTTGCTATTTACAAAATTGCAGGAAGTAATCCTGAAGAAAAAGCAAAAACAAACGAAAATAAAACAGTTACAGAAAATCAAGTTGCAGCGAATCAAGTTACAGAGGAGCAGCCACAAGCGCAAACAGATAATAAGAAGAAGAAAAGTGATGTAAATCCATTATATGCTAATGCAGATGGTTCAATAACAAGTAATGAATTAGAAGCATTTTCAAACCAAGAGATTACTGATAAAGATATAAAATATGTATCTTCGTCAACAGAAGCAGCAAAGCCTGAAGGTAATTACAAAGGGAACGAACAGCCTGTAAAGGTATTTTACAACTATGAATTAACATCAAAAAACAATAATCCTACAGCTATTAAGAAAAAGCTTGAGGATCAATCTAATTCGTTAGCTGCTGAACTTGGTAGAACACCATATATATACGAAGCAACTATAAGTTGGACAGTACCATCGTTAAATAATGCTAAAGCTGTATGGCATTTCACAAGAGAAGGCAATGTTTTATCATTAAACAGCTTCCAAAATGATCCAGCATTAAATTAACGCTATGAAATTTGTTATTCAACGAGTATTAAACGCAAAATGTACAATAGATAATGTCGAAAAATCAGCTATAGACAAGGGATTTGTTGTATTTATAGGAATTACAGATGATGATACTGAAGAAATAGCCATTAAAATGATAAAAAAGCTCTGTAATATGCGTATTTTTGAAGACGAAAATGGGAAAACTAACCTTAGTATCAATCAAATAGACGGAAAAATGATGTTTATTTCACAATTTACATTGTATGCTAATTGTAAAAAGGGTAATAGGCCTTCATTTGTTGATGCTGGTTCACCAGATCATGCTAATAAAATGTATGAATTCTGTATTAAAGAAGCTTCAAACTACGATATAGACGTAGTTACAGGTGAATTTGGAGCTGATATGAAGATTTCATTAGTAAATGACGGACCTTTTACAATTGTATTAGATTCGAAGGATATAATGTAATTAACATCATTGCAATAGAAAAAAGAATAAGTAAACTAATTACACGCCAGTAGAGATAGAATATTATAGAAATAAAGTGATTAGCGAAGGTTATTTAGGAAAAAATAACGATCCATTATATGAATAAGCTTAATAAATATTTAATAGTAAGAATGTAAAAGAAAAAATACTTAAGGGGATTTTACTCTTAAGTATTTTTTTATTGAAATTATGATGTTTTGATTGCATTAAATAAATCAAGATGTTCTGATTGTGTTAAACAACCTAAAACATAAAAATTCTACTTTAAATTCAAACAAATATTGTAAAAATAGTAGTAATATGTTAATATATATCTATCGGATAAATAT
>JAZUIN010000078.1:0-3100 GCA_045642225.1 Lachnospiraceae bacterium | reverse complement strand
ATTTTGATTATATGGGCTATTGAAAATTCTTATTTTATTAATTTTGAATAATCCCGCCATAAAGGCTTGATTATTAATATTTTCAGACCATTAATAAATCATAATTGTTGCTTGAAACAGCGGATTTATTAAAAAAACAAGGAGGCAACCCGGGGTTGACAAAGTTCAAGCTTTATTTGGTGGCTATGCAACTAGAGATTTTGTTATTCTAGGGCCATCAAAAACAAGGAGGTAGGCAATGATGAATATTGCTGATAGAATTCAAAACCTAAGAAAAATAAAAGGCATTTCACAGGAACAACTTGCGGATGTAGTTGGAGTATCCAGACAAGCCGTTTCGAAGTGGGAAAGCGAGCAGTCCATTCCTGATCTTGATAAGGTTGTTGTTATGAGTGAATTTTTTGAGGTTACAACGGACTATTTGTTAAAAGGAATCGACCCCATATCCAATGAAGCTAAAGGAAAACTTGATGCGAAACTTTGGGCCTTGATAGGGACAGGAGCTAATTTTATTGGTCTTATAGTAGCGATTATGGTATGGATAGAAGTACAAAGACCAGCATCCGTTGCGATAGGACTAATTATTATGGCAATTGGGTGTACGATTTTTGGTGTTGGTCAATCTCTAGGAGAGAATAAAAAGCCTGCATCACTCATTTTCTGGATTGCTAATATTTGGATTATAAGTCTAATTCCGATTTCGTGTATTTTTAATGCTTTACAAGGAATTCTAGGAGGATTCTCTTGGACTTTCACTCCTATTCCTCAACTTGCAAATTCCATTATGGTGTATGGGGTGTGTTGGTTAATTTATGCTGTCATCTGCATTTTGTTTGACATTGTACTGATAAAGCGTATGAAGAAATAAATATTTTTTAATTCAAGATACAATAAATAGATTTTAATTCATCATTTGGATTCGATAGCCCGAATAATCGGAAGAATGATTTTGATTATACAGTGCAAGGAATTCTGATTTTCATAATTATGGAGGTGCTTTATGCCACATGTAGATATAAAATGTTTTTCAGGAAGAACTGAAGAACAGAAAAGGAAATGCGCTAATCAGATAGCTGAGGTTATTGCGAATACATTAACGTGCTAAAGTCAAGGCGTAAAATGCAACCCTCACTAGCCTGTATTATAAGAAGAATGATTTTGACAATACGGTGCATTAACATTTTGTTCATAATTTGAAAACAGTCACTCGATTATTATAATAACTTCAAAAACAGGAGGTATTATAATGACACAGGAATCAAATAATTATGTATTGCAGAGAATGGCTGTTTATCTGGATAACAACCAGATGATGAAACTCAAAAATGTATTGGATGAGCTGGCGCATGCAAGCGATGATACAGAACTTGTGAAGGACTCGTCTGTGCTTCTGGCTGAATTTCTAGCTACTAAAAGACTTGAGGGAAGATCGGAAAGGACATTAATGTTCTATCGAGTATCTGTGGAGAAACTCGTAGCCGCAGTTAACAAAAATGTATGTTCAATAACAACAGAAGATATACGAGAGTATTTGTCCAATTATCAAATTGAAAGAAATGTCAGTAAAGCTTCAATTGATAATACAAGACGCAATCTTTCAAGTTTTTTCAAGTGGTTGGAAGATGAAAATTATATTTTCAAAAGTCCGCTTCGTAGAATTCATAAGATAAAAATGACGCATTCTGTCAAAGATACGTATGCGGATGAGGAGTTGGAAAAATTAAGAGATGATTGTGGTGAACTTAGAAATCTTGCAATTATTGATATCTTAAATTCTACTGGCATGAGAGTCGGAGAACTTGTAAATCTGGACAGGGATGATATTAATTTTAATGAGAGAGAATGTCTTGTTCTTGGTAAAGGTGACAAGGAGCGTGTTGTATATTTTGATGCCAGAGCAAAATTGCATTTGAAGAAATATCTTAAAAGTAGAACCGATAATAATCCGGCGCTATTTGTGTCACTTCGCAGACCATACAATAGATTGTTAACAAGTGGAGTCGAGATTATGCTTAAGAAAATGGGCAAGAAGTGCAATATAGCTCATGTTCATCCACATAAATTTAGGCGGACTATGGCGACAACAGCTATAGATAAAGGTATGCCGATTGAGCAGGTGCAGAGATTGCTTGGTCATGAGAAAATAGATACAACGCTACATTATGCAATGGTTAAACAGAATAATGTGAAGATATCACATAAGAAGTATATTGGTTAGTAATTGTGTCAGCAATTGTGACACAAACAGAGAGGGACAAATATATGGCAGATAATATGAAATTTGAAATGCTGGCTGACAGTATTAAGAATATAAATACAAAAGCAGGAAACGCTGCAAAAACTGCTGTGAATCAATTAATGACACTCAGAAATTGGGCTATTGGATATTATATTGTCGAATACGAACAAGATGGTAGTGATAGAGCTGAGTATGGTACTCGATTATTAAAAACACTTGAGGAACAGATAGCTGAAAAAGGGATGAATACTACTTTGTTTAAATGGTGTCGTCAGTTCTATTTACTGTATCCTCAAATTGGTGCGACAGTGTCGAACCAATTTAATTTACCGGATTTTGAAAAAGGTGCGACAGTGTCGCACGAATTCATAACAAAACCGGACATACTATTAAACAACCTGTCATTTTCTCATATACGTGAAATAATGGTAATTGATGATGCTTTTGAAAGATTTTTCTATGAAACAGAATGTATCAAATGTAACTGGAGTGTTCGAGAATTACGTAGACAAATCAAGACAAATCTTTATGTAAGGGCTGGCATAAGCAAGAAACCGGAACTTCTTATACACCCATCAGAGGATAATCGAAATACAGCAATGCTTACAATAAAAGATCCATTTACATTTGAGTTTCTAGGACTTGAAGCAAAAGATGCTGTTTCGGAGTCGGATTTGGAACAAGCACTTATGGATCATTTACAGGAATTTATGCTTGAACTAGGAGAAGGATTCTGCTTTGAGGCAAGGCAAAAGCGAATTATTATTGATGATAAGTACTATTTTATTGATTTGGTATTCTATAATAGACTGCTCCATTGTAATGTAATAATAGAATTGAAAAACGATGAATTTAAGCATG
>JAZUIN010000077.1:0-6157 GCA_045642225.1 Lachnospiraceae bacterium | reverse complement strand
CTTTGAATTCATTCCTGTTGCCTCTAGCAGCACATTATATGGATGTCTGTATCTTTTCTTCTCATCCAGTTCAAAGAACTTATCATTATTATCCTTGATATACTTTTCGTATGCACCTTCAATATGCAAAAGCAAGAACACCTCAAAGCCAGGATTCGTAATCCCGAAAATATTACCCTTCTCACCTTCTTTGATAAGGTCCTCATATCCCGATACTTTTTCCTCAAATATATCAGCATCGAAAATGACAATCATTTTATCATGTTCCTTATCAAAATCCAGTGATTCATCGTCTTTCAATGTTTCAGCAAATTCTAGCAATTGCTTTGGATAGGAAAGATTACTGTGTTCTTCTGTCTTTTCCATTAATCGAATATCAATCAATGGATGAATGTTTAAGGTCTTTCTTAAATCAATTAGTTTTCTGAAATAAAATGTTTCCGTATTAGCCCCTTCACAGATGAAGAAGTACTTTCTAAATGGCTCTATCTGTTCTTCTGCGTCTGAAGGTCTAACATTCCAATTTGTATAAGTATGAATTGGCATAGCTACTCCTCCTTTCGGAAAGAAAACTGTTTAAACACAGGAATAGCACCATACCTTCCTTCAAGATAGGCTTTGCTTAATTTCTTATCATACCTTTCTTTGAATCGATCAAGAGAATAGATTGCGCTTGCATTGTTGGCATCTCTTTCTACGAACCATATCTCATCTCTTCTGAAAAGCTCCTGGTCCATAATTGTATCTTCATGAGTTGTAAAGAGAAGCTGCATGCGTTCTCCCTCGTGAGCCTGCATGAATAATTCAAGGAAATACTCTGTAAGCTTTGGATGCAAGCTACGCTCTAACTCATCCACCACAAACAATGTATCCTCTCTCTTTGTTAAGAGCATATCTATTAAATCAAACAGACGCTTTGTTCCATCTGACTCTTCTGCAAAGTTAAAATCAAAAATTGATTTACCATGCTTTAATACTAATGTTGTAATCTCTGGCTCCTCATTGCCTTCCATCTTAATATTAAAGAATCCATCCGCAAGTCTCCAAGACATCTGGATTTTAGGCATATTTGTGGCCTGCATCTGTTTCTTTAAGGATGCAAATATTCCAGAGAGTACTTCCACAGGAATCATCTTGCTAAGCTCATCCATAGAAATAACACGTGTACTAATCTGGCTTACACCCGTATCAAATGTCTGTATCAACTGGCTAATCTTCTCCAATGACTCCTGATTATAATACGCATCAGTATTAGAGATACCCATATTCGGATTCAATATAATGATATTGTTGTTCAACCAGTTAAATACATTTCTAAAAAATATCAATTTTGATGTTTCTTCGTACTTCTTACCTCTATTCATTTCAGACAAAAATAACTGACCTTCATGGCCAGCGAAGTCCTCTGCGTATATAGAAACACGGTTTTCTTCCGCTTTTGTTAGCTTAACCTTCTCGCCTAATGTCGGAGTATTCACGCCTTCTCTTATGAATAGATTATTAGCTGAACCATCCTGCAATAACTCATATAGCCATTCTTCTGTAATTCTTCTCTCGCTTAATACTGCGGAAAAGCCATATGCATAAAATTTATCTCCAACAGTGAACTGCAACTCAAATACACTTTCTCTGCTTTTGTTTTCCATAGAATTACGACAGAAGTCATTTACAGAATTCACTGGAAGTCCATCATTAATAGTTGATTTGATAAAATCAAAAACTCTAAATAGATTAGACTTACCAGAAGCATTCGCTCCATATACAACAGCATTCTTCAATAAATTGATCTGCTTAATCTTTATTTTATGCTCCTTGTTCCCCTGCATCTTGCTAGAGGACACCATAGAAAGTTCTTCACGCTTATCAAATGACTTAAAGTTCTCCACCGTTACTTTTACTAACATGGCGCACACCTCCTAATATTAACTGAATTCATTATATTATAATTATATGCAGTTTTCAATATTTATTTCTTTATTCAGAGATTTTTTCTCTAAATAAACATATTAAATCATCAAAATGTGTACTTTTCATAGAAATTCATCCCTTTTTCATACTAACTCGACCTTACTACCTTTGACCATTTAAACCTATTTCGGCATTTTCTAACTTTGCCGAATTTCATTTAATTTCTCAGTCACCTTCTCTATCACCCTATCAGTCACCCCACAGTAAAGTGGATTTCAATTTTTGAATACAGTATTTTCACTGTTAATACCACTTTCACCATTCTAGTGAAACCAGAATTGAAAGTGAAACTCAACAAATTTTTATTACAGCCACACTTACTACCAATCCCTAATACTAACAAAAGCGACCAACCCGTAACTCCTCACGAATCAGCCGCTATATGTGCAGTATTTTGTTCATATATCATCCCCTAAGTAGTCAATTACTACTAAAGTTTTCTCCCAATTTCTTTGACTATTCTGCCTCACCCCCTATGTCCCTTAGTAGTCAAAATCGTAGTATTTCCAAGGCTTTCCGCCATATTATGCCCTGTCTTGCCCAAGTTTACAAAGGTATGATTTATAGTAAAACTGGAGTGCCGTGGCAGATGAATAAGACTTTTATCATAGTTTTGATTTACTCCTTTTTGCCCTGAAACGCCTTGTTTTGTAAGAGTTTGGGGGGATTTTATGGTTTGCTTCAAAAATGCTGATTGGGGCAAATTTGAGCATAATTTAGCAAGTTATTACTACCTGTTAATAGTAAAATTAGTAGTAAAACGAAAATTCTTACTACTAAGGATTTTTCTTTGTAAATCCTTCAGAAAGATTATTAATAATCATCCTCGTTAAAGCCTGGATTCTACGCACCACCAGCTCATCTATTGTCAAAAAATCTCCTTTCTGCAAACCGTAAATATTAAATCCGTCTATATATGCCTTGTCTGCTATTCCATTATTATGAATATGTACATTTCTACGCCCTATTGCTTCTTGAATTTCTTTAAAAATATCCGCACCATTTTCCTCAAAAACCGTAAAATCTATTCCATGTACTATTGAAAGTAAATCCTTCACATAACAACTTTTTAGCAATTCATCAATATGCTCATCTCGAAAATCCTCAAACGAAGAAAACTTAGCCATATCATGTGTTTTTATCGAGGTATTTTTAAATTTATCCAACCAATAAAAATAATCGTCTTGCATATATACTTTCAACAATTCAAATACAGAATTATCAAAATATGACATTATCTGTAAAAAACATTGACGATAAATATTCATTAATGCACTCAAGTCAAATAGGTCTATCGACTTTTCAATTTGATTTATTGTTTCCAACTTTTTCTTTAGCTTTATTTTCTCTCTATATGCATTATTATTTATTGCAATATCAATTAATCGATATACTAGCTCACTATTATCATATAGTTCATAAAATCTATCACCATGTATCAACGGTCCTTTAGTATTACATAAAACCTCTAATACCGATTGACTGCTCTTAAATAATTCTTCTCTGTCTTTATTTCCCTTAGCAATTTCAGTATAAAAATATAATAGTAAATCTCCGTCTGCAGTAGGATCATCTGGAGAGATTTCGTAGTCACCTTCATTATCAACTAAAATCATATTAATTTCTTTATTAATCTTTTCACGCAATTGTTCTATCTCAATACGTATATCATTATAATTATCTGACAAGTTTCCCGAACCTATCGAACGATAAAGAACAGGCAATTCAACAATCAAATCATCTTTGGTATTACATAATGAAAAAAGTAATAATTTTACAGTTTCCATATATTTATTTATTGCATCCATATCATTATAATAATTGTCTCTAATAATCTCTTTAGATAACAAAACATCACACCTCGCCATATGTAAAATTGTATACTAAATTGCAAAAAAAAAAGAACCCGACGCATCAGGTTCTCCCAGGTGTAATCCGAAGACATCCACCGCAATTCTTATATATATTATACTACTTTTGCATAAAATATGCAAGAAATTTATGATCTGCTCATAAAATTCTGCAAAGCATTCATGTTAGCTCTATGTTGCGTACCAACTACTTGATTATAAATATTTATAGGTAACTCATTTCTTAAATATTCCGTCTGTTGTTGATATGATGCAACAAACTGCTTACAGGCTGTTTTTGTTTCTCCCATCTTTCTTAGGAAATATGTAATCATAATAACATATGCATCCATGTATTTGAAATCAATATTAGAAATTCCTACTTCGCTCTCTAATAAAGTGATAAGTCTTTGATCAATTTTTCCTGTCTTAAATCTTGTATCAAAAATAACATTATTATGTGCAATTGCATTTCTTAAATCCTTAACGGTAAAAATAAAGAATTGCGTATTCATACCATCCGAATCCAAATTCGTAGGAAGCTTCATTATATTAGAAACATAAAGTTTAACATTAGTACATGCACAATCATATAATGTTCCAAATTCACCAAGCGTTAAGGTTTCAAATATAGCCCAAACCGGTATAGTAATATCATTATTAAAGAAATGCGCAACCACACTTCTCTTGTTATAATCTCGTACAAGTGCCGCATTAATCTTGCCTTTTAAGTTCATTCGCTTTGTATACTCGGTTTTATAAGCGCGACTTCCTGGTGTATGATTTCTATATGCAGTCAATGACTTATTATAGATAACATCAAAATTTTCAGATTTGCTATCCGCAAGCAACGCCTCTATCACATAACTTTTTAATGCATTTTCAATAAACATTACTTTAGGATATAATACTGTTTTTAACTGCATATCGTACTTATTTAAGGCAATCACCTCGTCTAATGAAGTAAAATTCACACGATTGGTATCCTCACGAATAAATCTATATCCTTTAAATCCATGATAATATCCTACATTTCGAAGTGCCTGTGTTTGCGAACTCTTAACATTAATATGATGTGTATTTCTTAAATATTTCATCAATTGATAAATTGATAACATATATTTCCTTCTTTCGCATTTAATACTAAGAAATATTATAACACTGGGTTCCTGTTTTTTCCACATAAAAACGCTCCAGCCTTAAGCCAGAGCGACATAAACTTCACTAAATTTTTATGCACAAAACAAAAATCCCACCATGTTACGCATGTAGCAAAGCTACCTAGGCCCAGTGGGAACGATTATTCTAAAGGTAATCCTTCAACATATCAATGTCAAGATTATATTGACATACACAACTTTAAACTGTTTCTGCGACATCGGTTTCTCATTCTTCTTTTTTACCTCTGCCTGTGCCTTTCTGAACTCTTCCATTCGCTTAAGTTCTTCTTCAGCATCATCAAATCCAAAATGAGTGTACACATTCATTGTAACGCTTATATCCGAATGTCCCATAAGTTATTGAAGTGTTTTAGGATTCATCCCGGCGTTCGCTTGATTGCTACAGCAGGTATGTCTGCACACACGAGATGTGATGTTCGTCATCTGCACCTTATAAATATCATTGCATCTGCCGACCATATGATTGAACCTGTGCTGCCAATGCATAGCCACAAGTGGCATATCGTGGCAAAATAGGGCAAATCGATACACTCATTCGTAGTCAATTTTCAAAGTGCAGACTACGAACCTATTAACGATATTATCGTTAAAGGGGTTTCAAATTGCCGTATGGGTATGCACTTTTTATCGATAAAGAAATTTCTCTACTTTATATTTTTATTTACCAGCAAGAATATCCTTATATACTTCATAGGCATATTCACCTGCCCACTTGCTACAAATTTCGATTCTATCAAGAATAATAGGTATCATTATATGTGCTTTAGCATCTGCCACTTGCAATTTCATTAAATTTTGAAACTCTTCCATAGAAGCTCCCATGTTCAAATGTCTACGTAAATGTTTCATTCTCAAGCTCACTCGATCATCATGAAATTCAATGTAATATAAAAGACGCCTGCTTTGCTCAGAAGTAATAGTAAAACCTTTATTTAATAGACACGGAATAATCTCATCGCGCACAATTTCCATACTTCTTTTTGGATGTCCATAATAATGCATGTTTACCTTGCCATTTTTTGTATCACATATCTGACAATCTGGTTTACCGATATCATGTAAAAAGGCTGCAAGATAAATCATCTCATCTTCAATATCCTTAGGCAACCCTATAACTGTTTGAATACAATGTTCCCACAAATCATATTGATGAGCATG
>JAZUIN010000076.1:0-2003 GCA_045642225.1 Lachnospiraceae bacterium | reverse complement strand
GTTTTGTTTATGGACATAGTATAGTAAATGCTGTGTTGCAGAAGTGTTGCAACACTTGAAAAATTTTTAAGGTTTTTGATATAGCGGTTTTGCATGGACTTGGAAATATGGCAAGAGAAGAAAAATTTATATAAAAAAGCAGCTGACTATCTGATAATTATTTCAGATAATCAGCTGTTGTTGTTTTGTAAAATATTTCATATTATGTCCTTTTCTATTAGCAAAAACATTTAATGACGCCTAAAGCTATAGGTCCTACGATACATGCGACATAAGCGCCTCCTACGATAAATCCACACATAATTTTGTCCTCCTTATAATAATCTTTTTTTGTGTTTGTAAATTTCTTAAAATAAATGTGATCCGCCATAACCTAAGACGAACATAAGTATTAATGCGATTGTTCCTGGTTCCATGTCTTTGTCCTCCTTTTAAAATTTATTTGAAATGTTGTTTCATTTGATGATGTAATGATAACAGGTAGAGTGTTGCAGAAGTGTTGCAACAAATAAAATAAAAAAATATTTTAATAATATTACTAATTTCTACATTGGCTTGCATTTGTGTTTCGTAAATTAGATATTGAAAATAGTTCGGTAGACCGATATAATATTCTAAAAGGAGATAAGCGTATGATTGTAAATGATTTACTAGAAAAAGAAAATATGTCAAGATATCGTTTGAGCAAGAAAAGCGGCGTAGCGATGACAACTATTACAGATATATGCAGTGGAAAAGCAGATCTTGATAAATGTACAGCTGGAACGTTGTATAAGATAGCGAAGGTTTTTGGCGTGACGGTTGATTTTATGTTAGAGAATAATATAAATGAAAAAGTGGATTATAGATGTTCTTTTGAAACATTTAAGAGTAATACATGTCATCATGTAAAAGATATGGGTGATATGGATTTTATAATAGAAACTTTAGAGTCGGATGAAATTCGCAGACTTTACGAACGTAATTGGTATAGAGAATCATTTTACTTGTTGGCAATGATTGATTATTTGTCACGGATAAATGGTATTTCTATTTGTACTAATTATAACGACATACGTTCGAAGAAACTTGAAAAGCTGTATTTCCCGGCTGGCGTGGAAGTGTCTTATAAAGCAACAGGAGATGAAAGTATAAAAGAAAAAGCATTAGCAAACGCTATACCTGAATTTATACGATTTAATATTGTGGAAAGCGAGGTGCGAAATGTTTGTTGATAAGCCTTTTACAAAAGAAAATTTGGATGAGATTTATAAGAAGTGTCGAGAGCTTGGACAGGAGAATAAAGATGAATTAGTTGATTTTCAGGAGAATTATCCAGGAATTCTTAATGATGATAATCTAGAAACTGTATTGAATGCGTTAAGAGAAAAGAGCAGCTGACTATCTGATAATTATTTCAGATAATCAGCTGCTTGTTTGTTTTATATATTTCATTTGTCATTCCTATTCTAAAATCGTCTTAATAAATCTAATATTAAATCTAGTCTAAAATCCATAAAATTCATATCTTTGTCCTCCTTGTAATAGTTTCTTATAATTTTTTAGAATAAATGTGCTCCGCCATAACCTACGACGAACATAAGGATTAATGCGATTGTTCCTGGTTCCATAATTTTGTCCTCCTTCTTAAATATTTTTTGGAACTGTGTTCCTGTTGATGATGTAAGGATACCTAAAGATATTACTTCCAATTTAGGCCAAGCATATCATAAATCCAGTTTATAATTCCTTCTGGGTACATATTTTTGTCCTCCTTTTAAAATTTATTTGAAATGTTGTTTCATTTGATGATGCAATAATAACATGTGTAGTGTTGCAGAAGTGTTGCAACGCTTGAAAAAATTTAACATTTTAAATATTGGTTTTTATCTATTCATATCAGTTAAAAAATTTGGATCTTCAGCAGGAGAGTCGTAATATTGACCATTATATATATATCCAGTATTTCCATCTTCAATTTCATGTTCCATAAGCTGAATCATTTCATATACGATAGGTGAAGG
>JAZUIN010000075.1:0-7419 GCA_045642225.1 Lachnospiraceae bacterium | reverse complement strand
GCAGAGGTGTTTTTTATGTCTGTTTTTTCGATGACTATGTCATTTAGAGTACTATATGAAATGCCAGTATCCTGAGAAAGTTTATATACAGATAATCCTCGTTGTTCCAATATTTCTTTAAGCATGCTGCACCTCCTTTTTATCTATTATAACGGCATACCGTTATATGTTCAAGACATAAAAACCAGTAGATGTTATTCTACTGGTTTCAGTGTGAAGACAAAGTTTTGTAACTAATACAGCTTTTTTGTATAATAAACTAAAAATAGTACATACAGATGTATCATCTTTTAGGGTGATTTTCACGCAACATATCTCTAATGGATTAACATTTACAAATGGGGGTAAGAAACTTGAAAAAGATACTACTAATTGGAAAACCAGGAGACATTATTAGAAGCATCAGTGAATATTTGGACGAGCATTTTATGATACAGATATGTTTTAATCAGATTGACATGATGAAAGATATGACAAAAGTCTTTCGTCCAGATATGTTGGTTTATTGTCAAACATCTGGAGAGGATGTTGATGGAGATGCTTTTTACTGGCTGAAAGAAAGTAAAAAACCAATTCTTGTTATTTGCACCAAGGAAGAATGGAGTGGGTTGGAGCAATACTGTGAGGGAGACAGTTTTTATCATATCTTGCGTCCATTGCAGCTCTCTTCAATTGCAGCAAAATGTGCAGAAATCCTAAATGAAGATAGGGAGTTGTTAACGGCTGCTGTTGAAGAAGTAAAGGCAGAAGAAACTGATTATATGAAAAAGATTATGGTGGTGGATGATTCTTCGCTGGTGATACGTAATGTAAAGCATATACTTGAGGAAAAGTATCAGGTTTCTGTTGCAACTTCAGGGGAAAAAGCAATCAAACTTTTGCCTCAAAAGCAACCTGATTTAATTCTATTGGATTATGAAATGCCAGGAATGACAGGGAAAGAGACATATGAGCATATTCTGGAAATGCCTGAGTATTGTGATATTCCTGTGATTTTCCTTACAAGTGTATCTGATAAACAGAGAGTAATTGATATTTTAGAGAAAAATCCAGCAGGATATATTTTAAAACCAATTACAGGAGATGCACTTTTGGAGAAAATTGAGGCGGTGCTTGCCCATGTATAATGTTTACTTTGAGGTAGCAGCTATTGGATTTCTTGTATTGGTATTATTGTATTTGTATATTCAATATCCCAATGCCTCTATAAGTAATCGACGTTATCGTTACTTAATGATCATGTTGTTGGCCTCAGATGTTTTGGATGTAGTTACAGCAAAAACGATTGAGAATGGAAATATTGTGCCACCCGTGATTAATTTGCTTTTAAATACGGCATTTTTTATGGTATCAGCGGGGATGACCTTAAGCTTTGTAAGCTATATTGAATCTTTTACTTTAAACGAGAAGTTAGGCATTAGAAAGCGGGGAATTCTGTATAGAATATGTTTGATTATCTATTGCTGTTATTCAGCTTTACTTGTCATAAATTTATTTACAGGACATTGTTTCTATTTTGATGAGCAAGGAACGTACATCCATGGACCGTTATATCCTTTTACATATGGAACGTCCCTTTGCATTGTGTTACTCGGATTTATCTTTGTTGTTAAATACAGTAAAACATTTGGACCAAGACTTCGCTTCGCGTCAAATTTGTTTTTGATTATGATTGTAGCGGGATCTTTGCTACAAATATTAATTTTTAAGCATACTCTTTTAGCTATGTATATGGGTTCATTGGCCATTTTAGTTTTCTTGTTTGTTATAGAGACGCCAGACTATATTAAACTAGAGAAGGCTATGAAAGAATTAGAAATTGCTCGTGCCAAAGCAGATGAGGCTAATCGCGCAAAATCTACATTCTTGGCAAAGATGTCTCATGAGATTCGAACTCCAATCAACGCAGTGATTGGTATGAATGAGATGATATTAAGAGATAGCACAGAACAGAATGTTATTAGCTATGCTACGGATGTTAAAAGTGCTTCGGCTACTTTACTTAGTACAATCAATGATATTCTAGACTTATCTAAAATAGAATCAGGGAAAATGGAGCTTGTTCTGACTGAGTATGATGTCAGCAGTATGCTTTATGATGTAGTCAACATGATGTCCCGAAAAGCAAAGGATAAGGGACTTGATTTTCAAGTGGAAATAGATGAAAACTTGCCTTCTAGACTGTATGGAGATGATGTGCGCATCAAGCAGATTTTGATTAACATCATCAATAATGCTATTAAGTATACAGAAACAGGAAGTGTGAAGCTATCTGTACGAGGAGAGGTTTTTGATACAGATGTCAGATTGCGTTTCGATATTGAAGACACTGGCATAGGCATTCGACAGGAGGATATGAATAAGCTGTTTGCTGAATTTGAAAGAATTGACGTGCAGCGAAACAAGAACATAGAGGGAACAGGACTTGGAATGAGCATTATTGTTCAATTGCTGACATTAATGGATAGTAAATTGCAAGTTGAGAGTGTCTATGGAGAAGGTTCTAGATTTTATTTTGATTTATATCAGGAGATTCGAAACCAAGAAGTAATCGGTAACTTGGAGCAGCGAATAACGAGGCAGCAGGTTGATGCTTATCAGGTTTCATTTGTAGCACCAGATGCAAAAATATTGTTAGTAGATGACTATTTAACAAATCGTAAAGTGTGCAAATCATTACTTAGAGATACGCAGATCCAAGTGGACGAGGCCGCTGGCGGATATGAGTGTATTGAAATGGTAAAAGCCAAGAAATATGATTTGATTATGCTTGATCACATGATGCCAGATTTGGATGGTATCGAGACTTTGCACCAATTACAACAATTGGGGGTGATTGAGGCAAACAATCCGCCTGTCATTGCGCTTACTGCAAATGCTATTGCAGGTGCTGAGGAAATGTATATATCTGAAGGGTTTACTGGTTTTCTTTCTAAACCAATTCGCTCTGAAAAAATGGAAGAAATGTTGATGCGATTACTTCCAAAGGAATTAGTGAAAAAAACAGAGGAAATAATAGAGAGTTCCAGCAAGAAGAAGGAAGAAAACCCTCAGATTGATGGAATTGATTCACAGTATGCACTGCTTAACTTAAAAGATGAAGCTTTATTTGAAGAGATGGTAAAGGAATTTATCATCACGGCAAAAAAAGATGCAGCTGAATTGGATGAGCTTTTTGATGGAGTTATGGACTCGAAAGATGACGAAGAAAGTTTGCGTCAATATCGTGTAAAAGTGCATGCGATGAAAAATTGTGGAGCTACAATTGGGGCATTACAACTTTTTGCATTGGCAAAGGTTTTGGAGTATGCAGCTAGAGATGGCGAAATAGAGACGCTTCAAAGTGTTCATGGTATTTTTATAAAACAATGGAATGCTTTGGTAGAAGTATTAAAGGAAGTTTTTGCTAAAGAAGAAGTAAAAGAAAAACTGCCATTTCAGCCGACGGTATTTCAAGAATCTTTTTTGATGTTAGAAGAGGCTATGGAGGTTTGCGATATTGATACAGCAGATCAAGTTATGCAAGCCTTATCATACTACGATATTCCAGAAGAAATGCAAAATGATTATGAAGAGCTAAAAATTGCTGTTGTTGATATTGATGAGGATGCTGCTAACCAACATATCAGTAATATGAGAAAAATGATTTAGGAGAATACATATGGATAAGGGAGGAATTAACCGAACTCAGTTAAAATACATTGCAATTATTGCTATGGTTATTGATCATACGGCATGGGGCTTTGTGGAGTTTATGACTCCTCTTGGAATTACTATGCATTTGATTGGAAGATTCACATTGCCAATTATGTGTTTCTTTATAGCAGAAGGTTTTCGCCATACATCTAATTTGAAACGATACATTTTGCGAATGGCAATATTTGCGGCAGTTGCAGTTGTACCATTTTATGTGTTTTTCCATGAAGAGTATGATTACAGACAAAATATTATTTTTGACTTATTGCTAGCACTTTTGACCTTAACTTTTTTGGAAAGTGAAAAAATAGCAAAGCCACTCAGAATTGTGTTGGCTGTAGCTATGTTTTTAGTATCAGCTGTTATTGGCGGCTGGGTAATTATGCCAATTATTTATGTTTTATTATTTTACTATAATAAAGACTTTAAACATCGTGCTATTTGGTTTTGTTTCTTTACAGTGCTTTTAGTTGTGGTACTTTCGGTGGCTATTTTATTGAATCGTCAATATCATTTTTCAAGCTATGATTGGAATATTCCACAGTGGTTATATTTGCTTGGATTTATGTTTGCTTTGGTACCGCTTAGTCAATATAATGGTCAGCCTGGAGCTTGTAAATTGGGAAGATATTTCTTTTATATCTTTTATCCTTTGCACTTCGTAGTTTTAAGTGCCATTAAATATATTTGGCTATAATATTTGATTCAAGCAATTGGATTACAGAGAGAATAGATGATGTTTTTCTACACGCTAAAGCGACTTTTCTCATAAAAGTCGCTATTTTTGACCGTTCAAAAGAGAAAAATGTTCATTTACTATGTACATATAAGGAACAAAACTTCTTGAAAGGATGGGTATATAATTATGAAAAAGTTAAGAAGAAGCACAAATGACAGATGTTTTGCAGGTGTATGTAGTGGATTTGCTAATTATTTTGAAATTGATCCTATTATTGTTAGAATAATTTGGTTAGCATTTACATTGGCTGGAGGAGCAGGCGTTTTATTATATATAATAGCAGCGCTGATTATTCCAGAAGAAGATGGCTATGTTGAGAATTAAAGGAGGGGAAAGAGTATGATAACATTTATTTTTCTAGTACTGATGATAGGCGTCTTTGGAAAGTTGCTTGGATTTGCAATCAAGTGTACCTGGTCGATATTAAAGATTGTTTTATATCTTGTGATTGCTCCAATAGTAATTATTGCAATGTTTTTCTCAGGGCTTGTGTATGTGGCGTTTATAGCGTTAATCATTATGGGGGCAGTCAGTTTAATAAAAGCAGTTGTATAAGATGGAAGGCTACCTAAAAAGGTAGTCTTTCTTTTTTGAAATTCAATTCTCAATGAGTTAATATATGAGCATATTGATATGTTTTAGGAGATTGGGAAATGGATTATAAGGATTATACGACTGCATATAAGTATGCAAGAAAAGAAGTTGCTGGACTTACAAGAGACGAAGCTGCTGAGAAATTATGTATTCCTTCAGATAGATTAGATAAAATAGAAAATAATCGAATTAAAAATCTGCATCCCGAAGAAGTGGTACAGATGGCAGACTGTTATGCGTGCCCTGAACTTAGGAACTATTACTGTACACATGATTGTGAGATTGGGTTAAAAGAAAATATTCCAGAAACCAAATCCAAAGAATTAGCACAGATAGCTGTTGAAACATTAACCTCGTTAAGTAAGCTAGACAGGGACAAGGACCGTCTTCTTGAGATTATAGAAGATGGTGAGATTTCAGAGGACGAGATAGAAGATTTTTATAGTATTAAAAATACTATGGATAAGATAGCAAAGTCTGTTGATAGCTTACAGTTATGGATAGAAAAGGCTGAAATAGCGGGGAAGATAAAGTATTAAAAATTTGGAGAGAAAAATGAGTGAAGTAAAAAAGATTACGCCTAAGAAGAAGTTTCAGTTTGTAAATGATTATACAAGCTATGTTTTGAATGATGGAAATGATGGAGTAAATGAATTTCTTGCGCAGGGTGGAGCTGGAACAAGTAAGGAGATAGTGAGCTTTGTGCTGAAGCACCTTGTTTCTGGATATAAAGATGTTCCTGTTCCAAAGGAATTTGATATTAGGCCTGGATGCACAGCGATTCAGCGAAAAAGAGCTGAGGGTGAAGGCTACCGCTTTGGTAGAAGTTATGACTTTGAGCCACATAAAATGATGATTATAAAAAATGAACCTGAAAATGGTTATAAGTCAGTGAGCAGTATAGATACATACTTTATTACTGGTGCATTTGGTAAAGCAGGAAATGCAATGCCTATGTGGCTTATTAAGAAATTTGGACTATATGTACCTGTAGACGGAATGAATGAAAAAGGTCTTGCGATGTCGGTAAATATGATTTCTGATGATGCAGTGATTGAGCAGGATACTGGAAAAACAAGACAAATTATCGTTTCTGCAGTAAGAACTATATTAGACCTTGCGGCGACTACTGATGAAGCACTTGAGATTCTTAAGAATACTGACATGAGATCTTGGCCAGGCTTTTTGTGTCATCTTGCAATTGCGGATGCAAATGGCCATATGGTAGTTGTTGAATACATCGATAATGAGATATTTATAAAGGAGACACCAGTAGTTACTAATTTCTATATGAAAGAAGATCATCTGAAGTTTGGTGTTGGTACAGAACAATCTCATATTCGATACGACAATGTGATGGCACATTTTTCTGAAAAAGAAGAATACTCTCATGACGAAATGAAAGAAGAGCTACGTGGCGTTGCAAAGTCAAACTTCCCAGATGATTTCCATACAACAGAGTGGAGTATTGTGTATGATCAGAGGGAATTAACTGCTACTTATTATAGAAGAGAAGATTTTGAAAATGGATTCCAAATATCTTTGATGGATTAGTGGGAATTGTGGCAGAGTGAAGTTATATGAATAAAGCGGATGCATATCATTTCTGATGCATCCGCTTATTTTTTATTCTTCTGGTTTATAAATTAGGTCAAGAAGTTTAAGACCTGTTTCAGTTTTAAATATATGATCTTTTGCGCGAAGGATTTGCTCCTTTGTGCAGTTATCCTCATAGAGATTTACGAGGAAGTCTGCTTCGACAAGAATTTGGTAGTCTTTTCCATCAATTCTATCGTATGTATGATGGCGACCTACTAAGTATGTGACACGGTCCACAATTTCTTTTTTGTATAGAAGAGAAATTAGTAGCTTCTCGGCTACAGGTGGACCCTCAAGTTCTTGATAGTTGCTCGCACTGGAATGATATTTTTCTTCTGCAGGCTTAATGCCGATATCATGAACGATAGCTGCAGTCTCTAATATGTGCTGCGTCTCGGCGTCGAGCCTTTCTTGTTGACCGATGAGCTTAGCGTACTCATAAACCTTCATGAAGTGCTGAATTCTGGCTGGGTCTCCACTATAGTACTCGGTTATTGAATAGATTAGCTGTGTATTCATATCTCTCATAGCAAAACCTCCCGTATAGGTTTATTATAACACTTTACATTTTGGAGGGGGCGGCTTGGAGTATAAATTGATAAGGTACATCATTACAAGAATTAAAAAATAAAGTATAATATTAGATACAAAGAAAGATGAGTTATATCGTAGTTTGTTATGTGTTGAAGAATACATTACTAATAAAAATGATGCTGTTAGACAGGAGGTAGATCGAATGGGTGACGAAGAATATATGACATTTACTCAACGAGCATTTGCGGAGGGCGAAG
>JAZUIN010000074.1:0-5959 GCA_045642225.1 Lachnospiraceae bacterium | reverse complement strand
TATGAAAGATGTTTCTAAAGTAAAAGTAGGCCTAGAAGCCACTGGACACTATAGCTACAATCTTCTTGGATATCTCCTTGATAAAGGTTTCCCGACCTACGTTATCAACCCGTTACATACAAATCTGTACAGAAAAAGTCTTAGCCTTAGACAGACGAAAACGGATAAGGTTGATGCCCGCACAATTGCTTCTATGTTGATGTCTGACGTGAACTTAAAGTCCTACTCAGACACATCGTACCACAATGAAGAACTTAAGTCACTAACCCGTTATCGCTTTGATAAAGTTAAAGAACGTGCAAAACTTAAAACTTCTATCTCAAGACTTGTCTGTATCTTGTTCCCAGAGATAGAAAAGTTGGTTCCAACTCTTCATCAAAATTCTGTATATGAATTACTGTATGAATTTCCAGGGGCCAAACAAGTCGCTAATGCTCATCTTACAAGGCTATCTAATCTTGTAGAAACTGCCTCTAAAGGTCATTATTCCAAAGATACAGCTATCACTTTTAGAGAAGCTGCCAGAGCCTCTATTGGTTCAAATATGCCTGCAAAATCTCTAGAACTGAAACACACCATAAAGCTCATCCGTGAGTTAGATGCAGAAATCGAAGAAATTGAAAATGAAATCAAAATCATTATGGATGAAATCAATTCTCCTATCCTTAGTATCCCAGGAATTAGTTATCGCATGGGTGCAATGATTATTGCTGAGATAGGTGATTTCAGTCAATTTGATTCTCCTGATAAGATTCTGGCTTATGCTGGTATGTCACCATCCACTTATCAATCTGGGCAGTTAGATAACTGTCATTCCCGAATGGAAAAACGCGGATCCCGATATCTTCGGTATGCTTTGTATAATGCTACAGCATATGTCTGCCTGTGGGATCCAACCTTCAAAGCTTATTTAGCCAAGAAACGTTCCGAAGGCAAACATTATTATGTTGCATTATCGCATGCAACAAAGAAACTGGTTCGAGTCATATATCAGCTTGAATCATCTGGTCAGCAATACATAAAAGCTAATTAATCATTCCAATATCATATCTTCTTGTCAGAGCACCATTACCGATGCTCTATTTGTCATGCAATTTTCAAAGTACTGATTGCGATGATATAGTCACCGCCACTATATTCAAAACATTCCTGTTTTAAAAACTTTTTATTGACTATTTCTAATAGTTAGTCTTTTTTTAATGTGTTTTTTTGTTAATATAATTAGATTTATATTTGCTATAAACTATTCTCTGGCTACTATATAGACTATAATAACCGCTTACCATGTAGCTTAGTGCTACGGATAGTAAGTAATAAGGCATGCCATCAAGTCCAAAGAGTTCTAAGCATATAAGTATTGATGTGATTGGACAATTTGTAACTCCACAGAATAACGCTCCCATGCCGACAGCGGCACATAAAGAAGGAGATAATCCTGTAATTATTCCAAATAGAGAACCGAAGGCTGCTCCAATGAAAAATGTAGGTATGATTTCGCCGCCCTTATAGCCTGCTAGGATAGCAAGAACTGTAAGAAGAAGCTTAAGTGCGAAATCGTAAGGCTTAACATTTCCCCCTATGAAACCCATTATCATATCTATGCCTGTACCAGAATAGTTTTGGTTACCTATGATAAATGTTATACCAAGAATTATAGCACCAAATACTGCTGCTCGAATATATGGATTTTTAAATATTTTGAGAGAAAGTGTATCTCCTTTGTGAAGTAATATACAAATGCCCATAGATAAAATACCTAGAAGTATAGCAAGAAGTGATATTAATAGCGCATTAGTTATGTTGAAATCAGGTATGTTGAGAATAGAGTAAATTGGAGAAGAAATACCAAAATACATCGCTATTCCTCTTGCAACAAGGGCTGAAATAACACATGGAACTAATGCAGCATAATGCATAATTCCCACGCTTACTATTTCTATGGAAAATATTGCAGCAGCCATAGGAGTTCCAAATAGCGCCGAAAAACTCGCGCTCATACCACACATAATCATTACGTGTTGGTCTCTTTCTGTAAATCTAAAAATTTTACCAAGCACATTTCCAATACTTCCACCTAATTGTAAGGCAGCACCTTCTCGACCAACAGAAGCACCACATAAATGTGAAAATATGGTAGAGAAAAATATAAGTGGAGCCATACGAAGAGGTATCTCATCACCAGAATGAATTGCTGAAATAACAAGGTTGGTTCCTCTAGATTTCTCTGTACCTAAGAGTTTATAAAAGTATAAAATCATAACTGCGCCTACAGGTAAAAATAGTAGAAAATATGGATGTTCTGTACGAATATTAGTAGCCCAGTTAATGCATTTTATAAACATTGTTCCAAGAATTCCAAGGATGATGCCTGTAATTACGGCAAATATAACCCATTTAATAGTAATTGTAAGTCGTTCTAAATCGTGAGTAAGCTTGTGCTTAAATCTTTCTTTGGTCATGACAGTGTCCTTAAAATTAGTTGATATAGTCAATTATACCCCTAAGCCTTTCGTGGTCAAGAGAATAATGTTAAGTAAAAGTGACATTATAGGAAATATAATGATAGATAAAAAAGTGGTGCGTAAAAAATTACGCGATATATGAAATAATTAGAAGATTAAATAATGCTGACATTTTGTAGTTGTCATATTATTATTGTCATACAAAGATATGAAAAAGCTTTAAATAATATATTATTTAAATAGGAGGTTTACGATGGGGACAGTATTAGAAATGGATCTTAAGATAGTCGAGCTTGACAAATTAGCTGAACTTTATGGAAATATGGCTAGAAAAGCCGATAGTATTGAAAGTCTAGAATATTACTTGCTGAAAGCAAGCGAGTATAACCAGCTGGTAGACTTAGCGCTAAGGGAGAAAGGGAAGGGCGAGGCTTAAAAATAACCGACCTTCGAAAGTAAGATTTACGGAACTACTGAGTAAGTCTTATGAGTAGAAGGTCGGTGTTTTTATTTCAATATTAATTATAATTGTTTGAAGTTCTCGCACATCTCGTTGGCAAACTTTATAGGATAAAGTTGAACCATTGTTGAATCAATTAAGTCTCCAACTTGCATTCTAAAGGAAATCTTGACGAATAAATCCTTTTGAGAGTCAAACATTTTCTCGAATTGCTTTACAGATTCTACATCTATTGAAGAGAGTGTTGGTGTCGAGATATCAACCTTAGTCTTTAACATTTCTGCCATAGATGTAGCTGACGAGCCCATCATCTGATTCATTGCTTCAGAAATAGCAGAAAAATGTAATTCGCTAACGGAGCCTTCCTTGCTTCCTGCGCCACCCATCATAAGGTCTGTAAGACATAATACATCAGGTTCTTTCATGATAAATACATTGTTGCCAGATAGACCTTCAACGTAATGAACCTGAACAAATATACATTTCTCTTCATAGTCGTCGAGCGCTTCACTTCGCTTAATAACCTCTACTTTAGGAGTTGTGATATCAACTCTTTGGTTAATCATTAGACCAAGTGTTGTTGCTGCGTGTCCCATAGATATGTTAGAGATTTCGCCTAGTTCGTCTATTTGATCTTGAGTCAAAGTAGGTTTTGAGGCAAAGCCAAATCTCCTATTTGCCTTTCTATAGGATTTTTTGCTGAATTTTCTGTTAATCTTTTTCATATTTTATTCCCCATATACATTTAAAATAACTTCTTGAATATACTATATCAAGAAATTAGCCTTAAGGAAATAGAAAATTCAAGAATTGAACTAAATTTGTGAAATAATTGTGAAAAACAATATCATTATGACAAAGTGCTAATAAGTGAATCTAGTCCTAGAATAAGATCGTCACTAGGAATTCCACTAAAAGACAATAGTAGAGAGAGCTCGTATTTTGAAATGTTATATATATTAATTAAAATATTGTTCCTTTCTATTTTTTTCAAAATTTCATTAGCATTATTTGTTTTTATTGTAAGACAAAATTCCATACCAGATTCACCTAATAGAAACTTGCAATTAGAGTCAGGAAGATTCTCTTGTAAATGTTGAAGTAAAAGAGATCTCTTATTAGAGTAAAGGCGCTTCATTTTACGAACATGTCTTAAAAGATGTCCATCCCTTATAAATTGTGTAAGAGCAATTTGTTCAGCCTTTGAGCATGACTGGTTAAATAATGATTTATGTGTTTGATATTTTTTGCTTAGGTCTTGTGGCAGAATCATAAAACTAATTCTTACACTTGGTAGAAGAATTCTTGAAAATGAGCTTACATATATTACATTCTCGCCTTGATCGAGTGTGAATAATGAGGGTAAGGTTTTTCCTTCAAAAACAAAATCACTTTGGTAGTCGTCTTCAATAATAATATGATTTTCTGTTCTAGCATGCTCTATTAATTCTCTTCGTCTAGATAACGGCATAATATCGCCAAATTTGGTCATGTACGAAGGAATAACATATATAATGTCGCTGGTTTTGTCGCGGTAATTAATGTCGAAGGTTTTGAAAAATGCAGCAGCATTATTAAAGTCTCTCGTCGGAAACGAGATGCTTTTCTTATCTTCAAGAAGCGACACGAGTATAGGCAAAAGGCTTTGGAAGCCAGCACCTATTACAATATCATCAGCATTACAAATGATATTTCTTGTTTTCCTAACATATGAACAAATCTCATTTCGCAAATCTAATTCACCTTGATTAGATGCATAGGATAGAAGTCTATCTTCTTGTCTTAGTGCACTTTTCATGTAGCGCCTCCACAAATCAAGGCAAGAAACACTAGAATCCTCACGTATAGTCGCAAAGTCGTATTTGATATTTGATATAGTAGTGTTTTGTATTGAATTATTAAGTGTTAAATGTTTTTCTTTGAGAGCTAAATCTGTTACGAAATATCCAACTCGCTCTACAGCGTAGATATAGCCATCGGCAGCAAGCTGAAGATAAGCGGTTTCAATAGAAGTCTTACTAGCTAAAAGCGCATTTTCACTTGCTCTAATAGACGGCATTTTATCATTGGGTTTAAGCGTTTCGTTAATCATTAACTCAACATAATAATTGTAAATTTTTTCATATATTTTCATTTTCTGTCCCCTAAAAAATACTTTGTTTTGTGCATTGTTTGGGTGTCAGAAATATTGTAATATATTCGCAAGTTGAATTCAATGTTAGAAAAGACATAAAATGAGAGGATAAAAAAGATGAGTGAAATCAAAGAAAATAAAGGTAATAGAATTACAATAAAAAAGATGGTTATAGCGGCGTTACTTACAGCATTAACATTTGTAGGAACAACTATTATTAGAATACCTACACCTACATTGGGGTATATTCATCCAGGCGATGGATTCGTCTTGCTTTCAGGTCTTTTGCTTGGACCATTATGGGGTGCGCTTGCAGCAGGGCTTGGCTCTGCGTTATCAGACCTAGTGGGAGGATATGTCACCTATGTACCAGCTACATTTATAATAAAGGCATTAACAGCATTAGTTGCTTATTATGTATTTAAAGCTCTTGCGAAGAAAATAAGCAAGGGGAAAGATATTCCTACATTAATTATATCTGGTGTGATAGGAGAATTAGTGATGGTGTTTGGATATTTTGTATTTGAAATATTTTTACTTGCTTATACGAGTGCGGGTGGGCTTACGGGGGCAAGCCTAATTCCTGGAGTTGCGGCTGCAGCAGTAGGAATAGGACCTAATTTTATACAGGCGGCTTTTGGAGTTGTGATAGCAACTTTGTTGTATCCGTTTTTGAAGAAGTTGAAATAAGTCGAGGTCAAATTACAGAAATTTAACGAAAATGTATAGAGAGCGCGATAGTGTCCGACAAAGTTTGGACACTATTTAGTACCATAAAAGTGTAGTTGTTAGAGAGTAATTAACTCTGACATCTACACTTATTTTTATATAATAAGGGGAGTAATTGGTCTGGCGCGGCGCTTTTTGGATTAATCACATCCGGCAACAAAAACAGTCAGCCAA
>JAZUIN010000073.1:0-2332 GCA_045642225.1 Lachnospiraceae bacterium | reverse complement strand
TCTCTACTAAAACATCTTCACCATAACGATTAATCAGAGATGAGAGCGTTTGCCTCGAAATGCAATAATCCTTCGCAAGTTTGGTTACAGTCTCGCCAGAATTATGTCTTTTTATAACTTGTTCTATTTGTTCATTGCTTAGAGCACGCTTTCGCCCAGCATTTCTTACATTATTAGCCATAGATATCACCCTATTACCTACCATATGGATATATAAAAATATAACAAGCAAAAATACAGGTGTCAAGAAATTAATTTCCTGACACCTGTATTTTCTAACCAATCTATTTTTCTTTAAGCTCATCTATCATTCCTGAAGTAATTATTCCCGCCGGAAGTGCAACAACAGCTATTCCTACAAACGAGCTTATCGTCCTCTGGCGCAACTTCAATTATTTCATATATTCTTTTTCTTATCATAATCTTCCCCTTACCTTATAATTAAAATGTTTGTAAAAAGCCAATTACTCTTCTTACTGGCAAATTCTCTATATTCTTTCTTATTGATGTAATAACATCTTCCCCAGCTGGATATTTTGTACCAATCGTCTGTATTCTCGGTCACAGATACATAGTGGGCATTTGTTTCACATGAAGGAACATATTTGTTTCCATTTTTTGCATAAAAAGTAAGCTTTGCTCCACCCATGATATATGGGAAACTTGCGCCAATAGACATAGTTACAGGTAGACCTTGGCTCAGCATCCTATCAATGTTCTTGTCCACATTCTGTGGCAGACACCCCCAGAAAGCATGTCCCCTATACCCTTTACTTTTCATAGCACGATTCATTCCAATGCTAAGCGACCAACCGTTAATTCCGAAAAATGGTATAACCCAGAAGTATTTTCTAGCCATTTTTTCAGCCAGTGACATATAGTTTGATTTTGAAATATGAAGAATTGAGCGCATTGCAGAATCCATATGTAAAAGTGTATTGGTACACGCAATTATTCCACATCCCACATCTTGATAAGACTTCCTTTTAAACCAGCTCTGGTCACCACCATAAAATATTCTGTTTCCATCGCGTATTTCAATTAATTTCATAGGTTGATTATACTGCAAAAAGAATTACAAAGAGTAGAAATATAATTTTCAAAGTTATAAAATCAAAGAAATCAAGAACAAGCATAAAGTTCAAAAATATATACCGCAATAATAAAGGTACATCATGGAAATCATCAGCAAATTAATCAGTCACATAGAAACAACATACCATGCTTTAGCAGAGCATCCATGGGAAAAATCTCCCGAAAATATGATTTTTAGGGACATGCTTTCTGGTAAATGGTTCGCCTTAATAATGCCTGTCCAAAAAGAAAAACTTGGGCTAAGCGGAAACGATTATGTATATGTTATTAATCTTAAATCCGAGCCTGATTTTATTGGACTAATAGCTGGAACACCCGGATATTTTTCTGGATATCATATGAATAAACAGCACTGGCTTACTATTTTATTAGACGGAACCGTTGCCTTTGATGATATATGTGACCACATCGAGACCAGTTATAAATTAATAACCGATACTCCAAGCCGTCGCATCTACGAGGCTGTAAAAAGAATTCCTTATGGAAAGGTTGCCACCTATGGTCA
The DNA here is from genome assembly GCA_045642225.1 of Lachnospiraceae bacterium. GTDB lineage: Bacteria > Bacillota > Clostridia > Lachnospirales > Lachnospiraceae > RUG191. Next base: position 732 of record JAZUIN010000073.1, on the reverse strand, counting down.
GGTCGCAGCTATGGCTGGGAACGAGAAGATGTCTCGTGCAGTAGGAAATGCTTTACACAAAAATCCTGATCCAGATAATATCCCCTGCTACCGCGTGGTTAACTCTAAAGGTGAACTTGCTGGAGAATTTGCTTTTGGTGGTTCTGGCGCACAAGCCAAACTATTAGAAGCAGAAGGCATAACTGTAACCGAAGGAAAAGTAGACTTGAAGAAATTTGGTATATAAAAAAGGACGTAGCCCAAAGGCCACGTCCCATAAATCACAAATTATACATTTCCACTAGCAAAATCGCTTGCCTGAATTTCTACGAACTTACCTGTACCAATAGCAACACAGCTTGTTGCATCTTCGGCAGTCATAGTATTAATTCCTGTACGGTCTTCCATAAGTTGCTCTAATCCACGAAGTAAAGCACCACCACCAGTAAGAATAATTCCACGATCAGCAACATCTGCTGCAAGTTCAGGTGGAGTCTTCTCTAGTACAGAGTGTACAGCTTCAATAATCTGAAGTGTTGGTTCCTTAAGAGCCTCTTCACATTCTTCAGATGATACTTCAATAGTCTTAGGAAGTCCTGTAACAAGGTTACGTCCACGAACATCCATAGTCATTGGTTCAGCAAGTGGATAGCATGTACCAATCTTAATCTTAATATCTTCAGCAGTACGCTCACCAATCAAAATATTATGCTTCTTACGCATATATCTAACAATTGCTTCATCAAAATTATC
>JAZUIN010000072.1:0-4253 GCA_045642225.1 Lachnospiraceae bacterium | reverse complement strand
GTAATGAATAATGCTCGATTTAGTAACATTTATCCCTAGAGCAGTTGCCCAGGGCATACCTCTTATGTATGGATGTACAGGTGAAATAGTTACTGAGAAATCTGGTAATCTTAATCTTGGTATACCAGGTGTAATGTATGTTGGTGGTATATGTGGCGTTATAGGTGCATTTGCTTATGAGCAGTCAGTTGGGGCGAGCGGAAGCCTTAATCCATTTCTTGCTATTGCCATACCATTATTATGCTCACTACTTGGCTCACTTATAATGGGACTTATTTATTGTTTCCTTACAGTATCGCTCAAGGCCAATCAGAACGTGACAGGTCTCGCGATGACAACATTCGGTGTAGGATTTGGTAACTTCTTTGGTGGATCACTTATCAAGCTTTCAGGAGCTGATGTTCCATCGATAGCGCTTTCTAGAACCAGTGCTTATTTTAGTGCATCACTTCCTTTTGCTAACAAGCTTGGTGCTGTTGGAAAGTTATTTTTCTCATATGGATTTCTTGCTTATGCAGCTATTATTATAGCGATATTAGCATCTGTAATGCTTAATAAGACTAGAGTAGGACTTCATCTTAGGGCAGTAGGTGAGAATCCTAATACTGCTGATGCAGCAGGTATCAGCGTATCAAAGTATAAGTATTTATCAACTTGTATCGGTTGTATGATTGCTGGACTTGGTGGCCTTTATTACGTAATGGATTATGCATGTGGTGTATGGTCCAACGATGCATTTGGTGATAGAGGATGGCTTGCTATAGCCCTCGTAATCTTCACTATCTGGAGACCAAGCGTAGGTATATTCGCATCCATCTTCTTTGGAGGACTCTATATCCTATACTTATATATCCCATCAGGTATAGACCACATGGAGTACAAGGAACTGTACAAGATGATTCCATACGTGGTAACACTTATTGTTCTTGTTCTTACAAGTATTCGAAATAAGAGAGAAAATCAGCCACCGGCTGCACTTGGTCTTTCGTATTTTAGAGAAGAGCGATGAATGTATTTAAATTAAATTTAGACGATTTTGATAAATGGATAAATAGATATGAGGAATTAGCTGGAGAAATAGATTATATTTCTGATTCGGTTAAAAGGGTTACTTTTGAACAGCTAAACAATGAAGTATGGCAGGGTGAAGATGCTGATTTATTTAGAACTGGCATGATTGAACTAGCGGATAGTTCAATGCCTGATTTTGCAAATCATATTCGCGAAAATATCGAAATAATGAAAGAGTCAAGTGTTGAATTTAAAGAATGTAAAAAATTCTGCGAAGACTTTATTTTGGCATTTGATGAGAATGCTAAAATATGCAACTCTTTAGATGATATGCATGGTATTTTATATTGTGATTATGATGCGGTTAATGCGAGTGTAGAACTTTGTAAAAATATAGAGGAAGAGAAATATTTCATAGAACGAAGCATTCGCAAGATCAAAAATGATATGCAAGGACTACATTATTCGCAACCAGAGATTGAAAAATGTTTATGTAAATTTGAGAGTGATGTGAGTGAATTATCAAGAATAGAGCAACACCATCATGACATTATTAAGTATGCAAGTATGGTAAGAGCAGCAGACGATAGACTTGCGAGCAGGTTAGTTGATATCGTACAAACTCCAGGTGGTGATGATGACCTTAAGGATTTAAATGATTACTTGAAGGAAAAATATTGGTTTTTATATGATTATCTTGTTAACAAAAAGGGATTGAGCGAAGAAGAAGCAATTGATTACTTGATTTATTTACGTGATGAAAAAAAGACATTGTCTTCCTATTGGGCAACCTATAACTATAGCGGGAATGATTATAAGAAATTGATCGAGAATATAGATTGCGATTTATGGATTTATATTCATTTAGATGGCTTTGAAGAGTATTTATCAAATAATCATATTTATTTATCTGAAAATGATAAAAGAAAAATATTATATAACTGTTTCGAAAGCTTTGGGAGTTCATTCGATTTGCAAACTGCTGGATTTGCAAAAGATATATATAATTGTCTGTATTTTGAAATGAATGAAGAGAGTATCAGTACAATACTCGATGAGTTTTATGATGAAATTAATAGAAATTATGAATATGATTGGAAGAAATCGGAGTTTGTAACGGATCAATTTTTGTTAAAGGTTTTATATGTTTCACAAGAATTGAATGTTAATCCGGATGATTTAATGTCTATTATGGCCTTTGAATCTGGCTTTAATCCACAGAGTGTTAATTCTAGTGGCTTTTATGGATTGATACAGTTTGGAAAGTCTTCTATTACACAAATTAATTCTGTTTATAATAAAAACTATACAAAAGATGTAATTCTAAATATGTCAAACGTGGATCAGATGGATGTTGTGTTCTATAATTTTGCGTGGCAATTAAAAGATGAATCAAAAGAATATACATTAAGCGATTTGTATATGACAGTTTTTTGCCCTAATGCTGTTGGTAAAGAAGAAGATTATATTTTATATTCAAGTGGTTCAAAAGAATATGAAGCCAATAAGCCATTAGACGTTAATGGAGATGGTCATATAACTAAGCACGAAGCAACTACATTTGTGATTAATAAGCGGGAAGAATATTTGTATGATTAAAAAATTAATAAGTAGAAGTAATATATATACATTTTTTATTATGCTTTTTAGTATAATGATTATGATTATGTTGATTACTTCTTGTTGCTTTGCCAATGAAAGAGTTCCTGATGCTTTTGAAACGGAAAGTAATGATAGTATTTATTGTGAAATATTAGAAAATGAAGAAGTTGAAAAGGTTGATTGGGCACAAGATATTGTTAATGTGAGTAAGGAAACGGATTCAACGGTCTCCAATTGCGATATGAATCTTGACAATTGGATTGGTACATATAGCTTCTTTGAACATGCCAAAGATGATGAAATCCCAATGAATATGGAGTACAAGATTGAGATATGCAAGGAAGAAGATGTTTTCTATGCGTACTACTATCAATGTGGCCATAATTTTTATTTGAATAATAAAGCTATAGTATATGGAAATAATGAGTGGATAAGTATTGTACTCGGTGAATCTCTAGATGATAATTCGTATTTTAATGGAATAAGTAGTGAGGTGATTCTTTCGCTTAGGATGGATGGCGATAAGATATATACTTATTGGGGAGAATATACTGAACCATTATTAAACGAAAATAGACAATCTGAAATAGTGTGTATAACCAGAGATGATGATAAGTCTTGGGCGACAGATAATACCTATGATTATAAAAGCTGGATTGGAAAATATTCGTACAACGCAGATTCTCAAGATCAGTTTATTATTGAAATAGTTAGTGAAAATGATACTTATTACGGAAATGTATATCAAGGCGATATATTAATATGTCAGACTAATCTTTATGGTGATGATAATTGGTTGAGCCTAATATCTATATCGGATGATTCATATGGGCGGATAAAAGAAGGCGACGTTGTAATATCACTTAGAAAAAATGAGAGCAATATTGTTACCTATGAAGGCGCAATAAAGAGATATATTAATTAAATTGTATTGGAGATGGATTATGAAACTACTTGAGGAAAGAATTAGAAAAGACGGAACAGTTAAGGCAGGTAATGTACTTAAGGTTGATAACTTCCTTAATCATCAGATGGATATCGATTTATTCAATGAGATGGGCAAGGAGTGGAAGCGACTTTTTGAAGGTCAGGAAATTAATAAGATACTTACAATTGAGGCTTCAGGTATTGGTATTGCCACTGTTGTTGCGCAGTATTTTAACTGTCCAGTTGTATTTGCCAAGAAGAGTCAGTCAATTAACCTTGATGGTAGCTGCTATACAGCGCCAATAGTTTCATTTACACATAAGAGAACATACGATGTTATTGTTTCCAAGAAGTACATTAGTCCAGAGGATAAGATTCTTGTCATTGATGATTTCCTTGCTAATGGATGTGCATGTGAAGGCCTTATTAAGATTATAGAAGAGGCAGGAGCAACACTGGTAGGTGTTGGTATAGCTGTTGAAAAGGGCTTCCAGGATGGTGGAAAGAATCTTCGAGATAAAGGCATTCATCTTGAATCGTTAGCAATCGTTGAATCTATGGATGATACAACAGGAGAGATAGTATTTAGAGAGCAGTAATGTGATTCGGCTTTTTATCCAAAGATTGATGGTGTTTTTGTATCTCTCATAGAATAGATTTATATTTATATTAAAGTTATAATATAGTTTGGTGCTTCAAAGCGTTGAAGCATC
>JAZUIN010000071.1:0-11437 GCA_045642225.1 Lachnospiraceae bacterium | reverse complement strand
AGTTGCTTACAAGGGAACAGTAGAAGATACTGTATTCCAGCTTGTTGGTGGTATCCGTTCAGGTATGGGTTACTGCGGTGCTCATAATATTGAAGAGCTTAAGGAAAATGGCAAATTTGTTAAGATTTCAGCTGCTGCTCTTAAAGAGTCACACCCTCATGATATTCATATTACGAAGGAAGCTCCAAATTATAGTGTTGATGAATAATTGTATTATTTAGAGGTATATAACAGATGGAATTTAGGCCTTGTATTGATATACATAATGGCAAAGTTAAACAAATAGTCGGCGGTTCTTTAGATGATAAGGAAAATGTTGCTGACGAGAATTTCGTTTCTAAAAAGGATGCAACATTTTTTGCGTCCTTTTATGCTAATGAGGGACTTACTGGTGGGCATGTGATAATGCTTAACCATAAGGATAGTCCATATTATGAAGAGACTAGAGCACAGGCTTTAGCAGCACTTAAGGTTGCACCTAATACAATGCAGCTTGGTGGTGGTGTTAATGATGAAAATGCAGCTTCATATATTGAAGCTGGTGCAAGTCATGTAATTGTTACTTCTTATGTTTTCTCTGATGGTAGAATTAATTATGAGAATTTAGAGAAATTGGTTGCAGCAGTTGGCAAAGAGCATATAGTTCTTGATTTGAGCTGTCGCAAGAAGGGTGACGATTACTATGTTGTTACAGATAGATGGCAGAAGTTTACTAAGGAAGAAGTTACATTAGAACTTCTTGAGAAGCTATCTGAATATTGTGATGAATTTCTTATTCATGCCGCAGATGTTGAAGGTAAACAATGTGGTATAGAAGAAGATTTGGTTAAAATGTTAGGTGAGTGGGAAGGTAATACTGTGACATACGCTGGCGGAGTTGGTGACTATGACGATGTTATGGCAATCAAAGAACTCGGCAATGATAGACTCAATGTTACAGTTGGCTCAGCGCTTGATTTGTTCGGTGGACCACTCAATTATGAAACAGTTATTTCTTGTATAAAGGGGATATAATGAAATTTACAAAGATGGAAGGCTGCGGCAACGACTATGTATATGTTGACTGCACAAAGGAAATGCTTGATAACCCAGAAGAAGTGGCAATTAAAGTGTCTGATAGACATTTTGGAATTGGTGCAGATGGTTTGATATTGATAGCTAGCTCAGATGTCGCTGATTTTCAAATGATTATGTACAATGCAGATGGTTCCCGCGGAGAAATGTGTGGCAATGGTGTCCGTTGTGTTGGTAAATTTGTATATGACAAGGGTATGACGGATAAAGAAGTTATAACAGTTGAGACGCTTGGTGGAATCAAAACTTTGAAATTTACCATTGAAAATTCTAAAGTTTCACAAGTACGTGTAGATATGGGGAGTCCAGAACTTATTGCGAGCAAGGTGCCAGTCATCTCTGATAATGAGAAGATGCTAGGCGAGACAATAGAAGTTGATGGCAAGGATTATGTGGTTGATTGTATTTCCATGGGGAATCCTCACTGTGTTACAATTTGGCCAGAGGATGTAAGTGATTTAGAGATAGAGAAGATTGGTCCTAGCTTTGAGAATCACAAGCGTTTTCCTAATAGAATTAATACTGAGTTTATAAATGTTATTGATAGAGACCATATCAAGATGAGAGTTTGGGAACGTGGAAGCGGAGAAACCTTAGCTTGCGGTACAGGAGCTTGTGCTGTGGCAGTTTCTTGTATCCTTAATGGTTTGACAAATGAGAAGGTTGATATTGAATTGATTGGTGGTCATCTAACAATTGAATATAATCCTGATGACAATGTTGTTTATATGACAGGTCCAGCTACTATAGTTTTTGAAGGTGAGATATAATTGGAATATATTATTAATGATTTGAGTCTCGAAGAGGAAGAGTTGTTATATAAAGCTTTTCCTACAACAGAATATGAATTTATTAAGATTGCTTTAGGTAAAGTATGCCTAGAGCAATCTTTTTTTGATGAAAATGTTGTATATGGGATTTGTAAGAGCAATCAGAACATAGAAGCGCTTCAAAAACTTGAAATACCCGTGTTGGGTTATGAATCAACTGAAGGAAAATGGCTAAAATCAGCGTACGTTACACAAGATTTGTCAGTAATTAACATTGGCGACCTTAAGACAGTATATGCTCGTGCAAAGGGGTTGCCGTTAACAATATTAGAGACCAAAGATTTTTTGATACGAGAGCATACAGAAGATGATTTTGAGGGAATTAAATTGTTGTATGCAAATGATGAAGAAATGGTTAAATATATGGAGCCATTATTTCCTGATGAAGAAGAGCGAGAATATCAGAGGAAATATATCGAGGTTATATATAAGTTCTATGGATATGGAGTGTGGGTTATTGAAGATAAAGCCACGAAGGAAATAGTCGGAAGAGCAGGTATTGAGACTAAAGAGAATTGCAAGACCTTAGGAGAGGTAGAATTGGCCTATCAAATTCGCAAGGATTATAGGAATAAAGGTGTAGCAACTTTAGTGGTTAGAGAGATAATAAATTACACATTTGACACACTTAAAAAGAGTAAAATTATAGCAAGGGTAGATGAGGAAAATATCCCTAGTGTAAAATTACTAAAAAAATTAGGCTTTTCAAAGCAAAAAGGTCTGTATGTGTTGAAAAATAAGGCTGAATAATATATAATAATTTACAAAATTTTTACGAAAGGAGAGTGTGTATGGCTGCTGTTCATAATGACAAATATAACAAAAATGTCGAGCTTTTAGATAAAGAATTATCTAATGCAATAGAGAATACTATCGATCCAAATGCAGAATTAACAGATGATGTGATACAACAGGTTATATCTGAGGTTGTTAAGGACCAAAGCATAGTAGTTCGCACTCAAGATTTCGTAGATAAGACGGAATTATATGAATCTCTCAAGAAGAGAATCAATAAGTATCACCCTAATACGGATTTGACAAATGTTGACAAGGCATACAGGATTGCAGATGAAGCTCATCAAGGTCAATTGCGTAAGTCGGGGGAAGAATATATTATTCATCCATTATGTGTAGCAATTATTCTTGCTGACTTAGAGATGGATAAGGAGACAATTATTGCTGGTCTTCTTCACGACGTTGCAGAAGATACTGTAATGACTATAGAAGAAATTGCAGAAGAATTCGGTGATGAAGTTGCGCTTCTTGTAGATGGTGTAACTAAGTTAGGACAATTGAGCTATTCTACAGATAAGGTTGAGATTCAAGCAGAGAATCTTCGTAAGATGTTTCTTGCTATGGCGAAGGACATTCGTGTAATTATTATTAAGCTTGCGGATAGACTTCACAATATGAGAACTCTTCAATATATGCGACCAGAGAAGCAGAAGGAGAAAGCGAAGGAGACTATAGAGATATTTGCTCCTTTGGCACAAAGACTTGGTATATCTAAGCTCAAGATAGAGCTTGATGATTTAGGCCTTAAGTATTCTGAACCAGAAGCATATCGTAAGCTTGTTGTTACAGTTGCTCAACGTAAGTCTGAAAGAGATAACTATGTAGATAGCCTTGTGTATGACGTTAAGCAATATATCGAAGATGCGGGTATTAAGGCAAAGGTTTATGGTAGAGCTAAGCATTTCTTCTCTATATATCGCAAGATGGTAAGTCAGCATAAGGAATTTGATGAGATATATGATTTGTTCGCAATTAGAATAATTGTGGATGATGTTAAGGATTGTTATGCAGCATTAGGTATAATTCATGAGAATTATAAGCCTATTCCAGGTCGTTTTAAGGATTATATCGCAATGCCTAAGCCTAATATGTATCAGTCTTTGCATACAACAGTAATCGGTCCTAGTGGTACACCATTTGAGATACAGATTAGAACCTGGGAGATGCATAAGACTAGTGAATACGGTATTGCTGCCCATTGGAAATATAAAGAATCAGGCGAAGGTGCAACGCTTCAAGGCGAAGAAGACAAGATTTCTTGGCTTAGAGAGATTCTTGATTGGCAGCAAGATATGGAAGACAATAAGGAATTCGTGAGCAATCTTAAGAGTGACCTTAATTTGTTTTCTGAAAATGTATTTTGTTTCACACCTTCTGGTGATGTCAAGAATTTACCAAGTGGAGCAACACCTGTTGATTTTGCATATAGCATTCACTCTGCGGTTGGTAATAGAATGATTGGAGCTAAGGTTAATGGTAGATTAGTTCCTATAGAATACCAGATTAAGAACGGTGATAGAATTGAGATTATAACCTCAGCTAATTCGAGAGGCCCTAGTAGAGATTGGCTTAATATCGTTAAGTCAACACAAGCTAGGAACAAGATTAACCAGTGGTTCAAGAATGAATTCAAGGTTGAGAATATCGTTAGAGGTAAGGAGCTTCTTATGGAAGCTGCTAAGCAAAAGGGAATCAAGTTCAACGATATTAACCGTCCAGAATATCAAGAGCGTATTATGCAAAAATACGGCTTCAAGGATTGGGAGACTTGTATTGCTACAGTAGGTAATGGTGGTCTAAGAGAAGGTCAAGTTGTTTCTCGAATGTATGAGGAATATCTTAAGGATCATGCTATAAATGTTACAGATGAAGATGTATTATCTGAGTCTGAGAAGAAGGCAGCAGCTAACTACCTTGGAATCAAACAGCTTGATGGCAAAGGTGGCATCATAGTTAGAGGCATGGATAATGTTTCTGCTAGATATTCTAAATGCTGTAACCCTATTCCGGGAGATGATATTGTAGGATTTATTACTCGAGGCAGAGGGATTTCAGTTCATAGAGCAGATTGCCCTAATGTAGATAAGATGCCTGAAGAAGAGAAGATGAGAATAATTCCTGTAGAATGGGCTGCAAATACTGGTGAACAAGACAAATATATGGTTACTATTAACATTTACGTACACAGCAGAATTGGCGTATTAGTTGATGTATCCAAGGTGTTCTCAGAGACAGGAATAGAGATTCTTTCTATTCACTCTAATACGAATAAGCAAGAGATTGCAACTATATCAGTAAGCTTTGAGGTTCAGGCTGTGTCCGAGCTTAATAGAGTTTGCGATAAGCTAAAGCAGATAGAAGGAATGATTGATATTGAAAGAAGTACAGGTGGTTGATGATGTCTAAGATGGAATTGGTTCAATATGTAGTTGGTCCTGTAAGCACTAACTGCTATTTTGTGGTAAATGTTGATACTAGAGATGCAGTTATTATTGATCCAGGAGATGAGCCTGAGAAATTAATTGAGAAGCTTACAATTCAAGATATTAATCCAGTAGCGATTATGCTTACACATGGACATTTTGATCATGCTGGCGGCGCTGGGGCTATTGCTTCGGAATACAATATTCCTGTATATGCGAGTCGTAATGAGCGCAACACTTTAAGAGACCCAGAGATTAATCTTTCTGGTAACATGGGTAGAATTCCTGCTATATATCATGCAAGTGATTTTCTTGATGATGAGGAAATTATTGAGCTTGCAGGCTTCAAGGTTAAGGTCTTGTATACACCTGGACATACTCCTGGTGGAGCATCGTATTATTTTATGGATGAGAAATGTGTATTTACAGGTGATGCGCTATTTTGTCATTCAGTTGGAAGAACGGACTTTCCTAAGAGTTCTACCTCAGATTTAATAAATGGTATTAGAGAGAAGTTACTTACTCTTGATGATGATGTAGTTGTTCTTCCTGGGCATGATGCAAGAACTTCTATTGGTGAAGAGAAGAAGTACAATCCATTCGTGTAAATGTAGATGTTATACTTGGGAAGGTAGAGATTGTACATAAGAATGTTTATATTGTACTTGAAAATGTAGATGAGAAAGGTTGATTTAATTCAACGGAAGATATGATACAAATTAAATTAAATGATGATAATTTTGAATACGATATTTATTCTTTAGTTAAAGCTTTCTATCCTACGGAGGAAATTAAGTTTGTTCATGAAGAACCTAAGGAAGAGGTATCGTATTTTTATGTAATTGAATATGAGAAGACTAGTATAAGACTTGTTATATATGGTTCAAATTCGAAAATATTCGATTTGACTGTAAATGTAAATGCAGCAGATAGAAAAGATACTAAGAATCGCTTGAAGCGACTTATATATGATGCTTTGTCTGATATAACAGGTAAACATTTATCCTGGGGAACACTTAACGGCATTAGACCGACCAAAATTCCACTTCGACTTATTGAAGAAGGTAAGAGTAGAGCTGAAATAATAGAGTATATGCAAGATACGTATTATATAAGCGATTATAAGGCGAATGAATGTATCGACATTGCTTTAAAAGAGCACAAAATCTTGTCGAAGATATCTTATGAGGAAGGATATAGTCTGTATATTGGCATTCCATTTTGTCCTACGAAATGCTTGTATTGTTCCTTTACTTCTTATCCTATTAAGGTGTGGGATAAATATGTAGAGGATTATTTGGATGCATTAGAGAAGGAACTTGTATTTGTAAATCAGGAGTTGTCTGATAGGAAGTTAGATAGCATTTACATAGGTGGCGGTACGCCTACATCTATAAATGCAGAGCAACTAGAGCGCCTCTTGAGTATGATTGATAAATATATAAAAACTGATTCGGTGCTTGAGTATACAATAGAGGCGGGACGGCCAGATTCAATTACAAGAGATAAGCTTCTTGTTATTAAATCGCATCCGATTACGAGAATATCGATTAATCCTCAGTCGATGAATCAAGAGACATTGGATGTGATTGGGAGAAGGCACAGCGTAGAAGATATTAAGCAGTGCTTTGCTATGGCTAGAGAGATTGGGTTTGACAATATCAACATGGATATTATTCTAGGATTGCCTGGTGAAAATGAAGAAATGGTAAGGCATACCTTGTCTGAAATTGCAAAGCTAAATCCTGATAATCTAACAGTTCATTCACTTGCACTCAAGAGAGCTGCTAGGCTTAATGAAGAATTTGATAAATATTCGCGTATGGGACTTATGAATTCAGATGAGTTGATGGACTTTGCTATAAGCTATGCCAAGGAAATGGGAATGGAGCCTTACTATTTATACCGTCAGAAGAACATGGCAGGTAACCAAGAGAATATAGGCTTTGCAAAACCTGGTAAAGAGGGTGTATATAATATTCTCATTATGGAGGAGAAACAGACCATCTTAGCACTTGGAGCAGGAGCTGCTAGCAAATATGTTACTGATGACGGCAAGAATGTTACTCGTTCAGAAAACGTTAAAGATCCTAAGGTGTATATAGATAGGATCGATGAGATGATTGAGAGAAAAAGGGTTGCAATTAATGCAGAATAGGTCCAACTTTTTGGGGGCAGTACGTGAGTTGCAACACTTTTGCAACACTTGTTGTTTTATTATGTACGTGTAAAGAACAAAACAAACATAAAAAACAGCGAGGTAATAGATATGAAAAAAGGAATTATTAAGTTAGGAACAGGATTATTAACAGTAGTTATACTTGCAACAACTCTTGTAGCACCAGTTTTTGCGGCAGAAAAGAATGTCACTGAGACTAAGCCGGCAACTACAGAAAATGCGCCTATAACACCTCATTTTAGTACAGATGATGATTTCAAGAGAATTTCATCAATGGAAATTAAAGATTCAGCAAAAAGAGCTAGACGTGACATTGCAGTAAAACACGATAAGAATTGTTGGTGTTATAGTTTCATTAAGAGATATTTACAACAAAAGGGTCCTAACTTGGCGTTTGTTTTAGGGATCTATTTTATTCCTTCACCTGTCGTGTATGAAATGATTCAGCTTATGGAACATGAGATTGAAGAAGGAAATAGTGGATATATCTATAATGGTCAATATTATGATTCACCTGCTGAAGATCCAAACTTCTTAACTGATATTAATAGATAATGAATTAAACGGGCGAGGAAGACGAAAAAACATCGTTGACCGCCCGTTTATTTTATGTAAAGATGAATTAAACGGGCGAGAACAGATAAAAAATGTGTGATCTAGCCCAATAAATAAAAAAATAGTGTAAAATATATCAAATAATAAATTGATAAATTAAGGAATATTTACACAGAAAGGTATAAATTATGGGATGTGTATACTTCGTAAGACATGGACAAACATATTGGAATGTTGAAAATAAAATATGTGGAGCTACAGATATTGGACTTACACCAGAAGGTCACGAACAAGCTGTTAGAACAGGTCAGTTGATTAAAGATTCTGATATTGTAGCAGATGAGATATTGTATTCTCCTTTGAGTAGAGCGATGGACACAGCGCTTCACATTTCTGAGATGACGGGGATTCCGGCTAGAGAGGAAGCGAGATTGGTAGAGCAAAATTTTGGCAAATATGAAGGTACGCCAAGAAATGGAGCAGAATTTAGAGAATCTAAGAAGAATTTTGTAGATTCTTATGAGGGCGGAGAGTCAATGTTAAGACTTGCGCAGAGGATTTATAATTTGCTAGATGAGGTGAAGGTAGAGTCTGATAATAAAACCTATATCTTAGTAGCACATAACGGAATTGCAAGAATGGTAAATTCTTATTTCAATGATATGAGCAATGATGAGTATGCCGCATTTGGCGTAGATAATTGTTCTGTTACAAAGTTTGAATTTTAGAATAATACAGATCTTAAATATATATACTTAAACGACAATAGTTGCACTTTTGAGAAGTGTTTAAGTGCAAAAAAAGCACTATTCAAGATTGACAAAGTGCAAAAATTGCACTAATATGATAATGAGAGGTGCGAAAGATGAGAATTAAGGAATTAAGAAAAAAGAATAATTTAACTCAACAACAAGCGGCAGATTATATAGGGATTTCTTTGCGTTCTTATAAGTCATATGAGAATGATCCAGAAAAGATAGACAGTATTAAATATAAATACATTTTGGCGAAATTGGAAGAATTAAATAGAATTGACGAAGAACATGGTATATTAGAGATAGATGAATTAATTAGTATGTGTAAAGAAGTGTTTGAGAATCATGATGTGAAATATTGTTATCTGTTTGGTTCATATGCTAAGAATAAAGCAAAAGAGAGTAGTGATGTAGATTTATTGATATCAACATCAGAGACAGGATTGAAGTTTTATGCTTTGATTGAAGAAGTACGTTTAAAGTTAAATAAAAAAGTTGACGTTTTAGATTTAAACCAGTTAACAAATAATCTAGCATTAATAGATGAAATTTTAAAGGATGGAATGAAAATATATGGATGATTCTTCAATGTTTAAAGTAAGAAAAAGAGTATTGCTTCTTATAGCAGGAATTGTATGGTTAATAGCAGGATTTAATGTCGCACGCTTGGGTATTATTTCCTATATGAGTATAGATAGACAGTGGTATTGGTATGTTTTATCTGTTGTTATATTTTGTGTGTTTGGAATGATGTTTTATAAGATGAGCGTTAAGCATACCAAGAGAATAATTAGCTATGGTGAGAAAGAATATTTCTGGAAGTTCTTTGATTTGAAGGCTTACATTATAATGGCAATTATGATGGGAGGAGGAATAGGACTAAGGGCAGCAGGCGTGTTTCCAGATTGGTTCATTGCCTTTTTTTACACAGGATTAGGATGTGCGCTAGCGTTAGCGGGAGTTTTGTTTGTAGTTAATTTTATAAGATATAGACAATTGTGTGCTGAAACGTAAGGAGATAGAGTATGGAGAATCGAGCATAATTGAAATAAAGATTGTATTTTTTATTAGTCTAGGGTTAGTTGAAGTGTGATATAGGGATATAGAGGAGGCGTATATTTATGGGGCGAATATTATCTAGAACAGCGCAAGTAAATAAATCACAAAGTTTAATCAAGTGCGCTACAGAAAGACAGTGGAATGTATATAGAGTTATGTCAGCGTTAGAAGTATTTGTCTCAGATGGTGTATTGAGAGGAAGAGCCTATGAAAATGCAAAGGGATTCATTGCAAATATTTATTTGCCGATTTGTAAGGCATTATGTGTGGCGTTAGAAGATGAAATTTTGGCAGATCAAAAAGTGATTGATGCTTGTAATACTTACTTACAGGGAACGGATTTCATTGATGAAGATGCAATTAGATATGAAATTAGGTGCCTACAAAGAGGTATATATGAGTTGCAAGATGACTGGTGGGAGTCATTGCCGTTTGTAAAAAAAGTAAATTCGTTAAGAATTGAGTATAAACTATCTCAAATAAAAGAACTTAAAGGATATTTGGAAGAATTAGAGAGCTTTGATGCTGCAACGCAAGGATTGCATAACTATGCAAATATTCAGATGAGTTTCATAAAACAAAAAATAGATTATATTTTTACACCAGAGCTTTATGTAAATGGAGTATATAATTATTCTGGTATAGATATGAGTTGGGCTAAAGAGTCTACGAGAAGATGGGAAGAAAATCGAGCTAATATACAAAATAGAATTAAAATGTATGATGTATCTATGCGGCAAAAATATAATAGTTTACTAGAACAGGTTACGGATGGTTTTGATTCTGCACCAACGGTTTTGGAAATGATTGGATATCTTAATCAGCAGATGCCACTCTACTGGTTGTTTTGTCGTGCAACAAGAGAAGGGTGGTTTGATAAATTGTTTGATCTCTGTTCGTTTGAACGCTCGGAAGATGATGGATGTTTTCATGTAAATGTTGATAAATACCAAAGTCCTTTGATATCTCAGTTGGCTAAGGATAATGATGGCGTTTGCTGGCAGCAATTTGGTGGTTATTGTGATACATATGATTTCGTTTTTGATGTTTTTTGTGATATGGATGCGGATCAGATAGAATTTGGAGATGAAGGCAATAAATGTAAAATTTGGTATTGGAAAGGAGAATATCTTAACTTAGGTGCAGGAGGAGAACTTGGGCTATATGAGGGAGATGGTCAAGTTGTAGATTGTGCAGTTAATGATGAATTGAAGATGAGTGTACATGTAGATTATGGAGACGGTACAAGTACGGATTGGAGTGATGAGACCTGGTGGATTACTACATTTAATCCAGAAAAGCAGGATGTAAGGGCAGAAGATATAACTATGATGTATACGTTGGATTTTTCTAGTGTAGATAGGACATTGTGGGACGCTTTTAAACAAAAATGTGAAGAGAAAGAACGTAAGAATGTTACTTTGGATATAGATAATATGAAAGCAGTTATTATATTTTGATTTTGATAGGAGAACTTACAATGATAAAAAAGTCGAATTTGTTGAAAATAAGTATTTTGTTAATAGCATTAATTCTTTTGACAGGTTGTGGGAGACGAGCATGGATGGCTTCAAAAGATAAAGAAGATAAACAGAATATAGCTTTTGCGGCAGAAACAATAAGTCGTGTGATAGCGAAGCATGATAGTAAGGCGTTATATGAGTTGTTTGACGATGAGTATAAAAATGATGATTTGAAGAACCAGATTAATATTTTTTTTGAAGAATTAGGAGAGATTAATGAGGTATATGTGCATTTAGATAGCTT
>JAZUIN010000070.1:0-7868 GCA_045642225.1 Lachnospiraceae bacterium | reverse complement strand
GACAAAGGATGTCCCTGCAAACTGCATAGCTGTTGGCAGCCCTGCAAAAGTAATAAGAGAATGCCATGCTGACGAATCAGACAACTCGCACTTCTTTTTTAACAAAAGAGCCTTCCAGCAAGATTTAGAAGAATATCAATCTAAAAAATAGTCTGGGAAAAGGCGGAGTGGAAAACATAAATATGAGAACCTATTTCAGAAATGCTATGCAATATTATTGATAATCTCAGCGCAAGGCTTGAATCTAAGAACTTGTAAACAATGCGGAAAATCCTTTATAACCAAAGATCCAAGAATCAGATACTGCGGCCAAGAATGCAAGCTAAAAAAGAAGAAGCAGATTATGAAACTTAAGAGATCTGGAATATACGGAGAAATAGAAGCCATTAGAAATATCTGGCGAAAACGTGAGACCTGGAGATACGGCCAAGATAAAGCCATCACCAGGGAAAAATATGATAAATTCGAGCAGAAAATGCTGAAGAAGCTTGAAAAAGGCAAAATAAGCGAAGAGGAATGTCTTGAAAAATTTAAAGAAATTCATAAAAAAATTGTACAAAAAAATTGTTGACAGATTAGTCTCTTTCATGTAATCTGTAATACTTCATATTTTTAAAGAGTATTGAAAGGGATTAAAGATGAAAAACACAAACAACATTACAAAAGCAGCAAAAGAAATAGTAAAGCTGCCAGCATTTAAAGACATGCTAACAAAATTAGATGGGAACAATATAACAACAATATTTTCAACGGCCTTAATTTGTGGAACTATTTTTTACGCAATAGCAAATAAAGCCCACATTGAATACGCGAATGGAAAATCTAAAATAACAGTTGGAGCAAATTAGTGGAGGGAATATGGACATAGAAACAAAAGTTAGATTTTTACAACAAGAAATCTTGCAAGAATTTCTTGAAATGCGTGCGAAAGCTACTTTTGGAGATAATTGGAATCAAGAGATCATTGCCAAAATAGAAGCAAACAAAGACAAAGATCAGATATATTACGATAATAGTAAAAAAATTAATGGCATAGGAAAAGAAAAATTCACCGTAAAAGATTTAGATATCAGTATTCTCTCGCGTTTACACAACGATATACAATTTGCAACACACTGTTGCTATTCAGGTATTCGTAATGATATTAACAATGCGCAAACTCAAAGAAATATTAATGGGCATTTAGCTTCAGTGAGCATTAAAGATGATATATACCAGTGGTCATTAGTGGTATTGTTTTATATCAAAATGTTATTAACAAACATAGATAAAAAATTACAGGGAATCTCCGAAGAAAGTCGAGCAATATTCCATAATAAATATCAAACTAAGGCAGATGAACTATTATTAGAACTAAAAGAACAATATGTGATGTTCTTGAGCGAAGACATAATTAGAAATGAAATTATAACTGCACTCAATGACCCTCATCCTGAGCGTGCATATAATTGTTTAATTGAAAGATATAGAATTAGGCTTAATAGATCAGCAGAATTTCAACGTGAAGAAAACTTTTACAGAATAGCTGCTGATTTAGACGCTCCAGGAGCTAACGGACATTACGCTGACTCGCTATTTAACAAGATAAACCCAAATTATAAACTTGCTGAAATTAGATATGAAAGCAAGTATGCGGAATTAACTGAGCAACAAAAATTAAATCTTTGTTACATATATCTAAACAAGTTAGGATCATCAGCAAATGAATCAAAAGCTTATGAAATAAAAACAGAACTCGAAAAGACAGGTCGCGAGATATTAGTGATTATAGATGAAAAAGGAAACAAATTATTTAAAATAAAAACAAAATTAGATAATATGTTTTAAAATTACGAGCCGAACAAAATGCAGCATCTGACCAAATTACTAAAAAGCAATTCCGACAGATACTGCAGGTATTTCTTTCAGAGTGATGTGCACCCTGCGCTTCCAATCCGCTTTCGGCCGCTTAGATTAAATCTGCTTGTAAGCTTAGCCATAGGCTGTTTCCTCGTCAATCAGATTTTATTAAGCCCTTGCCAATAATGCAATAAATGTAACAAAAATGGCTATACTGCCTAAAGATCTGAATCAGCATCATTAAAAGCTAACAAGTCTTCAGGATCGTAGTGTATATTCCCATTCTGAATGTTTTTTATCTTGTGCAAAGAAAAACTAATATCTTTATCCTTTTTTACTAATCTTCTAGCGTATCCAGAAAATTCATCATTGGCTTGATTTGTTTTTATCGCATGATATAATTCTTGCCCAGTTTTTGATAACAAAAAAACATTAAAACTAAGTTTTTTATTTGCCTCAGTTTTAGATGAAGCACATAGTACAAGTTGGTCGTTCTTAAAAACTAAACTGTTGATTGGCTTAATTTCCATATTTTTAGTAATTAAGCCGGACGAATTTATTAGTCCACATTCATCTAGCAATACTATATTTGAATAATTTAACCCTATGCTCTCTATATACGCATCATCATTTGGCAAAAATTCATCAGAAATAATATATGGACAAATCTTACTAAATAGAATCGCCTCTTCTTTAGAAAGGTTCTTAAGTGTTTCCAATGTTCTTAAGGAATATGTTCGCGGATGTTGTATTTCACCTGCTAAGATTTTTGCCCATATATGCTGTATATCTTCATCAAACACATCTTCTGCAGAAGAAATAAATCTAGAAATCCAATCGTTAGACACAGTCTCATTTGACGAATCTCCGTCTTGTGGCAAAAAATCATATGCTTTATCAGCTATACTTTCGATATTATATTGTCTTTGCGTTTCCTGATGAACAAATCTTTGTGCCGCTCGCTTTTGAAGTTCCTCGTAATCACTGGAATCAATTTGAATCCCGTTACTGTTGTAAGTTATTGGAACGGGCGCATTTTGAGAAACAGCTTCTGTCAACACACCAATTCTATATGCTTCGGCATCAGCCAGTTTCCTGATTTTGTGAGGTTCATATAAAGTTCCTATACCTCTACTTATAACTTCTATCAATTTCGTTGCCGGAGAAGCCAATGCTTTTGCAGTTTCAACTAATTCACCCATAGTTCTCTCATCTTTCAATTTAAAATAAATATGTAATATATCATCTATATAATAAAATCAATTCCTAATATTGTCAACGATGTACAGAGTTCTGCTCAGAGCCATATCTGCTTGAAAGATAAACATTGAACTTATTATTTATAAATATATTACATAAAATATTAATACATTCTATATCATGTATTAATATTTACAATATTCGTCAAAGCGTATATAATAATTATTATAAAGAAGGAGGATTGTATGGAACTACTATCTGTAAAAGAGACAGCTGAAAAGTTTAATATATCAGAACGCAGAGTCCAAAAGCTTTGTGAGAATGGACGCATTTCAGGGGCTCAAAGAATAAGTAATGTTTGGCTGATACCCCAAAATGCAGAAAAGCCTATTGATGAACGTTGCTCAATTAAAATGGAAAATATGTTAACTTTAAATGATTTGTGCAATGAATTATCAATATCTTTAGCAACAGGAAGAAATTGGATAAAGCTTGGCAAACTAATCCCATCGTCAACAAATAAGAAAACTTGCTATTTTACAAAAGATTATTGCAGTGAATTAAAAAAAGAAATTTTTAGTGGAAAAAATGCTGCATTAAAAAGTAGAAGAAATAAAAAATATGTGAGCGGAAATGATATATATAATTCATATATATCAGATTCTTCAGAAAACATTAAAGTAGTACAAAACCTATTAAATACATTACAAGAAGAAAATATAGAGGTTGATGAGAGCCTAATTATTGCTTTAATAGCAGATGCGGCACTTCAAATAATTGCCGACAAGAATAACTATATACAAGTAGTAAATCTACTAAACTATAAAGATGCAAAAAGCGCAACACCTTACACTTTTTTAATTGAAGACTTAATTAGCATTTCTAAAGAATCAGAAAAAACCGTAATTAAATACCCGAAGCTATTTACTAATAAATTCATATACGAAAAAAATGAAGATATTTTGGGTTTAATTTATATTTCTTTAAAAAATATTGGAAACCGAAAAGCAACAGGGGTATACTATACCCCAACAAATGTTGTAAGAAAACTCTGCACAAATCTTTTTACAACAAATGATTTGACAAACAAAACAATACTAGATCCCTGCTGTGGGACAGGAAATTTTATTCTACAACTTCCAGAACAAATTCCAAGTACATGCGTATACGGAAACGATATAGATGAAATCAGCGTGCTTATCGCACGAATAAATTACGCTTTAAAATATGAAACAACAAATAAAAAACAAATTTATTCACATATAACCAAAGCTGACTACTTAACAGAATTCCATAATAATCAATTTGATTTCGTTATTGGAAACCCGCCATGGGGATATGATTTTTCTGAAAACGAAAAATTAAACCTGCGAAACACTTATAAATGTGCTACAGGTAATAACATAGAATCTTATGATGTTTTTGTAGAAAAAGCATTAAATACTTTATCAGCAAATGGAGTTTTATCATTTGTGTTGCCTGAAGCATTTTTAAATGTCAAAGCACATGCTCCAGTTCGCCAAATCCTCATAAACAAAAATTCCATACAGTATATTGAATTTCTAGGGAATGCTTTTGACAAAGTTCAGTGCCCATGTATTATCTTACAAATAATACACACAAACAGACCGTTTTCGTCAATAGGCTTGGTTGTCAATGATGGGAATAGATCATTCTCTATTCAAAACGAACGAAAAATATCTTCTGAATATTTTTCGTTTATGACATCTGATGAAGAATATAGAATTTTACAAAAAATCGAAACTGGCGTTGAAAGTACAAATCTGCTTGGACAATCTGAATTCGCCCTTGGTATAGTCACTGGAAATAACAAAAATTACATCTCTACAACTAAAACTAAGCAGAATGAAATCGTACTCAAAGGATCTGATTTATTCAAATATAGAAAAAAAGAGGCAACTAATTATATAACGTTTAAGCCTGACTCTTTCCAACAAGTTGCACCTGCAGAAATGTATAGAGCAAAAGAAAAATTACTATATCGTTTTATTTGCAACCAACTTGTTTTCGCTTACGATGATAAACAAACACTTTCATTAAATAGCTGTAATATACTAATCCCACATATACCGGGACTTGATATAAAATATATTCTGGCCATATTGAATTCTAGAATTGCACAATTCTATTTTAAGAAACAATTCAATTCAGTAAAAGTATTGCGCTCACATATTGAGCAAATCCCAATTCCTGTAATCAATGCGAAACGCCAACATACTATAATAGCAATGGTAGACTCCATTCTTGCAGAATCATCGCTAACAACAATCAACAATATTTACAACAAAATAGATAAAGAAATTGCTGATACTTTTAACCTAACTGAAGCTGAATATCAAATCATCAATAACGTAATGGCAAATGACAATTTATTCTTAGAATAGTTATTTAAGCAAATCATAAAGCTCTTCATATGTAAGAGCCTTTATTAAATACTTTCTATGCTCCGCAATGGTATTATTATTTATATGGAACTGGCCTTCGCCTTTATTCCCACTATGTTGATAATCTGAGTATCCTGTGACTTTTTTAACTTTAGCTTTTGTCAATCGATAAATTTCTATTTTATCCGTAAAGAATAGTCCGTAATAAAGATTATCAAAATTGCCACATTTAATTTGCTGAATATTGCTGTCAAATTTATGTTTATCTATTTCTATTGATGATAAAGCACGTGTCTTTAAAGAAGAAGCATTGATGCATTGAGTTACTACATTTTTAGAATTTATCTTTGTTCTATTCGTTTTTAGAACTCTTGAAAATTTCACCTCAATGCATTTTTTATTTTTTGGATCATATAAATCATACTCACTACAATTTGAATCATCAAATCCATATTGCTTCTTTATCATTAGTTCCGCAACCATACCAAAGCGACGAGTATGAAGCGTAAATATACCATTTCTAAAGTCATCAACTTTACTCATACTATTTCCCACCTTTTTCTTTTACCACATTCAATATATCTTTCTCATTTACCATAAAAGGTGCTAGCTCTTCTTCTGTCATGAAAACCTGCCCCTCAAATACTTCTGTATCTGCGATACCTGTTTCTTTATTTCTGTGTTGAGGCCCAAGCTTATTCGTTTCTTTTAATTCTTCACTAGTTAATACCCAATATAGTAATTCATCTTTGCATACACCTATCCAAATAAATACGTCGCAGCATGTTGGTTTAAGCTGCTGATAATGATATTTAAAATTAGCCTCTTTTGCTTCCCTGTGGGAATATGCTCTATTTGATAAACTGTCCTTTGATGTTGTGCTATTTGCCCTGCAAGCTTTTACTTCAACATGAATATCTTCAATCCATAAGTCATATTCGCCATCAAAATCTGGGTCTACCTTCAGTAAATTAGTTTTGGTAGCCTGCAAAAACTCTGGAAATAATTTTCTAATATGTTTTTCTCCCCAAGTCTGACCAAAAGTACGAGGAGCCATATCAAATAAATACAGATATTTATTTTCTTCTTTACTCTGCTTACAATACTGATCATCCATAGCAACATAATCATTAAAACTCAACTTGCCAGTTGATAGAAGATATGCCATTGCTCGACTTTCATAATTAAACGGACTCACTGATTCTTTCACTTTAAATTCATCAATAACTGATTGGTCAACTCCAGAATCGTTGAGAAGAATTTCAATTTGTTCTTTTAATTCATATTTCATATACTATTTCTCCAGTTCAATAAATAACTTATATACTTCAACACCAAGTGCATCGGCAATCTTTTGAACATTTTCTAAAGAAATGCTTCTTCTAAATCTTTCAATATCACTAATATAAGTACGGTGTAAGCAGCACATTTCAGCAAATTTCTCCTGCGATACTCCTAAATCTGTTCGATATTTTCGCACATTAGTCCCAAAGACTTTAATTATGTCCATAGATAGTTCCTCCATTTATATGTAAGTATTACACCAATAGCAGACTAAAAGTCTACAGACAATAAGTGTACAGCCCCTGACCGAATTGCTAATGCAATTCCGACAGGAGCTGCTACTTTTATCTTGCAGAGTGCTGCGCACCCTGCGCCTCGAGCCCGCCTTACGGCCGGCACGACTAAAACTACTTATAAGACGCCAAGACGGCAGAGCTTTTCAGCCCTGCCGTCTATAATTTTTCCTAAAACACCGCTTTCAATCATACAACATTTTTGGGTGCACAACTGGTGCACATGGTGCACGAAATTATGAGATTTGCGTTAACCGACATTAAAATTTCAAGCATGTCCGGTTTTAGACTATCCTTCCGGCTTCTACGACTTCGGGCTCGTTTCTTTCGTCCTTATAAAGGACGAAACTCGCCCTTCGCATGCATTCGCCGCCCTCGCAGGGCTACGCTAACGCTCCGCTTTCCTACTCGGTCGGCTTCATTGTCGGGAACAACAGAACGTCTCTAATGCTTGCGCTGTCTGTTAAGAGCATAATTGTTCTGTCTATGCCGATGCCGAGGCCTCCTGTTGGAGGCATACCGTACTCAAGTGCATTAACAAAGTCATAATCAACCTGGCATTTTGCATCAGGCTCAATAGCCTTACGCTCTGCAACCTGGCGTTCAAATCTGCCGCGCTGGTCGATAGGGTCGTTAAGTTCACTAAATGCGTTACCGAATTCTGTACAATTAATAAAGAATTCAAAGCGCTCGGTAAATTCAGGTCTGTCAGGGCAGCGTTTTGCGAGCGGAGATATTTCTACTGGATACTCGTAAATGAATGTCGGCTGCACTAATTTATCTTCGACGAAAGCATCAAAGAATTCAGGAAGGATATTGCCTTTTGTTGGTTTTCCTTCTGGAAGTT
>JAZUIN010000069.1:0-5373 GCA_045642225.1 Lachnospiraceae bacterium | reverse complement strand
CTCCAATCTGCACAGGCAGACAATCAGTTGCAACTGAATTATATGAAGTTGAAAAACTACTTTCAAATTCTATGCCACACTTAATTCTAGAGAAAATGAATTTAATCTGACAAAACAGAATTCAGAATGACAATTAACATCAAGGAATCGTATCAATTCCTTTGCTAATCATTATAGAACATTTGTTCTTGTTGTCAATATCATATTTATTCATCTCCTATTCTTTTTCATAAATACTCTCCTTTCTAATCGAATTAGTTATTAACCACGCAGATAAATCTGTATAAAACAAAAGCGCCGTAAGATTTGGAAATCCATTACTAAAAACAAATGTCTCTAGCAATAGAACCCAACTTCTTACGGCGCCTGGCAGTCTCCTCAGATGATTTCTGATTCTCTCCGCATGCACGATTTATGCATTGATCTATCTATCTAATTATTCAAGGAATCGTATCAATTCCTTTCTCACTTATTATAGAACATTTGTTTGCATTGTCAATTGCATATTTATCCTTTTCCTATTTTTTTCGCATAAAAAATGCACTCCTTCCTGGTGGAAGAAGTGCACAGTATTTATATGTTTACTTGTAAACCGCTTGGTAACTACAATATTGATAAAATCTGTTACTTTATCAAAACTTTATCAAAAGCAACTGTCATCACCTTGAAACGCCTATATTATGGGCATTTACGAGGTCTTGTTTACTACTCAAGCTCGATGCCGTGGTCTATTCATGACCTACAATCGGCTCATAAATCACCAGCAAAGGCGGTTCTAATACTATAATTCCATTCAGTTTCCATCTTTTAAAACCATTTTGCATGCATTTTTTATGCACAGAACGCATACAAGATTTGTGGTTCAAAACTGTTGTGATTGTGTTTCTGAATGCTTGGATATTATAACACAATTAATCATGACAGTGCATTTACATAGACATATAGGCTCTCCAATAATGCATCAAATCCAGATATATTTATCCTAACATTGTTTTCTAGAGCATATCTCCACTCAACAAAAACATCGCGATTTTCTTGCAAAAAGCTCTCTAGAGTCATTCCAGAATACTCTTTTGAAAATGCTGTCTCAATACCACTTTTATCCACGTCACTTAAATTATCATATAATATCTTCAAATCATGACCAGATATAAATTCATCAGCAGCAGATCTTAAAATCATAATTGCTTTTATATATAACTCACACGCAAAAGCAACATTCACAGCATACGGGTATAATGTTCTGTCAAGAAAATCACCTGGTTCACGCTCCCTGCACCATTTTGAAACCCCATAAAATTGATTGGCACTTTCAAGACACACATTAAAACTACCTGTTTTACAATTCATGATAATTTATCTCCATAATCTAATTTTTAATATTCTCTATCTCAATTCTGTATTCAATCATTTTTCGCTCATTTAGAATGATTGAATATTTAAAGTTTCACATACACATTTCCTTTAGTAGTACGAGTACTCTTAATAATTTCCAATGTACATAATGTCTTTAAATATCTTCTAACCTGAGCTTCTGATTTACCTGTAATCTCCATGCCTTTGGAAGTTGTTATTTCTTTATGACTTTCCAGATAGTTAATTATTTTAACAATAGGTTCTTTATTCAATTCGCTCATTTTTTCGCTCAAAATTCGCTCATCAGAAATGATTGAATTACTTTTGCCCGATTCTGAAGACAATTTCAAATACCTGTCACTAGCTTTACATAATACCATAATTCCTGATTCGTTAATTTCATACTCCGGTAACGGACCATTATAAATCGCACATCCTTTTTTAATCTTATCAAATCCTCTTCCCCAAGCTTCAATCATTCCGCTCTTAAAGAAAATATTAGCAAGCTTAGGATTATATGGTTTTGAAGAGTGCTTTGAGAATAATTTTTCGGTAGAATCCAAATTGGCTGGCATCTCTCCATCATTCCAAATATAGATTTTATCTTCATAAACACTTATCTGAATTGGATTACAACTACTATAATCTTTATGAACAATAGCATTCAACAAAATCTCTCTGAAAGCATCTGAATGAAACATATACTGCTCTACTCTCTGAATTCCTTCATAATCGATAAGCGCTTTTAAATATTTTGTGTAAACCAAATCTACCGTTTTATCAACCTGTTCAATCAAAGGACCATGTACTTCATCTTGATATCTCAAATCAGAATCCGATTTATCAAAATATCCAATTTTAATGTATGCACCTGTTACCCATTTTTCTGGATCCTTATAAAAAGCAAGCATAGCAGCTCTGCAAAGCATGCCTTCGTCATCAAACAAGTGCAAATTATCAAGAAGTATTTCATCAGAAACTTTCGTTTCCTCTTCGGATAATCTTCCTTTCTTTACAGCTTTTTCCTTAAAAAGTTCTATAGCATCATGTTTCAAATCCGAAACAGATAACTTTGGTATTGGCACCCCATCCCAAGTTCTTCCTTGCGTTTGCAGTAGTTTTCTTTCGAGTTCCTTGCCATTAATTTCACGCATGGTGCTTCCAGAACGATAGTAATACTTTCCACGTAAACTAATCAAAGAAGGATATTTCTCCACAACAATCTGCAAGTACTCACGTTCACCTTCATGCAAAAGGTTCACATCAGCAATAATTCCCATACTATCTGTAATCTTATTAGGGATTTTCTCTAACAACTCTTTTGCATTATCTATCCCAACTACGGTACCATCATCATCTGTGCCAATGTAGATTGTTCCACCATGCGCATTAGCATATCCGCAAATCCATTTTAAAAACTCATCTTGCCAAATTTCTTTCCATTCTATTGATTGATGTTCTTTTTCTTTCATATATATGCCAACTTTCTTAATAACATTAAAATAGTTATTCTAAACTCTAATAATTTCTTCAATAATACTTCAAATCAACCTTGAAGTATTCAATATGTTCTTTCTTCATTTTGGGTTGTTTTTATGTGCCTTTTGATGATGCTTTATATCAATGGGAGTCATTTTTGAAAGTGCTACTAATTTAAGCATTGTGCTTTCTTTTAGTCTCATTTGAGCCTTAACAGTATTCTTTTGTTTGCTTTCAAGTAAATAATATGCTTCAACATCATTTCTTTGTGATACAAATTCAAAAGAACCATGAGCCAATGCATTCCTAATGTAGTAATATATAGCTTCTGTTTCGGGCATTTCATTTCTATCTCTTTTTAACATTACTATTACATCAAAATTAGGATCCGATAACGCTGTTGTTTTAATTATATGTTTCATTTGAACTTCAACATTATGACTTTTATCTACTACATAATATGCATTATTTGCAATCAAAGGTTTCCTTATTTCATAAAGTATAGCTGTCAAATATTGACCTTTAATGCCACGTTTCCTAAAAGTATTAGCTCTTGCACTAACAGGAGATATAATGGTTTTTGTTTTCTTTTTTCCGTCTTCACCTATACCCACCGTTACACGACTACGTATAGACGTTGGACAATTAAACAGCAATCCATCCAAAATAGCTATGAAGTTTTCATTAATCAAAGGTAAATCCTTCTTGTTATTCCACCAATTCACTCTATCTTTCCTCAAAACACGTCTATACAAGTTTTGTTTTATTTAATCATAAAAACAATAATAAATTGTGACTGTCAAAATCTATCATTCTTACTATAAGTATTTCAAAACACTAAATCATTCTTTTTGTATATATACTAGTAATATTCTGTTTACCACTTCACATATAAAAATGATACTCTTTTTCATTTAACACTATATTATATATTTGCGTTTTTCTTCCGCTGCTCAAACTCATCTTTAAAATTTTCACAATACAATGCACAAAATTTTAAAACAATCATAACAAAGTAAATACAGTCTCCTGCAGAACACTCACTCTCAGTATTTAGTCCATGTCCAATTCTATTTCTAATATTAGAACCGGCCTTCTGCTGAAGCAATCCATCAAAAGTAAATAATATATTCTCTTCTACGCTGTCATTTAGTTTTTCTCCGAGAAATACCTGACTTAAAACTTTCTTTTGCTGAATTCCTTCTTTTGAATCATAATATGTCATAAGATCGCCACACATTTCAGCTAAGTTTCTAATGATATTCTCTACCTTCGGGGCCAACTTATCTAAAGCGTCTGACATATGTCCTATCAATCCATAATATACTCCTCTTTGAACATCCTTTTCTTGTCCTTTAGGAATAATAGGATTGTTTTCGAAAATAGAATTCAAATCTTCTTCTTTTAACTCTAGTTTTCGGAAATATTGAATAAACCAATATCCAAAGGTCTGGCCCTGTATCTTTTCATATTCTCTAGCCTTGTGATACATATGCAAAAGAATATTGTTTTCATCACCCAAATTCAAGCTCGGAAGCAAAAATTCTGTCTGCCCTTCAGCCCCTAACATTTGCATTGGAAATAGTATTATTGGAGAAGAATTCTTTGTAACATCCTCTCTAATCTTTTGCTTATTTTGGAAACCAAATGCAAAAATCACATCCCAAATAAGTTTGTGAACATCATGATTCGCATATTCAGAACAGAATTTTTTATAAAACTCAGTCACGTCATATTTGAATTCATGCATTTGTATATGTTTAATTGCCTGTTTCTGAATGTCAATAAGTCGTTTTTGTGCATTTACAGCTTTATCTGAAGCACCATGATTTTGATACAACTCAATGGCTTTTTTCATATTGTTCTCTGTTATAAACCAATTTCTATTATCAACAATCTCATTTTCATTTCGTTCCTTTAATAGTTTTTCTCCCTCATCCATAAGAATATCAGCATATTGAACATACACATTATTTTCAGAAACAACGTCCTTCAATTTTTTGTAAAGATTTGCTTTCAAATAATATGCCTGTTCTAATATATAAGAATTGCTTAAGCTACCTTCATTTCTAATAATCAATCTATCTACATATGGAATAAGTGAATTGAAATCACAATGATAATTTTGAGTAAGCATCAACTCGATAAGTGAAATAGTTAAAAAAGAAGCGTCATCGCCATTCAATCTGACAACATCATTATAAACCTCATTCAATAAATCGTCTTTCTTAGCATCCATTCCAATTTTCGCTGCTAGTTCTATTGCACGGCTTATATAATCAACACACTGTACCCAATTTAACTCATCAAACCATTCACGATATAATTCACTATATTCTTCAATTGCGGTTTTTGCAGACTCATATTGATGATTACATAACCAAATAACATCATAAATATATGCCTTAAGATTATGTGGTAATCTATTCCAATCCAGACTATTAAATAGATTCAATTCATTATCTGTAAATGGATTGAGTGCCTCATCACCGTATTTTCGATACTCTTTTTTTGTATCCAATTCGCTTCGATCAGATT
>JAZUIN010000068.1:0-2411 GCA_045642225.1 Lachnospiraceae bacterium | reverse complement strand
GTACCATCTTTATAATTGATATAAATCGTATGTATGTAGCCTGGATCAGTATTATTAATTCCTGTTCCTTCACCCATCTCAATTCCCATTGTGATAGGTGAGACATTAATTGTGCCACCTTCTGAGTTAGTGAATGTAATGCTCTCTGCTCGAGCCTTACATGTAATGTCGTATGAAATCACTTTAGTCTCTTTCTCTAATTGCGCTGCAGAGTTTGCTTTTATATATTCATCACGTCCACCCATTGTACAAGGGAGTGCATTAACTTTCATAACCAGACCTTGTTCGCAGTCCGTATAGCAATAGCATACAAGTTTCTCATCTGTTGATAATTCCTTATCAACGTAAAGCTGAGTTGCGCCCCCAATGAAGAACCAGAATGTTGAATCTTCAGTAAACCAAGTAAAATCACTATCGCTATCAGGACCGCAATTAAACATATTATCGATACCGCCCTCTTTCTCGATAGTTAACTCAATCACAGCGCCATAATCATCACGTACTACAGACAAAAGTGTGATTGTTGTTCCATTAACTTCAACAGAATAATCAAGCTGAGTTAAGCAGTCTCCAATTAGTCTACCTGCAGTCTCTGCATCCACGTCCACAAACTCCTGCTCAGGATAGATGATTGTATAATAACTATCCTTCTCTGCCTCATAATATGTAACCTCATGAGATTCAACATTTTCTCTATCTTTTGTTCCCCAAATTCGTTCGAAAATATCTCCGTCAATTGCAGCTTTAGCAACAAATGGAGATACAATCACCAAACATGCTGCAGCTACCGCAATGATTGGACCTACACCTATGCCACTCTTGTTCTTCTTAAACTTCTGTAGATTGGTCTCTTTTGTTTTCCTGTACTCATCTGAGAACTCATGGTCCTCACAAGGCGAATCGAATTCATCAATAGAAATATCAAATTTATCTTTAGTCATAATCTTAATCCTCTAATTTTTTGGCTAATTTTGCACCAATGTTTTAATCTTCTTTTTTGCTCGTTCGAACCTTTTACGTACGCTAGATTCAGAAATATTCAATTCCTGCGATGTCTCACGAACAGACAAATTATCCTTAACCAGACACTTAACTACGTCGCTATATTTAGCTGGAAGCTTGTCTAGAATCGCTTCCAAATCTATAGGGGTGCTGTCGTGTTCTTCATTTTGACTACCCGTGATTACACCTTCGAGATCAGTCAGAGATACTAATTGGAAATCTTTCTTGCTTTTACGATATATGTTGATTGCGGAGTTCTTGATAACTGTAATGATGTATCTTTTACACTCATCTGACTTGGCATCAACGAAGACTTTGTTACTTTTCATTAGCTTTAAGAAAGCTTCCTGAACAGCATCTTCAGCAGCATCCTGGTCTTTTAGAATTGCATATGCCACTCTGTACATTTTCTGCTCATATAATGAATAGCATTCTTCAATAAAGCGTACAGAATCTTTCTTGCTCATAATACAAATCCGTCATCCTTTCTAAATATTAAGATCAAATAACTTGTCTTTATCTATATAAACAAAAGTCGAGGCTGATTTGTGACAGTTTTTGAGGATTGTTTTCGAGATTTTTTACAAATAAAAAAAGCGAGCCCAGGAAGGACTCGCGTAAATCAAAATTAACTCACTTAGAAGGGTTCTTATAGATTGCCACAAAAAATTTCAATTTTCTACTCATAATAAACTCCTGGAACAATCATATCATCTCCATCAAGAGAATATTTCACCTAAAGAACACATAAAGTCTATTTAATCATAGAAATCCACAAAACGATAAGCAAACAACATATTATCTTCTTTTGATAATTCCAGAATAATATTATCAAAATACCACGAAAAATCTGTTAGTGAATCTCTATGGTCGCATATTGACTTTCTATTAATATCAATAGAAAATGTTATCTCCTTATAACGGTTCGACAACAATGTAATCCCTTGAATACCCTTTGAAGAAAAAAGATTCAGCCCTACCATTTCATTTGACTCACATTTTATTCGTAAAATCTCCAATGCCTCATCCCATGAAATACTCATCTCTTCCCAGTCATAATCTCCATTATCTCCAATAGGAAGTATCTCAACTTTGTCTTGCGGATTATAAATACTCCATTTATCTCGACATAAAATTTCAATACAACGAAAGACATTGTTATTATCATCGTCAAACTTTATAACTATCATTGCTTCTCTTGCCATACTTTATCTCCTATCATGGAGGCCATTAAAATAAAGAGGTTCGGTTCCAATCGCGTCTGTTACTATAATATAGTACCCTAATTCTGGAATACGTCTGGCCTCACGAGCGCTACGTGGTTTACGTTTTCCTGTTCTATCTGATCTTGCCATAATCACATTTCTCCAAGAAAGTCGATGCTTTTCAATGTCGGGATAGCACCGTAT
>JAZUIN010000067.1:0-30092 GCA_045642225.1 Lachnospiraceae bacterium | reverse complement strand
TAAACAAAGAGACTGTGGTTGGAGCCTTTTTTAAACCATCAAGTGGTAGGAGGGTTCACCAATCCACAGTATCTTAAAATAGCATAGTCGAACCTATAGAAAAGGTAAAGAAAGACTATGACTTTATATAATAGTAGGAGGGTTTTTATGGACAAAATAATGAGAAGAAAGGTCTATCAGGCACAGCTTTGCTATGAGGACCTCAAAGATAAATTAGGAATAGATAGTGACACTCGCGTTGTCTTCAATCTAAACGAAAATCAAAAAGAATTAATCAAAAAGGCTTGTTATACAAACAACCCATTTCCAGGTGTTCTTAAAGCTGTATTATTGTCTCTTCGTCTTAAGGCAGTTGATCGATTATTTATGGAAGAAAAGGTTCTTCAAACAGGCCCTGCTGCTGCAATACTTGCGTTAGATACTGTACTTGCAAAAGAAATCGCAGCGCTTAGAAATGGAACAAAGAACGAAGACAAAGTAATTTGTGATATCGGTTATGCTGGTCTACAGGTTATCCGTCTATACATGTCTGCTTACGAAGGTAACAAAGATTTTATAACTAGTCGCTACAACTCAGCAATTCGTGTTGATAATGCGTTAAATGGCTCTTTCTACAAATACAAAACAGCTGACGATAGAAGCTTTAGTGCACATGTATATTATGAATCACAGAAGAAAATTATGATGGAAACTTTAGGTATCGCCAAAGACCCTGATAAATTCTCATTTACATCTCTACCATTCGACAAGAAGTTGACTGCTGAAGCAGTAAGCAAATGGTACGCTAGAGCCCTAGAAGAAAAAGCATTTGAAAATGGTGCTTGTGGTTGTATGCTTCGCTCTCGTGCTGAATGGGAAAATATGGAGGTTGGAAAAGCAGTTTGTGACATGCCTCTATATCGTTTTACAAAGGTAGGAGATGCTCCTAAGAAGGATTGGGGAAAATGTGATACTACTACTGGACCTCTATCCGGCGTGAAGGTTCTAGATTTAACCCATATTATTGCAGGTCCTGCTTGCACAAGACTTCTTGCAGAACAAGGAGCAGATGTACTTATGATAAGACGTGGAGAATTCGTTAACCAAGAACAGGCTATGCTTGAGCTTGATGGCTGGGCTGGAAAGAATAGTATTCAGCTTGACTTTAACAATTCTACACAACTAGACAGAGCAAAAGAACTTGTCAAAGAAGCTGACGTTGTAATTTGTTCTTACCAAAATGGCGCATTAGATAAATTTGGATTAGGTGAAGAAGGTATTCGCAAATTAAACCCTTCTTGTATATATGGAAGTCTAGTATGCTTCTCTGACACTGTATGGCAAGATCGTCCTGGTTGGGCGCCTCTTGCAGAAGACATTACTGGACTTAGTGTTCGTAACGGATCACTTGAAAATCCTGTTAATTTAAACGGTGTTCCACTTGATTACATTCCAGGATTTATCCTAACCTCTGGCATTCTCAAAGCTCTTAAGCTTCAAATGACAGAAGGTGGTGCTTACTCCGTACACGGTTCGCTAACTCGTGGTGGTTATTGGCTTCACGAATGTACTGATATTTGGGAAAATGCTCTTCCTAATCTTACAGATGAGCTAAGAAAATGCACTTCAAAACGTAGCTTAAACAAAGAAGTTCCAGTATGGCAAGAAGTTTTCCATAAAGTAAGAAATACGGCTGTAGGAGATGTATATTTCCCATCTCCTGCAACCTATACTAAGGGTAGCAATGCGATATGGCATAATATGCATTTCACAGATTCAAATACTGGATTTAAATCTTCATCGCAACCTCATAAGCTCTCCAAATAACAGAGCGAAGGTTACCTACACCGTTACAATCTCCTACGAGATAAACATTTTTTCCTGCTTCCGTAAGGGGAGCAGGAATGTAACCTGCAGAACTAATTACTGAATCACATTCTATTTCAATTTCTTCGCCAGCTTTATTTGTACAAATAATACTGTCGTCCTTAACTTCCTTAAGACTAGTTTCAAGATATACTGGTGTCTTGTTAAGTTCAAACCACTCTCTTAAATACGAACTATTTGCTAAGCATACTCCCTTTTGTGAAACAAGATCATCCTTCATCTCAACGATAATAGGTTCTTTGCCTGTAAGCGCTAGTTCATAAGCGATTTCGCTACCTGTTAAACCACCACCAATAACAGCTACCTTTTGACCTACTTCTTTTCCATTAAGGAAATCACAAGCTTCAATCATCTTCTCGTATCCTGGAACCATAGAAAGAACTCTAGGCTTTGAACCTGTTGCAACTATAACAGGACTATCATTAAATGCACTAATATCCTTAACTTCTAAATTTAGTATTACTTCTATACCTAGAACTTCCATTTGTCTTCTATACCAAGCCAAAAGGTCTCTTAATTTACCCTTGTAAGACTCTGCAGACGCCGGAATAAATGTACCACCAAGTACATTTGTTTTCTCGTAAATTACTGGTTCATGGCCACGAAGCTTAAGTACACGAGCAGCTTCCATTCCACCTATTCCGCCACCAATAATAATTACCTTCTTAGAATTATTTGTTTTCTTAATATAATGCTTAGAAGTTTGCATTGTCTCAGCATTTACTGCACATCTTGCAAGATGCAAGCTATCATACAAATCCTGATCGTTAGGAACACCCTTATAATGACACATATTGAAACAACCGCTATGACACAAAATACAAGGACGAATATCCTCTTCTCTACCCTGATATAGCTTATGAATCCAAGTTCTATCTGCTAAGAATTGTCTTGCAAAGCCAGCACCATCTATACCGCCTCTAGCAATAGAGTCTGCTGCAACTCTAGGATCCATTCTACCTGCACAAACTACAGGAATATTTACGTATTTCTTAATATGTTCTACGTCTTCTAAGTTACAATTTTCTGGCATATAAATTGGAGGATGTGCCCAGTACCAAGCATCATATGTTCCATTATCGCAATTCAACATATCATAGCCTGCTGCCTCTAAATATTGTACAGCCTTCTCTGATTCTGTCATATCACGTCCTACTTCTTCATATTTCTCACCTGGAAGCGCACCCTGTCTGAATCCCTTTGTCTTAGATTCAACACTATAACGAAGTGAAACAGGAAAATCTTCTCCACAAACCTTCTTAATAGCCTTAACAATTTGTACCGCGAAACGATAACGATTCTTAAAAGATCCCCCATATTCATCAGTACGATGATTAACATACTTAAGTGTAAATTGATCTAGTAAATAACCTTCATGCACAGCGTGAATTTCTACACCATCAACTCCAGCATCTTGAAGCTTCTTTGCTGTTTTGGCAAATGCTGCTACAAATTCATGAATCTCTGGAACAGTTAATTCCCTACTTGGCAAATTATCAGACCATCTATTAGGTGATGCTGATGCAGAGGCTGTAATCTTATCTAAATCCATTACAGGCTTAGACAAAACTCTAAGTGCAGGGTTATTATATAACTTCTCCATCATTGCACTTACCGTAAATGAACGACCAAATCCTGCTGTTAACTGAACAAAAAGCTTAGCTCCTGTCTTATGAAACTCTGGCATCCATTTTGCAAGATCACGATACATCTTGTCATTCTTATAAAGCCATTGACCATACATTGGATTATAAACAGGCTGACAACCTGGTAACACTAATCCAGCATTTGCCTTAGCTACCTCTAATATAAAATTTGCACCTTCCTTATCAAAATGGTTCTTCTCCATCCAACCAAAAAGGTCAGTACCTCCCATTGAAGTAAGTACGAATCGATTCTTTATCTCACAATTACCTATTTTCCAAGGTGTAAAAAGTGGTTCTAATTGTTTATCCATAATCTTTTCCTCCCAAATTTACATTAATATTTTCCTATAAAACAAGCGCGAATTTCTTCGCGCTTAATAAACTACTCTACGGTTACAGACTTAGCTAAATTACGTGGTTTATCTACATCCAAGCCCCTTGCAACACTTACATAATATCCCAATAACTGTAATGGAATCACTGAAAGACTTGCTGCAAATAAAGGATCAATATTTGGAATGTATACGCTGAAATCAGCTGTATCTTCTACTGTATAATTACCATATGTTGTAATACCTACAACATTTGCTCCACGACTCTTAACCTCTACCGTGTTACTAATCATTTTCTCATATAAATCATCTTGTGTAAGAAGAGAAATAACCCATATTCCATCTTCAATTAAACTAATTGTTCCATGCTTAAGCTCACCTGCTGCGTAAGCTTCAGAATGGATATAGCTAATCTCTTTCATCTTAAGACTACCTTCAAGGGAAGCTGCATAATCAATACCTCTTCCCAAGAAGAAAATGTCTTTTGCCCCTGAAATCTTAGATGCAAACCATTGAAGTCTTTCTTTATCTTCCAACAATTTCTCAATCTTAGAAGGAATTGACTTCATTTCTTCGATCAATTCTGTCTCTCTTGTCTTATCAATTGTGCCTTCAACTTCTGCTATCTTAAGCGCTATTAAGTAACAAGCTATTAATTGCGCAGAATAAGCTTTAGTAGTTGCAACACTAATTTCTGCACCAGACATCGTATAGAATACATTATCTGCCTCACGTGCTATCGATGAACCAATAACATTTACAATAGCAAGTGTTGGAACCCCTTGCTCTTTCGCTTCACGAAGAGCGGCTAAAGTATCTGCTGTCTCTCCTGATTGACTAATAACTATAACAAGGTCCTTCTCATGAAGTATAGGATTACGATATCTAAATTCTGATGCAAGCTCAACTCTTACTCTCTTACGAGTTAGCTCTTCTATTACATATTGACCAACCATTCCAGCATGCCATGCAGAACCACACGCTACAATATGAATAGTATCAATATCTTTAAGGTCATCATCACTAATGTCTATAGAAGAAAAATCAATCTTATCACCCTTAAGTACAGAACTCATTGTATCTAGTATTGTCTTAGGTTGCTCATAGATTTCCTTCATCATGAAATGCTCAAATCCGCCCTTCTCAGCAGCATCAGCATCCCATTCTATCTCAGTCAACTTCTTCTCGACTATATCGCCATCGAGATTATAGAACTCAACTTCACCATTCTTAAGACGTCCCATCTCAGAATTGCCAATATAATATACATTTCTTGTATGCTTAAGAATTGCAGGAACATCTGAAGCAATATAAGCTCCTCCATCCTCAACACCAATAATCATTGGGCTATCCTTACGAGCAACATAAATTTCTTCTGGATAATCCTTAAACATTACCGCTAACGCATATGAACCTCTAATTCTTACCATTGTCTTAGCAATAGCATCGATTGGTCCCATTTTATATTTCTTATAATAGTAATCAATATATTTAATAAGGACTTCTGTATCCGTCTCAGAATAGAACTCATAGCCTTTTCTAATAAGCTTAGCCTTGTCATCCTGAAACGATTCAATTATTCCGTTATGAACACCAACAACATTCATGTCGTCAGAATGATGTGGATGTGAATTCTCTACTGATGGCTCACCATGTGTAGCCCAACGTGTATGGCCAATACCACAAGAACCTTTTACTGCTTTGCCATCTGCTGTCTTCTCTAACAAAATCTTAAGACGGCCCTTTGCTTTAACAATTTCAGCATCTGCTTCACCATCTCTTACTGCAATTCCCGCTGAATCATATCCCCTATATTCAAGCTTAGCTAATCCATCAAGCAAAATAGGTGCTGCTTGCTTCTTGCCTGTGTATCCTACTATTCCACACATAGTTTTCCCTTCCTTTACACATTTAACATCTATAATATGGTTTTCGAACTAAATGTTATTCGCCAATCCATATGTAAAGTAATTATATTATATACTCTATTCTTAAGTCAATTTATACATATATAAAAATATTATTAACCTATTACATCTTGCTTATGTAAATTACTCATTACAAATTTACCTAATTTGTTAGAACCCATGCCTATCATTCCTATTAGAATCGCTATAACAATATAAACAAATATTCCTAATAAGCACTTCAAATAATCATATCTGTATAAGCCTGCGACAGATTCTCTTAAAGCGTTCATTCCGTAAGCAAATGGCATAAATCTATACAATACTTGGAAGAACTTAGGTAAAACTTCCACAGGGAAGGTTCCTCCACTACCCGCTACCTGAACAACCATAAGAACAACTGCTGCCGCTTCTCCAACAGACCCGAACGAATACGTCAAAGCATATTGCAATAATGTAAATGCTACACTCGATAAGGACGACGCAATTATGAATAAAATCGGATGCTCACATTGTATTCCTATGTAGAAGAAACATCCTAAAACAACTATCGCTGTCTGAAGCTGTCCAATCAAGAAAAATGTAATATATCGTCCAAAAAACTCTTGCCAAGATTTAGTATTTTCAAGACCTGGAATGGGTTTTACCTTAGCCTTTATAATCGCAACCATGATTAATCCACCTACCCATAGTGACAAAATAACATAGAAAGGTGTCATGGCAGAACCATTATTATCCATACCATAAATTGCTTCAGAATTAAGCTCTATTGGCTCCGTAATAAAATCAGCAATAATTGCAGGATCAGTCTCAATCAATTTGGTTAGCATTTTATACTGATTGTTAGCCTCAAGGTTCTCCATATCTTTGATGAGGTCTCTTAAATCTTTTTGAAGTTTCACAACCTCAGATCTTGATGACGCAAGATTTGATTTACCCATTTTCATCATGCTAGGATAACTATGCAAAATGTTAGCCAAATCATTAATCGAATCAGAAGAATAGTTAAGTAAATCTTCTACTTCTAATAATGATTTCTGAATAGAGTTAACCGTATTCTTTAACTGCGGTTTTACGCTATTTGTATAAGATTTTGACAATTCATTCATAGCATTGTCGCAGCTTTCTATATCCTTTTTCGTTGATCTAATTATCTCTTTGGCATCTTTTGATGTTACACCAGATTGATTCTTTAAAGCTATTACATCACTTGCAATAACGTCAAGATCTGCGTCTACTTTATTAGCATTTGAAGCCACTTGTGGATTAAGATTTCTAATATCACTTATGCTCGTATCGTATGCTAACTTAACTGACCCAACTGCAGTCTCTAATGCTTCCATTTGAACTTGAGTAATATCACCTGTTTCCTCTATCGTTTTCTCCAAACTGTCTAACGTCTTACTTAAAACCTTTAAGTCACCCTTAGAACTATCCAAGCTTGCATTAACCATTTCTGATGCCGCATCAACGGTTGATTCTGCTGCATCCGTTGTTGCTTTTGCAGCATTTGTCATGGATTTACCAGTCTCCTTCAAAGCATCTAATTCATCTGTAATTTCTTTTGATGCATCCATTACAGAACTAGTAGCATCAATCAAGCTAATATAAGAATCAATAATTGTAATGGCTGTTGTAAGATCTGCATCTAAGTCATACATTTTGTCTAGTGATGCCTGAGTAATATTAGTACCATTTCGATCTGCAACAACTACATTACTTACTTTAAGAATTACTTCAGCCAATGTACTTACAAAGGATTTGTTTACTTCTTCTTGTACAGTTGTTTTTACCTTACCTGTTATCTTAGGTGCTATTGCATTTTTCTTTTCATTTTCATAAAACTGAATTGTAGGATGCTTTATATCACCACCCATGAAGCTTATCATGTCTTCCGAAAATGTTTCATTAACAATTAATGCTGCGTAATAATCGCCTGAATAAACACCGTTTATGGCATCTTCTGTTGTATCAGTAAACACCCAATTAATTGTTTTATTTTCCTTAAGATTATCTATTATTGTGTCGCCAACATTAAGCTTAAAATCTTCTATTGTAATTCCCATGTCATCTGAAGCCACAGCAACTTGCAAGTTACTAGTCGCATCTTCTCCGTAAGGATCCCAGTTAGATAAAATGTTAAACCACGCATACAAACAAGGAATAACCGATAAGCCCATGATTACTACGACTGCAACTACATTAGTAGATAAACGCTTAGCATCTGTTAGGAAGATTTTAAATACATTTTTCATCTATTTATCCCCCCTCTTTATCTTGTCTGCTAATTCTTGCTTTACCTTTTTGCTCTCTTGCTCAAGACGATCTTTTTCTTTAATAAGCTGAGCGATTGTTTCATCAATTGCTTTCTCTGCATCATCTACCATATCCATTCCGATAAGGTCATCTTGCTCGATACTATCTAAAGCTCCAAGCTCCATTAGCTTCTTCTGCATTTTATAATCTGTGTACTCTACATATATCAGATAAAATGCTATACCAAATAATGATAGAATCCACAAGATAAGAAACATAAATCTTGTACTTGGCACTAAAAAACTAAGTAACAAGAACACAAGTGGTAAAAATATATTTACTTTTATTCCAATTCGAATTTTTCTCTGATTCTTTTCATGGAGTGCTTTCTCGTAGTCCATGAATTGATCATACATTTTCTCGTAATCCCTACTCATAGTCCACCTCTACAACATCTGCGTATCTTCCATACGCTTCTTCATATAATTCTTAAGTTTTTCAAAAGGCTTTCTTATCCATATACCTATTAATAATGCCAATGGAATAAATATACAAAGCTCTAGTAAAAACTTAGCATAATCCATTTCATATAAACCTCCTACACATTCTCTTAAAGCATTAATTGCATAAGGGAATGGGAAGAATAAATATACCTTCTGGAAAAAGTCTGGAAGCAATTCAATAGGATATGTTCCACTTGAACCTGCAATTTGTATTACGACAATTACTACAGCAATTGCCTTTCCGACATCTCCAAAAGCAACAAATAGTGAATATATAATTAACGTAAATACTAAACTTATTATTGCCGACGCAAACCAGAATAAAAACGGATGCAAGCACTGTACTTTAAAAAATGCCAAGTCACCAATAACTGTAACTAAAGCTTGAATCTGTCCTACAAGAAAATACATCCCATATCTTCCAAAGAACATTTGAACCTGAGTCATTTCTGGATACTTTTCCTTCTTAGGAACTGGCTTAATAATTGCAGCAAGAATTAACGCTCCAACCCAAATTGCAAGAACAGTATAGAATGGCGCAACCGATGAGCCATAATTCTCAATAGGATAAACCTCTGTAGTCTCAATTTGAACTGGTTCGGCAAAGAACTCACCATAAATATTAGGGTCGCCTTTTAATGTATCTAATAATACTTGAACCTTCTCGTTATTAGTAGCCTTGTCTACCTTATCGATTATCTTAGTAAGTCGCTTACTTATTTCTCCTAAGGCATCGCTTGTCTTTGTAAGACTAGTATTACCTGCATTTACAGCAGTTTGTAGACTAGAAAAGACATTTCCCATACCAGAAATAGTAGAGCTCATTTGACGCATGAGTGTTGATGCGTCATTAAGAACTACTTCTAAATTATCTATACAATTATTTACCTGTGGTACTAGATTATTATTAATTTGAGCCTGAGTATCGCTTATCTTAGTTTGACACTCATAAATACTCTTCTTCGCTTCGTCTTCTTTTTCTCTAGCTTTAGCAATACTCTTATCACTAAGATCTCCTAACGCAAGAGAATCCACTAGAGCTTCAATTTCTGTTACATTTGCATCAATAGCAGCTATCGTAGTTACGGCTACTCCAACCTCTATAGCCTGCTCTGGTGTAAGCCCGCCACCTTCTGCCGCTTCTATTAAAGACTCACTTAAAGCTTTCAAATCATTTCTTGCTATCTTAAGATCTTTGCTTGATTTCTTCGCAGTCTCGTTCATAGAAGACATGTCATTAACTAACACCTCTTGATTTAACCTATCAGAAACGTTACTCAAGCTTGATTGAACAGTAAGTACCGCTAGATTTACTTGGTCCTTATAATCATTTAACGTATCCTGTGATGCTCCAAGACTAGCATTTGCAATACTAATTTTTTCAGCACTAGCATTTGCTTTGTCTTGCATTTCCTTAGTGTCGCTCTTAGCAGAGTTAATTGCAGTCTTAAGTACAGCATTTCCTGCCATTACCTGATTAACTGTATGTTGATAGTTGACTAATGATTTATTAACATCCTTCATCTGATCAACTAAACCGTCTATTCCGCCCTTTTCATCTAAATCATCAGACAGCTTATTTGCATCCTTAAATACCTCAGTAGACATTACCTTAACAAACTCTTTATCAATCTTGGTTTTAATTTTGCCTACGACCGTATCGCTTATCTTCGTTGCTACAGGGTTCTTTTTCTGATTCTCATAGAAATACAATTGAGGTCTTGTAACGCCCTCCTCAAAGAAAACGTTATACATGTTGTATGTAAAATCTTCTGTTATTATTAGAGCAGCATAATAATCACCAGATTGAACTCCTTCTAAAGCTTCCTCTGGTGTTGATACAAAATGCCAATCTACACTTTCACTTTCGCTAAGATCCTTCATTACATCGGAACCAACATTCTTATATT
The DNA here is from genome assembly GCA_045642225.1 of Lachnospiraceae bacterium. Classification (GTDB taxonomy): domain Bacteria; phylum Bacillota; class Clostridia; order Lachnospirales; family Lachnospiraceae; genus RUG191. Next base: position 19,672 of record JAZUIN010000067.1, on the reverse strand, counting down.
CTCCTGAATCCAATGTATATCCTTTATCTTGAGAAATCGCAACCATTTTAAGGTTACCTGTATTCTCATAAGGATCCCAATTTGAGTAAATGTTTAACCACGCATATAATGCTGGCAAAATACAAATACCTATTGTGATAATCAAGGCAAAAATATTTTTTGTTACTGCTTTTAAATCGTCTAGAAAAATAGTTTTAATATTTTTCATATTACATTCTTCTTTCTACTGTTTTTATAAGCTAATTTATGAATCCATCTTTCCTACTGCAAATGAATTTCTCGTCTTTTCCTTTACTAAATAAAGCATTTCATCTGCTTTGTGCAAGTAATCTGACAAGGTTTCTCCTGGCGTAGGCACATCATAGCACACACCTTGAGAGATAGTTACAATATCAGATGCTTTACTATATTCGTGAGGAATTGCTTTTTTTACAACTCTATTCTTTAGGATTTCTGCCATTTTCTCTACTTCTGTAAATGTGAATCCCTCATATATTATTACAAATTCGTCACCGCCATATCTTGCAGCAAATACATTTCCCATGTCCTCTTGCTTCTTGATTGCATCAGCAATAGCTTTAATACAATCATCTCCTGCTTGATGACCATAATTATCGTTATATTGTTTGAAATAGTCAATGTCAAGAATCTCGATAGCAAAGCTTGTCTGATTTTCTAATGCTTGCTCAAAAGCCTTGTCTCCATATTCATTAAGACTGAATCTATTATTCATACCTGTTAGAGCATCTGTATTAGACCTTGCTTGTAGTTCAATATTTTCCTTCTTGGCCTTAATATTAGCTTCCGTCAAAAGGTTCAAATTGTTGCGCATATTTATGAGCATACTAACCATTGAACGATTTTCTTCCTCCATATGCTCTGTAATTTCATAGAAGAGTACAGAAGAGCGCATATATTCCGCTCGCATAGCCATAGCCTTATAATATTTAAGCTTTAATGATAATATTTTCCGCTCTAAATTCTTTACTTCGGTTCTTTTTATGAGAAGCTCAACAGTATCTAAAGCCTTAAATAATTCATCATAATACTCTATTTTGAGAAGAAGACATAGGTAATCATAAATATCATCAAAGAAGTCCATAATTGGAACCTTCATATCAATAATATCCTTCATGCTATAAATCGCTTCATCTCTTTTTGAAAACTGACCTAATTCATTATAAAGCTTTGCCTCAAAGCTATAGACTACTATCTTGTCTAATTCATCTAGTTCATCCATACATTCATTATGAACTTTTCTCAAAAACTTAGAAGCAGCCTCTATATTTCCAAGAGCTAAATTTGCTCTACCTAGACCCACGTATATATTTGTGATGTTGGCAATATAACCATCAATATCTTTATTCTCACGTAGATATTCATAAGACATCTCTATATGTTCTAAAGCTGTCTGGTACTCTTCAATCGTAAGATAAAGAGTTCCAACATTCATATGTACTATCCACTCTAATGATGGAAGACTATATTTATCGCATGTCGTTAAAGCTTTAATATAATAATCCATCGCAAATAAAGCATTACCTCTGTTAAGAGACATAATGCCTAACATGTTATAAGCCATAACAACATAACCCCATTCTCCAATTTTACGCATAGGAGAAATTGACGCTAACATTTCCTTGCAGAAAAGCTCGACGTCGTTCATAAGGTAATATGTTTCACCTCGAGAAAAGCTTGCAAATCCAACAAGAGCAGGATCATTAATTTCTAGACCTTTACTTTGCAATTTATCGCATCTTTCCAAAACACCTCGAGGATCTTTTCCTCTCAAATCTTGAATTTCATATATTAAGTTTTGCGTCTTAAGATCATATTTTGCAATATCCATAATTATTTCCTTACAAGACAATTAGCTAGCTTCGCAAATTCTTCAAGTGTTAAAGCCTCACCTCGAACTGAAGGTGTAAATCCTGCATTTTCAATAGCTTTCTCTATTTCCTCTTTGGTAAAAGTAAGACCTGAGTAATTCTTGAGTCCATTAGCCAAGGTCTTTCTACGTTGGTTAAAGGAAGCTCGTATACATTTAAAAAGAAGCTTCTCATCATCAACTTCAACAGGCGGTTTTTCGTTACAAACAAGCTGTATTACTGCCGAATCTACATTTGGCTTAGGCATAAAACAACCTGCGGGAACCTGGCACACAATATGAGGAGTGCTGTAATACTTAACAGCTAAAGACAGCGCCCCATAATCCTTACTACCAGGCCCTGTCATCATTCGCTCTGCCACTTCTTTTTGTACCATAACGGTGATAGAATGTATTGGCAAACACTTCTCTAATAACTCCATTATTATTGGAGTCGTTATATAATAAGGCAAATTTGCTACCACCTTTAATGGCTTGCCATCATTGTATTCTCTAGCTAAAGCCTCGATGTCTGCCTCCAAAATATCTTGGTTAATAATTGTAATGTTACTATGTCCAAATAATGTCTCTTCTAGAATAGGAATTAAATGCTTATCAATTTCAACAGCAATAACATGTTTTGCCGCTCTTGAAAGTTCTTCTGTCATAGTTCCGATTCCTGGACCTATCTCTAATACGACATCATCCTTTGTTATATCGGCACTATCGATTATCTTGTTTAAGATATTGTCATCCATTAGGAAGTTTTGACCATATTTTTTTTGAAATGTAAATCCAAAACGCTTCAGAACTGCTGAAACGTAGGATGGGTTAGCAAGATTTCCCATATTGTTTCCTTTTTCCTATATACTATAGAATCTCTTAGCATTTTCTTCTGTAATTCTAACTACATCTTCTACAGACATTTCTTTGAGCTCTGCCACCTTCTCAGCAACATATTTAATCATTATAGAATCATTTCGTTTACCACGATTAGGCTCCGGTGCCATATACGGTGCATCTGTTTCAAGTAATATATTCTCAATAGGTATAGCCTTAACTGTTTCTTGTAGTTTTCTTCCATTCTTAAATGTAACTACTCCACCTACACCTATGTAATCGCCCATTTTAACGTATTCTCTAGCCATTTGAGCGCTACCAGAATAACAGTGAATAACGGCTTTTACATCAGAATCCTTTAATATGTCAAAGGTTTCTTTACTAGCATCACGCGAATGAATTATTACAGGCATATCTACTTCTCGTACCAATTCGAGCTGCTTTTTGAACCATAATCTTTGTAAATCTTGTACACTAGGTTCCTTTTCCCAATAAAAATCAAGTCCTATTTCACCTATTGCGACACATTTTCTATGCTTAGATATCTCTTTTAATGCTTCAAGAGTTGAAACTATATCTTCTTTGGGTCCAACTTCTGTTGGGTGAATTCCAACTGCTGCATAGACATCTTCAAATGTATCCGCTAAAACTAAAGATTTCTCGCTAGTTTCTAGGCTTGAACCAACATTTACAATTGTTCCGACATTATTCATTTTCATAGAAGAAAGAAGTTCGTCTCTATCGAGATCAAACCTCTTATCTTCGTAATGAGCATGAGTATCAAATATCATGTTCTTATCCTTTATGCTTCATTATAATACTAATATGATTCGCTATTACTAACAAATCTCTGCTCCGTGTGGCATATCCTTTTCTGGAGTAAGAAGTGCAAGGTTACCCTTATCATCTTCTGCACATAGAAGCATTCCTTCTGATAATACGCCAGCTAATTTTGCTGGTTTAAGATTAACAAGTACCATAACCTTCTTGCCAACCATTTCTTCTGCTGAATAATATTTCTTGATACCAGACACAATTTGCTTTGTCTGTGAACCAATTCTTACTTGTGAACAAAGAAGCTTCTTTGACTTAGGAACTTCTTCGCACGCTATAACTTGTCCTACCTGAAATTGCATTTTCATAAAGTCATCAAATTCAATCTCTGGCTTACTATCAATATCAATTCCTGGCTCAATTTCTTCTTCTTCAGCAGGATGCATTTCCTCAACCTTTTGAAGAACCTCATTTACATCAAGTCTTGCAAATAAAATTTCTGGTTTCTCTGTAACCTTTGTTCCAGATGTAAAATTACCAAATTTATCTAAATCATCATATGGAACTACTACTGTATTAAATTGAGCTAAAATTTTCTCAGAAGTCTCAGGCATGAAGCTTTCTAACAAGCTTGCACCTACAGTAATTCCCTCTGCCAAATTATATAAAACTGTCGATAATCTATCTTGCTTATCTTCTTCTTTGGCTAATGCCCAAGGCATTGTTTCATCGATGTATTTGTTACAACGTCTAAATAAGTCAAATATTTCTGTCATTGCATCTGCTACACGAAGATCTGCCATTTTAGCTTCAACCATAGCTTTTGTTCCTGTAACAACCTTCTTAAGCTCCTCATCAACAGGCTCTGTAACATTTTTGTTCTCAATAACACCATCGAAATATTTATTACTCATGGAAATTGTACGGTTAACAAGGTTTCCAAGTACATTTGCAAGCTCAGTATTAATTCTCTCACATAGCAATTCCCAAGAAATAACACCATCATTTTCAAAAGGCATTTCATGTAATACAAAGAAACGAGTTGCGTCAACGCCAAACATTTCCACCAATTCATCAGCATAAATTACGTTACCCTTAGACTTACTCATCTTACCATTAGATTGTATCAACCAAGGATGTCCAAACACTTGCTTAGGCAATGGCAAATCAAGCGCCATAAGGAAAATAGGCCAATAAATAGTATGGAATCTAATAATATCCTTACCTATCAAATGTAAATCTGCAGGCCAGTTCTTATTAAATAATTCTGAACTATCACCATCGCAATCATATCCGATACCAGTAATGTAGTTTGTCAACGCATCTAGCCATACATAAGTTACATGCTTAGGGTCAAAATCTACTGGTATTCCCCATGTGAAGGAAGTTCTTGATACACAAAGATCCTGAAGACCTGGAAGTAAGAAGTTATTCATCATCTCATTCTTACGTGCCACTGGTTGAATAAACTCTGGATGTGTATTGATGTAATCGATCAAACGATCTGCATATTTGCTCATTTTAAAGAAATATGCTTCTTCCTTAGCAGGTTCAACCTCTCTACCACAATCTGGACATTTGCCATCTACAAGCTGAGATTCAGTCCAAAATGACTCACATGGTGTACAATATAAACCTTCATATGCACCTTTATAGATGTCACCTTGATCATATAATTTCTTGAAAATCTTCTGAACTTGCTTCTCGTGAGGCTCATCTGTTGTACGAATAAACTTATCGTAGCTAGTATTCATCATATCCCAGATATCTTTAACTTGACCTGCTACTCCATCAACAAATTCCTTTGGTGTAATACCTGCCTCTGCAGCCTTATTTTCAATTTTCTGGCCATGTTCATCAGTTCCTGTCTGGAAGAAAACATCATAGCCTTCCTGTCTTCTAAAACGTGCAATTGCATCTGCTAAAACAATCTCATATGTATTACCAATATGAGGCTTTCCTGATGTATATGCAATTGCTGTTGTCATGTAAAATTTACCTTTGTTACTCATGATATTCCTCGTCGTTTAATTATTCTTCTATATCTTCTTCTGCTTGCTTCATAACTTCAATAGTCATGGCATCAATAAAATTCTCATCGTATTCTTCAGCAGAATCATCATTGCTATTTGCCTTAATCTCTTCGATTTGAGCTTCCAAATCTTGAATCTTGTCAATCGATTCTGTAATGCATTCAAACCTTGGATTATCTTTATGCTTATTATAATATCTTCGACCGATTTCTATATATCTGTCGTCTAGACGCTTCTTCTCATCTATTATTTCTTTCTTAAGTTTAGCAATTTCAACGTAATCAATCGCTTTTTCTTTTATTTCTGTACCTATTTCTTCTGCAACTACCTTTGCATTTTCCAAAAAATCCACTGTATTTGTCCTCCTTTACAAAAATACCTCGGGCTATCCCATAGTATTTCTATTATAGAACAAATCACAGTGGATTTCCATTGATTTAATATATTTTTATGTTTATAACTTAGAACATAAACATCCCTGTTTCTCTCAAGCATGTATACGTTATGTATAATGCGTATAATACAATCATTATTATACCTTCAGTTCGATTAATTCTTTTTCCTGTAATACAGAAAATGAAAATGAGAACAGAGAAAAATAGTAAAACGCAAATATCTATAGCATTATTCATTGTAAATGGAATTGCTTCTATAGATGCTGCAAGTCCGAGTACAAATAGTATATTGAAAATATTAGAACCAACTACATTTCCAATAGCCATTTCTAGCTCATTCTTTTTAGCCGCAACTATTGATGTAACTAGCTCAGGAAGCGATGTTCCTACGGCGCAAATTGTAAGTCCAATAATTGTATCAGATACGCCAAATGTGCTTGCAATTGCTTTTGCTCCGTCTACAACCCAATCACCGCCGAATTTTATTGCAACGGCTCCCAATACTAGAAATAGAATAGATTTCCAAGTTGGAATTTCTTTTACTTCATCTTCAAATTCATCAGCAAGACTTCTTTCTGCTGCAACACCCTTATCTGCTGCTTCTTTACGAGTCTTAACAGCTGATACTGATAAAACAATGATAAATCCCACAAATAGTACTAAAAATAAAACGCCAACCCATCTATCGATTTGCATATTTAATCCAAATGATCCATCTTTTCTAAATCCAAAGAATCCAAGTAGTACCATTAGAACCGCACAAATTATTGAAAATGGATAATCCCTCTTAAGAACATCCTTACTTACCACCAAATTGTTAAATATTGCACATGCGCCCAAAACTATCATCAAATTGAAAATATTTGAACCTACTACATTTGATACAGCTAAAGCATTTGCATGATTTAAAGATGCCGAAACAGAAACTGCTGCCTCTGGCAAGCTTGTACCTAACGCCACTATCGTCATTCCAATAATAAGCGAAGGAACCTTCAACTTCTTAGCAATTGAGGATGCACCCTCTACAAATATATCTGCACCCTTAATTAGAAATACAAATCCTATAATTAATAAAACTATCTTAAAAACAAGCGAACTTGTTATAGTTGCTATTATTCCCATTTAATCACCCTTTCATTACTAATTATAAAAAGCTTAAATTAATTACTCCTAATCCTTCTAACAAAACTTTTAATCCAATCAAAATTAATATTATTCCACCTGCTAATGCTGCACCGAATTTGTATTTACTACCAAATACATTTCCTATAACTACGCCAAATGCAGATATAACAAATGTAATTAAACCAATAATTATTATTGCAATCCAAATATTTACTGAATCATCAAATGCAAATGTCACACCAACCATCAAAGCATCAATAGATGTAGCTATTGCAAGAAGAATTAGCTCATAGAAATTAATTTTCTTATCCATTTCTTCTACAGAATCATCATCTTTTCTTTCCCTAACAGCATCTATTATCATCTTCGCACCAATGAACAATAATAATACAAATGCAATCCAATGTGAAAAGCTTGTTACATATTTGGCAAACAAAACTCCAACATAATAACCTATAAGTGGCATTCCAGCCTGAAATCCACCAAAAAACAAAGCTATGATAAGTAACTGCTTCTTATTAACCTTAGTCATCCCTAGACCCTTACAAATAGAAACAGCAAATGCATCCATTGCAAGACCAATACCTATCAAAATAAAATCTAAAATGCTAACTGACATTTTCTTCCCCTTCTTATATAAAAACCCACGAAGCAAAAACTTCGTGAGTCTTTTTTATTTTTTTATGAGAGCTACTGTAGTCGCTGCAACTTCCCTTACATAAAATGTTGGATAAATCCACCATGGTGTCTTCACAGGAAGTGCACACGCTCTAATATCTACTTTACTAGCAAAAAACATAGCTCTATAAACATGATATTCATTTGTACAAATAGCAACCTTATTGCTTAACTTTTGTAAGTCAATAATTTTCTTCACTTTTACCATATTTTCTCGAGTAGACATAGATTCCTCTTCAATATATATTCTAGTGGCATCTATACCTCTCTTCATAAGTTCTCTCTTTATGCATTCTGCTTCTGAGATATTGTTATTCTTAGTAACACCACCTGTTGCAATACAAGTTGCACCCGGATGCTTCTTAAGATAAATAGCTGCAAGCTTTATTCTGTCCATAAGCATTTCAGAAGGTCTATCGTTAATAACCTTGCAACCAAGAACTATTACCGTCTGTGCCTTATCAGATAATCTCGAACTAGCTTTGATCATATTCTTTGTAATTAAGAAGAAAACTACAATTAACAACAAAGCTAAGATCATAAGAAAAATCATAAAACCTAGCGAGAATATCCACGAATATATAGACAATCCAAACACAATAAGTGATAACACCAATCCTATTACTGTACCTGCGTTGAATATGCCTTTTTTTAGCGTTGGTAAATAGAATATAACTATTCCAATTATACCTATTATCATGAATAAAATTCTAACAACTATCATAATAAAATCTTTCTAGGCTCTGCTCGCCTTTTTCTTATCAATAATCTTGCTAATCAAACTACAAATTAGAACACTAAGAATACCACAAACTATTCCTACTAACATTCCTACTAACACGTCTGTTGGCCAGTGTACAAATACATATAATCTTGAAAATGCGATTAATGCTGCAATTGCTACTGCAAAGACACCTAGCCATTTTCTCTTGCCTTTAAGCATTATTAACAATGGTGTTGCTGCTGCAAAACAAGCTGATGAGTGACCTGAAGGGAACGAATAATCCACAGGATAATCAACTAATTGTTTAGCATTTTGCAAAATTACCATCTTCCAATCTTCTAATCCGGTATAGAAGGTCAGCCATATAGGTCTAGTTCTCATCGTAATATTTTTCAAACCGATATTTGTGATTAACAATGATAAAACTAGTGCTACAAAAATTGCTGCACCATATTTTCTTGTCTCTGGAATTAGTAATAAAACTATGCAAAGAATAATTGCTATTATTCCTTCATCACCTAAGTGAGTAATCGCCTGCATGAGTTTATCTCCTAGATGAGTATGCATTCCTTGTAACCATCCTAGAAACGATAACTCCCAATCCCAGTAAAAAATCTTACTTTGTGGTACTCTGTCAATAAGTTTTGCGCTCTCTGTTGCGAGAACTGCTGCCATATCAAGATTCATATCTTACCTCTCTATTTCTTTATTTTTTATATTAAATCCTACATTTCAACCTTGCAGAATTTTTTCTTGCCCTTCTTAAGAATGAACTCTTCATTAAACGCAGATGGCTCATAACTTGTAAATGTATCTGTGACCTTTTCACCGTTAACAGACACGCCACCTTGTTGAACATTTCTTCTGGCTTCAGCACGAGATGGTGCAAGACCTGTTGCTACTAATACGCCTAAAATGTCAATTTTTCCATCTCTAAAGTCATCCATAGTAATCGTCTCTGTTGGCATATTTTCATTTGAACCATTTCCAGCAAATAAAGCTTTAGATGCTTCTTTTGCCTTAGTTGCTTCTTCTTCACCATGCACAAGCTTTGTTAATTCATATGCAAGGATATCCTTCGCTTCGTTAAGCTGACTTCCTTCCCAACTTTCCATTTTCTTAATTTCATCAAGTGGTATAAATGTAAGCATTTTGATACATTTCAATACATCTGCATCATTAACATTTCTCCAATATTGATAAAACTCATAAGGTGATGTCTTCTCAGGGTCGAGCCATACAGCACCCTTTTGTGTCTTACCCATCTTCTTACCTTCTGAGTTAAGAAGAAGATTAATTGTCATAGCATTTGCTTCCTTGCCGAGCTTACGACGAATTAATTCCATACCACCAATCATATTTGACCACTGGTCATCTCCACCGAATTGAAGATTACATCCATATTTCTTATACAACTCGCAAAAGTCAAGAGACTGCATAATCATATAATTAAATTCTAAGAAACTGAGTCCCTTCTCCATACGTTGCTTGTAACATTCAGCAGCAAGCATTCTATTTACTGAAAAATGTGCACCATATTCTCTCAAAACTTCTACATAATTAAGACCCATCAACCAATCAGCATTGTTGACAAGTAATGCTTTATCATCACTAAAATCAATAAATCGTGACATTTGCTTCTTAAAACACTCTACATTATGATTAATTGTTTCTGCTGTCATCATCTGACGCATGTCGCTACGACCAGATGGATCACCAATCATAGCTGTACCACCACCAATAAGTGCAATTGGTTTATTTCCAGCCATTTGAAGTCTCTTCATAAGGCAAAGAGCCATAAAATGTCCAACATGTAAGCTATCAGCAGTAGGATCAAAACCTATATAAAAAACAGCTTTACCATTATTTATCTGTTCTTTTACAACTTCTTCATTAGTAATTTGAGCTATTAAACCTCTTTCTACTAATTCTTCATATACTTCCATGTCTTATTCTCTCTTTCTGTTATTTTTATGCACTTATAAGGCATAAAATATTAGTCTATATTATACTCTTAGAAATAATTTGCGTCAACAAAAAAACCCTCGCAATTTGCGAGGGTTAGAGGCGCCAACCAGATTCGAACTGGTGATAGAGGTGTTGCAGACCTTTGCCTTACCACTTGGCCATGGCGCCAAACACAATGAGTAGTATACCAAAGTATATTTTTTTGTCAAGGGGTATGTAGAGTTTTCTTTAAATTAATATAACTTAAAAGTATGTCTTTTCTTTGAAAATTGGTTATAGTACGTGTTTACGCTGACTAAATATAACTAAAAAGTATGTCTCTTTCTCAGAAGAATGTTCATTCGACATACTTTTTAGTTATATTTTTATGTAAATTCTACATACGTTATTGACTAATATAGCTCTATTTCTAAGAATGCTTTTTCGACATACTTTTTAGTTATATTATTCTACGCAAACTTCTACATACGTTATTAACCAATATAGCTCTTTTTATAAGAATGATCTTTCGACATACTTTTTAGTTATATTTTTCTGCGCAAATTTCTACATACGTTATTAACTAGTATAACTCTGTTTCTAAGAATGCTTTTTCAACATACTTTTTAGTTTTTTTCTTATGTAATATCTACATAATTATTTACTGGATAACCTACTTCATAAGAATGTTCTTTCATCATACTTTTTAGTTATTTTTTTTATGTAAATATCTACATACCATCCTAACAAGAAAAATATGACTTTTTCCGAAGATTTCTTCTCGCTAAGAGTAGTATTAATTAGAGATTAATTGTTTACATAAAAATTTATGATTAAAAATACGTCAGTGTATTATTCATATAAAAATGGTTTTTTACGTTGAAAAAATTATGAATAAAAAGTGTCGAAAAAGTTTTTATATGATAGTATTTGTGATTAAAAAGTGTCGAAAGAGCTTTTATATGGTAGTATTTGTGATTAAAAAAATGTCGAGTGAGCTTTTGTGTGATAATATTTGTGATTAAAAAATGTCGAAAGAACTTTTTTACGATAATATTTGTTAATAAAAAAATGTGTCGAATGAACATTCTTCTGAGAATGAGACACATTTTTTTTATTAACAAATTACAAAAACTAAAAAAACACATTTTTTTAATCACAAATCACAAAAACTAAAAAAATACATTTTTTAATCACAAATCACTGACCAAAACAAACATCTTAAATCAATATTTAACAATTACCCCACAAATTAATACAAACTATTTCCTTTATCGTCTGCCACAACAATTGCTGGAAAATCTACAACTTTTATTCTTCTAATTGCCTCAGCACCAAGATCTTCGTATGCTACAACTTCAGATTCTACGATACATTTAGAAAGAAGCGCACCTGCTCCACCTACAGAAGCTAAATATACTGCATGATTTCTAACAATTGCATCCCTTACTTCCTGAGTACGCTTTCCTTTTCCTATCATACATTTTTGCCCCTTATCAAGAAATGTAGGGGCGTATTTATCCATTCTAGACGCAGTAGTAGGACCTGCAGACCCTATAACACGTCCTGGTCTAGCTGGACTAGGTCCCATATAATATATTGTTGAATCGTTCAAATCAATTGGTAACTCTTTTCCTTCATTCATTAGTTCAAACAACCTTTTATGAGCAGCATCCCTAGCAACGTACATTTCTCCCGTTAGATAAACATAATCTCCGGCCTTAAGACTACTAGCAATTTCTTCAGTTATTGGTAAATTTATTTTTTTATCCATTATTATCCTTCTTTCTACTACATTTATACTGTTTTTGTAACGTGACGGTTAACATGACAACAAATATTAACTGCAACTGGAAGTCCAGCTATATGAGTAGCATAAGTATTAATATTAACAGCTAATGCAGTATTCTTTCCACCTAAACCACCTGGTCCAATGCCAAGCTTATTAATTCTTACAAGCATTTCATCCTCTAAATCTCTTACCCACTGTTTTTCAGGTCTATCATTTAGATTACGAGCTAATGCCTTCTTAGCCATAAGTGCAGATTTTTCAAATGTTCCACCAATACCAACACCCACAACCATTGGAGGACAAGCATTTGGACCTGCAGATTTAACAGCATCTTCTATAGCATTTTTTACACCCTCTATTCCGTCAGCAGGTTTTAACATATAAACCTTTGACATATTTTCACTTCCAAAGCCTTTAGGCGCAAGAGTTATCTTAACCTCATCACCAGGCACAATATCATAATGAATAATAGCTGGTGTATTATCATTTGTATTAACTCTTTCTATAGGATCTGAAACAACAGATTTTCTAAGGTATCCATCTACATATCCTTGTCTAACACCTTCATTTAAAGCATCGGTAATATTTGCCCCTTGCAACGAAACGTCTTGGCCAATTTCTACAAAAAGTACCGCCATACCTGTATCTTGACAAATAGGAATCATATCATTTGCTGCAATCTCAAGGTTTTCCTCCAACTGACCAAATATCTTTTTTCCTAGCTCAGATTCTTCTGTTTCTTTAGCATTATTAAAGGCTTCTTTCATATCCTCAGACAAGAAATGATTAGCTTCAATACACATTTCTTTTACTATTTTTGTAATTTCTTCTGTATTTACAGTACGCATTTTCAATCCTTTCTAAAACAAATTAGTAATAATAAAAAATCTTTTTAAAAAAAGCCTTGAACATTATGCTCAAGGCTTTAAAATCTATCACGCAGAAGGAGGGATTTGAACCCTCGCACCGGTCACCCGGCCTATACCCTTAGCAGGGGCACCTCTTCAGCCACTTGAGTACTTCTGCATTCATGGTCATTTGCTGATAATAACCACACTCAACGCTATTGATTTTACTAAATATAAGTATTCATGTCAAGAAATAAATCCATAGTATATACTTAATAAAATATTTTAAATAACGTTACAAACAATAACTAAATATATAGTGTTGAAATTATTAATAAACAATTTTATTTTACATCAATTACGTTATATTCTGATACACATCCTGTTTTAAATGGAAATTCCCAACAAGAAAGACCTGAACTTACTATAAAATCAGTATTTCCTTGTCTTTTTATTCCATATGTCGCATCGTTTGAGCCGAAATATTCACCCCATTTTGTTATTGGAATAAACTGACCACCATGTGTATGACCCGATAAAACTAGGTTTGCACCTACATTTTTTTCTGATTCATAATCATTAGGTTGATGATCAAGGACAATATAATATTTGCCTGATTCTTTGCTAGGCATCAACATTTCCATTGTAGCTCTTGAATTTGTTGACTTATCTTGTCTTCCAACAAGCACATAATTGTCACCTAAATTAACATTTTGATCTTGTAGAACAATAATTCCACTCTCTTCAAGCATTTTTATTAAATCATCACCAGTATATTCTCTTGAATTATAATAGCCTTTATCATGATTTCCAAAAACAAAATAAATGCCATATTTAGTTTTTATCTTAGAAATGCAATCAACTGCTACTTTTGTGTCTTCTATATTTGAAGCATCATCAACAAAATCTCCAGTAATAACTAATACATCAGGATTTTCTGCCTGCAATTTTTCGCAAATTTCTCCAATATTATCTTTATCTACTGTTACTCCCAAATGAGAATCAGATATTTGAACTATCTTCAATTCATTTTTATCAGCATTATTGTCATTTATCTCAGTATTATTGACAGTATAGCTTGTTCTAATTACTTTCGAGCAAATGTTATAAGAAATAGTCATATATATAGCTGTAATTGGCACAGCAATGAACACTATAATACTATATTTACATTTTCTATGGTCCCATTTAGTAATTAATCTAACTATTAAAAAGACAAGTTCTAATAAGGCCCAAAATGCAGCAAAATGTAACAATATTACAATTGCATTTGCGATACTGAAAGTCAAAGACAGTATAAGAAAAACTAAACCTACAATCAACACAGCAATCATATAAGCTGCCCATTTTTTATCTTTGCCCAGCTTTTTTGCTACATACGTGCGTGAAAACCTATTTATAACATAATAAATTACTGCAACTAAAGCTAATATGGCAATTATTATTACTATAATCATTTATTCACTTTCCGTTTCAATTTCATCTGCTTCTTCTAAAATAGCAGACTCCTTAATTCTTGCAATACTTGCAACTTGAACGTCTTTATCAAGATTAATCAACTTAACTCCACTAGTAATTCTTCCAAGTGTAGCAGTATCTTTAATTCTTATTCTTATTATAATGCCTTCAGTTGTAATAAGCATTAATTCATCTTCTTCTTTGACAGCCTTAACACCTATAAGATTTCCTGATTTTTCAGTAACCTTATAACATTTAACACCCATTCCTCCACGTCTTTGGGTCTTAAATTCTTCAAACAAAGTACGTTTTCCAAGTCCATTTTCTGATGCAATAAGAACGCTTTCTCCTTGAGAAACAAGCTGCATTGCTATTACACAATCATTATCAATTAAGTTCATACCAATTACACCCATTGATGTTCTACCAGTTGTCCTTACATCCTTCTCATTAAACCTAATACTCTGTCCATATTTTGTAAATAACATTACATCATCGTTATTATCTGTCTTCTTAACTTCTATTAAGAGATCATCATCGCGAAGATTTATTGCAGCTAAACCATTTTTTCTTATGTTTTCATATTCAGTTAGCTTTGTTTTCTTCACAATACCATTTTTCGTAGCCATAAGTAGGTATTCATCTTCTTTATATTCCTTAATTGGAATCATAGAAGTTATCTTCTCGTCTGGCTGGAGCTGTAAAATGTTAACTATAGCAACTCCACGACTTGTTCTACTAGCTTCAGGTATCTCATAGCCTTTTAATCTGTAAACTCTACCTTTATTTGTAAAGAACATTAGATAATCATGGCTTGAAGTCATCAACATTTCCTTAATGTAATCATCTTCAATTGTTTCCATTCCTTTAATTCCCTTACCTCCGCGGTGTTGAGCCTTAAAGTTATCCATATTCATTCTTTTGATATAGCCAAGCTTTGTAAATGTTACAATTGTATTTGTAACTGGAATTAAATCTTCCATTGAAATATCATATTCATCAAAGCCAATTGTTGAACGTCTATCATCTCCAAATTTATCAGAAATTGCTTTAATTTCATCCTTTATAACCTTAAGAAGTAATTTTTCATCAGCAAGAATTGCCTTTAATTTATCAATTAAAATCTTAAGATTCTTATATTCTTCTTCTATTTTTGCTCTTTCTAATCCTGCAAGAGAACGAAGCTTCATTTCAACAATAGCATGTGCTTGAGCTTCTGATAAAGAAAATCTATTCTGTAATTCTTCCTCTGCTTCTTTTACAGTTTTTGAAGCTCTAATAATTTTAATAACTTCATCAATATTATCAAGAGCAATCAACAATCCTTCTAAAATATGAGCACGTTGTTCTGCCTTATTTAGCTCATATTTTGTACGACGTGTTACAACATCCTTTTGGTGATTCAAATATTCCTTCAACATATCCTTAAGATTAAGGACTTTAGGCTCATTATAAACAAGAGCAAGCATATTTACACCGAAAGTATCTTGTAATTGAGTATGCTTATATAATTGATTAAGCATAATATTTGGATTAACATCACGACGTAATTCAATAACAACTCTCATACCTTCACGGCTTGATTCATCACGAAGATCTGTTATTCCATCAACTCTCTTATCTCTAACCATTTCGCCAATCTTCTCTACAAGACTAGCTTTATTAACCATATAAGGAAGTTCTGTTACAATAATTCTATTTTTACCATTTGCCATAGGCTCAATATCTGTAACAGCACGAACTCTTATCTTACCGCGTCCAGTTCTATAAGCTTCTTCAATACCTCTTCTTCCCAAAATTGTACCGCCAGTTGGAAAATCTGGACCCTTAATAATTGACATTAACTCATCAATATCAGTTTCTCTATCTTCTTCAATGTGGTTATCAATCATTTTGACAACTCCACCTACAACTTCTCTCAAATTGTGAGGTGGAATATTTGTAGCCATACCTACAGCAATACCAGTTGTTCCATTAACTAGCAAATTAGGATATCTAGATGGAAGTACCGTTGGTTCCTTCTCCGTTTCATCGAAGTTAGGAGCAAAATTTACTGTATCTTTGTCTATATCCTGAAGCATTGTCATAGAAATTTTAGACAATCTAGCCTCTGTATAACGCATAGCAGCGGCTCCATCGCCATCCATAGAACCAAAATTTCCATGACCATCAACTAGTGGATATCTAGTAGACCAATCCTGAGCCATGTTAACAAGTGCTCCATATATAGAACTATCACCATGTGGGTGATATTTACCCATTGTATCACCAACTATACGCGCACATTTTCTATGAGGCTTATCTGGTGTATTATGTAATTCACTCATGGAGTAAAGTACTCTTCTTTGAACTGGCTTTAAACCATCTCTTACATCAGGAAGAGCACGTGAAACGATTACGCTCATAGCATAATCAATATAAGAATTTTCCATTGTCTTCTTAAGATCTACTTCATGAATTTGATCAAATATCTTGTCATCCATTAAATGGTTTTCCTCCTAAATATCTAGGTTCTGAACATACTTTGCATTCTCTTCAATGAACTCTCTTCTAGGTTCTACGTTATCTCCCATCAAAGTAGAAAATGTTACATTTACCTCAGATTCACTTTCATCATCAATAACGACCTTTTTTAATATACGTTTTTCTGGATCCATGGTTGTTTCCCATAATTGTTCAGCATCCATTTCACCAAGACCTTTATAACGTTGTATTTTATTATTTTGGTCACGTCCAACTTCAGTAAGAATGTTATTTAATTCTTCATCTGAATATGCATACCAAGTCTTTTTATTTTTTTCTAACTTATAAAGAGGTGGCATTGCAAGATATACATAACCTTGTCTTATAAGTTCAGGCATATATCTATATAAAAATGTAAGCATTAAAGTAGCAATGTGAGCTCCATCTACATCGGCATCAGTCATAATAATAATTTTGTGATATCTAAGTTTTTCAATATCAAAATCATCATGTATACCTGTTCCAAAAGCTGTAATCATTGCTTTTATTTCTTTATTGGCATAAATTTTATCTTCTCTTGCTTTTTCAACATTTAAAATCTTACCACGAAGTGGCAAAATAGCTTGAGTTGCACGACTTCTAGCTGTCTTTGCAGAACCACCAGCGGAATCACCCTCTACTATGAAAATTTCACATTCTTCAGGATTTTTAGAAGAACAATCTGCTAATTTACCTGGTAATCCACCACCTTCTAAAGGTGATTTTCTTCGAGTTAATTCCTTTGCTTTTCTAACTGCATCTCTTGTCTTTTGAGCTTGTAAAGCTTTTTCACATATAGTTTTTGCAACTGAAGGATTTTGCTCCAAAAAGTATGTTAGTTGTTCACTAACAATTGTATCTACAGCACCTCTTGCCTCTGAATTACCAAGCTTTTGCTTAGTTTGTCCCTCAAATTGAGGCTCTTCAATCTTTATACTTATAATTGAAGTTAAACCTTCTCTAAAATCTTCACCTGATAATGCTGGATCCTTTTCCTTTAAAATCTTATGTTCTCTAGCATAATTATTAAATGTTTTTGTTAAAGCAGCTCTAAATCCCGCAAGATGTGTACCACCTTCAGGTGTAATAATATTATTTACAAATGTATACCAATTGTCGCTATAACCATCGTTATGTTGCATAGCAACTTCAACCATTATATTATCTTTTGTTCCTTCACAATAAATAACATCTTGGTATGCAGGTGTATTTCCTTTATTTAGATAAGAAACAAACTCTTTTATACCACCTTCGTAACAAAAAGTCTCCTCAACAATGTTCTCTCCTCTATTATCAACAATAGTAATTCTTAATCCCTTTGTTAAGAAAGCTGTTTCACGAAGTCTTGTTTTAAGAGTTTTATAATCAAATATAACTGTTTCAAAAATAGTATCATCAGGTACAAATGTTACTCTAGTACCAGTTCTTTCTACTTCACATGTACCAACTTCTTTAAGAGGATACATTGTTTTTCCTCTTTCATAACGTTGCTGGTATATCTTTCCATCTCTACAAATTTGAACTTCTAACCAGTTTGACAAAGCATTTACAACAGATGCACCTACACCATGTAAACCACCTGATACTTTATATCCACCGCCGCCGAATTTACCACCGGCATGCAATATTGTAAATACTACTTCTACCGCAGGTATACCCGCTTTTTTATTAATTCCAGTAGGTATTCCTCTACCATCATCCTCTACGGTACATGAACCATCTTTATTTAAATTAACTATAATATGTGAACATTGACCAGCAAGTGCTTCATCTACAGCATTATCAACAATTTCATATACTAAATGATGAAGACCCCTTTCTGATGTACTACCAATATACATACCAGGTCTTTTTCTTACTGCTTCAAGTCCTTCTAATATTTGGATTTGATCTGCGCCATATTCTTGATTTTGACCCATAATTCCTCCATTTTTACATTTTAAATGTATTTCTAATCCTCATTAATAATATTTCCATTTTCAACTTTGAAAACTTTATTTATTTGAAATCTATTATTAATAAAATCATCTAAACCTGTACAAGTTATAATTGTTTGAATATTACTTATACTCTCTAATAAAAATCCCTGTCTAGAACTATCTAATTCTGATAAAACGTCATCTAATAACAAAACAGGTTTTTCATTTATATTTTTTTCTACCAAATCAATTTCTGATAATTTAAGTGATAAAGCACAACTTCGTTGCTGCCCTTGAGAACCAAATTTTCTCATATCAACATTTCCAATATTAAAGCTAATATCGTCTCTATGAGGTCCTACAGAAGTTTGACAATACTTTAAATCTCTTTCTCTATTTTTTATCAACTCATCCTGAAAAAAAATATCATCAATATTTGGTTCATAATTTAAAATAAGTTCTTCTTTTCCGCCAGAAATATTTAAATGTTTATCTCTAACTATATATTTTAACTCATTAATGAACTCTCTACGTCTTTTAATTATCTTTTTTCCATATTCAATAAGCTGCATATCCCAAATTTCAAGAGTTTCTTTTAATTCTGGCTTTATTCTTATATCTTTTAATAGCTTATTTCTATTATTTAATATTTTGTTATAATTTATTAAATCTGATAAATATATTTTATCAATTTGACATAATTCACTATCTATAAACCTTCTTCTTTCTGAAGGTCCATTTTTAATAATATTAAGATCTTCCGGTGAAAA
>JAZUIN010000066.1:0-35452 GCA_045642225.1 Lachnospiraceae bacterium | reverse complement strand
CTTGCATGTGTTAAGCACGCCGCCAGCGTTCATCCTGAGCCAGGATCAAACTCTCATGTTAAAAAGTTTAATCAAGTTTCAAAATAAAGCTTGGCTTTAATTTCGTTCCTTAATTTACTGTTGAAAAAGTTTCAACGTGTTCAAAGTAATTGAACTAGGTTTTTGCATTTACCAATTTGGTTTGCATTTGTTTCACTATTTAATTCTCAATGTACTGTGTTGTTTCGCATCAGCGCCGCAACTCTGATAGAATATCATTTACGACAACCTTTGTCAACAACTTTTTTGAAAAATTTTACTAATTTTTCGGATAAAAATTCTCACTGTATAACCAGTAAGAATTTTTAACGCAGAGGGTGGGATTCGAACCCACGTGCCCTCGCGGACAAACGGTTTTCAAGACCGCCTCGTTATGACCTCTTCGATACCTCTGCATACAATATTAAATTCATCTTGTGCTCACGGCACGAATTGTATTCTATCACAGCATTTCAACTTATGTCAACAACCTTTTTTCATTTTTTTTAAGTTTTATAAAATATACAAGCAAATACTTGTTTTTTTACATTTATTATGCACTTTGATGAATAAATCTTCAAAGCTACACCAACATTTCCCCAAACAACATATCCTCTGGTGTTGTGAGCTTAATATTATTATAGGAAGACTCTACTACAAAAGACTTAACATTCCCAAAAATGTCCACTACCATCGCATCATCAGTTATACCTGCAATGCTCTTAGGTGCTCCTTCTATTCTGCCTGAAGTTTCATCTTCATAATAAGAAAACAATTTTTCATAGCTAGATCTTACAAGTTGAGTCTCAAAACATTGCGGAGTTTGTGCCAACCACAAAGTTCTTCTATCAGGTGTTTCAACAATATTTCCATATGTGTCAACAACCTTTATCGTATCCTTAACTGGCATTCCAGCAATACAAGCCTTCTTCTCTATCACATTTTCCATACAAGAAGCTATTGTTTCTTGATCAACAAAGCACCTTGCACCATCATGGACAAAAACATAATCTCCCGATGCAGCCTTCAAACCTTGATATACAGAGTCAAACCTCTCAGCGCCTCCCGGAACAATTGAAACAACTTTCGAAATATTATATTTATCAACAATATCTTTCTTTACATAATCTTCGTCGCCTTTTGCACACACTATAACAATTTCGTCTATTTGTGACTTTTCAAATGCGCGCAAGGTATAGTATAAAACAGGCTTATCCTTGAGGAGCATATATTGCTTAGGAATATCTCCTCCCATTCTTTTCCCTTTACCTGCTGACAAAACAATGGCCGAACACTTCATATTATCTCCTACTTATCTCCTAGCTTTAGATATGGTACTGCATCCAAATCTAAACCATCTCTTCTTCCATTAATATAATCATAATAAGCCGCCGCACCTATCATAGCTGCATTGTCTGTACAATAAACCGGTCTAGGACAATAAAACTCTATACCTCTTTCTTTGCAAGCATTCTCCATAGCTTCTCTAAATGCACTGTTACTTGCAACACCACCAGCAATAGCCATTTTAGTAGCATTGTACTTTTCTGCACCAAGCATTGCGTGACTTACTAATGCATCTACCACGGCTTCTTGAAAGGATGCGCAAACATCAGAAACATTTACTTTTTCGCCTTTCATTTCCACGCTATTAATATAGTTGAGCGTAGCCGACTTAAGACCGCTAAAGCTAAAATCAAAGATGTTATCAGCGACTTTCGCTCTTGGCAAATCAATTGCTTTAGGATTACCATTCTTTGCCGCAGCCTCTACCTTAGGGCCTCCTGGATATCCCAATCCAATAGCTCTGCCAATTTTGTCAAATGCTTCTCCCGCAGCGTCATCACGTGTTTTACCTAAAATTTCATATTTACCATATTCTGACACATTCACAAGATGAGTATGGCCTCCCGAAACAACCAAGCACATAAATGGAGGTTCTAAATCTGGATATTCAATATAATTGGCACTAATATGCCCCTCGATATGATGTACGCCAACAAGCGGCTTTTGCTTTGCGTAAGCAATAGCTTTCGCTTCAGCCACCCCAACTAAAAGAGCGCCCACTAACCCTGGACCTCTTGTAACAGCTATAACATCCATATCATCTAATGTCATTTTAGCTTCTTTAAGAGTCTCCTCTATTACCTGATTAATTCTTTCTATGTGTTTTCTTGATGCTATTTCTGGCACAACTCCACCATACAATGTATGAAATGGTATTTGAGTTGAAATTTTGGAGCTAATAACATTTCTCCCATTCTCAACAACTGCTACCGCCGTTTCATCACACGAAGATTCAATTGCAAGTATTTTTATATTAGCTGAAGTCTGCATTTTCCTCTGGTACCTTTTCAAATATTAAAATCTTCCATTTACCTTC
Organism: Lachnospiraceae bacterium; assembly: GCA_045642225.1. GTDB lineage: Bacteria > Bacillota > Clostridia > Lachnospirales > Lachnospiraceae > RUG191. Next base: position 33,051 of record JAZUIN010000066.1, on the reverse strand, counting down.
TTTATCTTTACGCAAACAGAATTTCTGGTATGTTCTAGTATAATAATTGCCTTCTTTTCCAAAATAGTATGTTGTAACATATGCACATTCATAACCATTTACAGTAGCATACTTAACATCGTTACTACTACATACCTCGGATTTTACGATTGTTTTTTCTTTCTTTTGATTATCCGATATTTCCTTGTTTATATTTTCGAGGAATTCTTTTTCTGGATTAGCCTTAAGAAGCTCGTCATCAAGCAACTCTCTCTCTTGTAAAGCAACCTTTTTGATCTCATCGTCCTCGCAATTCTTATTGTACAAACATGTAGCGATTCTGTTATACCACTTTACAACCGCACGTGGTGAATCTGGATAATTCTTATCAAAATTCGTAGTAGTAATTATTTCTGCCTCAGTAATCTGCTTTTCTTCATTCTTACCACTATTAGTATTTCTCTTATCCAAATATAAAAAGTATCCAACTGCTAGAGCTGCACAAGCCACCGTAACTATCGCAACTCTAATTATAACCTTCATTTTATTCTTCATCGGCATTCTCCTCATAAACAAGCTCTACCATCTTACCGTCTTGTCCCAAAAAAGACGCTGGAAAAATTTTCCTCACATCCTTCATATATTGCTTTGCCCCAACTAAGGATGGACTAAAATGAGTCAACCACATTTCTTTTGGCGCAGCCTTTTTTGCCAATTCTGCTGCTTCGTAAAATGTCATATGCTTCTTCTGTCTAGCACTTTCCTTCTTCTCAGGCTCGCCATACATCCCTTCACATATAAACAAATCAGCACCTTCTGCACATTTAACAATTGCTTCACATGGCCTCGAATCTGTACAATATGCAACCTTAAGACCTCGTCTTGCAGGTCCCATCACCATATCAGGAGTATACACATTTTCCATATATGTACATTCCTCACCGTGCTGAAGCTTATTCCATAATTGAATTGGTATATTCAACTCTTTGGCTTTTACGGCGTCAAATTTACCCAAGCGCGATATCGCTATTGAATAGCCATAGCAGACAGTACTGTGCTTTAACCTATACGCTTTAATTGTATAACCATTAATCTCTATTTGCTCTTCAGTCTCATTAAGTTCATGAAAATGTAATTCAAAAGGCAAACCGCCTGTTATAAAAGTAAGAGACCTTACAACCCGCTCTAACCCTTTAGGTCCAATTAGCGTTACCGGCTTTGTTCTATCAGCATTTGCCATAGATAAAAGCATTCCTGGCAAACCACTTATATGATCCGCATGGTAATGAGTAAAACAAATAACGTCTATTGGATTAGGACTCCAACCTGATTCCTTAACAGCAATTTGTGTTCCCTCGCCACAATCTATTAAAATGTTACTACCATTGTACCTAGTCATCAAACTAGTCAACCACCTATTAGGTAACGGCATCATACCTGCCGTTCCTAGCAAACAAACATCTAACATATCTTATCTATAATTTCCTCAAACAATTAGTATTATTCTAAACAAATCTATCTAACGACAATCTCATTTTGATTGCATTTTCCCGTGGATGACTATATCCACCTTCTTGTATATGATAAGTTTCAAAGCCTTCTTTCTCATAAAAAGCTTTCGCTGCAGTATTACTTTCTCTAACCTCTAGAAAAATGTATTCTACATCTTCCGTTGCCAAAGACTCTTTAAAATGCATTAATAAATCAGTGGCTATCCCTAGCCTTCTGTACTCATTATCTACACAAATATTATCGAGATTTACTATTTCATACATATGAAATAAACACGCATATCCAACAACTTCCCCAGCATACTCAGCTACGACCAAATTAGAATACGGGCTTTCTAAGCATCCCAAAAATGCGTTTTCAGACCAAGCATCTGTAAAATTTGCATTTTCAAGCCTACTAATATCTTCAATATCTTCTTTTCTAGCTGCTCTTATAATACATTTTGACATAAGACACCTTACTCTGGTTCTATCGATTTACCACTCGCAATTCTCTCACGCTCAGCTTGAGATAATCGCAAATAATCCGGTCTATGTTCTGCTGCTGTTTCAACCTTGCCACATTTCATATACTCTGCTGCCAAAACAGCCAAACTAGCGGCACGTTGTCTACTTTGATGTGCTGGCGCAAATGAAAAATCAATTCGAACATTTTCTCCAATAAACTGTTCAAACGCTGGCACCCCATCCCCAAGAAAGATAACTCCCCTATCAAGCTTATTGACTTCACAAATTAAATCTTCAATAGACATTGCGTCTTGTTCTAGTTTCGTCTTAAATTCACCATTCTCAAAATAATAAATACCAGTGTACACTTGATTTCTTCTAGCATCCATAATAGGACAAATATATCCAGAATAGCCATATAGATTATATGCCATAGCCTTAGTCGTCTCTACTGATACAATTGGTTTATCTAACGCCATTCCGAGTCCTTTAACAGTTGCCGAACTAATACGAAGCCCCGTAAAAGATCCAGGTCCTCTAGTAACTGCAATCGCATCAATCGTATCTAAATCAAGCTCAATCATTTGACTAATCTCATCAAGCATAGGAATCAATGTCTTCGAATGAGTTTTTTTGAAGTTAGTTGTATACTCCCCTAGGAGTATATTGTCATCAACTATTGCCACTGAAGCAACTAGTCCTGATCCATCAAATGCGAGTATTTTCATTGTTAATCTCCAATTGTAATTTTCCTATAATCAAAACCTTTTTCGATATCTTTCTCAATACTAATTGATACAGCATCCTCAGGTATAATCTCTTCAATCAAATTTGCCCATTCTATTAATGATACACCTTCGCCATATACATAGTCTTCAAATCCCACTTCAAACATTTCATCGGGATCACCAATTCTATAAACATCGAAATGATAAAAAGGCATCCGTCCATCAACATATTCTTGAACAATAGTAAACGTAGGCGAGTTTACACTTTCATCAACACCTAAGCCTTCTGCAAAACCTTGCGTAAACACAGTCTTGCCCACACCCAAGTCACCAATTAATGTATACACCTGCCCTGGTAATGCTTTCTCTGCTAGTTGTCTACCCAGATTTCTTGTTTCCTCTTCAGAATTACTATAAATTACCATCTATTTTAAATCCTTCAACTTTGTCTTTAATTAATGACTTAAGATCTTTTTCAATATCTTCAATCTGATTCTTAGGTATAATCCACGCATTGTACCTATTTGTATATATTAGTAATTGTGACTTATTGGATTTAACTCTAAAAATCTGATCCCAAGTAACACTTACCGCATCTTCCTCTGGTAACGCCAATGCACTAATTGTAATTTGTTCTTCATTCACTTCATAATGTAATGCATCCGAATACACCTTATTATTAGCAAAGCTTTGTTTCGTTCTAAGCCACAAATTAATAGGTATATAAATGATAAATAAAATTGCAAGCGCAAGAAATGCCACAATATAAATTGGCATAGTAACTATAACGCTCCACTTCCATATCAAAACTGCGATTATCACAACAGGACAAACTAGGCTGATTATACCTTGCATACCTTTGTATGCATTCTTAAGATTAAATTTATACAAATCATTTGCTGTGATTTTCACATCAAAACTCATTTCCATAATAATTCTCCAATCATTTTTATCTAGTGAATTATAACATTTTTATAGGCAAAATAAAAGACCCGCCAACGTAGTATGTACGCTGACGAGACTTCTTATTAAAATCTTTATTCATTACATATTCCAACTATTGCATCTAATAAACCCTTGGGTTCTTCGACTATAACCGAAGCATCTTGTAGTTCTCCTGGCAAAGCATATCCATATCCACATCCTATAAATGGACATCCGATAGCCTTTGCAGCATCAAAATCACTTCTTCTATCGCCAATCATAATGTACTCTAGATTTTCATTTACATTTTCTAATATGCTAACATCCTTCTTGGCAATTGCTTTATCAAAAGCTTTGCTAATATCTTTTGTAATTTCTCTTAAAATTTCCGCCTTTGGAATCCTTTCATATGATTCACTTTCGAAAAATGCCTCAAACCATTTATCCATCGGAAAACATTTCCAATTATTAGTCGCGTAGGAAACTCCGCAATTACTTAAAATCACCATAACAAAGCCTCGGTTCTTAAGTTCATCCAAAACATTTATCACGTCTTGAAACCATTTGGCCTCACCCAATTCCATAGCCACTTTCATATAATCGCCTACTTTAAGTGCAAACTTTTCTTTCTTAGGACCTGAAAGCTCTGGCAAAAAATCGTCCCACATATCTTTGACTGTCATTCCAAGCCAACTACCAATTCTCTCATCAGATAATTCTTGGACCGATATTCCATCCTCTTGTAATTCTCTAACAACATTAAGAATCGCCGGCTTATAAATGTTCATTGTTTCATGGATAGTTCCATCATAATCAAATACTAATATAGGCTTCATAATTATAACTGTTTTGTTAGATTTACCATTTCAATTGCGGAAAGTGCACAATCATAGCCCTTATTTCCAGCCTTACTTCCAGCTCTTGCAATTGCTTGATCAATATTTTCAGTAGTAACTACTCCAAACAATGTAGGTACTCCTGTAGATAGAGCGATTTGAGCTGTTCCTTTTGCAACTTCATTACAAACATAATCATAGTGTGATGTTTGACCTCTTATTACACACCCCAAACAAATTACAGCATCGTACTTACCTGACTCAGCCATTTTCTGAGCTATTGTTGGAATTTCAAATGCTCCTGGTACCCATGCAGCTGTAATATTTTCTTCTTCCACGCCATGACGTACTAAACCATCAACAGCTCCACCAAGAAGCTTATTAACAATTACTTCATTAAATCTAGCAGCTACAATGCCAACCTTCATATTTTTGTCAGCTACAACTTTTCCTTCGACCAAATTAATCTCTCTCATTTTATAAATCCTCCTTGTAAATATATGTCATTTATATTTTAATCAAACTTAGTATTCTCAAATATATGACCCATTTTAGACTTTTTCGTCTTTAAATATTTCACATCATATTTTTGTGGTGCAATTTCAATAGGAACACGCTCTGTAATATCCAAATCAAAATCTGACAAACCATATACCTTATCTGGATTATTAGTTAATAATCGTAACGATTTTGCTCCTAAATCCTTTAATATCTGAGCACCTACCCAGTACTCTCTTAAATCAGGCGCAAAACCAAGCTTAACATTTGCCTCAACAGTATCGTACCCTTCTTCTTGTAATGCATACGCCTTTATCTTGTTAATTAGTCCTATACCTCGACCTTCCTGTCTCATATATAGAACTATTCCACGCCCCTCTTTTACAATCATCTTCATCGCTGTTTGAAGTTGATTACCACAATCACAACGAAGCGAACCAAAAGTATCACCTGTCAAACATTCAGAATGCACTCGACATAAAACATTTTCACCATCACCAAGATCACCCTTTACAAGAGCAACGTGATGTTCACCTGTGATATCATTAATGTACCCATACATCTTAAACTCGCCATATTCCGTCGGCAAATTCGCCTCAGCTTCTCTAACAACATGACTCTCATTACATCTGATGTAATCCTGTAAGTCTTCTATTGTGATAAATGTCATATCATGCTTCTTAGCCAACTCCCATAGTTTAGGAGTTCTCATCATAGTTCCATCTTCGTCCATTATCTCACAACAAACACCACATTCCGTAAGGCCTGCTAATCTAAGCAAGTCAACTGTTGCTTCAGTATGACCATTTCTAGTTAATACGCCACCACGTCTTGCAACTAGTGGGAAAACATGCCCCGGTCTTCTGAGTTCTCCAGGTTTAGTTTCAGGGTTTGCGCATGCTCTCATAGTATATCCTCTCTCCTCTGCAGATATACCTGTTGTTGTATCAATATGATCTACCGATACAGTAAATGCAGTCTCGTGATTATCAGTATTTTCACTTACCATAGGCGGCAACCCAAGACGATTTGCTACCTCAATTGACATCGGTGTGCAGATAAGACCTTTTCCAAGAGATGCCATCAAATTAATATTTTCAGTAGTAGCAAACTCTGCTGCGCATATAAAGTCACCTTCGTTTTCCCTATCTGGATCATCTGTAACAAGTATTAACTTGCCATTCCTCAAATCCTCTAAAGCTTCTTCTATCGTGTTGTAATTGTACTTTTCTTCCATACTTCACCTCTTAAAATCCTATATCCTGTAAATATTCCATTGTAAGACCAGATTTTTCTTCCGTCTTATTATCAACCCCCATCAATCGCTCAACATATTTTCCAACAATATCATTTTCAAGATTCACTAAATCTCCAACCTTCTTGTTAAGTAACGTCGTCTCTTCTCCTGTATGTGGAATAACCGAGACTTTAAATACACTGTCATCGATATATGCAACCGTAAGGCTAATTCCATCAATTGCAATCGAGCCTTTTTCTACTATATATTTTAAAATGCTATTATCTGCTGCTATCTCAACCCAAACAGCATTTTCCTCTCTTGTAAGAGAATTTATAGTACCAATACCGTCAACATGTCCTGCAACTATATGTCCACCGAAGCGTCCATCTGCTGCCATCGCTCTTTCAAGATTGACTTTTGAGCCACTTTGCAATTTACTCAAGGCGGTTCTTCTAATAGTCTCCGCCATAACATCTGCCGTAAATCCATCAGGTTTTAAAGCTACAACAGTAAGGCAAACACCATTTACAGCAATACTGTCACCTATCTTAGTCCCCTCTAATACTAGTCTCGCTTTAATGTCGATTTGTCCAGAAGTTCCAAGCAAACTTATTTGTCTTACTTCGCCTACTTCTTCTATTATTCCTGTAAACATTTTAACACCTCATCAATCACGAATCGTAAAAGTCACCATCAAATCTTCTCCAATTTGTTTTATATTTTCAAGCTTAAGCATCGTCGCTTCGTCCGGATACTCTACGCCAACACCTTCAACAGGACTTTTTCCTTTACCCCCAAAAATCTTAGGTGCAAAAAAAGCCTTAACTTCATGTACAATTTTTTGTGACAAAGCACTTTCATTCAATGTGCCGCCGCCCTCTAAAAGTATGCTATCAATACCTTCTTCTCCTAAATACTCCATTAGCCTTCTAAGGTCAACTCCTTTAGAATCTTCTTGGGGAAAATTAACTATTTTGATATTATTCTCCATAAGTATTTTGCATTTATGCATCAATTCATTTGTGGCATCTGATAAATCTTCAATTTCTCCTATTGGTAAATCATGCGTTGCAGAAGCTATTATAGTCTCATATTCACATGCCGTTTTTACTATTTGAGAATCGAGCGGAATTCTAACTGAACTATCACATATTATTCTTATAGGACTTCTTCCATTCTCCAAACGACAATTTAGAAGCGGATCATCCTCTAAAACAGTCCCTATTCCAGCCATTATCCCCATATATGCATGACGCATTTTTTGCACTTCTTGCCTTGCTTTTTCACCTGTAATCCACTTTGATGCTCCTGTTTTAGTTGCAATTTTACCATCAAGTGTTGATGCGTATTTCATTACGACATAAGGCGTTTTCGTGGTTATATAGTGAAAAAATACAGGATTAATTTTATCGCACTCTTCTCTCAAAAAATCTTCAACAACTTCTATTCCGTTATCACGAAGTTGTTTGACGCCCTTCCCCGCCACTTTAGGATTTGGATCTCTTGAGCCAATAACAACTTTGGTAATCCCATTCTCTATTATAGCCTCCGTACAAGGCGGTGTCTTACCATAATGACAGCAAGGTTCTAACGTAACATAAATAGTAGCTCCAGCCGCTGATTCCTTCAAACTCAAAAAAGCATTTCTTTCTGCGTGAAGCTCTCCACATTTTCTATGATATCCTTCGCCTATAATCTTGCCATCCTTAACAATTACTGCACCAACCATCGGATTGGGATGACACCACCCCTCTCCTAAGCGTGCTAGTTCAATGGCTCTTTTCATATACATTTCATCTGACATAAAAAACTCCACTAAAAAACCCTGTAGTAAAACTACAGGGCAAATCACAAATAAATATAGCTTACGCTATTCCTCTTCTACCATCCAGACTTTACTGTCGGTTCTAGAATTTCACTAGATCAACTGCATTGCAGCTCGCGGACTTACTTCACCGCCGGTCGGGAATTTCACCCTGCCCTGAAGATTAACTTATATTAATTTTATTATTTGTAAGTAAATTAGTCAATAACAATTCCATCAAAGAAATTATTACGTTTAACAACCTTTTTTCTGTTCTGATTGTTTTGAACATTCTTGTTATCACGTCTATTACTGTTATTACGTGGTTTTACATTAGCATTTCTCTTATTATCATTCTTAGATGTTATAGGAGCAGATTTTACTCTAGCATTAATTTCAGCATTACCACCTGTCTTCATTGTAAGTTGAATACGCTCTTTGGCAATGTCAACGCTTAATACCTGAACTTCTACTACATCACCTACACTAACTGCTTCTAACGGATGTTTAATGTATTTGTCACAGATTTCAGAAATGTGTACTAATCCATCTTGATGCACACCTATATCAACAAACGCGCCGAAATCAATAACATTTCTTACAGTTCCTTTAAGTGTCATTCCCGGAAGTAAATCCTTCATATCCAAAACATCCGATCTAAGAACTGGAAGTGGCATATTATCTCTAGGATCACGACCTGGCTTCTCTAATTCTTTGACGATGTCCTCTAAAGTCATAGCACCAACATCAAGCTGACTTGCTAACGCATCTACATCTGTAACTTCCTTAGAAATACCTTCCATTCCACCTTTCAAAATTTCTTCTAATGAATGGTTAAGTTCTTCTAATAATTTCACAGCAACGTCATAACTCTCTGGGTGTACACTTGTTGCATCTAAAGGATTCTTTCCGCCTCTAATTCGCAAAAAGCCCGCACACTGTTCGTATGCTTTAGGTCCTAGCTTTGCGACCTTCAAAAGCTGCTTTCTCTCTGTAAATGCACCATTTTCTTCTCTATATGCAATAATATTTTTGGCTATAGGCTTTGAAATACCAGCAACATATTCTAATAAAGAAGCAGATGCTGTATTAAGGTCAACTCCAACCTTATTAACACAATCTTCAACTACATTTGAAAGAGCTTCTGAAAGCTTCTTCTGATTCATATCATGCTGATATTGACCAACCCCAATAGATTTTGGATCAATTTTAACAAGCTCTGCTAGTGGATCTTGAAGTCGTCTTGCAATCGATGTTGCACTTCTTTGTCCTACATCAAAATTAGGGAACTCTTCTGTAGCAAGCTTACTTGCAGAATACACTGAAGCTCCCGCTTCATTAGTAATTACATATTGAACTTGAACAGGCAATTCTTTAATCAATTCAACAATGATTTGTTCTGACTCACGACTTGCCGTTCCGTTTCCTACAGAAATCAATTCAACATTATATTTATCAATTAACTTCTTAAGTACAACTTTAGATTCTTCCACCTTATTTTGTGGAGCAGTTGGAAATATAACAGTAGTATCTAAAACTTTACCTGTACCGTCTACAACTGCTAATTTACAACCCGTTCTAAATGCAGGATCCCATCCAAGTACAACTTTATTTGCAATAGGAGGTTGCATAAGAAGTTGAACAAGATTCTTACCAAACACCTTGATAGCATTGTCTTCAGCGTCTTCCGTCAATTCACTTCTTAATTCTCTTTCAATAGCTGGTGCAATCAACCTCTTATAACTATCTTCAATAGCTTCTTCGAGGATAGGCGTTGTCACTACATTATCATTAGTTATAACTTGCTTTTGCAAATACAAAAGAATCTCTTCTTCTGGTGCTTCTAGCTTTACAGTAAGAACTTTCTCTTTCTCGCCACGATTAAGCGCTAACACTCTATGACCTGGAAGCTTTGAAATTGGCTCATCAAAATCATAATACATTTCATATACAGATTCTGCCTCTTTATCTTTTGCTGTACTTACAATTCTGCCTTGATTCCATGTCATTTCTCTGATTCTACTTCTAAAGTCCGCTTCATCAGAAACATTTTCAGCAATAATATCCTTTGCACCATTAATAGCATCTTCTAATGTAACTTCATCTGTCACAAAATCCTTTGCGACTTCATCAATAGCTACCGTTATTTCTTGTGCCATAATAATATCTGCTAAAGGCTCTAATCCTTTTTCTTTCGCAACCATTGCTCTCGTTCTACGCTTTGGCTTATAAGGTCTATATAAATCCTCAACTACAACTAAAGTTTGTGCTGCAAGAATTTGTTCCTTTAATTCTTCTGTCAACTTGCCTTGTTCTTCAATAGACGCAATAACAGTTGCTTTTCTTTCTTCAAGATTTCTAAGGTATGTAAGTCTATCAAAAAGATTCCGGAGCACTTCATCATTAAGCGCCCCGGTAACTTCCTTACGATACCTAGCAATGAATGGAATAGTGTTTCCTTCATCAATCAGCTTTACAGTAGCCTCTACTTGTTCTAGTCTAATACCTAACTCCGAGGCAATTGTCTTATTAATATTCATTGTCTAAGTTCTCCATTTATTTTTTATTTTATGATTTAAAATCCATATTCAATCCTACGCCATTCATATTGGAAATCTTCCCTCTATTCTGAACATATGGATTCTTCTGATCTTGATTAATTGGCGTTGAAATAGCTGTACTTGTTGTTCCTCCCGAAACATACGACCTTCCACACTCCGGACACACTGAAGTTTGAATTGAAACAGTAGCATGAATTACTTTGCCACCAGTCTGTCTCGCTTTATTATAAGCGTTAGAAACATGCTCTCCTTCATGACTTCTTACTGCTGCACCCGCCGCTCCAGGACTTACATGTGCTGCACTTTTGAATGAAACCATCTCATTAGAACCATCTTTATACTTACGGTTCTTACAGGTTTGACATTCTCCGCCTTGCCTTGCATCAACCTTCTTATCTCCCGACAATTTAGAAGTTTCTTCAACTCCTGTCGGACCAAATCCATAGCTGCCATCTACTCCAGAAGTCTGATATGATGAACCGTATCCTATTGGCGATATTCCTCCAACCATATTAACCTCCTTTCAACGACAACACACCAACTATATAAATAATTATAGCTTCTTTTGAAGCTTCTTGCAATAATTATAGCAATCGTAGTCTGCTTAAAACCCTATTCTTATCTAAGTCTCAAGCTTTCGTATTTCTTACGTGTTCTAACACAAGTCTTAAGCTCAGCAAATCGTCTATCAATGCTTCCTTCTGGAATAACAACATCTAACGTCACTGCCAAATTATCTATCAACAAATCCGTAATTTCTCGTTCTGGAATTCTACAAAGGATTTCATATTTCTCATCAAAATCTTCTGTATCGAGAAATTCAATCATATAATTTGCACTTGTTATAGACTCTTCACCAGAATCTTCGTTATTGTCACTAACGTTCACACTTTCTACTTCATGCGTTTGACTCACACTTACTGGTTCTACTCCTGCATGCGTTTGATTAGCGTTTGGCGTATTCGATGTAGATTTTACATTAACATTTTCCATACCCATATTCATAGGTATTAGTGTAAACCTATATCTGTCAGTTGCTTCAGGATACTTAGAATAATCAAGCTCCTCTACAAACGACTCGTATGGTCTAGCATAAACTTCAAGTTCACCGTATAGCGCTTGATATATCACAAGTATCTCGCCCGTCTCAGAATGAGTAGCAAATCCTTGTATCCTATACATATTTCCTCTGAAATGTCTATACACTTCTCCCACTTGCGGTTTTAACTGTGGCATATCTCGTTCCTCTTTTTAAAAATTAGTATTATATATCTTCTTGGCTAATTCTGGAGTCGCATAGTCCAAAACTATTACGCCATGTGAATTACCAGATGTCAAATCTATATTTTCAAACTCTTTGTTAATAGTCTCTGCATTTCCCTTAGGATGTCCTAGAAATGATGGACCATAAACTGATAAGAAATTAATCAAAAAATCATCTTTTCCTGCTGTTGCAGTTTCAATAGTATCTTTTATAGCATTTATCTTATCTTGTGTAGAATATTTAAATCTATCCTGTACCCAAAGACGTTCCTTATCATTAATAGGTGACACCTCATATGCTATCTCTGAAGGTTCAGTATTTCCTTGATCCTCCCAGTAAAAATGTAGTCCGACGTTATCTTCACCATAACCTAGAACATCTTCAAATCTTGTTGCAAGAACTGCTTTTCCTCTCACATCTTGAAGACGCGGAATAGCATTTTTCGTATACCACTTATCTTGCTTTTCAGCAATCTTATCCATTATTAATTTCTCTGCAGTAGCAACATCATCTTCTTTATTTTCAAGCTTAATACAAACTATAACTGTTTCTGTTGGATGCTTATCAAGAAAATCATATAAATCATCGCAAAAATCATTAAAAGTTATTTTCTCACTCCAAGGCCAAAATCCCTTTTTGCATCTAAAAGAACCATGTGAAAATACAAATCCATCCTTTTCCTCATTAAGGACTAAGCGAACATCTATGTATCTATATCCATTTTCCATTTGTTCACGCATTGTCATATCTTGACAAGAAGTACAATAGTTCAACGTGCAATACTTTGTTGCACTGTCATGTGTTCCCGGAATAGAAATTTCGCTCAACTTTAGTTTATCAGAAATGTTAGCCATCCAATCACTAGTTATTGACTCTTCTGCAAAGCTTGTGATATTCATGGCAAAAACCATTGTAACTAGCATTAACAAAGCAACCATTCTCTTTAAAGTTCTTTTCATATTAATCTCCTATAAAATACATACAATAATAAGTTAATTCTAGCATTTTTTTTATAATAAAAAAAGCACCAATATTGTAGTTTTAGAATTATTATGTTATTTTTATAAATGTTAAATTGATTACGAAAGGATATGGATTTGCAATCAAAAGCATTTCACAGATGTTATGTTAGAAAGAAAAGATTTATTACCACTTAGTTTTTATAAAAAATCACCCTGCTTCTACGGAAGTCTTACTGGAATAAGATACAGGATTGAAAAAATTGACGATGATTTGCAATGTACAATCTGGCCTGAGCCTTTAGGCTACGAAGCTACTGACAAAGCTTTAATGACCATGCACACTGAAGAATTCTCCGAAGAAGGAATTCAAAATATAACAAGTTGGTTAAATGAGAAAGCAAAAGAAGCAAATAATTAAACACTTATATAACAAAAAGCCCTGAAATTCTCAGGGCTTTTATAACATCAATCAATATTTATCCTTGTAATCCTCTTTGCTGACGATCCATATCTTCTACAACAATATCGTAAATCTCACCAAGTGTTCTACAATACTCAAGTAGCTTCCATGGTTCATTAGTGTGAAAATGAATTTTTATCAATTCTTCATCACCAACTGCAAGTAAGCAATCACCCTTGAAATTTTCTGTGATGTAATCATTAATTTCATCTTCATCAAGATCTTCACCTTCAATTAAAAGCTGTGTGTCATAACGAAATTCTAACTCTTCCATACTAACCTCCTTAAAAACCTAACCTATTGCATATTACTTAATTCTTCAAACAACTCAATATCAGATTGCTTGACCTTCATATTGGTTGTAATAGGTTCCTCACCTGGCTTTTGCACAGATATCTCTATTATAGTTCCTTCTTCAATCTTCGAACCAAACACCACCTGTACAAAACTAACTACCTTAGGATGATTCATTTTAAATGTATTAAAAGCATTCATTATCTTCATTATGCTTCCTGGATTCATTGGCATCATAATCAATACCTCCTAAAGTTGAGTAGTCACGAAAATATCATATATTGATTTAATTGCTGCTTCAAAGTCTTCGTTTTCAACACCAATTATAATATTAAGCTCACTAGAACCTTGGTCAATCATTCTTGCATTAACATTTGCATGACTAAGTGCTGCAAATATTCTTCCAGCAGTACCACGTGTACTCTTCATACCACGACCAACTACAGCAATAAGTGCAAGATCAGACTCAATATCAACCGCATCTGGTTCACATAATCTGTGAATTGCCGAAACCACCTTTTGCTCTTTGCTCAAGAATTCATCTTCATGAACAACAACTGTCATAGTGTCAATTCCCGAAGGCATATGTTCAAAAGAAATATCATTTTCTTCAAATGCTTGCAACACCTTACGTCCAAATCCAATTTCAGCATTCATAAGTGCTTTTGTAATAGAAACGGCACAAAAGCCTTGCTTACCAGCGATTCCTGTGATTACATATTCAGGCTTATGACATGTACTTTCAACAATCCATGTTCCCTCATCTTCTGGCTTATTAGTATTCTTAATATTAATAGGAATACCTGCAGAACGAACAGGGAAAATAGCATCCTCATGAAGCACAGATGCACCCATATACGACAACTCTCTAAGCTCTCTATAAGTTATCATATTGATTCCAACAGGATTCTCAACTATACGTGGGTCTGCTGCAAGAAATCCCGAAACATCAGTCCAATTCTCATAAACATCTGCTTTGATTGCACCAGCTACAATAGAACCTGTTATATCAGAACCACCTCTTGAAAATGTCATAACTTGTCCATCTTTACTACATCCATAAAATCCTGGAATAACTGCTTTTTCAACATTTTCTAGACGCTCACTCATTTTCTTTTCAGTCTTATAAGCATTAAGCGCACCCTCTTCATTGAAGAAAATCACTTCTTTCGAATCGATAAATTCATATCCTAAATATTTAGCCATAACAAGACCATTTAAATATTCGCCACGGCTTTCTGCATAATCTTGAGTTGGATTATATTCAAGTTCAGCCTTAATTGCTTTGAACTCCTCATCTAATGAAAAATTCTTAATGCCTAATCCATTAATAATCTCATCATATCTCTCTTTAATCTTAGCAATTTGTTCATCTAAGTCCTTGCCTTTAGCAGCTAAATTAAATAGTTCTATCAACATATCCGTGACTTTAGTATCACCATCAAATCTTTTACCTGGTGCAGATGGCACTATATATTTTCTATCCGAGTCAGCTTTAATTATTTCAGCAACCTTCTTAAATTGTTTTGAGTCAGCAAGAGAGCTTCCTCCAAATTTTACTACTTTCTTCATAATTACCTCTTCTCTTTTTAATTAAAACGCATAAACCATTGAGTTAACTTATAACATCTTACCGCAATAAACCTACCAAAATGTCCTGGTATTGTTACTGCTCCGCCAAATATTCCATATTTAACGTGTAAATACGTCTTTTTGTCTTTCTCTTTAATATATTTCCACAACTTTTTAACTTTTGCATAATTAGCTGGGTTTTTTGATACATTTGCAATACTCGTTGACACAACAGTAATCATCTCTAAATATGCCAACATATATTTCCGAAGATGTGGTTCTTCTACATCCTCAAACAAATTATAAGCATCAATCATTCTATAATTAACCGCAAGCTGCTGATCAATTCTTCTAACCATTGTAGATTCTTTTATCGATTGATCATCTCTACCAATAAAATATCTGTAGAAATCCACATTTAAGTAATATAATTTCTTAACATATGGAAGTGGCTCATAAACAAATATGTTATCAACATAAAATGTATGTTCAGGCAATTTAATACCAATGTCTCTCAATAGCTGTGTTCTATAAATAACAGCATGCATCAATATTGAAAAGCCTCTAATATTACGTTTCATATCTTCCCAGCCTATAACTTTATTCTCTGGGAACAAAACCTTGAACAACATCCTTCTTCTATGATTCTCTGATGGCTTCTCATAAACAAAGTTCGTCAACAGCATATCTATCACTTCGCCCTGATTATTCAAACGTGATAAAGTGTTAAGAACTTTTTGATATGCATCTCTATTAACCCAATCATCAGAATCTACAACTTTGTAATAAATTCCTGTTGCTTCTTCAATACCTCTATTTACTGCTGAACCATGTCCACCATTTTCTTTATGGATAACTCTGACATTCGGATATTCTGAAGCATATCTATCAGCAATAACACCAGTCTCATCAGTCGACCCATCATCTATAATCAAAATCTCAACCTTATCTCCCCCTGGGAGTAGAGATCTGATACATTTCTCCATGTAATCCTGTGAATTATAACAAGGAATTGCAAATGTTATTATTTTCTTACTCATCGCTTCTCCTTTATATATACTCCCAAAGGAGTATACGAATGAAATTACTTTGACATTTCTCTAGATCTTTCAACCGCTGCCATTTCACCAGCAATTACAAGTTCTTCAAAGCCATTCTCTTCTAAGGCATTTACACCCGCAATTGTTGTTCCTCCTGGCGAGCACACAGCATCTATAAGTTCTTCTGGATCCTTACCAGTCTCTAAAACCATCTTGGCAGAACCAAGCACCGATTGCGCCGCAAATTTATAAGCTTTATCTTGAGTCATTCCAGCTTGTACTGCACCATCTGCCATAGCCTCTATAAGCATATAAACAAATGCAGGGCTAGAACCGCTAACGCCAATTACTGCATCCATTAAATTCTCAGATACAAACTCAGCTTTTCCAAAGCTTTCAAAAATCTTCTCAACTAAAACCTTGTCTTCTTCAGAAATGTTCTTATTGACACTCATTGCCGTCATACCCTCTCCAACTAATGCTGGTGTATTAGGCATTGTACGAACAAGTCGCATTTTATCTTCGAACAAAGAGCTTGAATCAAACAATTCCTCTATCTTCTCTATTGTCATACCTGCAGCTATCGAAATAACAAGCGAATTCTTCTCTGCAACAACCTCTTTAATTTCATCTATAACCTTTGGAAACATATTAGGCTTTACCGCTAAAAAAAGTACATCAGCGTTTTTTGCAACTGTAACATTATCTGTCACTGCAACTCCAAAATCTTTAGTCAATCTACTTCTAGACTTTTCAGAATTACATGACACAAATATTTCCTTGCTAGAAACAATTTCGCTTTTTAGAATGCCATTTAACATTGCAGTACCCATGTTACCACAACCGACAAATCCTATATTCATAACAACCTCCTACTACTTAAGAAGCTTCTCTAGTGTTGCAAGCTTTGCACAAACAGCAAAAATTCTTGCTGCCATTCCCAAATCCTCTAAAGATGGATATGAAGGAGAAATTCTAATTACCTTGTCTTCTGGATCCTTGTGATATGGGAAAGGTGCTCCTGCTGGTGTTAATACAACCCCAGCTTCCTTAGCTAACTCAACTATTCTAGTTGCACATCCTTCCACAGCATTAAATGTAATGAAATATCCACCCTTTGGCATTTTATATGTACCAGCTCCTGTTTGAGCTACATCCTCATTTAAAATATCTATTACTAATTCAAATCTTGGTCTTAATTCTTCAGCTAAAACCTTCATATGCTTCATAACTCCTGCTTTATCCTTGAAGTACTTCACATGTCTAAGCTGATTCATCTTATCATAACTAATTATTTGCATTTTAAGTGTTGCTTTAATATCTTCTAAATTCTCAGAAGATGCTGCAACTGCTGAAATTCCACCACCTGCAAATGTTATCTTAGAAGTTGATGCAAATTCATATACTAAATTAGGATTTCCAGCTTTAGCACACTCCTCGATAATGTCAAGAATCTCAACTTCTTCATCATACAAGTAATGAACTACATATGCATTATCCCAATAAATTCTAAAATCTTCTGCTGCTGGCTTTAATGCAGCAAATCTCTTAACTACTTCATCTGAATATACAACTCCACCAGGATTAGAGAACTTTGGAACACACCAAATACCTTTAACTTCTGGATCATTATTCACATATTCTTCTACCATATCCATATCTGGACCATCTTCTGTCATTGGAATGTTAATCATTTCAATTCCGAAATGTTCTGTTATACCAAAATGTCTATCATAACCTGGAACTGGGCATAAGAATTTAACTTTATCTAACTTACACCATGGTGTTGAACCCATAACGCCAAAGCAATATGAACGAGCAATACTATCATACATAATATTTAATGACGCATTACCACACACGATAACATTTTCTTCTTGAGTACCCATAATATCAGCCATTAACTTTCTAGCTTCAGGTATTCCTTCAAGCAATCCATAGTTTCTTGTATCAAAACCATTACTTGCATGATAATCATCTTGTGAAGTAATTACATCTAATAAAGGCATACATTTATCTAATTGGTCACTAGATGGCTTTCCTCTTGACATATCAAGCTTTAAACCTTTATCGCAATACTCCTTGTAGATTCTTTCTACTTCTGCCTTTTCCTTCAACAATTCTTCTTTTGACATCTGTTTGTATTCACTCATTTTCTTCTCCTTCTTATGCGACATCTCTAATCGCAAACAGTAAATTTGTAACCTTTTATAAAAATGTCTATTTTTTCACAATGTATATTCTACACTATTTCCACTAAGTTAGCACTTGTTTTTTCACTAAAAATAACCCTCAGTTTGGCGTTTTATACGTTAATTAGTATAAAATTTCACCTCACTGGGGTCATTTCTAATATTTCTCACTAATATTTTATTCTTCCGCTTCTCGTTTTAGGAAGTCCAAATGTTCTTTTATCGCCTTCTCATAACCATTATCTGTAGGTTCATAAAACTTCTCATTCACCACTTCATCCGGTAAATATTGCTGCTTAACATAATGATTCTTGTAAAGATGTGCGTATTTATATCCTGTATTACTTTCCTCATCACCATATCCGTCAAAATGATTATTTTGTAAAGGTCTAGGAATTCTTCCAACCGGATTATTTTCTACATATTCAAGCGCTGTATTTATAGCATTATACGCTGCATTACTTTTTGGTGCACACGCAACATATGTTGCCGCTTGAGACAAAACTATTCTGCTCTCTGGCATGCCCAATCGCTCAATTGCTTGCGCAGCAGATGTCGCAACAACTAACGCCTGCGGATCAGCATTTCCAACATCCTCAGAAGCGCATATCATAATTCTTCTTGCAATAAACTTGATATCTTCTCCTGCCGCTAGCATTCTTGCCAAATAGTAAACTGCTGCATCAGGGTCAGAGCCTCTCATGCTTTTTATAAATGCAGATATTGTCTCATAATGATTATCGCCTTTTTTGTCATATTTCAAGGCTTTTCTTTGTATACATTCTGCCGCAACATCCATAGTAATATGAATCTTACCATCCTCGCTTGGTTGCGTAGTAAGTACTCCTAATTCAATCGCATTTAAAGCATTTCTAGCATCACCATTTGCCGCTTCTGCAAGAAATTCTAATGCTTCATCTTCAATTTCTGCTTTGTATACTGCCATCCCCTTTTCTTTATCATACACTGCTCTTTTTAGAAGTGTTTTGATATCTTCTACTGACAAAGGTCGAAGTTCAAAAACAATCGATCTTGATATTAAAGCGGAATTAACTTCAAAATAAGGGTTTTCTGTAGTTGCCCCAATTAATATAACTGTACCATCCTCAACAAATGGCAATAAATAATCTTGCTGTGCTTTATTAAATCTATGAATCTCATCGATAAAAAGTATTGTCTTCTTACCATACATTCCAAGAGTATCCTTAGCTGAAGCCACCACAGATTCCATATCTTTCTTCCCACTAGATGTAGCATTTATTTGTTTAAATTCTGCTTTGGTAGTACTAGCAATGACTTGTGCCAAGGAAGTCTTACCCGTCCCCGGTGGTCCATAAAAAATAATTGAGCTTATTTTGTCTGCTTGAATTGCCCTATATAACAATTTATCCTTACCAATAATATGTTGTTGACCGACCACCTCCTCTAAAGATGTAGGTCTAATTCTTGATGCAAGCGGAGACTCTGTCTTTGTATTTTGTTGTCTCATATAATCAAATAAATCCATAGGTTGTATATAATCCTTTTACGTTTATCTTAAATATTTAAGCGTATTATAACATAACCGTTTTGCATATGCACATACAATAAAAAACCTAATGCCACATACGACATTAGGTTTCTTCATCAACTAAACAATCGCCAAATCATTATCTACCACGTCTACAGAAAGTACAGTGTCAACCTCAACATTTCCTTCTAAGATTTTCTTTGCTGCTAACGTTTCGACGTGACGTTGCAAATAACGTTTAAGCGGTCTTGCACCATATACAGGGTCGTAGCCATTATCAATTACAAAATCCAAGGCTTTTTCTGTCAAACTAACAGTTATCTCTCTATCTTCAAGTCTTTCGTTAAGCTCTTTCATTAAAATCTCAACAATAGCCCTTGTATTATCTTTTGTTAATGGCTTAAACATTAATATTTCGTCTAATCTATTCAAAAATTCTGGGCGGAAAGTGCGACGCACCTCTCCCATGACAGCCTCCTCTGCTTCAGGCTTAACATTTCCCATATCATCCATTCCTTCTAGCAAGTATCCAGACCCTAAGTTAGAAGTAAGAATTAAAATAGTATTTTTGAAATCAACAGTTCTACCTTTAGAATCAGTAATTCTTCCATCGTCAAGAACTTGAAGCAATACATTAAACACATCTGGATGAGCTTTTTCGACTTCATCAAACAAAACTACTGAGTATGGTTTTCTGCGCACAGCTTCTGTAAGTTGTCCACCTTCATCATAACCAACATATCCCGGAGGCGCTCCTATAAGACGGCTTACACTGTGTTTCTCCATATATTCACTCATGTCAATTCTAATCATATTAGATTCATCATCAAAAAGATTTCTAGCCAGAGTCTTAGCAAGTTCAGTCTTACCAACACCTGTAGGACCCAAGAACAAGAATGAACCAATAGGCTTCTTAGGATCCTTTATTCCTGCTTTAGAACGAATGATTGATTCTGCCACTTGTGTAACAGCTTCGTCTTGTCCTATTACACGTTTGTGCAATTCTTCTTCTAAGTGCAAAGTCTTATTACGTTCACTTTCATTAAGCTTTGCAACCGGAATCCCCGTCCATCTTGAGATAATACGAGTTATCTCATCTTCTGATACTCGTTCGTGAACAAGTGTTACTTCTTTCTTATCAAGATTCTCTTCTTCAATTTGCAATTGTTTTTCTAACTCAGGAAGTCGTCCAAACTTAAGCTCTGCTGCACGATCCAAATCATATTCGTTCTCTGCAATCTTGATTTCATTACGAACATTTTCTAATTCTTCACGAAGCTCCGTAACTTTATTTATTACTTCCTTTTCATTATCCCAAGTAGCCTTTTTACTGCTAAATTCATCACGAAGGTCAGCTAATTCTCCTTGTAAATCTTCAAGGCGCTCCTTACTTAAGCGATCTTCTTCTTTGTTCAAAGCCATTTCTTCAATCTCTAATTGCATGATTTTTCTATTCATTTCATCCAATTCTGCTGGAAGAGAATCAAGCTCTGTCTTAATTAATGCACACGCTTCATCCACCAAATCAATTGCTTTATCTGGCAAAAATCTATCAGAAATATATCTATGAGACAACGTTGCAGCCGAAACTAATGCAGAATCCATAATTTTGACACCATGGAATACTTCATATCTTTCTTTGATGCCTCGAAGAATTGAAATTGTATCTTCAACTGTTGGCTCATCAACTAATACCGGTTGAAAACGTCTTTCTAAAGCCGCATCTTTCTCAATGTATTGTCTGTATTCATCTAAAGTTGTTGCTCCTATACAATGCAATTCCCCTCTAGCAAGCATGGGCTTTAGCATATTCCCAGCATCCATAGCGCCATCCGACTTTCCTGCGCCAACAATCGTATGAAGCTCATCTATAAAAAGAATTATTTCTCCATTAGATCCTTTTATTTCATCTAATACCGCTTTAAGTCTTTCCTCAAATTCTCCACGGTATTTGGCTCCTGCAACTAACGCCCCCATATCAAGCGCGAATAATCTCTTATCCTTAAGCCCTTCAGGAACATCGCCTCTAACTATTCTTTGTGCTAAGCCTTCTACTGCTGCGGTTTTTCCAACACCCGGCTCTCCTATAAGCACTGGATTATTCTTAGTTTTACGGCTCAAAATTCTAATAACATTTCGTATTTCAGAATCACGTCCAATAACTGGATCCATCTTCTGCATTCTTGCGCGTTCAACCATATCATATCCATACTTTGCAAGAGTATCATATGTTGCTTCTGGGTTATCCCCCGTAACTCTTACATTACCTCTAACCTCTGATAACGCCTTAAGAAATCTATCTCTTGTAATACCATATTCAGCCCAAATTCCGCTAATAGCTTTATTCGGATGTTTAATCATGCTAAGAACCAAATGCTCAACCGAAACATATTCGTCTCCCATAGCTTTCGCTTCGTCTTCCGCTGTAATCAAAACCTGATTCAAATCTTTACCAATTAGAAGCTGTCCTCCACTAACTTTAGTCCTAGCTTCAAGTGACTTTATAGCATTTCCCTTGAAATGTTCTAAATCAATTTCCATTTTAGTAATAAGCTGAGGTATTAAGCCTTCTGGCTGTCTAAGTAATGCTACTAATAAATGTTCTTCTTCTATCTCTTGATTACCATATTCTAATGCAAGCTTTTCCATATCTTGAACAGCTTCCATAGACTTTTGAGTAAATTTCGTCAAATTCATAATAAAAACCTCCTTAGAATTCTATTATATATTCTGATGTTAATATATACCCTTTTGTTAGCACTGTCAAGTGTCGAGTGCTAATTTGTCTGACAATTATTATAAAAAAACAAAAATTGCACCTTAAAGGCCAACGTAATATCAACCCTTAAGGTGCAATAACATCAACATATTAAAAGTTTAGTCAATCAAAGTAAATTTCTACTCTTCATTTTCAACGAACTCATTAATAGCTTCTATTGTAACTTTGTAATCCTCTACTACTTTAGGTAATAAAATTTTAGCTGTATCCATATCTTTACTTCTTAAAGCTTCCGTCACATCATTACTAGACTTAAACAATCGCTCTAAACCTAAATTCTGACATACACCCTTTAAAGTATGAGCAGCTCTAAAAGAGACTTCCACATCTTCCTTTTCCATATTATCTATTAATTCATTAAAGCTTGGATCCGTTGGAAATTTTACTAAGAACTTTTTCACAAAATCTTCTTTGCGTAGTCTTGCCATTACATCCTCAAAATTTCCACTCATTTTTGCGTAGCATTCTTGTATTGTCATGTTAACCTCCATTTTAAAAATGCATTAATAAATATATCGATATCGCCGTCCATTACTGCATTAACATTGGCTGTCTCTTCTTCAGTTCTTAAATCCTTAACCATTGTGTACGGCTGCATTACATAAGAACGAATCTGATTCCCCCATCCTATTTCAGTAACTTCTCCTCGAATTTCTTCGAGTCCCTTTGCATTTTCTTCCTGTTTTAATAAATATAGCTTTGCTTTAAGCATTTGCATCGCTTTGTCTTTGTTCATATGCTGAGAACGCTCATTCTGACATTGCACAACTATTCCTGATGGAAAATGTGTTATACGAATTGCAGAGCTTGTCTTGTTAATGTGCTGTCCACCAGCACCACTAGAACGATATGTATCAATCCTAATATCTTCGTCTTTGATTTCTACATCTACATCTTCATCAATATCAGGCATCACATCACAACTAGCAAAACTAGTTTGTCTTTTACCCGCCGCATTAAATGGTGATATTCTAACTAATCTATGTACGCCTTTTTCAGATTTTAAGAAACCATATGCATTATTGCCAGTAACTTGAAATGTAATCGATTTAATTCCAGCTTCTTCACCATCTAAAGAATCGAGAACCTCCAAATCAAAGCCCTTAGAATTTACCCATCGACTATACATTCTATATAACATAGACACCCAGTCACAGCTTTCTGTTCCACCTGCACCAGCATGCAATGTTACAATTGCATTTTTAGAATCATACTCCTCTGTCAACAAAGTTTTAAGACGAAGATTGTCAAATTTCTTAACAAACTCATCTAAAAGCTCCTTAGTTTCTAAAACAATTTCTTCATCTTGTTCTTCGTAACCAAGTTCTATATATGCTTCTATTTCTTCATACATTTCTAGAAGCTCATCAAAGGCGTCTATATCATCCTTGAGATCTTTTAGCTCTTTCATCTTCTTAGTAGATTCTGCTGCATCATCCCAAAAATCTGGAGCTTCCATCTCTCGTTCTAATTCCATCACTTTATTCGACTTATTAGCTAAGTCAAAGTGAATCCCTCACTTCCTGTAGAGGAGATTCATAGGATAATAAGGTTTGCTTATATCCATCTAATTCAACCACAGTCTCACCTCTTTCTTTAACGAGTATGTAAAATAATATCCATTCCCTTACGAATTTGATTATCATACTCTTCTATATATTCGGATTTATCATCTCCTAAATATTTAAACTCTAACGCAATATCAGGCTCTATTCCTTTCTTATGTATACATTCACCCTTTGGTGTATAGTATCTTCCAGAAGTAATATTTACCATAGAACCGTCTTTTAATGAAATATTATGTTGAACTACTCCTTTGCCATAAGTGGTTTCTCCTATTATAGTTCCTGCTCCATAATCTCTTATTGCTCCTGCAAATATTTCCGCTGCGGACGCAGTATCTTTAGAAGTTAACACTACTATTGGCAAATCTAGCTTCTTTTGATCATCTGAATTAAATTCTTCCTTGCGACCATCTTTATACTTAATCGTAACTAAATTACCTGCTGGTAAAATTTCATCAAGCAGCTCGGTTGCTGTCTCAACCACTCCTCCACCATTAATTCTAAGATCAAATATAATTCCTTTGGCACCATCAGCCTTCAACTCATTAATTGCATTAATACATTCTCTCGCCGTATTGGTTCCGAATTCGCCTAATATGATATACCCAACTTTTCCATCTAGCATTTTCTTCCTAATTGTTGGCATAACAATCTTTACTCTAGTAATTGTCTTCGTGAACTCTTCCCCATCATGTAAATATTTTAGTTCAAAGCTTGTACCTTCTTCACCACGAGTATATTGTACAAATTCTTTCAAATCGTAGTCTGTAGCCGTCTTACCATCTGCAGATATAATTATATCTCCTTGTACAATGCCTGCTTGTTCAGCCGCAGAGCCTTCATATACACTGGCTACACTTACAACCTTCGTCTCTCTATCTTGACTAAGAGCTGCCCCGAGACCACAATATTCTGACTTCAGAGAATTTCTTATAATATCCGCTTCTTCAACCGTATAATAATCAGTATAAGGGTCTCCTAAGCCTTCTAAAAGACCTTTGTACATGCCTTCAATCAAGTCATTATTATCAACCTCTTCATAATAATGCTCCTGAATTAGCTTAGTTAAAAATTTTATTTTATTTTTAGAATTTCTATTAAGAACTCCATCCGAAGTTAATGAATAAATCAAAAAAGCTATTACGACCACAAGAACCACGGCAGTTGTAGAAAATATTCCTACTACAAGACCTCTTTTGAAATATTCATTATTCTTATAATCTTTCATTTCACTATACCTTAAGGTGTCTCTTAAGTGTCAATCTACTTCCTATATATCCAATTCCAACACCTAACGCTAATGATACCGGCATTAAAATCACAAATATTCTACCTAGCGGCACAAAGCTTACCATAGAGCTTACAACATTAAACTTATCTGCCACGTAGACAACTATTGATTGATACATAAAATACAATAATAAAAGTGGAATCAACGCACCAATCAAACCTAACACAACACCTTCAACAATAAACGGTGCTCTAACAAATGAATCTGTTGCACCAATTAATTTCATAATAGCAATTTCTTCTTTTCTAACAGAAATACCTACCGTTACAGTATTGTTAATTAAAAATACCGCAATACAAATCAAAATTGTAACAATAACTACAGAAATTATCGTAATCAATCTGTTAAAGTCTGTAAGAAAATTCGCAGCCGCTTCTGACTGTTTTACCTCTCTTACACCTTGTATTGTCTTCGCAAATTCTACAAAAGAACCTTGCATAGCCACATCATTAAGCGTAACCTTATAATTTGCCGAATTAATAAGCGGATTATCTCCATTAAAACTTGCTGCTACTTGCTCATTTCCTTCAAAATAATCTGTTTTGAAGCTTTCCCATGCTTGTTCTGGGCTAACATAATCTATAGTTTCGACTTCTGGACGGCCTTTAATTTGAGTTCCAATTGAATCTATTTGATCTTTAGGTAGTCCTTCGTCAAAAAATATCGTTACACTTACACCTTTTTCTGCTGTCTTTACCATCTCTTGAAAATTTACTCCAAGTGAATAAAACACTCCAAATAAGAAAATACAAGCTGACATTGTAGCAATTGATGCAAGCGAAAACATCTTATTTCGCCAAATATTTTTAAGACCTTGTTGTATATTATATAAATTCATTAAATAATTGCTCCCTTTGAATCAGAAATAATATTTCCCTTCTTAATAGTAATAACACGTTTATTCATTACATTTACAATCTCATTATTATGAGTAACAACTATTACAGTTGTTCCTCTTTCATTAATCTCCTCTAGCAAATGCATAATTTCCCATGCATTATCATTATCCAAGTTACCTGTAGGCTCATCTGCAAGTAAAATCTTAGGTTGATTTACAAGCGCACGAGCAATCGCTACTCTTTGTTGCTCACCACCTGAAAGATTGTTCGGAAATGAGCGATACTTCGCTGCAAGACCTACCATAGAAAGCATTCTTGCCACCTTTTCTTTAATTTTTTTACGAGGTGTTTCAACAACTTTAAGCGCAAATGCTACATTTTCATATATACTTCTATCTTCTAACAATCTAAAATCTTGAAATACTACACCAATATTTCTTCTATACTTAGGAACCTGCTTCTTTGTCATATTTTGTAAAGATCTTCCATTTACCAAAATACGACCTTTCGTTGGCTCTAATTCCTTGAGCAATAACTTAATTAATGTAGATTTTCCCGAACCACTACTACCCGTAATAAATACAAACTCTCCTGGTTCAATATGTAAATTCACATCCTTAAGAGCAGGAACACCCACTTTATATTCTTTTGTAACATTTTCAAGTTTAATCATTTATTAAAACTCCTGTGATTCCATATAATCCATGTACTTTACAACCATAAGTGCTATTTTAAATGTAATTGCATCTTCAAACACTCTAAGGTCTAAGCCAGTACTCTTCTCTAATTTATCAAGACGATATACCAAAGTATTTCTGTGAATATATAGTTGTCTTGATGTCTCGGATACATTTAGACTATTTTCAAAGAATTTATTAATTGTCATTAATGTCTCTTCATCAAACTGATTTGGTGATTTACCCTCAAAAATTTCTTTAATGAACATTTTACATAGAGGGATAGGTAACTGATAAATAAGTCTTCCTATACCAAGCACTGAATATGCGATAATTTCCTTATCTTCAAAGAAAATCTTTCCAACATCTAGCGCCATTCCAGCTTCTTTGTAAGAACGAGATACTTCTTTAATTTCGTTGACAATAGTACCATAAGAAACTCTAATATTCTTGCTCTTCTTATCCTTGAAAGCATCAATAATAACCTTAGCTGTCTTCTCTATATCCTCATAAGTTCCATTTTCGCCGACTTCCTTTACAACAATTATGCTAGTCTCATCAACTGCTGTAACAAAATCTTTATTCTTGCCACTAAATACGCTTCTTACTCTATCGTATTCGTCTCCATCCTTAGAATCTAGCTTAACAATCATTACAACACGTCTTGTATCAATATCAATATGGAGCTTCTTGGCTCTATTATAGATATCAACTAATAACAAATTGTCTAGCAATAAATTCTTGATAAAATTATCCTTATCAAATCTTTCTTTGTATGCCACTAATAGCTCAGATATTTGAAATGTTAAAATTTTACCTGCTGTTGTATCCTGTCCTTCAGCAAATGCAACTACTATAAATTCTAACTGTCCAACGTCAAAAACCTTATACATATTAGCTGTTGAATCAAATAACATCTCATCATCTGATGAAGCAAAATCGATTACTGCATTACTGATACTATTAGCTTCATTAGTAGTTGAAGCTAACGCAATTCCATCAACATCAAATACAGCAAAATCCTTACCCGTTATTTCTTTAACCCCATCAATTGTGTTATGTAATATTTGGTTCGATATCATACCTTCTCCTCCTTATATACCCCTTATATACATATTTTACAATTTTAAAAATTACTTTTTTACATTTTGCACATATCTGATTTTGATTTTAATACATTTTGCCAAATAAATAAAGTGTTTTTTTCTATTTTTTTATGCAGAATATATAATATCAAATTTTAAGATTATATTTTTTACTAATTATATATATTATCTGACAATTTACTTATATTTTTTATTTTTATTTACTTTTCAAAAGTCAACTTTATAGATTAAATTACTACTTTTTTGTTAATATTATACAAAAATAACACGTGGATAACTACCTTGAAAAAACACGTCATTTTCTCAGTTTTTAGTGGATAAAGTGAATAAATCTGTGTATAACACCATTTTTCAACAACTTTTATCCTTAAAATTTACAAAAATTGTTGTGGATAACTTTTTCCGTTCTTAATGTTTCATGAAACATTTTCAAAATATTGTGCATTTTTTCTCAAGCACAGATTTATTAATTCTAAAATTAAATTATCTAGCATTAATTTAGCTTTATTTTTTTCAAATAAAAACACTCCCTTTGCGATTCTTAAGCAAAGAGAGTACATATCTCAATCTATTTATCTGCTTCTTCTATTACATGATTATTTAACCCCATTGCAAAATGCTGGCTATAAAATGGATCTCCCTTGTCAATTTCGCCTGATAGCTTATCCATTAAAATGTTATGCGACATTTCTGAACTAACATTATTATTTTCTTGCTTCTTAGCAACTATTGATGTATCTAATACAACCCTATAACCTTTTGCTCTTGCGCGAATACAAAAGTCTAGCATTATATCTCTTCCTGTAAGCGATGAGTCAAATCCATTAAGCGCACGATAAGCCTTTTTACTAATCATGCAAAACGCTCCATCTACCATACCGATGTCTCTAGAAATTAATTGTATATCCTCGTATCCGCCATCTCTTAATTTAGTATTATAAAATGCTGGATATACATTTCCTTCTGCATCATAAATATATCCGCTATTCTCTACCGTCCAAAAAGGCTTAGCAAATCTGCATCCAACTACTGCAACGTCATTTTGTTTGATAAAGCCATACATTTTCTCTAGAAAATGCTTATCTGAAACTTTAACCCCTTTATCGCGAATCAAAATATAGTCTTTTGAATGTTTGTATACATCTTCACCGTCATAAATCAACTTCCAATAAGACGCATTCGGAACTAAACTTATCTTTCCTTTTATAGCATTTCGCGTCAAATACGCTTTAACGCTCGCCATTTGTTCTTTATAAATTAGTTCTTGCTTTGTATTATCAATGTTACTCTTATTCGTTGTGCCAAATATTGATTCTATAAAGCCTTTAATCCCCGTCGCTTTCTTCTCAGTTATAGCATTATCGTTCTGCAGGTTAGTTATATCTACCAAATCCGCATACGAAATACGTCTATAATACAAGAACTTAGGAATATGATAAAACTTCAGCTTCTTCTCCATGCAACGAATAAGATATTCATACACATAAGCTTCTGTAAGCGCCTCTCTCATCGACCCAACCTTGGCTACTGCTTTACGTTTTACCACTATAGTATTTCCAATATAATTCGTCCGAAGCAATAGTTCTTTATTAAGACCTTGCTTAATGTGAATATTAGTAATATCAGTTCCTTCTATATCACTATGATCAGAATAAATAACCTCAACATCCTCGTTATTAATAATGACATCAGCCATTGTATACAAGCAATGAGAATCTAATCTATCTTGCCCATTACAGATAAAAACATATTCACCCTCAGCAAAATGAAAGCCTATGTTTGTAGCATAGGCTTTTCCTTTGTGATTCTTAATTTTTCTATAATGCACTCTAGTATCGCTAGGGAAAAATTCTTTGGTTATTTTCTCTAGGTTACTAGTCACATTATCATCTAAAATGTACATTTCCCAGTTGTCGTAGTTTTGTGCTATAACAGTCTCCAAGAAATCTTTAAAAAAGATGTCTTTGGTATTATTACATACTACAACAAAGGAAAAGCTTGGCATTTCCATAATTGTGCTCCTGTCTACTTACTGCCTTTACCAGATAAGACTACACCTATAGTTTTAAAAATAATCATAATATCGTAGCCAATAGTCCACTCCGAAATATACTTAGTATCAAAAGCAACTATTTCTTCAAAATCAGTAATATCACTTCTTCCGCTTATCTGCCACAATCCTGTAAGCCCTGGTTTAAAGCCAAGTCTTGCTTTATGATAATATTTATATTTCTCATACTCCTCTTCTGTAGGAGGACGAGTACCTACTAACGACATGTCACCTTTAAGAACATTCCAAAACTGAGGCAACTCATCTATTGAGAACTTACGCATAAAGCGTCCAATCGGTGTAATTCTAGGATCGTGATCCATCTTAAACATATTACCTTGCATTTCGTTTTGCGCCATAAGTTCTTTCTTTCGTTCTTCTGCATCCACATACATAGAACGGAATTTATAGAAATTAAATCGCCTACCATTCTTTCCAATTCTAATCTGCTTAAAAAACACAGGACCAGGTGATTGAAATTTGATAATAGGTGCAAAAATCAAAAATGCTATAAACGTAATAATCATTCCTATTATAGAACCGACAACGTCCATTAATCTTTTCAAAAATAACTGTCTTGAATTAGCAATATTCATACTTGTTGTCAAAACAACATAATTACCGTAATTCTCCAAAATCTTATTTGGCATAATTTGAGTTGTATGAACAAGACTAATGTGTACTGTTACACCAAGTTCTACTAATGTAGAAGCCAACGCTTCTGAACTAGACCTCGTATTACCATCAATATATACTTCATCGACAACATTTGTTCTAACATATTCTAAGAAATTGTTTGCATTAGCAATTACTGGAACACCTTGTATCTCTTGGCCTTCCATATCCTCGTCAACAACAACTACACCAACTACTTTAAAGTCAGTATACTTATTATGAGCAATTTCATACAAGCATCGTTCTACGGTATGTGTCTCTGCTACAACTAGCATTTCCGCCTTATTCTTATCCTTGAGCTTACGTTGTCTAATTACACGCTTCCACGTTACCCTCGCAAAATATTCAAAGATAATAACAAGTACTAAGTAGGCAAACAAAAGCTGTCTAGAATACAATGCCGATTGCTTAGTTGCATACATATATATCAAATACACACCAAACACAACAAAGCAATGCATTACCGTTGCTCTAAGTTCTTGATATTTATTTCTTCTTAATATTCCTGTATACGATTCGGTAAAAAAGATAACGCACAAATCAATAAAAAACAAAAGAATTGCCATACGAATATAAATATCAACGTTTACATCCGCATCTGAGTCTATCTTCCAAACGAATCTCCAAAAATATGCTATTACCAAAGCCAGCTCAATACAAATTAAATCTATAATAGTAAAATCTAAATGCTTGACCCAACTTTTATTCTTCCGACTATACATAACCACTCCTCTACTCCTACAGGAGTATCCACGTGTTAATAATCTAAAGTTTTACAAACTAACAATTTATAATTCTATACCGTTCTTTTCTAGCAACTCTCTTGCGCTATCTAAAGAATCCACACCGTGTAAATTCTTAATTGGTGCGAACTCATTCTCACGAACAACTTCATATGGTACACTATCATTCATCATAGCAACCATATCTACAACGAGTGTCTCAAACTTATATCCATTAGGTTCTGTAGGCTTAACCAGCTCTCCAGCCTCGTTAATATAAGGAATCTTCTTCTCTACCACATGAACTGGCATTCTATTAGCCATAATTTCTTGAAGTCTCGAAACCTTGAAAATATAATTTAAAATCACACCAAATGCGTACAATAAATTGCCATTTTCGTCAGTAGATTCTGCCATCTCTTTACTCATCTCGTAATACTCTACAATTGCTGGCTTACCTGCTGATTTACAAAGCACGCCCATCTTCTCATAAGCATCAACCTTACGCACAACCTTTGAGCCAGAATCTGCTCCACTAAGAAGAGTAGCTCCAAAAAATGCTGGATCTGCAATCTGCTGTAATACATTATCTACAGCAAAAACATTTAACCACTCTACGCCACGAGAAACTGCGTCATCAACCAATCCCGCTTTAGCAAGAGATGAGAACCAGCCACCATTACCATTAGGTGAAGTTGCTAATCTTCCTGGCTCTTCTAATAACAACTTGCCATCAAAATCAACTGCTGCAGCCATCTCTTGAACAAAGAATTTAACGTAATCCTTAGGATATCCAAAATAATTCTTCTCTTCAAAGAAACGTATTGTTTCATCATTATTCTTCTCAGAAGTCATAATATAAAGTGGCACATATGCACCCGCTTTATCTGTAACCTTCATCAAGTTATTAATCAAACAATTAAATATACATAGATCTTTATTAATACCTACATTAAGTTCTCCCTTAGGCTTATCAAGACCCAAACGAGTTCCCATTCCACCAGCTAACAAAATAGCTCCTATTTTACCAGCCTGAATCGCTTCTATACCAACCTTCTCAAATTCTTCTCGTCTTTCGTTTATCTCTGAGATCTCTACAGCACCTAGTGGAGAGAAGTCCCCTTTCTCTTCCTCCTCATCAGTACTATTTATCATGTCAATAACATCCCAATCCAATTCTGAAATCTGTCTAAGAAGTTGATCTTGCAATTCACTGGACAATTCGTCAAATCCTTTAAGAACTTGTTCTTGACCATGCTCTGCAAGCACAGCTTTAGCTTCATTATATGTCATAAAAACCTCCCTTATCCCCGTACATATTTTATATATTTTAACATATTTGGGTTATAAAGTCTATTCATATACATCATATAGTATATCTATGATGTAGGGTTACAATTGATGTGACACCTACAACTATACAAAAACGGTTGAGTCCTATAGAATGTAAATCGCTAAACCACAATTCTAAGAAAAGGACATCAACCGTCATGAATACTATAACATACTCACAACGATATTTACC
>JAZUIN010000065.1:0-90253 GCA_045642225.1 Lachnospiraceae bacterium | reverse complement strand
TCTGCTTTGCCGATGAGTCAGCGCTGCTCATTTTTTAACATGGTCGACAGGGCTTAGGTGGTCGTTTTTTGTTTTCGTGAAATATATCAAAAAATAAAAGGATTTTTATTTTTCTTCACTTGACATCACACCGCTGGACTTGTTATATCTAAAATACCTATTAATACTAGCATAGCGGTGGGTATTTTTCAATGAGTTGATCATCAAAAATACTAGTAAAACACCTACTAACATCAACTTCAACCAACCACACTCTCTGTATTAAAGACGTCACCTCTTTTTGCCGTTACTTTGCCACAAGTCATTTCGACCACCTTATCGTATATCTTCTGACTTTTTTCAACTGGTACCAAAGCTACAACTTTAACATTTTCTGCATAATCAATATTATCTATAATAATACCTTCATCTCTAAACAAATTATCTAACTTACCCCAGTTATTATAATCAACTTCGATCAGCAATTCTTCCACCGTAATCATCGAAAGAATTCGAGCATTTTCTAGTGCCTCTTTCGTTGCCGCTTGATATGCGCGCACCAATCCACCTGTACCAAGTAACACTCCTCCAAAATAACGCGTTACGACACATGCTATGTTATATATTCCTTCACCTTCGATAACTTCAAGCATTGGTCTCCCTGCTGTACCAGAAGGTTCACCATCATCACTACTTTTCTTTATAGGGTTCTCACTTCCAACAATATAACAAGAACAATTATGTCTTGCATCATGATATTGTTTCTTCTTCTCTTTTATAAAATTTTCAGCTTCTTCTTCCGTCTCAACATATCTTAGCTCACAAATAAATCTTGATTTTTTTTCAACAATTTCTCCAGTTGAGCCATCTTTTATTATTTTATCCAAAACGCTCTCCTTATTAACCAAACGTCAAATAATATCTTCTTTATTATATAGCATTTTTTTGGTATAATAAAGACGTTATTATGGAGGTATTTATGAGCTACGGTAAAAATTCAACGAAGAAAAAGGCTAACAAAAAAGCTACTTCACAATCAAATAGAAAAAATAAATTTGGAATAACATTTGGCAAATCCATCTTTATTGGAATTGGTGGGGTTGTTTTACTTCTAATCATATTATTTGGTGTATATTCAGCAATCCTTATTGCCAGATGCCCTGATATCACAACTATAGATGTTTCACCTACTGGTTACATGTCCAAAGTATACGATCAAGATGGCAACCAAATTGAGACTTTAGCTGAATCAGGAGCTAACAGAGAATATGTTACTTTAAATGATATTCCCGAAAATGTACAACATGCATTTATTGCCATTGAAGACTCAAGATTCTACGACCACAACGGCATCGATACGCGTGGTATTGTTAGAGCAGCATTTACTAGTATTATTTCGCTTGGACAATCATCTCAAGGTGCAAGTACCCTAACACAACAATTACTCAAAAATAATTACTTCACTCAATGGATGAGCGAAACTTCTTTTATTGACAGACTAAACAGAAAAATAAAAGAACAATATTTAGCTGTAGAACTTGAGCGAGTTATGGATAAAAATACTATCCTAGAAAATTACTTGAATACAATAAATCTAGGACACAATACATTGGGTGTAGAAGCCGCTTCTGAAAAATATTTCAACAAACGCGTTTCCGACTTAAACCTTGCAGAAGCTGCGGTAATTGCTGCAATAACGCAAAACCCATCAAAATATAATCCAATACTACATCCTGACAACAATAAAGCTAGACAACAAAAAGTTCTAGAATACATGTACGATCAGGATTTCATCACCAAAGATGAACTTAATAACGCACTAGAAGATAATGTATACGAAAGAATTGAAACTATAAATTCGGCTAATGGAAACAATTCCTCAACCTCGTATTTCATAGATGCTTTGACAGAACAACTCATTGATGATTTGATGGACAAAAACGGATACACTGAAGCTGAAGCATCTAAATTAATATATAGTGGTGGATTAAAGATTTATTCAACACAAATAAGCAGCATACAACAAGCTTGTGAGGAAGAGATTAACAATCAGAAGAATTATCCTTCTGCGCCAAAAACTTCTATTTCCTTTAGACTTACTGTCAAAAAAGCCGACGGTTCTACCAAAAATTATAGTGAACAAACAATGCTTTCTTACTATCAATCAAAGAACCCAGGTTATGTAATAGATTTTAATTCTGAAGAAGAAGCTAGAGCCGCTTATGAGAAATACAAATCAGAAATAATGCAACCAGGTGACACTATCCCTGGTGCTGGCGAAAGCATTAGCTATACATTACAACCACAAGCTGCAATGACTATTATGGACCACACCACTGGTGCTGTTGTTGCCCTTGTTGGTGGCCGAGGCGAAAAGAAAGGAAGTCTTACACTTAACCGAGCTACTGATATAACAAGACAGCCTGGTTCAACATTTAAGATTGTTACCGCTTATGCACCTGCTTTAGATGCCGGCGGACTTACCCTTGCCTCAGTACAAGACGATTGTCCTACAAGCTATTCAGATGGAAATCCTCTTAACAACTACGACTTTTCTTTCCGTGGTTTTACAACATTAAGAGAAGGTATCACTGATTCCATTAACATTGTTACTGTAAAAACAATTGCACAAATCGGTACTGGTCTTGGATTTGAATATGCCAAGAACCTAGGAATAACGACTCTTGTTAGTGGAGACAACAACCAAGCATTAGCCTTAGGTGGTATAACAAACGGTGTAACAAATCTAGAATTAACAGGCGCTTATGCTGCAATTGCCAATGGAGGCAAATACAACAAGCCTTTCTTCTACACAAAGGTCGAAGATGCACAAGGCAACGTACTAATTGATAATTCTGAGAAAAAACGTAAATCAAAACAAGTTTTGAAAGAAACTACAGCTTGGTTATTAACTTCTGCAATGCAAGACGTTATGACAAAGGGTACTGGTACACCTGCAAACTTCGAAGGTCAAGTAGTTGCTGGTAAATCTGGTACAACTACAAAGAATAGAGATACCTTATTTGCAGGATATACACCATATTATACATGTGTAATATGGGGCGGAAATGATGATAATGCAGTACAAGGTAATACATCATATTCAAAAGCGATATGGAAAGCCGTAATGAGCCGTATACATTTTGGTCTAGCAAGAAAAGAATTCCCAATGCCTGCCGGTATAACTACAGCGTCCGTATGTAGAAAATCTGGTAAGTTAGCTGTTCCTGGACTTTGTGACGAAGATCCAAGAGGCAGTATGGTATACGAAGAATACTTCGCAGAAGGCTCTGTCCCTTCAGAAGTATGTGATCATCATGTAAGAGTAAATATATGTACAGAATCAAATCAAATATCGACGGAATATTGCCCTAGCACATCTTCAGCAGTATACATTATTGGCGGAAGCGAAGGCTCTGCAGACGGTCCATATTTATACGATATAAATGGTTTAACCAACTTCTGTCAGATACACTCTAGCGCACCTGTAACAACAGTAACAACAACAACAACTACTACCACAAAAGATAAAACGTCTGACAATACGTCAACCAACGGTAAT
Organism: Lachnospiraceae bacterium; assembly: GCA_045642225.1. GTDB lineage: Bacteria > Bacillota > Clostridia > Lachnospirales > Lachnospiraceae > RUG191. The sequence goes on along the minus strand of JAZUIN010000065.1, from coordinate 86,712 downwards.
ACTGACAGCAACAAAAATAATGGTGAAAACAACAGCCAAAATCAAGGCAGTACGCCTTCAAACAATCCTAGCACTGAAGGTTCCACACCATAAATAACAAAACAAGCAAAAAAGCCAACTCCAATTTATGGAGTTGGCTTTCTTTATACATAAATCTTACTATACTTGATATAACAAATCTCCGTATGAAGGCATAGGCCATACTTCTTTATCAACAAGCATTTCCATTTTATCAACAGGCTTTCTTAATTCAGCCATTGCAGGTAATACCACCTCATGGAAATAAATAGCCTTTTGTGATGTTTCAACAATATCATACGCCTTAGGGAGTACTTCCTCTAAGTTATCTAGCTTACTCTTTACTTCTGCTAAATTCTGCGAAACTTCAACCAAAATACTTTGTTGTGCTGAAACATTTGCTTCTGAACAAGCACTTGCTACAGCATTAATAGAATCTGCAAGACGTGTAGTATATCGTATTACAGATGGAATAATCTGCTTTCTTGTTATATCTATCATTGTCTTTGCTTCAATATTTATCTCTTTAGCATATTGTTCATATTCAATTTCTACTCTTGATTCAAGCTCTGCTCTACTGAATACACCAAAGTTTTCAAACAACTCAATCGACTCAGGCTTTACTAATGCTGGAATAGCATCTACCATCGATTTAATATTAGGTAAGCCTCTTCTTTCAGCCTCTTGAATCCATTCATCTGAATAACCATTACCATTGAACACGATTCTTTCATGCTCTATTGCCATTCTCTTAATCACATCATGAATAGCTTGTTCTTTGTCAGAGCTTGCTTCTATTTCATCACACACTTCTTTGAATGTTTCAGCAAGAATTGTATTAAGGACAATGTTAGGTTCTCCGACTGAATCTCTTGATCCAACCATTCTGAACTCAAATTTATTACCTGTAAATGCAAATGGAGAAGTTCTGTTACGATCTGTTGCATCCTTTTTAAAATCTGGAAGTACTGTAACACCTGTATCCATTCTTTCGCCTTTAATACTATGTGTTGCTGTACCAGTTCTAATCAACTGTGCCAATACATCAGAAAGCTGTTCTCCTAAATAAACAGAAATAATTGCTGGTGGCGCTTCATCTGCACCTAATCTGTGATCATTTCCAACGTCTGATGCAGATTCTCTAATCAAATCTGCATGTCTATCAACAGCAGCTAACACACATACTAATATAAGTAAAAATTGTGTATTTTCGTGAGGAGTTTTTCCTGGATCAAACAAATTGATACCATCATCTGTTACAAGGGACCAGTTATTGTGTTTACCTGATCCATTAACACCTGCAAAAGGTTTTTCATGAAGTAAGCAATACAAATCGTGACGTTTTGCAACCTTCTTAAGTGTTTCCATTGTAAGCTGATTATGGTCCACAGCCACATTTGCCTCTGCATATATAGGAGCCAACTCGTGCTGTGCTGGGGCAACTTCATTATGCTGTGTTTTTGCTGTTACACCAAGCTTCCACAATTCTAAATTAACATCTCTCATATAAGCAGCAACTCGCTCTTGAATCGCACCGAAGTAATGGTCATCCATTTCCTGACCCTTAGGTGGCATAGCTCCAAAAAGTGTTCTTCCTGTATATATTAAATCCTTACGTTCTAAATACTTCTTTCTATCAACAAGGAAATACTCTTGCTCTGCACCTACAGAAGGAACAACTCTTTTAGATGTTGTATTTCCAAACAAGCGAAGAACTCTAAGTGTTTGCTCGTTTATCGCTTCCATAGAACGAAGCAAAGGAGTTTTCTGATCTAACGCTTCACCTGTAAATGTACAAAATGCTGTTGGTATACACAATGTAGCACCTGCCGCATCTTCTCTTACAAATGCTGGGCTAGTACAATCCCAAGTTGTATATCCTCTAGCTTCGAAAGTTGCTCTTAATCCACCTGAAGGAAATGATGACGCATCAGGTTCGCCTTGAATTAATTCTTTTCCTGAAAAGCTCATCAAAACTTTACCATTTGACATTGGTGCAGAAATAAATGAATCATGCTTCTCAGCAGTTACGCCTGTAAGCGGTTGAAACCAATGCGAATAGTGTGTTGCACCCTTTTCAATTGCCCATTCCTTCATCTCATGAGCAATAACGTCTGCCGTCTCCAAATCTAGCTGAGCACCAAGACGAATTGTTTCCTTAAGCATCTGATATGTCTTTTTAGGAAGACGCTCTCTCATTACAGCATCATTAAAAACATTTTCCCCAAAAATATCTGCAACATTAAAATAATCGTTATTTACATTTTTAACATTAGATTCGTACATCGATATTCTCCTTAATTATACTTATCAAAAAAGGGTGCTGCGCTGCAGCACCCCTCTAAAAAACATATTAAGCCTTGTTTACAGAACCAAATAATTCCATCTTTTCCTTAACTGTAGCCTTAATTGCTTCTGCACCAGGAGCAAGAAGTTTTCTTGGGTCATAACCCTTACCTTCATTATCCTTGCCAGCTTCAATATATTCTCTTGTAGCTGCTGCAAATGATAATTGACATTCTGTATTAACGTTAATCTTAGATACACCAAGATCAATTGCCTTCTTAATTTGGTCTTCAGGAATACCTGTACCACCATGAAGAACTAATGGCATATCTCCAGTCTTTTGTTGAATTGCATCTAATGTCTCAAATGAAAGACCTTCCCAGTTATCTGGATACTTACCATGAATATTTCCAATACCTGCTGCTAAGAAGTCAACACCCAAATCAGCAATCATCTTACATTCATCAGGATCTGCACATTCACCCTTACCAACAACACCATCTTCTTCACCACCAATTGCGCCTACTTCAGCTTCAATTGATAAACCAAGTTGATGAGCAACTGCAACTAATTCCTTAGTCTTTGCAATGTTCTCTTCAATATCAAAGTGTGAACCATCAAACATAATTGATGAGAAACCAGCCTTAATACACTTGTAGCATCCTTCGTATGAACCATGATCAAGGTGAATTGCAACTGGAACAGTGATTCCTAGCTCTTCATCCATTGCCTTAACCATTTCTGCAACTGTCTTAAAACCTGTCATGTACTTACCAGCACCTTCTGACACACCAAGAATAACTGGTGAGTTAAGCTCTTGAGCTGTAAGTAAAATAGACTTTGTCCACTCTAAATTGTTAATGTTAAATTGTCCTACTGCATAATGACCTGCTTTAGCCTTCTGTAGCATTTCTGTAGCTGATACGATCATATCAATACCTCCATTCTTTTTTATATAAAAATGATCTTTCAAATCAATTTATAACCTTTATTATTATATCTAAATTTGCGAATCTATTCAACCATAATATCTATTGCTTTATTACAATTTCTTATTGTAACCTCTTTATGGTCTCCACCATACTCACCATCTAAAGTCCATGGTACTTCTTCTTCGCAACACACCGTTAGTTGTTTTGTCTGGAACGAATAAATATACTCCGACTCGGATTTAAGTCCTCCCAAGCAAGCTAGGATATCATTTAATTGAAATGCATTTTGAGGGCTTTTAATTAATGTCGCTTCAAAAAGACCATCATTTAACTCTACTTCTGCTGGTACAATACCCTTAAATCCACCTACTGAAACAGAGTTAGTAATCATTCCATAAATAAATTGATCTTCAATAACTCCTTTTTCTGTTTCTACTCTCATCTTAAAAGAAGGAACATTCGTAACATTTTTTACGCCTTCTAAAATATATGCTGCATGTCCAAACACGTTTTTCAAAGATTGACTTGTTTTATAGCTAACCTCTGTAAAAATTCCAAAAGCAGCAACATATACGAAATAATCATCTGCAAATTGCCCTATATCACACGGAAAATTATTTCCTCTAACAGCAATCTCTGCAGAACGAATCATGTCCTTGTCAATGCCAAGCGAATTACCAAAATCATTCGTTGACCCTGCAGGAATATAACCAACTGGCACCTTGACTCCACATTTCATCAAACCTGTTACCACTTCATCTAATGTGCCATCTCCACCTGAACAAACTATCTTGTCGTACTTCTCTGCCCACTCTTGAACCTTATCGATCGCGTCACCTTGACTTTGAGTGGCATAAGCTGTGACCTCATAGCCTTCTTTGACCATAATATCAATAATGTCTGCCAAATGTGATTTAATTAACCCTTTACCTGAGTGTTGGTTAAATATAAATAAAAGCTTCATAACTCCACCTATTTTGTAAGGAACTCCTCTAATGCTTTACATGCTTCTTCTTCATCTGCACCCTCAGCATCAATTGTAACTGTATCTCCCGCGGAAATAATCAAACTCATCATCCCCATTATTGACTTAGCATTTACTTTTTTAGAATTCATCTCCAAATAAATACTACTCTCGAATTGATTTGCAAGTTGAACCAAATGAGCGATTGGTGTTGCTTCAAACTCCTTTGTCATTTGCATAACCACTTCTTTCTTCATCTTATTACCTCCTAAAATTATCTGCTATTTCAGATATTTTCCTCAAACGATGATTTACACCACTTTTACCTATAGGTGGTTGTAAAAAGGCTCCAAGCTCCTTAAGTGGAACCTCCGGATGCTCAAGCCTAACTGTTGCCATTTGTGCCAAAGGCTCTGGCAAATTTGATATTCCCATACACTTTTGTATCAGTTCAATATCCTCAACCTGTTTGACTGAAGCATTAATAGTTTTTGTAATGTTTGCCGTCTCACAATTCACTTTACGATTAACAGCATTACGCATATCTTTAAGAATTCTAACATTCTCTAGTTCCATCATTGATTTGTGTGCTTCCATTACATTTAAAATCTCTGCAATTTGAGCACCATCCTTCAAATATAGAACAAAGTGATTTTTGCGACTTACAATTTTGGGCCATAATCCAAAAGACTCAATTACATCTCTTAATTGTTCTGCTTGTTGCATAGTTTTGCAGACAATCTCAAAATGATATCCTTTCTCTGGATTAGTAATCGTTCCCGTTGCTTCATAAGCACCTCTAATGTATGCTCTCTTGCAACAAGATTCTGATATGACGGAATCGTCCACATAATCCATCATTACATTAAGAATATCACTTTTCTCATTTAGCATTTTGACAGTTTTTAGCACTGATTTAGCCTCTTCATTAGACAACCTTTCAAAATTACTAATCCCTGTTGTCTTATTAACAAGATATGAATACTTTTTTTGAAGCTTTTCATTATCAGAATCTAATTTAATATATGTATTACCACTATCATCTTTCGCTAATTTACACGAGAAACTAATAATTGCTGTCAACTCCGCCAACTGACAATGTCCATCTTTATTTACAGTATTAAACAATTCTGTTTTAACTTGACTAGAAAATGACATTTATCTTCCTCTTATTCAAATTCTCCTATCATTCGAACCTCTGGCTCTAACTCAACATTAACAGCCGACTTTACTTTATCATTAACGTCTTTCATAACATTTAACACATCTGACGCAGTAGCATTTCCCACGTTAACAACAAATCCACAATGCTTCTCTGAAACCTGAGCTCCACCTACTCTATAACCTCTTAAGCCACAATCATCAATAAGCTTCGCAGCAAAATACCCTTCTGGTCTCTTAAATGTTGACCCCGCGCTAGGATAATTCAATGGTTGTTTCTCAACACGCTTTTCTTTGAGTTCTGTCATAGTTTTTCGAATTTCTACTTCATCACCTTTTTTCAATTTCAAACGAGCAGATAGAACAACTCCACCTTCTGACATAATAGCACTATGTCTATACGAAAGGTCCAAATCTTTGGCCAATCGCTCAACTATCTCGCCATCCTCAGTAAGTAGCTTTACAGACACCAAGATGTCTTTTATTTCTCCGCCATAAGCTCCAGCATTCATAAGAACTGCTCCACCGATAGAGCCCGGTATCCCCGCTGCAAATTCCATACCAGTCAAAGACTCTGTTGCGGCCATATTTGCAACCTGCGATAACAATGCTCCCGCTTCCGCAAAAACTTCATCATTTTCAACTTCAATAGAACTCATTCTATTTCCGACAGAAATCACAACACCTTTAACACCCTTATCACCAACAAGAACATTACTGCCATTTCCAAGAATTACATAAGGCACATTATTAACCTTACACAATTTAATCAAATCAGCAATCTCTGAAGTCGCCACTTGTGCAAAGACTTCTGCGTTTCCACCTATGCGAAATGTTGTATGATTTTTCATAGGTTCATCGAGTTTAACATTTTCCCTATCTATAATTTCATAAATACTATCTAGAAATGCTTTTTCCATATATATTTCCAATCTAAATTATTTCATATCTAATGCAAATGCTTTATAAGCTTCAAGCGCCTCATACAAATCAACCTTGCTTATTATTTCCCAAGGTGCATGCATATTAAGTACCGCTACTCCACCATCAATAACATTCATATTGTAATTGCCTAAAATGTAAGCGATTGTGCCACCGCCACCTTCGTCTACTTTACCAAGTTCAGCAGTTTGGAAATGTACTTTGTTATCATCGAAAACTTTACGAATTTCACTTATAAATTCTGCACTAGCGTCGTTAGCTCCCGACTTACCTCTCGCACCTGTGTATTTGTTAAGTACTATACCTCTTCCAAAATATGCACTATTTTTCTTTTCAAACACACTTGGATAATTAGGATCAAAAGCACCACTAACATCTGATGATATAGCTTTAGAATTTGTAAGACATCTTCTAAGCAACACATCACTGTAATTCTTCTCTGCAAGATTTATTATTTCTGCAGTTACATTTTCAAAGAAACGCGAATGCATACCTGTAGCTCCAACACTACCAATCTCTTCCTTGTCTACCAACAATCCGCACACTGTTCTCTCACAAGATTTAATAGAACAAATTGCCTCGAATGTAGGGTGTGCACAGCATCTATCATCATGTCCATATCCAAGAATCATACTACGATCTATTCCCATATCTCTAGCTTTTCCAGCTGGAACTACTTCTAACTCACAAGACAAGAAATCTTCTTCCGTAAACTCATACTTCTTATTGGAATTCTGCACCCTATCTTGTTGATTCAAATAGTCAACTACAATTCGAATCACATTTGCTTTGACAAGCTCTTTCTTCTTCTCATCCTTAACATTTTCTTCTAATTCAGGAATAGAGCCCACCAACACATTAAGGTCTTCGCCTTCAATAACCTTTCTACCATCCTTCTCCATTTGCTTTGCAGCCAAATGTATAAGAAGATCTGAAATACAAAAAACAGGATCAGACTCTTTTTCGCCTATTGCAATATTAATAACTTCTCCATCCTTCTTAGCTACCACGCCATGAATTGCAAGTGGAATTGTTACCCATTGATACTTCTTGATTCCACCATAATAATGAGTATCGAGAAGTGCCATATCTGTATCTTCGTATAAAGGATTTTGCTTCAAATCAATTCTTGGCGAATCAATATGTGCACCTAAAATATTCATACCTTCTTCTAATGGCTTCTTGCCAATAACAAACATGGCAATTTCCTTACCCTTATTATTGACATAAATCTTGTCTCCAGCTTTAAGTTTTCGCCCTTTAGCCAAAACATCCTCTAAATTCTTAAAACCATTTTCTTTAGCCTTATTTTCAAAATAAGAGCTGCACTCTCTTTCTGTCTTGCACTCACTAATAAATTGCTTATATTCCTCTGCAAAAGCAAATACCTTTTCTCTATCCTTCTTAGATTGATATTTCTTCCATGCATTTTCTCTGTCCATTTACATTTCTCCTACTCTTGATTATTCTTAATGTTCGCTTGAACTCTTCTATACAATTCTTCAGCAGCATTGTAACCCATTTTCTTCTGTCTATGGTTAACCGCTGCAGTCTCACATATAACAGCCAAATTACGACCTGGACGAATAGGAAGCGAATGACACACAACAGGAACATCTAGAATATTAGTATATTCATCTTGAAGTCCTAATCTATCGTATTCAACGCCCTTCTTCCAATCTTCAAGCTTAATTACAAGATCAATCTTTTGCTTCTCTTTAACACACTCAACACCATATAAGCTCTTAACATCAATGATTCCTATACCGCGAAGTTCAATCAAATGACGAGTTGTATCTGGTGCAAATCCCCATAAAGTATTTTGATTAGTCCTTTTAATCTCAACCATATCATCAGCAACTAATCTGTGACCTCTTCTAATCAACTCTAAAGCCGCCTCAGATTTACCAATTCCACTCTCACCTGTTATCAAAAGACCTTCACCATAAACATCAACTAACACTCCGTGTAATCCCGTTGAAGGTGCCAATTCTAGGCTTAACATATTAATCAACTCTGCCATAAATTCCGAAGTACTTCTGTTCGTACCGAGAATTGGAATTTCATTTTCTTTAGCCTTAGTCAAAATGTATTCTTCTGGCTTAAAATCTCTACAAAAAATCACTGCTGGAATTGCATACGATAAAAATTTATCATACTGCTCCATTCTTTTCTCTTCGTCAATTTTCTCAAGATAAGCATGTTCAACCATACCTATAACTTGAATTCTATTAACTTCAAAGTGGTCATAAAAACCATTAAGCTGTAACGCTGGTCTATTTACATCTGGTACCGTTACAAACTTCTGCTCTAAATCAATCTCTGGTGTGTAGTTTGTCAACTCTAATTTATCTACTATTGTTGATAGCTTCGCTGCTTTCTCCATAAAAACGCCCTCCATATATACTTATACACTTAGTTATTATTTTAACATATTTATCTATTTATGAAAATAATCATATACAGCTTTTGCCGCATTCATGTCCATTGAATCCACATCCTTTAACTCATCAATAGTAGCCTCCCTAATAGCTTCTATATCAACAAAATGCTTCATCAATGCCTTACGTCTTTTGGGCCCTATTCCAGCTATATCATCAAGTGCAGAGTGAACCATACCTTTGTTCCTAAGATTCTTATGGTATGTAATAGCAAATCTATGTGCTTCATCCTGCAATCTAGTAATCAATTTAAACCCTTCTGAGTCTGCATCAATCGCTATTTCTTTCCCCTCATATATCAAACCTCTGGTATTATGATGATCATCCTTAACCATTCCACATACTGGAATATTAAGCTTTAGCTGTTGTAAAACCTTTAACGCAATACCAATCTGTCCTTTTCCACCGTCCATCATTATTACATCTGGGAAATGTGAAAAACTACTTTCAACTCCTTCTCTTAATTCCTCAATTCCCCTTGTAAATCTTCTAGTTAATACCTCCTCCATAGAGGCATAATCATTCGGTCCATCAACCGTTTTCAATCTAAACTTTCTGTAATCGTTGTACTTTGGTTTTCCTTTTTCAAAAACTACCATCGACCCAACAGCATCATATCCGCTAATATTAGATATATCGTATGCTTCCATTCTGTCAATTTTTTCGAAGTCTAATAGCTCTGCAATTTGTTTTAATGCACCTATCGTTCTTCCTTCTTCACGCCTCATTCTTTCCTTATCATTTTCAAGAATAAGCTTTGCGTTAGATTTCGCCATTTCTACAAGCTTTTTCTTCTTGCCTATCTTTGGACTTACGATATTTATCCTTCTCATTTTCGCATTTGAAGATACGTGTTCTTGTGTTATGTCTTCTTCAGAAATAATTGTGTTTTTATTCACGTCATTCAAATACTCCTCTAGGAGTACCTTGTTTTCGATTTCATCTTCGATATATATTTCTTTCGGAATAAATAGCGCTCCATTGTAAAATTGTTGAATAAATGTCGAAAGTATTTCTCCATCGCCGTCTTCTTCGACATTCCCCAAGAAGAAATGGTCCCTTCCAAGAAGCTTTCCATTTCTAATAAAAAGAATACAAACAACAGCTTCCTTCTCATCACGCGCTAACGCAATCACATCAACATCTTCGTGTTCAGCACTTGTTATTTTCTGTCGTTCTACACAATTCTTTATCGATTCCAAAAGATCTCGATATTCTGCCGCTTTCTCAAAGTCCAACTCTTCTGAGGCTTTAAGCATTTTTTCTTGAAGCATCGAGAATGTTTTTGTATGATTTCCTTTCAAGAACTCAAGTGCTTCATTTACATTTTCCATATAATCAGCTCTCGAAACCTCATTATGGCAAGGGCCGAAGCATTGATTAATATGATAATTCAAGCAAGGCCTCTCACTTTTCGCCTCTTTACCATTACAGGTTCTAAGCTTATATATTTTATTAAGATAATTAATCGTATCCTTTACAGATCCTTGTGCTGTAAAAGGGCCAAAATATTTTGCTTTATCATTCTTGATTTCCCTTGTAAAAAGAATACGAGGGTATTCTTCGTCTATTGTAACTTTTATAAAAGGATATGTCTTATCATCCCTCAAAAGCGTATTATATCTTGGCTTATGTTTTTTTATTAAATTGCACTCTAAAACTAAAGCTTCAAGTTCAGAATCAGTAATAATATATTCAAATCGCTCAATATTTTGAACCATTTTTTCTTTGCGGATACCTTCGTTATGACTCGCGCGAAAATATTGCCTTACTCTATTCCTTAAAGAAACCGCTTTACCAACATATATAATTGTATCATGTTTATCGTGCATAAGATAAACTCCCGGTTTATCCGGGAGTTTGCTTAGCTCATCAGTAAAATCTTTACTCATAAATTAATCCTCTTCGAAGAACATTTCCTCATCTTCAAAAATTTCTGAATTATCATCATCTGAAGTTTCTTCGATTCCTTTGAGTTTACGGAATATTTTCATAAACTCTTTACCAGTAATAGTCTCATGGTCGTATAAGTAATCTGAAATCTGATCCAATATTTCTTTGTTTTCTTTTAACATTTCCATAGCTTCTGCATATAGACCGTTAATTAATTTATTAACCTCATCATCTATCTCAGATGCAGTTTTATCTCCACAATTAAGAGTCGATCTTCCTTCTAAGTATTGATTCTCAACAGATGCCAATCCCATCATACCGAATTTCTCAGACATACCAAATCTCATAACCATATTACGTGCTATGTTGGTTGCTTGTTCGATATCATTTGCCGCACCACTTGTTATAGTATTAAAAATCAATTCTTCTGCAGCTCTACCACCCATAAAAGTCTTAATCTTGGCAACAAGCTCATCCTTAGTCTGCAAGAATTTCTCTTCTTCAGGTGTTTGTAATGTATAACCTAACGCTCCCATTGTACGTGGAACAATAGTAATCTTTTGAACTGGCTCTGTATCCTTTTGCAAAGCAGAAACCAAAGCATGACCAACCTCGTGATAAGAAACAATCTTCTTTTCTTTCTCGCTCATCACACGGTCTTTCTTCTCCTTGCCGCCTACAGCAACTAATTCAAATGCTTCAAATAGATCCGTTTGATTTACAAATTTCCTCTTATTCTTAACTGCAATAATCGCAGCTTCATTAATAATATTTGCTAAATCTGAACCTACTAATCCGGCTGATGCTAAAGCAATCGCATCTAAATCAACCGTTTCATCTAGATTAACATTTTGGGAATGAACCTTTAAAGTTTCTAATCTACCCTTCATATCAGGTCTGTCAACTATGATTCTTCTATCAAAACGACCTGGACGAAGTAAAGCCTTATCTAAAACTTCAGGTCTATTTGTTGCAGCAAGAATAAGTAGTCCCTTAGATGAATCAAAACCATCCATCTCTGCAAGCAATTGATTCAAAGTTTGTTCTCTCTCATCATTGCCCCCACCATATCTACTATCACGGCTCTTACCTATAGCGTCAATTTCGTCTATAAAAATAATACATGGTGCTGCTTTAGTTGCTTCCTTAAACAAATCTCTAACACGACTTGCACCTACACCGACAAACATCTCAACAAAGTCAGAACCAGCAAGCGAGAAAAATGGAACTCCCGCTTCACCTGCAACCGCTTTGGCAAGTAAAGTCTTACCTGTTCCCGGAGGTCCAACTAGAAGCGCACCCTTTGGAAGCTTTGCACCAATATCTGTATACTTATCTGGATTATGCAAGAAATCAACCACTTCTTCCAAAGACTCTTTAGCCTCATCCTGACCTGCAACATCTTTAAATGTTACACCTGTAGACTTTTCTACATAAACCTTTGCGTTGCTCTTACCAACGCCTAACGCTCCACCACCCATCTTTCTCATGGCAAAGCTCATCAATCCCCAAATCAAAATGATAGGCAAAATCCAGCTTAATATATTTAAAATGATGCTTGCTGTCGAGCCCTTTATTTCACCTTTGACGTCAACATTATGCGCCTTCAACAAAGGAAGCAACTGTTCATCCGCAAGAACTGCAGTAAAATACGTCATTTCTAAACTTTGACCTGTCTTCTCTTTGTAAAGCTCAGCTGCTTGCTTACTTTCCTCAGAGGCATAAAAATCTGCATCCTTTTTCAAGGTAATGTCAAACTGCTCGCCTTCAACCACAACTTTTTCAACCTGGTCTTTTTCAACCAAATTAATAAATTGTGAATATGTTATTTCCTCTTTCGCAGAACTACCTGCTTTGGTATATATAAGACTTGTAACAAATAACGCAACCAACGCAAATATTATAAACATTATTATTGGACGTGATTTATTATCCTTATTATTTCCACCATTATTATTATCGTTCATTCATGTCCTCCATTACGCACAATACTCCTCCCACAGGAGTACCGACTTGTCATATTCATTGTTTATCCGAACACATAGCTCGTTATAACGTACAATCACCTTTAATAGATTAGTAAAGGCCTTATTCGACTTATGCCCCGACAAGATTTGATTATGCTGTTCTTGAAGCTTTTTCAAATAAGTATTTAATTCTTCACGTTTGGCTTCATCAAAAAAATCCACACTCAAGAAATCTTCTATAGCCTTAATTATAACCTCAATAATTATATAATTACCATATTTTATTTCTTTGAATATACGTCGTTTTAATTCACTTTTTAATTCATCTTTAGTAAATTCTAATCTAGTTCCGCATCTTGATATTAACTCATCCATCGTATCAAAATAGTTCTTTTTAATTAAGCCTTCACTTCCTGTTGGAACCAAACTCATGCTTAAACTATTATATTCTAATATCCTTACTTTATCAAATCTAGCTGCAAAATTTCTATTCGTATATTTATTTAATTTCGAATCGAATTCTGAGTCAAAAACTCCAACTGGATATATTATTACATTTTCATTTGGATAAGATATATCTTCCTTCTCTAATAATATTTTACTTTCTAAGAAATTAGAAATATCTATATCGCAGCCTCTCTTTAACAAATTCTTTCCTTGAGAAAAATATCCTGCATTTTCGACTATAGTCTCATTAATAGTAATGCCTTGTACAATCAAATCTTTATTATGCTCATTAATTCTTCTAATAAATGCAAAGGTATTTTCTAAAGCTTCAAGATTCAACAATGAATTTTCACCCAAGAAAAGAATATGCGAAGCTTTTAACTCTTTAGCCCAACTTAAGGCTTTATTTTTTAGACTTCCTACAGTTTCTTTCTTTGAGATAACACAAACATTTTCACCAAAGTATCCATCCCAAAGTCCACCTCTCACATCGCAGACGCACAAACTATATTGTAGCCTACTCTCATAAATATTCAGCTTCTTAATAAACTCTTTTGTAACTCTAATATCGTTACTCGCAAAAACTACAATCGCAACATTATCATTATCAAGTTCTACATTGTCTTCATATCTTATACTAATCAACTCTGTATCGCTATTTGCCGTAATAACCGGATATATTATACCTTTAACATTAAAAATGTCTAACTCAAAGCTACAAACCGTCGCATCACTTCTAGCATCCACTTGGCAATCTACTGATATCTCTTCCTTAGAATTTATTATGTGACCATCATCTCTTACAACTTTTTTTACATTTATAATTCTGATATCTAAGCTTCCTTTTGCTTCTACAACTAAATTTACACTCTTTACTGTTGTATATGAGCTCCACTTTTCAGCCTCGAAAGAATTATAATATGTATCAAACGATAATATCTCGCCCTTCATCATCTTAATAGGAAATGCTTTAGTCACACATTTTTCAACCCCATATTCGAAGCTTAGGTCTCTTCCGAATTCATCAATTTGTCTAACATACAAGTTTTCAGGATTATTTCCCGAAGCAATTATTCTTTGTAACACCATAGTAATTATTTGATTTGTAAATATTTTTCCCAATATTTTAAAGAAGTATACTCTTTCTTTCTATCTGCCCACTCCTTAGTCACTTCGTCATAATGCTCTAGGATAAGCTTAGAAATTCTAGCATATTCCTTTGTCAATCTAAATGCTTCCTTATAGTCACGTTCTGCCATAAAACCTTGTTTTCTATTCTCATCATATAAGAAAACTCTCTTAGCATTATATGGAAGTCCTGTATCTTCTAGCCCACATATTCTCGTCTTATTTTGTGGTGGTAAAAACCAGCACAAAGCTGATTTCATATAAATATTACTTGGCAAATCCTTAGCCTTCTTTACTTCTAGTTTATCCAAATCTATTCCTTCTGGTTCAGTAAATTCATAATTAAATCTACTTAACATTTTGTGATTTTCTATTGGATCAAGAGACATAAAATAATCTGGCCCCTTAAAATAATCATCTATTGCATAAAATATACAATCAATAACCTGATATCTATATCTCATCATATTTCCCAGAAAAGCTCTTGTTATATGATTTAACAACTCAGTCGCAGATGGTGCATCTTTAAAAGCTGCCATACAAATTAAATCATTACGCACATCGTAATAATTCATTGCCGCTGCTGCTTTACCTGGGCCTTGTGGATGCCAAACACTAATTCCATTTAAAAGAATTGTTCCATTTTCTTCGTTTCTCATACCATACTCAACATCATCTCTATGAATAAATACTGGTAATGGTAAATTATCCTCCCTAACATAGCTTACTGGTATACAAGTATACCACCAACCATTAAAGTTCATTGGATTCTCTTCTTCATTTGCAGCAACAGCATTTTTATTTCGCATATCCCAAATTTGGTTATATGACTGAATTGTGACCTTACGATATGCTGCCCCAGCCTCAAACTGCAAATATCTCTTATCTAACTCAAATAGTTCACCGCCAATCATAGCCTTTGAATATTCTTCCTTTAACAATTTAAGGAAAAGAAAATTACGTTCTAACACTTCACTATCTAGAACTATATCATCATCCATTAATATTACATGAGATAATTTATTGTCTGGTCTATATAACACAGATTCTATCATTCCTCGTGTAAAACCACCTGCTCCTCCAACATTTCTATTAGGGAATAAATGTACCTTATTTGATTTAAATGTATCTTCTGGCAAAGTCTGTCCATTGTCTGACACAAAAACTTCCACATGACCATTCATCACAGAATCTTTATTGTTAATTATGCCATCTATTACTTGATTAACATTTCTTGTAACAAATTCTTCTCTCTTAAATGTGCAAATACACAATGCAAGATTTACATCATTAACATTATCTGTTTCAGTAATGTATTCACCACCCAGTAAATATGCATCTTCTAACGCTTTAATTTCTACATACAATATTCCATCATATTCAATATTAGGAAATACAATATCAACTCCGTTTTTAACTTTTTTTACTTCTATATCAATTTCTTTTCTAATTGCCTTTTTAAAGTAATATCTATCTTTGGTATCATCAGTAGGTTCGCCCTCATGATATGCAACACCTAATGCATTACCTGCTTTAACCTCAACATTTCCTTTAATATTCAAATGCAAAGTAAGATTATCAAGTCTTGTATACTTTTTCCACTTACCAATGGAAAATGCATTAAAATAAGACTCCAACGAAACCACATCACCACCAGGAATAAGAAATCCTTTGTCCGAATATCTATTTTTATAATATTCATTACGTTTTTGAAGTTCTTCTCCTTCTTTCTCCACAAAAATATTTTGAGAAACCTTTACTGGATATTCTTTCTTAATCTTTTTGCTGTGCAAAAACATCTCCCACTCATTACATGTTTCCTCTTTTGGAAATAACAATTTTTGAATTACCATAACAAACCCTTTCTTAATTACTCTTTTTCTCTTTTCTTCTTTCAATCCAATTTTTTATTATTTTAGTAAATTGACCCCAAAGAATTTTAAATTCTTCTGTTCGGCAAAACAACATCAATACTATTAGATTATATACAACAACACATATTATCCCTTTAAGTACTAACTCTAATATTCCACCTACATTTACGAAATGACACACCCAATATGTAAATCCACCTACAATTACTGTTGTCAATGTATATTTTGTAAATATCCCAAAATAATGACTTACTTTTCTATGGAAACCATACTTATAAGTTACTAGTGGCTCAATCCAAAAACAAGTTGTCATTGTGCTAACCAATGTACCAATCATAACACCGATTGCACCTATTTTGATAACCAAAACAATCGATACAACAAGATTAATCACAACCTCCGCTATAGGTTTATATCTATCATACCAATATAGTCCCATTGCATCTCTAAATGTGAGAATAACTCTACGCATTCCTCCCATATAAAAGTTTGCAACAAACACCAACAACATTACTATAGGAATTACAAGCTCGCTTGCGGGTTTTCCTGCAATATCCGCCCACGTCTCCATAAATGGAGTAAACATAACCATAAAAGCTACCGAGCAAAAGCTATATAACCAAAAACATAAAAACTGCAGTGTTCTATACACTCTAAATGTACTCTCATCATCTTCTTCTACAGTCAAATTACCAATACTAGCTGTAAAGGCACCAAACACACCATTTAGTGCTGTAACTATACTCGCTTGAATCATCTGATAATTCGAAAGCATTCCTACAATTGTAACACCTACTGCCGTAGACATTATCAAATTATCTGTATTATTCACAACAACATCTCCTAATTTATGAAGAGACATTGCACCAACATTTTTAAATACCTTTTTTCTAACGTCCTTTGGTGGTAATGATTTACGATCCTTCGTTAAATATGGATACATCTTGTTCGCTTTATTAGCTGCCACCAAATTAGCTCCTATACTACAAGCAATCTGGATAACCAAATATCCAATAAAACTTTTGAAAACCAATAATACCACAATTTGAAGTATAAACTGTGTCGTAGTAAAAATTGTATTATACGCTGTATTAATGTAGCTCTTTTGATGTCCGTCAATGATAGCTCTTTTGTATCCCCACAAATACGAAACAACCGTATTCATAAGAAACAAAAGATAAATAAATGTAATTCCAGGTATATCAGGTTGATCCTTAAGGAACACATCTAAAAATGGCACAAGACAAAGTCCTGCAATCCCAACAAAACCACCTACTACGGTATACATCACCCTATACAAATTCATAAATTGACATATCGTCTTCTCATCTTGGTCAGCTATCGGTTTGTATAGGAAATAATTCATTGCTACACCAATGCCTAATTCAGACAAAGATAACACTGATAATATATTACCAAAAACACCATTTATTCCCAAATATGCTGCTGAAAATACATGAATAAATATTGTTCGTGTAACGAAAGACAATATTAAATTGATTGTATAGCTTCCTGTATTAGCCAGAAAATTTATAAACGAATTTCTTGTTCTCATGCTATAAATTCTTTCTTCATTCTATATAAATGTTATTGTATTTAATCTACTTGCAATTATTAAACATTAATATCATAATGTATTCATGGACAAAAAATATTTAATAAGCGCTATTGTACCAGTGTATAATACTCCATCAGAGTATCTAACAGAATGTATACAAAGCGTAGAAAAACAAACTTATGACAATTATGAATTAATATTAGTTGATGATGGCTCAGATTCAGAATGTGCCATGTTATGCGATAAATTCGCAAATAAAAATTCTAAAATCAAAGTTATTCATCAAGAAAACCAAGGCGTTAGTGTGGCTAGAAACACTGGTCTTTCCAACTTCAACGGTGATATACTAACCTTTATCGACTCTGATGATACTCTTGTCGAAACTGCTTGGGAAAAATCCATCGCCGCATTAATAGAAACTGATTCTGACTGCGTTGCTTTTGGTTGGACTGACTTCTGCGAATTAGACACTTACATTCAAAAAATTGCAGACAAAACTCAAACCATTGATGCTAAAGAATTTCAAGTCAAAGTCGGATCCAACAACTACAATTGTGGTGGAGGATACCCTTGGAACAAACTATGGCGTGTTGACAGAATACAGACTAACACTCTACCTTTATTCGACCCAACGCTTAACATGTATGAAGACAAGCTTTGGGTTTTACAAGTCGCAGAATTCATAAAGAAAGTAGTTCTCATACCAGATTTACTCTATAATTATCGTTTTGTAGCCTCTAGCATCACTCAACAAGAAGACCAGCGAATCCCTAGACTTCTCGTTGCATATGATTCTTATAAAATAATCCTTGATTATTTACAAAAGACAAACGATAAAGCCTATGTTTATGCTTATAATTTCTGCTTTGAATTTACAAATAATGATATTCGTTATCTAAGCAAAAACAAAGATAAACACAAAGCACAAATCAAAAAATCAAAGCAAGCCCTAAAGCGTCTTTGCAAAAGAATTAGACCAAGAACATTATATGTTCCAATACTTAGCAAAGATTTTATTATATGGTTATTGTATCACTATCTACCTTAATTTATTTTTACATACTTTATACTTGGATTAAATGTAATCCCAGCAAACAAGCCTTTTCGCATTACATCTAATCTCTTATTTTTTGAATTATCTTTTAAGCTAGATACTCTAAAATAATTTAAAGTGAAACCAGCTAGATATACTGCAACAGCTATAACACCTCTATTTTTAGCTGTTGCAAGATCATTTCTATATGCATAGAAATATCTATCAATTCTCTTGATATCATCAGTCTTGATATTTGAACCCTTGTTATTTCCCATCTTATGTGTTACTGTCGATCCAGAAACGTTATAACAATTATATTTTGCCGAAACACGAGATGTATATTCCTTATCATCACCCCAAATAAAGTATTCTTTGATTGGAAGTCCCATAGATAGAATAACATCACGTCTAAACAACAACGAAACAAATGTTGCAGCTGTAACCGACTTCAAACCCTGCGTTTCGTAATTACTCTGAATACCAGTAGGTCGACGATTAAATGTCTGTGCATTCATCTTACAAGGTTTTCCATCAGTCCAATTAACTGTTGATGACAAAAATCCAAAATCATCTAATAAAATGTCTGCTCCATCCATCAACATTTCTAAGGATTTCTCATTAACGATGGTATCATCGTCCATAATCCAAACATATTCGTATCCTTGCTTCACAGCCAAATTCATTCCGTTTGCAAATCCGCCTGCTCCACCAACGTTCTCCGCCAGCTTCTGATATGAAACGTTTGAATTGTTATCAATAATATCTGCTATATATTCCTTTGTTCCATCTGTACTACAATTATCTATAACTAATACATCACATGGAAATGAAGACTTAAGCAATGCCTCTATACATTCCTTCAATAGCTTTTTTCTATTATACGTTACAACCACAGCAACTACATCATTCATTTGCTACACCCACTTTATTTCTTATTTGGTAGATACTTATCATTAACACCAAGCTTGCCCTCTATACAATCAGTAATAATATCCTTCAACATACTAATATTATACTTTGCATGCTCAGACTTCTCTTTATTAAAAAGCTCTAATATGCTTATTAAAATAAATACAACATATTGCATCAAAATCACTAATCCAGTCATTTTGCCATAATGCTTCTTACCACAATCATATCTATTTCTATAACCGTAGTAATGGCGCCAATCTGTTGTATCAAGAAGCTTTGTTGCTCCTTGATAAGGTTTTGTTTTGTGATTTAATTTTGCTTTAGGGATTAAAACTATCTTGCCCTTATCTTTGAGTCGCAAGCAAAATTCTGAGTCATCATACCACAAGAAATATTCTCTCATAGGCAAACCAATTTCAGTCAATGTTTTACCTCTAATAACCAAACCACAAAAAGTCGCAAAATCTATCACTCTCTTCTTGTTATATTCTTTTTCAGGCAAAATAGATTCTGCAAAAATTAGCTTCGAAAGAATTCGTCTTCTATGATGTGTATCAATCTTTCCTTCTGTATATACTGCACCTGCAAACGCATTAAATCTATCGCTTTGCTCTCCAATATTAACGATATGCTTCATATAGTTCTTATCAATCATTGCATCATCGTCAATAATCAAAACATAGTCAAAATGATAACTCTCAGCAATCTGTAGCGCTTTATAAAATCCACCTGCACCGCCAAGATTTTCTTTTTGATGAAAAGGTTTTACTCTTTCATCTTTTATAGAATCTAGATATTCCCTCGTTCCATCATCACTATTATTATTTACAACTATAACTGTATCAATTTTCACAGTCTGCGATAAAACACAATTAATGCATTCTTTTAAAAGCTCTTTTCTATTATATGTTACTATTACTGTTCCTATTTTCATATTTCCAAAATGTACAAAAACGTCAGTCAATCTACCTACTCCCATAGGAGTATATAGATATAACTGGCGCATTTTCTCAACTAAATATTTATATTATCTATCAGAATACATTCCTTCATAGTACTTCTGATAATCACCACTTGTAACGTTATTCATCCAATCTTCATTTTCGAAGAACCAAGCAATTGTTTTCTTAATTCCTTCTTCGAAACATGTTTCTGGATACCAGCCTACTGCTGCCTTAATCTTATCAGGAGCAATAGCATATCTTCTGTCATGGCCCTTTCTATCTGTAACATACTTAATTAACTTATCTGATACAAGCTGTTTTCTTGGATCATTGTCATCAAGCATTTCTTGAAGAGTATCCAAAATAATATGAATAATTTGGATGTTTTGTTTCTCGTTATGTCCACCAATATTATATGTCTCGAACAATTCTCCCTCTTCTTGAACCATATCGATTCCTTTGGCATGATCTTCAACATACAACCAATCACGAACATTTTTACCATCACCATATACTGGTAAATCTTTTCCTTGAAGTGCGTTATTAATAATAAGTGGAATCAACTTCTCTGGGAATTGATAAGGTCCATAATTGTTTGAACAATTTGTAATATTTGCAGGGAACTTATAAGTATCCATATATGCTTTAACTAACATATCTGATGAAGCTTTACTTGCTGAATATGGACTATGTGGATCATATGGAGTTGTCT
Source organism: Lachnospiraceae bacterium (assembly GCA_045642225.1). Classification (GTDB taxonomy): domain Bacteria; phylum Bacillota; class Clostridia; order Lachnospirales; family Lachnospiraceae; genus RUG191. Next base: position 65,497 of record JAZUIN010000065.1, on the reverse strand, counting down.
CATAGAAGTATGCATTAGGATCATCATCAAGTGTTCCATACACCTCGTCTGTTGAAACATGAAGGAATTTCTTGCCTTCAGCAAATGTTCCATCTTCTTGCTCCCATGCTTCTTTAGCACAATTTAGCATAACTGCTGTACCCATTACATTTGTTTGAACGAAAACTTCTGGGTTCTCAATACTTCTATCAACATGTGATTCTGCTGCGAAATGAACTACTCTATCGATATCATTTTCTACGAATATCTTTCTAATAGCTTCCTTATCGCAAATATCAGCTTTAACAAATGTGTAATTTTCTCTATCTTCAACATCCTTAAGATTCTCTAAATTACCAGCATATGTCAATTTATCGACATTGATAATTCTAATTTCATTATCATATTTCTTAAACATATAATGAATATAATTACTACCAATAAAACCTGCTCCACCTGTTACTAAATAAGTTCTCATTTTGTTCTCCTTTTTTAATAATCTAACCATTCTATTTATATAACATAATATAATAAAAATGTGTACAAATAAAAACTAATATGTCGTGAATTATAATACATTTTGTATCACTTCACGTCTACTCCTTAGGTAAAAATACTTTTAGATAAATATTGCCTAAAAAACTCATAACCTTCCTTATAAGAACGCTAAGTTCTACCTGCCACTTACTCAATTTCAAATCAGCGGCATACTTTTCAATCAACCTTCTATGTTCAGCAATATAAATGCTTCCCTTGTCTCCAGCTAAAACCTCTCCGGTATTAGAATCATTTCTAATTCTAAAATAATTAAGCGGCTTATGTATAATGTAGATATCGCCGTAATTAGCAAGTTTCATATAGAAGTCATAATCAATAATATAGAAAAAGCTTTCGTCAAAACCACCTAATTTATCGTAAGCTGATTTTCTAATCATATTCGCAAGTGGCGCGCCTAAATAATCCCTAGTAAATGCTGAAAATCTAGAAGCTTTTTTACCTTCAACCACTCCACTTCTGTAATATCTTCTATAATAACCTGCTGCCTTACCATTCAAATCCACAAATTGTGTGTCTGATTGCACAAGATTAACATTAGGATATTTCTCCATTATAAGAACTTCCTTTTCAATTAATCTTTTATGTATCAAATCATCAGCACAAATTAATTTAATGTATTTCCCTGAACAAAGCTCTAAGCAACGATTCCAATTTCCTGCCATTCCCAAATTACGCTCATTCTTATAAAGCTTTATTCTCTTATCATTAACATTTTCGACAACCTGATATGTATTATCCTTAGAATTATCGTCAACTACGATGAGTTCAATATTCTTATAGCTTTGATTCAATATGCATTCAATTGTCTCTACAATATAATCTTCATTATTATATGCCGGAATACATACTGATACTAAAGGTTTTTCAGACATAAATTCTCCTTTTATTCAGGCATATTTGCAAGATAAAAATCTAATGCATCCTTCCAATGTGCCATTGAAAAATCACTTGTCACTTCTTTTAAATGAGCATTTTCTAAGATCGAATAATGTGGTCGATTAGCTGCTGCTGGATTAATTGCTGCATACTCTTCGCTTGTCACGTGATTAACCTTAGTAGTTATACCTTTTGCAGCATAGAAGGTTTCTGTAAATTCCGCCCAGTTAGTATCACCTTCACAAGTAGCATGATATATACCATATTCTTCTGTGCCTTCTAAGAAACGTATCATTTTAGAAAGCTCTACAGCTGATGTTGGCGTTCCTAATTGATCACAAACTACTGATACTTCATCATGTGTTTTTGCTGCATTAAGCATTGTTTTAACAAAATTCTTGCCATCACCATATAACCAAGCTGTTCTAAGAATAAAATATTTCTCTCCAAACTCTTGTACGAACTCTTCCCCCGAAAGCTTTGTACGTCCATAAGCAGACACTGGATTTGGAGTATCAGTTTCAACGTATGGTCTAGATCCGTCACCTGCAAATACATAATCTGTAGATACATGAATCAATTTAATACCCGCTTCTTTAGAAACAATTGCAAGATTCTTAGGTCCTATAGCATTTGCTTGATATGCAACCTCTTCACGTTCTTCACAACCATCTACATTTGTAAATGCCGCACAGTTAATAATTACATCTGGCTTAGTATCAGCTACACATTTTCTAACAGCGTCTAAATCAGATATATCTAATGTATAAACTCCGTCCATCTGAGCCATGTCAGTCTTGATAAATTCAACTGTGTCACCATATTCATTTTGAATAGCTCTACCCAATTGCCCATTACAGCCTGTAACCAAAATCTTCTTCATACCATCCTCCTGTTACACATATATTCTATTCATTGCAGAAAACATTCCTCTTATACTAGCTCTTGTAATATTCGAACTTACGCCAACTCCATAAGTATATTTTCCTGTTTTGTTATCCTTCATTCTAATGTAAGCTGCTGCCTTAGCATGACTACCCTTTGCAAGTGAATGCTCTGAATAATCTTCAACACAAAAGTCTACATCAGGCACACATTGTCTAACTGCAACTTTTACTGCATCAATAGGTCCATTGCCATCAGCTTCTGAATGGAATTCTTCACCTTTATATTTAAAATCAACGGATACATGCGTATCATCGTTTTGAGATCTGTCATCTACATCTACAAAAATAAGCTCAAATAAATTCTTGTTATCTAAATACTCATTCTTGAAAGCAGACATAACCTTCTCAGGCTTAACTTCTCCGCCATCATCTTCAGAAATCTTCTGAATTACTTTGGCAAATTCTCTTTGCATATCCTTTGGAAGCTTGTAACCATAAATTGTATCCATTACAAAAGCTACGCCGCCCTTACCAGATTGAGAATTAATACGAACTACAGGTTCATATTCTCTACCTATATCCGAAGGATCAATAGGCAAGTATGGCACTTGCCAAATATCACTTCCTCTTTGCTTTAACGCTTTAACACCTTTGTTGATAGCATCCTGATGCGAACCCGAAAATGCTGTAAATACTAACTTACCTGCATATGGATGTCTAGGATCAATCGACATCTTAGTACATCTTTCGTATACATCAATTATTTCTCTAACATCTTCAATATCAAGTTCAGGATTAATACCTTGAGAAAACATATTATATGCTACAGTCAAAATATCTACATTACCTGTTCTTTCACCATTTCCAAGAAGAGTACCCTCTACTCTGTCTGCCCCAGCAAGAAGTGCTAGCTCAGTAATCGCGATACCTGTACCTCTATCATTATGTGGATGAACACTAAGAATTACATTTTCTCTATCTTCAAAATGTGTACTCATCCATTCTATCTGATCTGCATATACATTAGGTGTATTCATTTCTACTGTAGCAGGCAAGTTAAATATAATAGGACAATTAGTTGCATTATCCCATTCACGCTGAACCGCTGTACAGATCTCTAATGCAAAATCAAGCTCTGTTCCTGTAAAGCTTTCTGGCGAATATTCTAGCTGAATATTTCCTTTATGACTTGCAAGATGCTCTTTTACCATTCTAGTTCCTGCAACTGCAATGTCTATAATCTCATCTCTTTCTTTGTTAAATACTACATCTCTTTGTAATGTAGATGTCGAATTATAAATGTGAACTACAACGTTTGGTATTCCTTCAATCGCCTCAAATGTTCTATCTATCAATTCTTGTCTACATTGCACCAAAACCTGAACCTTAACATCTTCAGGAATCTTATTCTCTGCTACAAGCTTTCTCAAAAAATCATACTCAATTTGACTTGCTGCTGGAAAACCAATTTCAATCTCCTTGAAGCCCAATTTAATTAGAAGATCAAACATTTCCATCTTCTCATCAACATTCATAGGTTCTACTAAAGCTTGGTTACCATCTCTCAAATCAACGCTACACCAAATTGGCGCTTTCTCTATTTCTTTATTAGGCCAAGTTCTCTCCGGAAAATCTATTACCGGATTTCTCTTATATCTCTTATAATTTAACATTTTATTACCTCATTTCTATTTTTAGTAAAAATCAAAATTTCGTTCAATAAGGCTTACTAATGATTCTAATGCTTCTTGTTCTTCAAGACCATCACACACAATCTCAATCTCTTGACCAGGTTGAATGCCTGCCCCTAAAACACTTAGCATAGATTTTATGTTTGCCTCATAATTATCATTATATATAAATTTGATTGTTGTATTACTGTATTTTATCGCTTCATCACAGAGTTTACCCGCAGGCCCCATATGCAGCCCTGTGATATTCTTTAACACTATTTTTTTCTTTACCATTATATCTTACCTTACTCTATTTTCAATGTTGTAGTTGCTGTCTTAGCTAAATACTCCCCATCAAGATTTAAATTAACAGTAACTAGATGTTTTCCTGCTGATAATCCACTCGCATCAACATACCCCGTTATATTATTTTCATCTAGCTTCTGTAATTCGTCTGGCAAAGCTTCAATCTCTACAGTAACCTTGTTATCTGCGAAACTAGCCTTCATCCCTTGATTCAAATTTTTAATCGTCAGATTTGATGTCTTAACATTGAATAATTTTGTTATTTTGTTATTAAGGTTAACCTTAATCTTAACAATAGCCTTTGTTGAATCTAATAATGTTACCCCCGATGGCAAATATGTAGATATATCTATCGTCGTCTCATAACTATCTGTTACTCGAGACAAATTAACAACGCTTCCTGGAACAACAATTTCTGCAGTTTTGTTAAGTACTGAAGATTCTCCCTTTACTGCTACTACTTCTGGATCAACAGATATCGAATCTAGCGTTCTCTCCCCTGATAGAGTTCCCGATGTTGATACCTTAATAGGAAGAAGCTTCACTGGCGAAATCTTAGCTGTAACCTTCGCCTTACTCTTGCTCAAGTTGAGCTCTGACACATCAACTTGTTTACCAGTATTATCTATTAGTGTCAATGCCACCTCTCCTGAAACATCGTCATTTGCACCATCTACAGGCAACACTGCTTCTGCTGATTTAATTGTCGAAATCACTTCTTCAGGTCCATAAACTGTAACAGTTTTAACGTTAGAAGTTACATCTTCAACAGCAAAACCATTTGCAAGCTCACCTGAAGTCTTTGCCGTAACCGTAAATTGATTTGACATTGCTTTGCCAATCATAACCTCCAAATAATGAACCTTTGACGAAATATCAACATCATCCTCATACTTTTCAGCTTTAATTTCTATAGGAATTTGATTATTCTCTAATAACTTCATATCTGCTACAGCGCTGAAATCATTATTATTCATTTTCTCTAATATCGAACGCTTAGCTGTAACTCTAAACGATACAGAACCATCTCCTACAATCTTGTAGTACTTACCTTGATCTGTAACGACATTTGCATTTTCTACTTCGATATTTGTCGTAAACGTTTTGGTCTGGTTAGGGTCATTAACATTTACCACTATGAACCAAAGTCCTATAGCAAATACCACGGCAAGTAACTTAAGACCTATATTATTAACTACCGCTCTTTTTATTTTATTCCACATTGTCAGACCCCCTTTTCAAGAGACCTTTAATGCCTTTTGGATTATCATCCTCAAAATCATTTGGTCGTTGTATTTTGAGCAATTCTTCCTCTAGTTGTTCTGGTGAAACATCTCTAAGAAGCTTACCATCCTTTGCCACAGATACTTTACCAGTCTCTTCTGAGACAACAATTGTAACAGCGTCTGTAACTTCACTTATTCCTAGCGCTGCTCTATGTCTAGTTCCAAGATCCTTACTCAAAGCATTATTATCAGACAAAGGCAAATAACATGTTGCCGAAACCACTCTATCACCTTTTACAATAACTGCTCCGTCATGTAACGGAGTATTTTTCTCGAAAATGTTAATTAACAGTTGCTTTGACAATAACGAATCTAGATTAATTCCTGTCCTCTCATATTCTGCAAGATTTATATCTCTTTCGAATACAATAAGTGCTCCTGTTCTAACAGCACCCATTTCAAAAGAAGCCTTAACAATATCATTTAAGACTCTATCGCTAAATACCTTACCTTGACTCTTTGACATTCCCAAGCTTCTAAATGCTTTCCTAAAACTCTTAGAACCAAGTCCATCTAAAGCTTTACGTAGCTCTGGTTGAAACAAAATAACTATTGCAACTAACGCAACCCCTAGTAATTTCTCACCCAACCACAAAATAGTGTTCATTTGTAACAATGCTGCAATTATGAAAAATAGTAATATTACCAATATTCCTTTCAGCAATGTCCACGCTCTTGAATTCTTACACCAAGCTAACAATCTATAAAAGAAGAAAGCTAAAATTATAACTTCAACTACGTCTACGAAGTTAATATCCGGAATATACAATCCAAAATAATCACCAGACAATGAACTTACACTATCTTTTACTTTTGCTAATGTATCCATTTTGCTTCCTCCTTTCGTTTAAATGTTTAATACTACTAAACCTCTAATTATCAGTACTACTATCTTCAACAGTGTCCGTCGTTTTGAAATCAGTTATTCTTTGTACCGTCTTCTCTTCTCTTGCGACCTCTATCTTAGGTATTGCCGTAACATAATATACATATTCATCATCTTCGAACTCAACGTATTCAACACGCTTATAGTCCAAATCTCTAAATAATAATACGCTAACCACTCCAACTATTAAGCACAACAAGTTCGCAATAATAAGTATTGGCAAATCACTAATACTTCCAAATATTAATATTCCAGCTAACATTATAACAAACTCAGCTACCACGCCAAAAGTAATAGCAACGTACCAAGAATTCTTTATCTTAGCATTTTTCACGAAATATACTACAAGAAACATAACCACCAAAGCCATTATGTAAATGTAAAACAACTGATTCGCAATCATTTTCTTAAGAATAATATCGGTCACGGTAACCTCAACAGTCTCATCCAAAAAGGCTGATGAATTATCCTTAATCGCTTTCAAAAAGAATGAAAATATTCCACCTGTCATTACCGTTGATATCTCATTCATGCCTCCACCAAACAATGCCGCTTGCATCGGCATAACATATGGTATTTGAAGTTGATAGGTAATTGGTATATAAACAACATTATATTTGTATTTTGCTCTATAGAAAAATGTCACACCATAAAATGCTATCAAAAGAACTAACGCAGCCATTGAAACTTGCGACGACAACGCTGATAGCTGTACCAATCCATACAAAACAACAACTATGGTTCCCGCCGATGACGGAATAAATGAACACGCTATTGCTATCCCTATTGTAATCGCTGGATTTTTGAGAATACTTATAAATCCAAAGGCATAATTTATTACAAATAATGATGTCAGAACAACCAAGCCTCGCCAAACCATTACTAGCCACTTGGTATTCCTCGAAATAAAATTCCTTATTGTGCCTCTTAATTGAATAATATTATTCATACTACTTCCAATCAGGACTATTATTGTCCTCTTCTTCTTGATATAGCTTGTCCAAAACTTGATATTCCCGTTTAAGGAATTTCAATTTCTCCTGTCCTTCTCTATATCTCTGACGACATCTACTTCTTGCTTTAATCAAATAAAAATACATATGAAATACATATCCCAACAACAATAAAATCATAAAAATTATTGCCGCAAGCAAGGAAATGTTGACATTTATAAGAGACAAACAACATAAGAAAACAATGCCTGCTATACCAAAATATAACAACGTGCCACCTAAAACATATGCCATTGTCCAAAATGTCACATAATCTTTTTCGTTATATTTTTCCACAAATGAATAATTGTCAACTTCGCTCTTTTCAAACAAAGCTATCTTAGACATTTGACGAACTCTCTTCGTGTTAAGCATATAGTACCCCACATTCACAATATAACTAGTGTATTATATCATAAAGTAATATCTATTCTCAAGAGATTAGCCGGTGCAAATATTGATTTTTTCTATATTTATGCTATAATTTCACAATGATATTTCAGAAGTAAACACAATCTATAAATAAGGAGATTGAAAAAATGATAAGACTTATATTATGTGCAACATATTTGATATTATATCTCATTCTGCTATTACCTGTTGCAGGCATAGAATGGATCATCAAAAAAATAAACAACCATGCTGGTGATATTGCAGCGCTTCGCACTGTTCAATGGGGCTTTCGTTGTATAACAAAGCTATCTGGTGCAAAGGTTCAAGTTTATGGGCGCGAGAATTTAACAAAAGACAAGGATAAGCCAATGCTTTACATCGCAAATCACAGAAGTATATTTGATGTAATCATTCTCTACACACTCTTTTACGAACGCACAGGCTTTATTGCAAAAAAATCTATCGAAAAAGTTCCTAGTCTACGTATGTGGATGAGAAAATTACACTGTTTATTCCTTGATAGAAGCGATATGAAGCAAGGACTCAAGATTATCTTAACTGCTATCGACAAAGTAAAAGAGGGTATATCCATTGTAGTATTCCCCGAAGGAACACGAACAAAGACAGGCGAGTTACTACCATTCAAGGCAGGACCTTTCAAAATTGCAACAAAAACTAATTGTCCTATAGTCCCAATTGCAATCACTGGTACTGACGACATAATGGAAAACCACATGCCTTTCGTAAAAGCAGCAGACGTCGTTATCACAATTGGTGAGCCTGTTGAAGTTGCAGATCTCTCTGCAGAAGAGAAAAAGCATATCGGAGATCATTTCCAAGGCATAGTAGAAAATATGCTAGAAGATAATAAAAAGCTCCTTGCCGCTAAGCAAGAAGCTCTTGAATCAAAATAGATATTAATCTAAATATTCCGAAATTGCTTTAACAATTTTAGGAAAATTCATAAAGTGAGACGCCTTTATCAATATGGTGTCTCCTTTTTTTATTGTAGGAAGAAACTCTGAAAGCATATCAGAAATTGCAGTCTCTCCCACATACGAATGCACCGATGTATCACTTTCACCTAATGCTTTACCTATATTTTCAGCTAAAGGTCCTATTGTTATCAATGTATCAATTCCATTCTTGTTTACAACCTCTGCAACAGATTCATGCAATGCAACTTCATCTACTCCAAGTTCTCCCATATCACCAAGAATTGCTATTTTATTTCCTTCTGAAAGTCCAAGAACATTTAAGCTTGCCTTCATGGATACAGGATTAGCATTATAGCAATCGTCAATAATCGTGACACCTTTTTTCTTAATAAAATTACTTCTACCGTCTATAGTTGAAGCTAGTGACACACCTTGGGCCAATTCATTCTCATTTTCGCCTAATAAATGACCAACAGCAACTGCACATGCAGCGTTTGCAATATTATGCTCTCCTGGCAAAGAAGTTCTAATATCAACATTTACAGCGCCTTTAATCTTAGCGCTCATGCCCTCAAGTCCCAAGTTGTCAACATCGACCACTTTGTAATCAGCCTCCTCGTTGCAGCCGTAAGAAACAATATCTACACCATCTACTACATCTTTTCTAGAAATAGTCGAAAGCTTATCATCGTCTAGATTTACAACTACTTTTGCGCCAGCCTTCAAATATTTTAATACTTCCGTTTTTGCTTTAAGGATTCCATCTCTAGTCTTCAAATTCTCAAGATGACACTGTCCAATATTAGTAAATGCAACAATATCTGGCATAGCAATTTGTGCTAAGACGTCCATTTCGCCAAAATCCGAAATACCCATTTCAACAACCGCAGCTGTATGTTCTTCTTTTATTGATAGTAAAGTCAATGGCAATCCAATGTCATTATTCAAGTTTCCTTTTGTCTTAAGAACATTATACTTTTGAGAAAGAACAGACGCTACCATTTCTTTAGTGCTTGTTTTCCCTACTGATCCTATTATTCCTACAATCGGAATAGAAAGCTGTTGTCTATAAAATGTCGCCAATTGTCTTAAAGCATCAAAGGAAGAGTTTACCTTGATATATGGGCCATCATAATCATCCTCTTTCTCAACAATAGCAGCAATCGCACCCTTTTGAAAAGCATCATTAACAAAGCTATGTCCATCTACTCTTTCACCAACAGTAGCGACAAACACAAATCCTTTTTCAACAAGGCGATTATCTAATACAACGCCTTTCACTTCTAATTCTTCAATATTTTCATTTGAACAAAACAATTGCCCATCTGTAGCATGGGCAATGTTCTTTATAGTCATATTTTTCATAAATGTCCTTTAACCTTTATACATAATCATTTACAACACATCAAGTAACATTATCGTTATTTATGAAATCTCTTAAGCGAAACCTCGATTATCTCTTCGCACAAGCTATTGTAATCTAAACCAATGCAAGCAGCTTCTTGTGGAAGCAAGCTAGTTGGTGTCATTCCAGGCAAAGTATTTGCCTCTAAGCAATACATATTATCATTCTCATCTAGTATAAAATCCATTCGCGAATATGTCTCAAGGCCTAATCCAGTCGCGACTCTTTCTGCGTAAAGCTGCATCTTAGATGTTAACTCATCTGACAATTCTGCTGGACAAATTTCTTCTGCTGCGCCCGCAGAATATTTATTTTCATAATTATAAAATCCTACCTTCGGTGCAATTTCAATTACAGGCAGTGCCACGCCTTCTAAAACACCAACTGAAAATTCTCTTCCTTTGATGTAATCTTCAACAACAACTTCCTCTTCCCATCTAAAAGCTTCATCTAAAGCTTTCTCATACTCATCTTGGTCGTTCACAATAGAAACACCTATTGAAGATCCACCACAAGCAGGTTTAACAACACATGGGAATGATAGCCCTGCACGCTTTGTCTCACTAGAGCGCTCATGCTTCTTAAGTGAGAAGCCTCCTGGGAAAGGAATATCATATCCTCTCAAATATTCTTTGGTAATCCCTTTATCCATTGCAATTGCACAGCTCAAATAATCATTACCAGTATATTTAATGCCTAACAAATCAAACGCTGCCTGCACCTTACCATTTTCACCATTTTCACCATGAAGGGCTATAAATACAATATCTGCCATCTGGCACATTCCAATTACATTAGGGCCAAAGAAATTATTAGACTGATCCTTACGACTCTTTTTAATCTTATCCAAATCTGGCGCTACGTTAGGAATTTCTCCAACCTTAACGCTTATTTCCTTGCTTCTATCAAAGATTCCTTCTAAATCAACTTCTTCCTCTAAATATCCCATAAACACATCAAGTAAAATCGCTTTGTGACCATTTTCTCTCAACGCTTTTGTGATTTTTTCCCCTGATTTAAAAGATACGTCTCTCTCAGTGCTAAGTCCACCAGCCAAAACTACTATGTTCATTTACAAACCCTCTTTTCTAAAGCCTAACTTCAAAAATAAGTTTATAACATTTCTATGAAAGTGTCTAGAAAAATTGTATCAAGTAAGGCTCACTTGGAAGTTTTTTCGTCATTTTATAATCCGAAAAGCTGTGCTTACTAGTCCTTATAATATTTTGTAATAATGCCAAATCCCTATATGCATTTGTTTCATCACCTTTTTTCGCGAGCAAAACACATCTATTATATAAAATCTTGACATATATTCTAATATTAGCGCCATCCATTGCAAAGCTAATTGCTTTTCTCATAAATATTTCCGCCTCTTCTAACATTTCCATTCCAATTAGACCTATCGTCAAATTATTATACAGCACAGCCATTTCTTTAGGATGATCTCCCTTCTCATATAAAATGTTAATTAACTTCATCCACGTATCAATTGCCAACTGATAATTTCTTTCTAGAAAACAGCCTATACCAAAAGCGTTGACTATTCTAAGCTCAACCTTATCTAACAAAATCTCATCATTTTCTTCAAATAATCGCTTATACTTCCCTTCTAACTCTCTATGTATATACACTCCAAATTGCTGCAATTCTATGCGTTTACCAGAATTTTCTCTTACAAAATATAGACTTGCAAAAAGTATTTCTATAAACGTATATATCTCTTTACTTTTCTCATTCAGGTTTCCTCTTTTTTCAACAAAATGTCTAAGCTCATTCAAAAGCTTCTCGCCCTCGTCAAAATCTGACCTCTCCATGCAAGCATTTATTTTGTTAAAATAATAATATATTTCATAATCATAATCTCCAAAATATTCATCGAATAAATCCTCTGATTCTCCCAATCGCTCCAATATAAAACCACACATTGCTCGGCCCGGCTTATGATTATCATTCTCAATTCGAGACAATGTGCTAATAGAACATATCCCATCTGACACTTGCGACTGCGTATAACCTCTTTCCTCTCTAATTTTCTTAATTACATTTCCATTAGTTTTTTCTGTCATAGTTTCCTCCTTCACATTTATAAAATCATCAAACGAAACTATAATATAAAAAAATCCAACTAAAAAATCGCAAAACACTACATTACGTAGCATTTTGCGATTAGCATTCTTGTTATATAAAATTTAAGCTATTTTTAGAATTCTGGCTCAATCAAACCATATGTATTGCCTTTTCTCTTGTAAACAACATTAACTTCATCAGTCTCTGCATTCATGAAAACAAAGAAATCGTGTCCTAATAATTCCATCTGAATACAAGCATCCTCTGGATACATTGGCTTAATGCCAAATCTCTTTGTCTTGATAATTTTAACATCATCTTCATCAGCATCATCAGCATTTACAAAATCATCGTTAAGATATGCTGCTGTTTGCTGCTTAGTAACAAGCTTGTTTCTATATTTCTTAAGCTGTCTCTCGATAACTTCTTCAACAAGATCAATTGAAACATACATATCATTACTAACCTGCTCAGCTCTAACTACATGTCCCTTCATAGGAATAGTAACCTCAGCCTTTTGACGTTCCTTCTCAACCGACAAAGTAACGTGTGCTTCAGTCTCTTTGTTGAAATATTTATCAAGTTTCTCTAGCTTCTCCTCTACAGCACCCTTGATACCATCTGTTAACTCAATGTTTCTTCCCGTGATTATAACCTTCATACTTTTGTCCCCCATTTCACATAAGTTTCCGTATCGATGATACATATATATTGTAACACACTTAAAAAAAAAGTAACAACTATTTTTAATTTATGATAATATATATTTAGAAAGGATAGATTTAATCATGAAAAATGTTTTTATATCAGGGGCATCTCGTGGAATTGGAAAAGGCGTTGCAATAGAACTTGCCAAAAATGGCTATAACCTAGCTTTAGCCTGCGAAAAGAGCATATTAGATTTACGAGACTTCGCTTCTAAATTGTCAGACGAATACCATATAACTGCTAAGGCTTATCAATTGGATGTTGGAAATGTAAATGATTGGTCTAATGTATTAAGTGACATAAAAAACAATTTCGATTCCATTGATATTGTTATAAATAATGCTGGCATTTCTTATGTGGGATTGATAACAGATATGACTCCTGACGAATGGCAACGAATTATTGATGTTAATGTATCGTCATTATTCTATAGTACAAAAGCATTTTTACCTGATATGATTCGCAAGAAATCTGGTAAAATCATCAATATTTCTTCAATATGGGGTGAAAACGGTGCATCCTGCGAAGTTGCTTATTCTGCTTCAAAGGGCGCTGTTAATTCATACACTAAAGCATTAGCAAAAGAAGTTGCGCCTAGCAATATCAGTGTAAATGCTATAAGCTGTGGCGTTATTGATACTGATATGAATAAATGCTTCTCAGATGAAGAAATATCTAATCTAAAAGACGAAATCCCCATTGGTCGTTTGGGTACTCCTACAGATGTAGGACAATTAGCATTATCTATAATAAATTCTCCAACATATATGACTGGTCAAATCATAGGTTGTGATGGCGGATTCTAAAAAAATATCACTTTAGCATAAAATGTTAAAGTGATATTTTTATTATAGATTATTTATTTGTTGTGCACCATTTTCAATTGTTTTCTTTATTTCTATAGCAACATCTCCAGCACTACTTGGCTTATCAGTTATGATATAGTCTACTCCCATAGCTGCATATCTCATCATTTCATCCGAATCATTTATTGTCCAGGCAAAGACTTTCTTTCCCCATCCATGAATCTTCTCAACCTCATCATTATCGACAAAACTATGTTCAACAGAATAAAAATCAATATAACTCCTATCGAAATTCTCTCCTGTTGAAAATACCATAACTATCCCGCAAGGAGTAGTCGGACTTATTTCTTTAACCTTTTCTAAAATCTCCACGTCTGTAGATTGAACCAAGCAAGACGTAGCATTATGAGCTTTAATAAGATCTACGACAGATTGTTCTATATTATTACCACTTTCCTTAATTTCTATAAGAAGCGGAACTTTTCCATCAGTCATTGTCAACGCTTCATCTAGAGATATAAAGCCAGTATCTGAATATATCAATTCATCGACTGGAGTAAGCTTCATATTTTTAAATTCTTCAAAGGTCATTTCTCTTATAGGTTTATCATTTCTCGTATATTTGTCTGTAGTATCGTTATGACTCAAAACCACAACGCCGTCCTTAGTCGTTCTAACATCTACCTCTATGTAATCGCATTCTCCTAAGTCTAACGCCTTTTGGATAGAATATTTCGAATTTTCTACAGTTCTTTTATCGTGCAGCCCTTTATGAGCAACAACACCTACCTGTTTCAAATCTTCTTGAAAAATGTCAAGTTTTTTCGGCAGAATAACGTTAATAAGCAACATATAGAGAGCAACTAACACATAAAGAATTGCATATGAAGCAACAATAATAGGTCTTGGTTTAAAATGCGTATCCCTTTCACTTATATGAGTACTATTAACAAGTGGCATTTCACCATCTGTCTGTCGCAAATGATCATGAAACAAAATCAAAAACAGATGTAATGTAGTTATACAAATAAATGTAGTTGATAAAATATTTAAAAGCGGTGTAAAAATATACGCATCTGTAACACCTAGAAAAGTTTCAACCAGAAAATGGTTAGGCAACAAGCTCCTTCCAATAATAACAACTAGATAAATTATAACAAGTGGTATAATTGTGTATTGAATACGCGAAATAAGCTTATATGCCGAAACCTGAACAACATTTCTACGCCTTTCACTCTTCACCATATGGTAGCTATTCTTAATCGCCGTAAAAAAGTCCTCTCTAAAAAGTATAAACCTACAAAATACAAAGAAACTCAAAATAAGTAAAATGTATAAAGATATAAAAGCAACAACAAGCAGAGCTGTCATCCACTTATTAGACAAACAAAACTCTACAAAATATTCTATGAGCGGAACCTTAAATGCAGTAGATGACGAATTATAGACATCTAGCCATGGCAACAGAATTGATGAAAACACTAATATAAGCCAGTTCTTAGGATGAAAAATATGCATCACATTTTTGAAGGGTTCGACTAGCATTCCAACAAAGGTTAAGCGCTTTCGTTGATACACATATTCTCCGCAAGTCAAAATCACTGCAGTTTGCCACACTGAAAAAATTGACATAAATAAAAAAACAAACACAGCACAAACAACAACAAGCGGTGATTCTAACACATCCCACAAATTCTCTGTTGTAATATATTTTTGCGGAGAAACGCTAAGCGCAAGATTCCATATTTTACTTATTAACGGATTAACTACGACATTTTTAACTATGAAAATTCCTAGCACAAAAAGTACAAGCGGCACTCCTGTTTGTTTAAACAAAACTGCCACTTCCTTACGTCTCTTATGAAATTCTTTTTGATCACTAACATACTTCTTAGCAAAATACTTTGCTTTATCAAAAACAATATTCATTTTCCAAAACCTACTTATACTCTATACCAATCATTGTAAGTCCATGCGCTGGCGCCGTCGGTCCAGCCATTTCTCTATCCTTAGCATCAATTATCTTTTGCATATCTTCCGGCTTAAATTTGCCACAACCAACTTGAATTAGAGTTCCAGCAATTATCCTAACCATATTATACAAAAAACCGTTACCTACACATTTTATGATTATCTCATTTTCAACCTTTGCAACATCTACTTTATACAATGTTCTTGTAAATGTTTTCACTTGAGACTTAACCGATGCAAAGCTTGTAAAATCATGCTCTCCTTCTAAAAACTTCGCAGCTTCCCTCATCGCATCCACATCTAATTTATGATGATAATGATATGTAGTATTTCTTCTTATAGCATCCGGGAAAATATCATTAATAATATGATACTCATATGTCTTAACACTTTCTACCATGTGTGGATGCCAGTCGTCATCTACCTGACACGAATCGATTACTACTATATCATCCGGCAACAATTGATTTAATGCGAAAGAAACTCTCGTCGGCTCCATCCTTGTATCCACATCAAAGATTGCAACATTTCCTTTTGAATGTACTCCCGCATCCGTTCTAGAAGCACCAATCACCTTAATTGGCGATTTAAATAGCTCCGATAACGCACTGTTCAAGCATTCTTCTATTGTTATTCCATTAGGTTGAATTTGCCAGCCACAATATGCTGTACCCTCATACGCAACAACTAACTTTATTCTCATAATCTTTTAAAGGTTAAGCACATTTGAAAATAACGCGCTAAAAAATCTGTTATAAATTATATTTCCAATAAACACTAGCGCAATAAATACGCCTTCTATTATATACGCATTTCTATCACGCTCTACATACTTCAATGGCTTCATCTTAGTTCTTCCATCTCCGCCCATATAGCACCTTGCTTCCATAGCTTCTGCTAAATCGTTCGCTCTTCTAAATGCTGATACAAATAGTGGCACAAGAAGTGGAATCATATTTTTTGCTTTTTTTATAATTCCTCCCGATTCGAAATCAGCTCCTCTAGCCATCTGCGCCTTCATTATTTTGTCCGTCTCTTCAACTAGAATCGGAATAAATCTAAGCGCAATAGACATCATCATAGAAATCTCGTGCACAGGCACTTTTATCTTCTTCAAGAAGCCTAGCGAACGCTCTAATCCATCCGTCAATTGATTTGGCGTTGTAGTTAACGTCATTACAGATGTTCCAACTATCAAATACACCATTCTTATAATCATAAATATGCAGTTTTTTATTCCTACATCAGTTATCTTAAGAAAATAAAACTGAAATAATACATTTCCTGGAGTCAAAAATAAATTAAATATACCAGCTATGACTAACAGGACCATAATTGCTTTAAGTCCTTTAAACATAAACGAAACTGGCACATTACTCAAATAAATGAATGTAACAAGAAAAACCGTTACTATTACAAGGCTCACTACATTTGTTGCAGCAAATACTCCTATAATAAATAACAATGCTCCCATCAATTTAACTCTTGGGTCTAATTTATGTATTATGGATTCTGTAGGATAATATTGACCTATAGTTATTTCTCTAAACATTTCTCTTCCATCTCAATTAGACTATATTATACATATTCAGTATAGCCGTCTTAGCTTCTTCAAGAGTTGTTACATCAGTATCAATTGGAAATCCTTTACGATTCATGTCATTAACAATATACGTAATTTCTGGTGCTGCTAATCCCATCTGTTCCAACTCAATATAGTTTCTAAATACTCCTTTAGGAGTATCATCGTACTCAATATGTCCTTGGTTCATTACAATAAGTCTATCAACATATTTTGCAACATCTTCCATACTATGCGAAACAAGTATCACTGTATTACCCGTCTTAATATGCATTTCTTTAATCATATTAAGAATGTCGTCTCGCCCCTTTGGGTCTAATCCTGCTGTCGGTTCGTCAAGAATCAGAATATCAGGCTTCATCGCCAAAACACCTGCTATTGCAACGCGCCTCTTTTGTCCACCTGACAAATCAAATGGCGAAGCCGATATCAAATCTTGATCCAAGCCAACTAATTCCATCGCTTCCATTGCTCTATCGTCTACTTCTTCTTTTGATAAGCCTAAATTTTTAGGTCCAAAGCAAATATCCTCAAGAACTGTAGCTTCAAACAATTGATGCTCGGGATATTGAAAAACCATTCCTACTTTACTTCGCAAAAGCTTCTTGTCAAAATCCTTCTCCATTATATCTTCGCCGTTGAAATATATTTCCCCGCTCGTAGGTTTAAGGAGACCATTCATATGTTGAATCAAGGTTGACTTACCAGAACCGGTATGTCCTATTATCCCTATAAATTCGTTATCTTGTATTTTGATTGTAACTTCATCCAATGCCTTCTTCTGATATGCAGTATCAGGAGAATAGACATGAGATACTTTATTTAAAATAAGAGACATAACATTTCCTATCTAGGTAATCCGTTTACAAATTCTTCTATAGTAAGAATTCCCTCTTGCAAAGGCAATCCACTTTTTTTCAATTCATGCGCTAGCAAAGTCACTTGCGGTACGTCCAAATGAAGCTTCTGCAACTCTTCTACATGCGAGAATACTTCTCTAGGAGTACCTGATAATGCAATTTTGCCATCATCCATCACATACACATAATCAGCGTTAATTACTTCTTCCATGTAATGTGTAATTAAGATAACCGTTACATTTTTCTCACGATTGAGAGTATGTAGAGCCTCGATAACCTCTTTTCTGCCAACTGGGTCTAACATTGCAGTAGGCTCGTCTGCCACTAAACATTTAGGCTCCATCGCCATAACTCCTGCCATAGCAACGCGTTGCTTCTGTCCACCTGAAAGCTTATTGGGCGAATGCTCTTTATACTCCCACATTCCAACAGCTTTAAGTGACTTTTCTACCCTTTGCCATATTTCTTCTGTAGGAACACCAATATTTTCCGGACCAAACCCAACATCTTCTTCAACTACACTCGCAACAATTTGATTGTCAGGATTCTGAAATACCATACCTGCATTTCTTCGAACATTCATAGTATTATAATCTTCACTTGTATCCTTACCATCTACATAAAGAGTCCCCTCTGTAGGTGTAAGTAGCGCATTAATATGCCTTGCAAATGTTGATTTACCAGAGCCATTTCGTCCCAGAACACATATAAACTGTCCCGCTTCAACCTCTAAGTCAACGCCAGAAAGCGCAGTAGTTATTTCCTCAATGTTGTCTTCTTCGTCGCGTCTTATATATTCAAATGTAACATTTTCTGCCTTAATTATTCCCATGACAAATTGTGTAATTCTCCATTCAATTTCATATCAAAGAAATCATTCTGTCTTAACGCTTCATACAAAACTATTGCTACCGAATTTGATAAATTAAGAGATCTTATTTCATCCTTCATAGGAACACGAATACATTCATTTGGATGCTCTACAAGAATCTCCTCTGGGATGCCTCCACTTTCTTTACCAAACATTATAAAGCAATCTTCTTCGTACTCTACGTCCGTATAGACATGTTGTCCTTTAGTAGTTGCCATATAAATCTTTGCATCAGGATTCTTCTCTATAAAATCATTCCAATCATCATATCTAGTAACGTCTAAATCATCCCAATAGTCCATGCCTGCACGCTTAATCATCTTATCATTAAGCATAAAGCCTAGTGGTTCAATCAAATGAAGTTTTGTACCTGTAGCAACGCATGTACGACCAATATTTCCTGTATTAGCGGGCATTTCTGGTTCATACAAAACAATATTTAAAGCCATTATTTACCCTCTCTTAACTCATTTACATACTCTTCCATTCTATCTAAAGCTTCCTTCAAGCTACTAAGCGAATATGCATAAGAAATTCTAAGGAAGCCTTCACCCGAATCACCAAATGCAGTGCCTGGTACAACAGCAACCTTTTTCTTCTTCAAGAAATCTATTGCAAATTCATCTGAAGTCATACCAAACTCTTTGATAGAAGGAAACATATAAAACGCTCCAAAAGGTTCAAAGCACTGTAATCCCATATTTTCAAATCGCTTGAGCAAATAACGACGTCTTTGATTGTATTCTTCTCTCATTTCTGCAACATCTTCATCGCAATCTCTAATTGCAGTAACTGCTGCATATTGACTTGTAGTAGGTGCACACATAATTGCGTATTGATGAATCTTTAACATCTGATCAATAATCAACTTAGGCGCACACGCATATCCTAATCTCCATCCAGTCATCGCATGAGACTTAGAAAAACCATTAATTAACACAGTTCTTTCTCTCATTCCTGGAAGAGATGCAATGCTAACATGATCCTCGTTATTATATGTCAGCTCCGAATAAATCTCGTCCGACAAAACAAATATATCGTGCTTAATACATAGTTCAGCGATTCCTTCTAAATCTTTTCTCTCCATAATTGCACCAGTAGGATTGTTAGGGAATGGAAGAATCAAAATCTTAGTTTTGTCTGTAATTGCATTTTCTAATTCTTCTTTTGTAAGCCTAAACTCGTTTTCTTCTTGTAATTCAATTGTAACTACATTTCCATTTGCCAAAACAGCACATGGCTTGTATGATACATAGCTAGGTTCTGGAATAATAACTTCGTCACCAGGGTCTAACATTGCACGAAGAGCGATGTCGATTGCCTCAGAACCACCTACTGTGATTATCATTTCAGAAAAAGGATCATATTCTAAGCTATATCTTCTATTCAAAAACTTAGCAATTTCTTCCTTTAGCTCCTTTAATCCAGCATTAGATGTGTAAAATGTTTTACCTTGTTCTAGAGAAAAAATCGCTTCATCTCTAACCTTCCATGGAGTATCAAAATCTGGTTCACCTACTCCAAGAGATATTGCATCCTTCATCTCAGCTGCAATATCAAAAAATTTTCTAATACCAGAAGGCTTTATTTCAGTTATTGTTTTAGATAATGGATTTCTCATGGTGTAATAAGCTCCCTTTCATCCTTATGACCGTATTGCATAACAGTACCGTGATCTTTATATTTTTTCAAAATGAAATTTGTTTTCGTACTCAAAACTGATTCAAGTGTTGACAATTTATCAGAGACAAACTCTGAAACTTCTCTAAGAGTTTTACCTTCAAGAATCACCATAAAATCAAATCCACCTGAAATCAAATATAAGGCGCTAACCTCTGGATAATGATAAATTCTTTCTGCAACTTTATCAAATCCCATTCCGCGTTGTGGTGTAACTCTAACTTCTATCAAAGCTGTTACTTTCTCAATTCCAACCTTGTCCCAATTTATTAATGTGTGATACCCACAAATAACATGATCCGCTTCCATTTTTTCTAAGCATTTAACAACTTCTGTCTCTTCTTCTCCAAGAAGCGCCGCCAAGTCCGCAAGGTCTATTCTGCTATTTTTTTCAATGTAATTTAAAATCTTTTGTTCCACTACTTTCTACCTCCAATCACTTGATATAACTCATCCCTACCTGGTGTCTCAAGAAACCTTTTGACCCCGTCATTATTTAAAATTCTATCGTTACTGTCTGTAGTTCTTCCAATCAAAGCTGCTTCAATATCAGCTTCCTTCAGCTTCTCCACCAAAGCTTCTCCGTCATTTGTTGCGATTAAAGCACTTCCTCCAGAAAATAGCTTATATGGATTAATCCCCAAATGCTCACATATCTCTACAGTCTCTTGACGAATGCTTATTTTTCTCAAATCAATATCAAGACCTACCTGCGATGCTTCTGCCATCTCCCAAAGAGCACCGTATATTCCGCCTTCAGAGATATCATGAATTGCTATTGCATCATCTCCTGCTATTATTGTCTCTTTGACAATTGACATTTGTTCAATAAAACTAGATGCCGCCTCTAATATATGTTCTGGCAAATGTTTAAGTAATTCTTCTCTCTTCTCTGTCGCAAGTATGCTTGTACCTTCAAGCGCGATTGCTTTTGTCATAACAACATCAACGTTTGGCTTTATATTTTTGCACGAAATCATTCTATCCGAATCCACTTTACCAACGCCTGTTATTGATAGTAGAATTCTTTCCACAGCTGTTGTTACTTCTGTGTGACCACCTATAACTTCCAAATCTAGTTTTCTACAAGTTTTATCAGCCTCTTGCATTATATTTCTCAAATCGTCTTCTAAAGTTCTATCTGGAAGAAATACATTTATCTGTACTCCTATAGGAGTAGCAAGAGAGCATACCACGTTATTAATAGCACGTATTATTCCGCGCTCAACCATTTTGTAATCCGAAACTGATACTGGATTGGTTGACAACACTATTTGCTCATTCTGCTTCAACTTAATTGCTGCGAAATCTCCACCAATCCCAGCTTTCAAAGTAACCTCTTCTCTTATTGGATTTGTCCGTTTCAAAACTTGACGTTTCAAAACATTTACAGGTATTTTACCTACTTTCATAATTATGCCAAAAGACTGCCCCTATAGAAGCAGTCTTATCCTTATCAAAAATATTAATCTATACAGGTGCAGCTTCAGGTGCCGGCTCCGCTGGTGGAGCTTCTTGTGCTGCCGCTGCTGCTTGATTTGCTGCTTCATGCGCTGCTTGTATCGCTCCTGCATCGCCACTTGCCGCTGCTGCAACAGCTGCCTTTACAGCCCCTTCATCCTTAGATGCTATTGCCGCATCAATTGCCGCTTTACCTTCTGGTGAAAGTCCTGCCGAACCAATTACAAATATCTTGTCACCTGGCTTATATACACTAGAATTAAACTGTGTCTTACTTTGCTCAACACCGTCTACCGTTACTATCTTCCAAAGCTTTGCTTTCTTGCCGACGTGAGCATCCGATTCTTTCTTAATAGATCCCGCTGGCATATCGCCTGAATATTTGAATGAAATTCCTGGCTCTGTCTCTTCTATTACTTCACTCTCGAATTTAATCTTACGGTTAGAAGGTCTTGTTTCTTTGCCATATATTGTAAATGTAATTTTACCACCGCCAGTATAACCATCTATATAAATTGGTGTTTGTTGATTATTCTTAAACTTAAAGTCCATATATGTTCCGGCAATCGCTGCATCTTGTGATGGTGGAACATAACCAACAATCATTGTATGGTTAGAACGCTGAACTATTTCAAGCTCTGCATTTATTACTGCGTTATATAATGTAGTAGAAACCTGACAAATTCCACCGCCATATGATTCTACTGTAGTTCCATTCTCATAAGCGCCAGCTAATTCGTAACCATTTTCTGGTTCAAATGGGCTTACTGTCTCATACACTGAGAATGTATCTCCTGGATAAAGAATCGTTCCATTAATCTTGCTACATCCGTTCTTAACATTTTGCGCACGTCCTGCTGCTGATGAAGAGAAGTCTGTAGTAAATGTTCCTATAGCGTCCTTAACAGAAGCTAACTCTTCTTGAGAACCCTTAGGTTCTGTTGTTGTATATACTAAATCTATTTCACCATTTTGACCATTCCAATTAGCACATACGTAATCAGCAATCTTAGCCGCAGATTGCGCAACGTCAACAGTAGTTCCTGCAGTACCAGGAGCATATGTGAACTTACCATTCTGAAGTGATAAGCCGTTATCCTTAGTCTTAGTGTTAATGTATGCAGACTTACTCTCTAGATATTTTGATGTTGTTGCTGTATTAGTTGTATATGAAATCTTAAAATCTTTTCCTTTGCCAGATTCTATATCCTTCGATGCCTTGTATCTTCCCAAAGGATCACCTTGAGTACCATAGTTTATAGCCTTAGTCGCAACATCATCATTCTTAGCCTTAAGCCCTAAATCTGTTGCTGATGCATCTATAGACTTGTCTGCAACCTTAAGCTTATATGTAACACCACTATATTTCTTCATCTGTGATGCTAAAGCTTTAGTAGCCTCTTCTTCTGTCTTACCAGACATATCCTCGCCGTTAATTTTAACTCCGTTAGGAATAGTTGCCTTAGACTCCTTGCTAGAGCTTGACTCTTTCTTTGAGTTGTCTGACGTAGAATTAGTTGTAGTATTAGCTGCTTCAGATACAATTGGTGTAAAACCAACAAACGTCATTACAATTGCAAGTCCTAATACAACAGAAAATGCTTTAATCTTTTTCATAAATACCTCTAAAAAACTATATCTTTTAATTCTAAAATGCGTTAATATATTCTTGAAAATTAAATCAAGAAAGAAGCAATAAGTGTTACAACCATTGTTAATATTAACACTATAACAATTATAGCAGATATTATACGTGTTTTTTTACTTTTTTTAGACATTTTAATACCTCTTTCTAGGAAGGATGCACAAATGATTTTCCCAGTACTAGGAATAGTGCTAGTTGGTATGATATTACTAGCAGTGCGCTATCGTTACCTTAATAAAAAAAATGATACTGATATGGCCGATTTCTTCACACGAGAACAGCAGGCAAATTCCGTACCCGCTAAGGACCTATCAAACCTCCCTTATATTACCATTAACTTAGGAAAATTTCCATTAGAATTTATAAATGATAGTGAAGTTCAAGAGCTAGAAAACAAGCTCAAAGAACTATCAAACAAGAAAATTCTCAACTTAACTCAAAAAACCAATACTGACCTAAAAGAGGAGTATGGCTTACCTAATCTACAAGCAATGCAAGAAATAGGCGAGAACTTTAACGAGCTTACAATTCTACTAGTCGATTATGCCGAACAATTCTTCACAAGAAATATGTACAATGAAGCCATTACTATTCTAGAGTTCGGAGTTGTAATCAAATCTGATGTAAGCAAGAACTACACGCTACTTGCAGACTGTTACAAGGAGCTTGGTCAATACAGAAGAATCCAGACTCTCAAAGAACAAGTTGAAGCTAACCCTGGAATGGACGTAATGAAAGGTACTGTATTAAGATATCTTAACCAGTACCTTGAATCCGAAGAAAACATCACAATAGATGACATTAATAATACATCTATGTAATTCCTACTCCATTATATCTCTAACATCACACTTTAATACGGATGATAGACTAATCAAATATGACACTTTGGCATTATTGATGTTCTTCTGACGCTGTTCATATTGTTGAATAGTTCTAAGTGGAACATCGCTTGCTTCTGCCAATTCTTTCTGAGACAATTCCATCAATTCTCTTCTAGATTTGAGATTAGAAACTTCTTTGGCTTTGTCAAACATTTCATCTAACTGTATTCTTATCATCATTGAATCCACATTTCCAAAAGAATCATATAACGATACAAAATCATCTATTGATACATACTTATTAAGTTCTTGATAAGAAATGTTCTTCTCCCAAGCATATTCAGCAATAATAGTTCCTGCCCAATACTCTGGCGAATTCACATGAACAATCGCATTATCTAATCTCTCATTAAAGGATGGGTCCGCAGCCTTCTTCACATGAACATACTTTGTATTATTCATCGCTTGATTAACGACAAGCTCTGCTAGCTCTACTCCTCCAAGAGTACATACATTATAACAATCTCCTCGATTGATTTTGCCTGAAATTGTTGATGCAAGAAACATATTATAGAAAGTCTTATTATCAAATCCTAATACATTTATTCCACAGTCAAGCATTGCACCGAAGTTGTGTTTTACATTTTCCAAATATATCTTATTATATGCTCCCATACTATCTCACCTCGTTATTCATAATATCAAAGATAAACTTATCGCCTTCTTTAATCGTTGCGTTAAGTCGCTTGTTATAACTCTCTAGCTTCTTGATATTATTGCGTTCTTTCTTTGGAAAAACTTCGTCAGCAGATATATAAGTCGAGCCCTTAAATTCCAAATCCGAAATTACTCTATCCTTAAGAATTGCAACCTGTATATCTGCATCGCCAACATTAAGCATACGACACAAATTCCTATAACTAAGCTTACCGTTGATAAAATCTGTCGCAACTCTAGTATATACACCATCACATCTGCAGCCTACAACAATGTCATATACCCCTTTGGGAGTATAGTTGTCAATTAAGAAATGCTTAGCATTTAATGCTTCTCTTGACTCAACATCTATTGGACGATTAGCCGCAAGCAAAGCCACCCAATTAAGCGGACTATATTTATCATCTTGTAGATCTAAAACCTTATAATCGTCAAGATTCAATGCGTACTCAGATACATATCCATCCTCCTTGAGGGATACTGCATATTCTTTACCTCTATTAAAATCTGATGTTAGATAAAAGCCTTGTCCTAATCCACATGCATAATGAATCATATCTGTAGTAGGTCTCTCTATTATCTTATTTGCACCATGAAAAAACGTTGCCATTATTTCCTCCTTGTAAAAGCCCTTATTAATTACATTTTAAACACTAATAATATAATAACACTATTAAGCTAAATTTAATACCTATTTTGTAAATATCTGTTGTGTTATAATACCTATATCATAATCAAAGGGGAGGTTTTATTATGAGTTCATTTAAAGATTTAAGAATTGTAGATAATTTCTATCAAACATCGTCATTTTTTCCAATGCCAACTGTATGTATAAGCACTGTGAATCCTGATGGCAGCCTCAATATCGGCTCTTATTCACTATGCTTTCCTTACTACATCGCAGGGAAAGATCGCTACGCAATGTTGCTAGAATGCAGAAATACGTCTAACACTTGCCGTAACCTTTTACAGCGTGGAAAATGTGCAATTAACTTCATTACAGACGACAAAGCAAGTTTTAAGGAAGCTGTAAGACTCGGTTTTCCTGGACCATCAGAAGAAAAGATGCCAGATCTTAATTTCGAAATGGAAGACGGAATTGCGGACCCAAGCGATAAAGACAGACCACAAGTCATCAAAAGTGCATTTCAAGTATTTGAATGTCACTGGGCAAGTGACCTAGAAGACGCAAAGAAGTTTAACTTTGAAGATATCGATGATGGACATCCTGGTCCATACAATGACTTCAATGGAATAACTAGCAAGTATGGCGCACATTTTATTCTATACATTGACAAAATTCTAATGAAAGAGCGCTACTACAATGCTATTGTAAATGGTGTTAATAAGAATGATTTCCCACCAGTTCCAGTAGACTATGGTTATCGTGATTCTACTAATTTCTGGTACACACCATTTCCAAAATTCAAAAAGCCTGTAGCTGAACCAATTCCGGCACCTAAAGAAGTTGACCTTGAATCTATCAAGTACGCAGCAAATCGTACAGATCCAGATATCAAGTTTACAGATGAAGCGTTAATGAACTTCGTCAAAGTACCTAGACCATTTCTAAAAACCGTTCTTAATGGCTGCGTAAAATGGGCAAAGGAAAATGATGTAACTCTTATTACGGATGAACATGTGAAGATTATTAATGATAAGAGAAAGCAAGAAAAAGAGAAGTAAAAACTAGTGAATCCGCCACGTGAAGTGGCAGATTTTACTACTTTTTACTACTTTTATATTTTTTTACTACTTTTTACTACTTTTCAAATATTTTATCACTAATACTCATAATAAACTCCTAACACCATTGAAAAAATGATAATGATGTTATATTATAAAAAAGAGGTACCGTTGCAAGCGGTTGTCTCAATATTAAGATTATATTTTTAAGTTTTATAACTTAAGAAAACCGTCACTTTGCCGAGTGGCGGTTTTTACGTTTCACAATCACAAAACTCACGTTAATTATTGTCATATCTATACAAACCAACCTTTCACTTTCTGCTCTTCTTGCTCCTGACGCTTCTTTTGCATCATTAAGGCATACTCTTGTAAGGTTTGTTTATAATATCTTCTTAAGTTCAGCTTCGGAAATGTTAAGACGCTTTGCACCTTCTTGCATAGAAATCTGGTTATTTTTAATCATATCAATCTCCTCCTTTGAAATTGTTCGCAGGAGTTTAACTCTTAAAAATCCTGCTTAGTTAATGAATAATTAAGCATAGATTTTTAGATTATATTGAAATTTAGAAAATAGAATCAAGAAAACTTATTCTCTAATCAGATTGTAACACCTGATTAGAGCATATTCAATAATTTCAATTGTTCCAAACAATATTCCTCAACCATTTGAACAAACTCTTCTGCAATATCGATTTGTTCATCTACTTCCTCTACTGTGGCAATATAAAAATCATCATAATCACTAGCATGTCGAATCTCTTCCACACTTGAAATCTTTCTTCCAATTTCTCTAGAAAAAATCTCTGTTTTCACAAATTCCTTATTAAAGTTTGCAATTGCATCTTTGTGTCTTTTATACGCTACACCTCTCAACCCATGCACTGCATTGATGGCATGAAACACCGCATAATATGCACGATTATTTGCTCCTTTGTAAAAATTTGCTTCACGAAGAATTTTCGCTGATTTCAAATCTTCCTTGGCACTTTCAATTCGATATAACACTAAATCCTTCTGCGTCCCTGTATCACTATGCTGCATACAACGTCACCCCATCTCTATTGACATTTGCATAAAAGGGATAATTCTCAACCCACTTTTTATAATGCTCTTCACTTTTAGCGATTGGCTTAATGTCTAAATCATGATCCATATTAAAATCAAATGTCATATCAGATAATTGGTGTCTATATTCCTTAATATCCATATCCGACATATCCAATAAAATCATAATGTCAACATCAGACTCCGCATTATAATCGCCTCTAGCATACGATCCATACAAGATTACTTGACGCAAATGAGATCCATATATTTCATAAATAAACGACACATATTGTTCAATCAAGTTTTGTATTGTTTGTGGCATATAAAAACCTCCTTATAACATCTTCTTAAGTTCAGCTTCGGAAATGTTAAGACGCTTTGCACCTTCTTGCATAGAAATCTGGTTATCTTTAATCAATCCTGTTATTGCATCTGTAGCTCCTTGCAAAATTCCAGTTTTCAGGCCACGCTCTATCCCTCTCTCATAATTATCCTTAGTCGCCATTTCAATTTGTCTCTCAAACGAATAATCTAATGCTGTCATCTCTACTATCTCCGTCTATACACTACTCTTATATTGTCTGTTTGTTGCCATAAATCTCCTTTCCGCAGGGACTTTGACAACTATATCTAATTAACTATCCCTGCTTTAAATTTGTAAAATGTGATTCAAGCAGGAATATTCGATTATAGATTATAAATAGACTATATAACGTGATTCTCAATGTCTAAAAAGCCATTGGATATATGAATTTTCTGCTTAAGATTATACTAGCACCATAAATTGTGCTCGTCAATCTTATACAGGTAGATTTAATAAAAATTTAATAAAGCGTTTATAAAGTGTTAATAAAATTAAGAAACTGTTAATAATTTAAATACAGAGTCAGTCACCAAATTTTTTTATACTTAGAAAAAACCTGTGGTGTTACACCTGCAGACTCACATAAATTTGATGTTTTAATAGTTCCTTCATCCGGAATAACACCTATTATCTTCTTTTCAATTTCTGTTAAGTCACTCCAGATTTTTCGATATACGTATTCATCTAACAACTCTTCCAATCTAAAAATGTTAACTATAGTTAATTTCATATTCTTTCATATTTCAATAAACTTTTCATATTTCTTCAGTAATTTTATTATCCACAAGAGGCCTAATAAGATTTGTAAATTTTTTAGTTCCTCTTAACATTTCACATATCACATCCCAATCATAGCCTTTGCTTGACACTTCTGCGACTCTATCGACATAGAATTTAAAATAAAACTTTAGCGCGTCTTCAAATCGTGCAGCTGATTTTATTTCTTCATCAACATTTATTCCGCAATCATTAATCTCTCTTGCATTTATATACGCAAAATATTCAATCTTCTCAGAGAAATCATTATATGTTTTACCTCCTCCTAACACAATTTCAACATAAAGATCTCCATACTTTTTAAATGTTAATAAGAAAAAACCATATTCATTTGGCGATAATTTTTTTGCATATTCAAGTGCCGCCTCTCTGCGAATAGTGAATTCTCTTTGTTTTTCTATTTCATCTTTTATCACTTCTTACTACGACCTCCTTTCCTCTAAATCCAAATCCATACATTCTGATTCTATCCTCAGGAATACCATGATCAACAAGTTTTTGCTCATAATTTTTATCTATAATTTGCGAAAGCGCATTCTCTGCCGTTTCTTCTAGCGACTGCTCTTTCTTCGGATTAAATACCTTAAATTCAATGATAATCGCAGGTAGATTCTCCTCCAAAGGGCAAAGCATAATATCATATCTTCCTCGACCGCTTTCCCTGTTTGAAGTAATACTATACCTATCTCGAAGTGTGACCATCATTCCCAGAACTAGTCCATGATAAAACCTTTCTGGCTCCATCTCAGAAGGTCGTTTACCAACATCAAAAAAACTAACCATACTTAACGCCACATAATTAACGAATTCTTCCATGCCCTCAACGTCATCCTCGAGTAAATATTTGCAAAAGTTATTGTACTCTGTATTCACCTGTCCAAACCATTTCTCAACCATATCCCTAAATAACAATACAGTCTCTTGATTCGTAACCGACAAATCACACTCTACGTCAAGCTCATATTTAATATTTTCTGCCTTTAAATATCCTGTGCATAAAAGCAACGGCCAAATTGTCTCACTAACCTTATACAATTCATCAAAGGTTATATTCTCATCTATTTTTTTGTGAATACTTTCTCCTCTTAGCAAAGCTTCAATATCTAGCTTTAAATTATTGTCCCCCTGTAAAATCAATTTACTAATTAAAGATGTTCCACCGGTATGAATCCAAAAACACTTAAACAGCCTCTCTCTCGCATAACATAAAATCGACCAAGGATTAAAAATACTTTTTTCACCTCCAAAGGAAAAACCATCGTAAAAATCTTTGACCTTTTGCTTTTCTTCTATGCTTCCAAAATCTAAAATATCGTCAACTTCCTGCTCTGTAAACCCAAAATACTTTGCGTATTTATCGGAAGTCACAGTATATACCGATAAGTTATTTAAATCAGAAAATAACGATTCCTTTGAAATTCTGGCTATACCCGTCATCAGTGTCTTACCCAAATAATTATTGGTTTTAAAACTCGCATTAAAAAACCTTCTTATAAAACTTATCATTTCATCCCAATATCCGCTTAGGAATGCTTCCTGAATAGGCGTATCATACTCGTCTAATAGAACAAGAGGCATTTGACCACAATAATCATAAATTGCCTTACACAACATCACAATTGCATCTTCCACGTACCGGCTGTCATTGTTCGCCACCCCCTCTTTGTATTTGCAATATATTGGATTATCAGAAAGATAACTAAAATCATCATATACGCGCCATAAGATATTACATATCGTCCAAACGGAATCCTCGAATCGCTCCCCTTTTACCGATCCAAAAGAAAAAAACACAACTTGATGGTCCCCCATTTGCTTTCTTAAATCCTTATTTTTCCACACTTTAAGACCTGCAAATAACTTCTTCTGATTCGCATAACTAGAAGAAAAAAAATAATCTACTGTACTCAACATCAAGGTCTTTCCAAATCTTCTAGGCCGTGTTATTAGTGTAATAGGATCCTTAGACTCCCACCATTCTTCAATAAAATCTGTCTTGTCTATATAAAGTGCTTCAGACTCTATCAACTGTGCAAAATCCTGATATCCAATTCCATACTCCACTTTCATTCTCGGCTGACGCGATAAAATCTCCGCTATCTTATAATGATATTTCTTTAGATGAGAAAGCTCATCTAGAAGTTCATTTCTCTCTTCAATTTCCATCAAAATCTGTTCTCTATTCTCGAGTTTGATGTAATAGCTTACACTTTTACCATTTTCCGTTCTCTGAAGGTATGGTTGTTTCTTACCCTTTATCGTCTTATATGTCAAAGTTCCTTGAGGCAGCTGGGATAATCTATTTTCTATTTCACTTATTCTAGTATTCTTATCAAATTCTGTCATAGTATCTCCAATCATAGTGTGTATTACAATAAATATATACCCTAGATAACCATTTGTCAACTCGCACAATTACAGTTGGTTATCCCATAAAATAAGAAGGCATGTGTAATATGCCTTCCAAAAATTATTTCTTTTCATTTCAACAAAAAGTTTTATTTTTACTACTTTTTACTACTTTCAACCGTATCTACAACTGTGCATTATAACTTAGGTAATCCTCAGGATTATTAACGATAATGTCTGTAGCACCAAATATAGCATACCTTCTCAAGTCAATATCTGGCATAACTTTATCTTGTCCAAACAATGGTTGAATTCCAGTGTACATGCGAACCGGCATATCGCGAACGCTTTCAATACTTTCTTTCGTCAACAGCATTCCCGTACAAGAAGGATGTAAAGCATCTAATCCGTAATGCTTTGCTCCCTCTAAACATTTCATCTCATCTGATGCTAATGCTCCTGTCTTAGCCTTAGGATCAAGTTCTTTTATTCTAGCCATCGACTCATGATTGAATGAAGAATACACAACATAATCCTCCAAATCATATTCTCGAACTAATTCTAACACTTGCTCTTCCATACCGTCATAAGGTAAAACACCATTTTTAAGCTCTATATTTAGCAACAAACCATTACCTCTACAATATGGAGTCATCTTCTCTAACAATTCTTGAAATGTTGGAATCGATACCGAAGCTTCAAGGTATGGATCACTTTGTCCTGAAGGAGTAATATTAAGCTTCTTCAATTCCTCTAGTGTTTTATCACAGACTCTTCCCTTTCCATCTGTCGTCCTATCTACCATCTCATCATGTATTACAACTAATTCGCCACTTTTGCATCTTTGAACATCAAATTCAATACCTTTAATTCCAGAAATTCGAGCAGCTTCCTCAAATGCTAGAATAGTATTTTCAGGATATTTGTACGAACATCCTCTATGCGCCCATATTCCAACAGCGTTCATATCACATTTTGAAGCCAAACTAGCTTTAGAATCCCTAGATGTCTTAAACGCCTCCATCTGATCTGCCATCCATATAGACTCTGATGGTGTAATAGCAGCATTTGACATCAACTCATCCCAAATACCGTCTGAAATTTTGTCATCAATGCTTTCAATTGTATTGATATAATTACAGAATTCTCTTATCTCGTAACGTAGTCCAGCGCCCTCAAACTCAGGCGTATATTTTTCAACTTGATTAGGGTCCTCGTGATGCACTTCTATATATTTGGTCAACCACCATGGCGCAGGTACCCTTATATATCCCTTCTCACCAGAAACAATTAACTCTCCTTCTGATTTGACACCTAACCCTGTCTTAACGGTAGCCGTTGCATTGTCAAATGAAAAAATCATCTTCGAATAACAATCATTGCCGTTTGGTGATTCAATAGAATTTATGTAAGTATCTATAGAATCCGTTCCTAATATCTTAACAACCGGAAGTAATCCATAAGAACCTAGTTCAAAAAAGCTTCCTCCAAAAGGCCCCCACATTTCTCTGCCCGACGCTGCTCCAATCTTCGTAAATGTAGCTTCTACATCGTGAACCTTACCAATAGCATCATCTTCGATAAGCTGTAATATTGTCCCAAATCCATGACAGTATGCAGTCTTAATAGCTTCTATACAAATCAAATTAGACACCTTAGCCAATTTATACAAATACGAAGCATCTTCAGCATTTAACGCCAACGGTTTTTCGCACAACACGTGTTTATTTGCTTTCAAAGCTTCTTTCGCATAATGAAAATGTTGCTCATGAGGCGCAGCAATATATACAGCATCTACATGTTCATAGATGTTCTCTAATTCATCAAACGCTTTCGCCTTGCAACTATGTCTATCAATAAAGGATTTCGCACTTTGAATATGCGGATTATAGACGCAAGCAACCTCTACATCTTCAACATATTTACATTCATCTATAAACCTATCTGCAATTCTACCTGTTCCTATTATTCCTAGTTTCATATACTAAATCCTTTCATGCTTTTGAACATTTTAATAATATGCTCTTAACACCATTGAAAAAGTTTTTACGACACCTCTATTCAAACTCTAACATACGCACAATTCGCTTTCAACGTCTTTTATCCGCGATTGCGAATTTAATCATAAAACTCACGTTAATTATTCTAAATATCAAATAACGGAAGACCTATGCCTTCCGCTAATGATTGTCATATCTATACAAACCAACCTTTCACTTTCTGCTCTTCTTGTTCTTGACGCTTCTTTTGCATCATTAAGGCATACTCTTGTAAGGTTTGTTTATTTTTTGTTTCTGATATAGCTTTTGCAACATCCAAATCTTCTAATCTGCTCACAGAACTTGTTAAATTATATGATGAAGTTGCATTATAATTCAATGCATAATCAAAAGCATTGCTCTGTGCCCCCATCGAACCACGTGCCGACATCACCTTGTCTAGAGCATCATCTATTGTCTTAAGATCAAAATTCTTTGTCACATCAAAATCAGAAATTCCTAGTGCCTCTAACGTCGCATTCGCTGTTGTAACATCCATAGATGTACCCTTAGCGTCTGTCGCCATATCAAAGTTACTATTCGTACCATCTAGTAACTTCTTCTCATTATATTCTGTCTGATCTGCAATCCCCTGAATACCCTTTTTCAACTGTTCAATCTCACTCTGTAACATCTTTTTATCCGAGTCAGAGTAAATACCATTTTTTGCCTGAACAGCCAAATCTCTCATACGCTGCAACTGATCTGTAATCTGCCCAAGCGCTCCATCAGAAATATTGAGGACTTCTTTGCCTGACTGCATATTCCCAGCACCTGCATTATATCCACCGACTTCGGTTTCTTGTCGCTTTATGATTGAAAGCTCAGCCGCACCATCTGCTGCAGTATTAATTTGCTTGCCACTTGCAAAATTGCCATAGCTTGAATAATTGTTTTGCACACTAGAAATACCGTTCATATGATTGACCTCCTTATAACATCTTCTTAAGTTCTGCTTCGGAAATGTTAAGACGCTTTGCTCCTTCTTGGAGAGAAATTTGGTTATCTTTAATCATATTAAATACTACTATTGTATCAAAGACACCTTCTTTATGCCCTTCTTCTCTTCCTTCAGCTCTTCCTTCTTCTCTCAAATCGAATTCTCTTGCATTAATCGACATATATTCTAAACTAATATTCGGATTCTTTTTAATCATATCTATTTCCTCCTGAAGTTGCTTTGTAAATTCGCTACTAGGTTCCTTACCTATCATAAATTCCAAGAATGCCCTTAGTTCCTCCGACAGCATACTTGTATCACCATTCGGATTTATAAAAATCTTAACTGCATCATCATGAAGCACCAAATCCGTCTGTTGCTCACAAATGCTCTTAAATGTATAAACCGGTATCCCTAGACCAAAATAATCAAAAGTACATATAAATATCACATAACTCTTGCGTAACTCACTGTAATTCTTCCCAGCCTCAATCGTATGCATATCCATAACACCTTGATAATAGCGACTTCGCTTTGCTAAGTTATGTCTAACAGTGGTTTGCATCTCAATGTCGTATATCACTTTTTCATCATCTTCGACGTATACATCCAACCGTACGCCTTTACCGTCCGGTGTCATTTTAACGCTCTTCTGATTATCCATCATCACAATGGAAATGTTCTTCTCCAAAATGATTCTTAGCATCTCTTCACATAAATCTGGGTTCAAGGTTAATACCTTGCAAAAAATAAAATCATCTGTAAATGTCAAATCTTGAAACTCTTTACTCATATTCTCCTCCTTTGAAATTGTTCGCAGGAGTTTAATCCTTAAAAATCCTGCTTAGTTAATGAAAAATTAAGCATAGATTTTTAGATTATATTGAAATTCAGAAAATAGAATCAAGAAAACTTATGCTCTAATCAAATTGTAACACCTGATTAGAGCATATTCAATGATTTCAAAAAGATTTAATAAAAATTTAATAAAGCGTTTATTTATTCTCATCTGATTTGACCCTCGAAATAACATCCTATCTCATAAATTGTTCGAAGCGCTGTATCTCGAAGTTCTGGCGGGAAGGACTTGAGTACTGGTGCTGTTTCAAAATTTATTGCACCTTTGTATTCCACGACCTTTAGTGCACGAAGAAAACCATCCCAATCTGTTACAGGTTTATTCTCACGCGTACGTGTAAATGTAAATGGAACCTGATGCAAATCTGCGACTCCATCATTGTCATGTACATGCAATACTTTTAGTCTGCCACCAAGTGTTGAAACAAAGTCTTCAAAATCAATGCCCACCAAGTTCGCATGACCTGTATCAAAGCAAAACCCTAGTACTTCAGCGCCAAACTTTTCATTCATGGAATCAATGCGACGTGCTGCTTTCTTTGCGTTACAACATGGGCCTTCGATAATATGAAAGCCTGTGGAAATATAAATATTTTCAATACACATCGTGATTCCATACTCTTTTGCATATGGTGCCAAATACTCTAAAAACTCTTTTGTCTTTTCCCATTCTGCATCTTCACTACCCAAATATCTCGATAGTTTAAATCCATGAATCACAATATACTTACAGTCAAGGTAATGGCATATCTTCATCGCTTTGACACTCATCACTTCACGTAAGTAGGTGTTTAACTCTTCTTTTGCGCTAGGCACATAGTTCGGATATGGCATATGCATCTGAAAAATCTCAACCCCTGTTTCTTTTGAAGCTTCCTTCAATGGTCGAAAATATTCGTATAATTCCTCTTCACTTTTATCAAAAAAAGTGGTCACATCCTTATTATATAATTGCTTATTTGTCAGATAGGAATGCAAACTAAAATCAATTGCTGAAAATCCTATTTCTTTTAAATGTAGTAAATCCCCACGAGGATTCTCATGGCACACCGCTATATCTGACTGAACGCTAATAAAACTCATCATTTTCTCCTAATTAAATATATTATCTATTCTGTTAGTTTCCCTTGCTCTTTTTTAAGATTGTAACAACTGATGTCTCACTTTAGTTTTAAAACATTTTACTCAGTTATAGCCTTCTTATTCCGATCAATACGCTGCTCATGATATGTAGGCAAATATTCATCATTAAAAAACTCAATATTTGCTACCCCCATCTCTTTGAGTTGCGCCTCTATCTGCGTGTAATACATATTGCAAATATAGACCCCTGTATTCTCTGGCAAATCTCTCAAAACTTCTGGATTCATAACTTCGAGACCTTCAAATACAGTTCCCCAAGAAGCCTGATTATTATCGCATGTAAATAAAGGCTGCACTCTGTCTCCATATGCCTTCATAAAAGCACGGCACATATTTCCTGCACCGAATAAAACAATATGATCATACTTATATAACGATGTCTCCAATTCTATCTGCCACTGAATGTAACCTGCCATTTCTCGTTCAAACTTCATATATTGTGGCCAAAGCATTGCAGGGCATAAATGAATAGAAGTTGATGCATCCATAATTAAGTCACCATCAAATTCACACTCTCGAAGTCCACGAATTAGTCCCAACAGGTCTGTCGTATATTCGCCACCTTGCTGTCCAAAGAACATCATGATTGATTTATCACTCTTGCCATCATTATCTCGAAGCCATACCATATCAACACATTCGCCCATTGCCTTTAACGTATCCTGCATATTGACCGCTGCTAATGTATAAGCACCAATATCGCAACAAAAACCAAAGCGTTTCTTCCCTGCTTTTTCGTTTAGCATATCAAGCCAACTAATCACCTGTTCTGGTTCTGTAAACATTCCTCGAATCAAATGTCCACCTACACAACGGCATGCATTTACGAGTAAAATCTTCGTATCCTCACACTTACATTCACCAAGTAAATCCATATAATATGCTTTATTTACTTCGTCTAATTCATTTGTCTCGATATTTACCGTAAGCGGTCTTGCGATAAAATTTCTGATACCCGCATCTTCAAATTCACGAAGTATCATCTTACAATACTTCGTCAGAACTTCTACATAGTCAGAGCGCATCATCTCCGTTGAGGCATATGGAAGCAAGACAGCACGAGGAACTATCCCTCTTTCAGATAAAGCCGTCTTCATCGCTGCAATGTCATCAGCAATCCACTGCTCTTTTTCTGGTGTCAATAATTTATTCCAGCGCATTAACACGCGTGGTTCTAAGTACATCGATGCATCAATAATAAAATCATCAAAGCCTGCTGCTTTTATATCATTAATTCCTTGGCTTGGCCTCTCTGGTCGTGTTACTGTTGCCGTTGTTGTCAAGATATTCATCTATTTGTCTCCTCTTGCATACGTCTCTCTTTTTACGTTTTTCTTCCAATCGCCTCTTTCAATTTTGTCGAACTTGTCCCTTCAGTATATGGGAAAAATACTAAATCGGCTCCACGTTCTCTAAGCCAGCTTTGTTTTTCTAACCAAACAGTATCATCCGCATAATCACTTCCAGAAAACTGTGCATCAAACTGAAATCTTAGATATGCATCTTTTGTGTCACAATAATTTAGTGGAATTTCTATAGCCTCATCTACATACCTACAAGATTCTACAATTGCAAGTCTATCTTTACCACAAATCATCGGTTCGGTCTTTTTCCCCCTTCGAACTCCTTCGTCAGAAACTACTCCAACGATAAGATAGTCGCATTGTTCCTTTGCTTTTCGAAGCAGATTCAAATGACCAATATGAAACATATCAAACACCCCTGCCACATAACCAACGTGATACTTCTTTTTCTCATCACATTTTTTTGTAGTAACAATCTTCTGATTATCTTTTCTTGGATACTCCATATTGGCATCATAGATTCCTATATTGGTTGCTCCTATTCTTTTAATCTGCTTTAATACACCCGTATAATTTTTTATACATATAATTACTTTATATGTGCTTGGATCCTTATTCTCTAATACCTCAGGCGAACAAATCTCGATTCCTTCTAACGTTTGTCCGTGCATCTGTTTGTTATTATCAAAAATAGCATCTATTTCATAATCATCTTTATACAGGGCAAGGAATTTTTTTGTAAAGTTTCCCGATCCAAATAAGTACAATTCTTTATTATTTAAATTTCTAAATATATTAACAAAAAGTCTTATGTATTCATCTGTAGAAAAATTCATTCTCTGACGATTAGAATTCAGCACTTCCAAACTATATCGCCTCTGTCTATGATACTCTCTTAACAAATCATCATTTCGAAGATTTGTCAAATACGTACGTCCAAACGAATCATATAATTCAATGTACCTTGCAAGTTCATACCGCTCATATAGTTCTTCCAAAGGTAAATAATTATAAAGTTCAGTGTTCCCACGATATATTAAATATATATTCCTAAGCATAATTGATCTTGCTGGAACATTTTCTGCATATTCTTCTTGATCAAAGAACATCATACCTTCTTCTGTCATCATGCCATTAACAAGGACCAAATCTAAATATCCGCGTTTTAATATTGGACCAAAGACTTCCTGATTTGTATTATCATCAACGACCCTTCTCCAACGCTCTAAATCAAGTGCGCCTTTTCCTTTTTCCTTCGCATCAACTATTCTTGGATCAAACTGTGCCCAGTCAATCTTATCATATGACACATGTTCAGATGAAGTTTTAATCAACTCCCACACAGCATCTAAAAGTGCTAAGAAACCATCAATATCTGTCTTCATCATTTCTCTTAACACCTGTACAAGCGACTCTCCATAAACAAAGGGCATAACATATGCATCATCTATTTGTTCACCAATAATCATGGGGACACCATGTTCATGCAAATAGTTACTATTTTCTGCTATTTGATCGAGTTTTTCTTTTCCCTCTTTATAAACAGGTTTCTTTTCTACGTAATCATCATATATTATCGTCAAAAAAGCATCTTTTTTGCCACGATCCATAGACACTGTAACCTGTTTTGCTTCAGAGAACTTTTCTTGTTCAATTTCACTCCGTGCTAATTCAATAACAAAACCATTTGCCATTGCATGTAACATATCATTTTCCAATAATGAAGTATACAAAAATTCTTCTTCTAGAAATACTGTCCCTGGTCTATTGTATTGTGGAAAAATACGAATGCCCATATCTTCATTAGGCTTATAACCATCTGATAATATAATCTGTGGTGCACTTAGCTCTGGAAATACCGAATAAAATTTGTAATACTCAAACCCACTTTCCTCGAAGAG
This sequence comes from Lachnospiraceae bacterium, assembly GCA_045642225.1. GTDB lineage: Bacteria > Bacillota > Clostridia > Lachnospirales > Lachnospiraceae > RUG191. The sequence goes on along the minus strand of JAZUIN010000065.1, from coordinate 25,712 downwards.
TTCCACTAGTTCAGCTTTAGAAAAAAGTTTTCCCTTCAAGTCACGCTCATCTATGCAACTAATTCTTCTATAGTCCTCTATCCCATCAAAATTTCTGCTTGTAAAAGGATCTTCATCGCCACAAAAATAACGTATAGCAAATCGGTTGTCTGCTATCACAAACAACCGGCCTTCCTCATTCAACTTATTTTTTATCAATCGCATCAGTTCTTTTTGTTGCTCAGCAACTTTACTTGCTTCAAGCACGTCCATTAGTATGATACAGTCAAACTTATTCTGCGTATCTAATTCAAAAAAAGATTCTAAATCACACTCCATCACATCCAATGCGCGATGTGAAAGGTATTCAGCAATGCTATGTCTAACAGAACCTTCTTGTGCCAAAACCAAACCTCTTCCTTGTTTAGGTAAGTCAAGCCAATTTATTAGTCCCTTTGGCAATTCCTCTATTAAACTATTCATAATAGTATTTTTATTTTCCATCATTAGTCCTATCTGTATTTTTTATATTATAAATCCCTTTTATCGTACTATCACTTCATTTTTCACCTAACCATTTCATTTGTGTGCACGCCACATGTAATTCATCTCTGTGAATTAATACATACAAACTTGTTAAATTTTCCACTAAATACCCCATAAACCGATTATGTCGCTGGATACCTTGTTTTGCATATTCCTCTTCCACCATAGAAGTAATTGCAAATACAAACTCGCAATATCTGTCAAACCACTCCCTCTTCCATAGCGCAAGATTTGCATGAAAAAAGAAATGTCCTTTTTCATAGATTTCAAAGATTTCTGCATAGGATTCATCATATTGTTTTACACATTTCTTAAATGTAATCCAATCATAACTCTGAATAAAAATTTGAAAGAAATCCTCTATGCAATCTCCACAAAATGTCGGAACTGGCAACACAACATCAATCCCTTCATCCACGATATATTTTTGACTTATCTCATCCAAAAGAAGTCTTCTTCGGTAATGACTCAGTCCCACATATTCTTGACCTTTTGTGTTTTTATATATCCAATAAATACCTGTACATTCACTGTAGTCTGGATTTTTATGTGAAATATGATCCCCTTCACAATCCACTTGACAGCCTTTTCTTTCATCCGTCAATGCAGCAGCCACTTGTAGCGGAATATAATCATCTTGGATGATCTCATCACATGTTGCCGTATCAAAATGACTCAAAAACACATAAGAATCAAATATTCCTTTTGGCGCATTCTCTCCAAAAGGAACCAATTTTACTGAGAAAAATTTCTCAGCAAATATCTTTGATGAACATAATTGATTATAGACATCCTTATGACTAAGTAGTTCTCGATGTACGCATCTGCAAAATACTTCATCCGTCATCCTATCCTTCAAATACAAATGGTGTTTTTCTTCATTGGTATTATGCATATCTGGTAAAACAAACGTAAAATTCTCTCTTGCAATCTGCTCCAGAATCTCCTTATTTATGATATTGTCTTCCCAGTTTTTTAGCATTTCAAGCGAACTTTGTAAAAGTACCAATGCACTTCGAAATTCTTTATTAGAAAGGAAATCATTCCAATACAATCGATCTTCTCTTGTTCGAATTCCTATCGCCACCACGATATCAAGATTAGAATTCGCAACACCAATAGCATGCAATTCCTCTAACGTAAGTACATCCTTACCTAAGACCATCTTTTCCTTCGGTTCTTCTGATACCACATACCCTTTTACGCTAATTTCTTTCGCATTACAAAAACGAAGCAAACGTTTACCCACAACGCCCGCTCCGTAAATATACAAATTGCTTTTTGATTTTAAATAGTCACAAAGTTCTTTTTCTAGCATTATTTACCTCACTTTAACTATTTCTTCAAAAGAGAAACAATGAAATCTGCAGCCTTTTCACTTGCATGTCCATCTTCATGAACACCTTTTTCATCCAAAAATTGTGTAACACGATTTGTGTATGCTTCTTCATCAAAATTTCTAACATTATCAATCAGTTCATCTTCTGTTTCTGCAATTGCAAATGGTAAATCTTCGTAATCTATCAGAACATCCTTTTGATTGTTGACATATTCTTGCACATCATCTGCCAACAAAAATACTGGCTTTTTCACATATGCATGTTCAAACATAATACTTGAATAGTCTGATATCATTGCATAACTAATGGCAACCAATTCTTGTGACTCCTTATAGCCACTTACATCAATGACTCTATCTGAAAAAGAAAAATCTTTTGCCTTGTCTGCAACCAAAGGGTGTAGGCGAAGAAGCAACTTAAACTCTCCACCAAAACGTTCTTCAAACACTTCACATATTCTATCAAAGTTATAGGTTAGTACACTACCAACCGAAATTTTTGCAACATCTTCCTCAACAGTTGCACGGAAAGTAGGCGCATATAATATGTATTTATATTCTGACGAAAGACCTATCTTACGAAATATTTTTTTCTCCAAAGTTGCATCAAATAAAATATCACTTCTCGGAGTTCCTATATCAATAAAAGGTCCATCAAATTCAAATCCTTCCTTACAACTTCTCTTATCGAATTCACTACCAACTATAATATAATCATAAAGTTCATTGAAATAATGCACATAGTTGCAATCATCCTGATTATCTGCAACACCAAATTTCTTAAATGTTACACTTCCCCAATGTTTTGTTTGTATATATATCTGTCCCTCTCGTTTTTTATACTGATATGGAAGGGACACCAAATCTATTAAAACAACTGCAGCGGTTGCAAATGCTTTTATCACCTGTAATTGATGAGATACTAGTATATATTCTACATCTTCCATTTTGTCATCTGGCATCTTTTCTACAATACATGTAATCTGCGTTTTTGGGTACTTTTTTTTCAGTGCCTGAAATATTGCAACATTATTACCAGCGTGTATCGACATATAAAATAATACGTTTTCCCCTACTGAATTTTGATGACACTTTTCTTCATAAAACTGAATTGCGTTTTTTGTTTCTGAATTTCTCGTTTGTTTTTCAAACATAGTTAGAAATGAATATATTCTACCGAATCCTGCATCCTCAAGGCAATTAATCACTTCATCAATTTTATTAACAAGCGATATAATGATCACAATATCGTCCTTGTTTTCCTGCATTGCTAATTGGTACAGATTTACTATTTTACTCTCACCTGCATCCCCAGCCAATGTGACTCCCAATTGTTCTTCCACACTCGCTTGGTTCAGTTTTTCTGAGCTATCAATTACACCGTATATATTATCTACACCTAAAACATATCTCACATACACATATGCCCAAAAAAAACCATTGCCAGCCCCATAAAAATAAACTTTTTTTCCTTTTACTTCGGCGGAAAAATCCTCAAATGTTTTATTTGCAATATCACTATGCTGAATATTATATTTTCCCTCTTTAATAGCTTTTTCATATACACTCATATATCTTACTTTCTTCGTTAGAATACATAATCTCTGTGTTTCAACCTCAATTTTGATTCATATCCTTTGATAAAATTTTTTCAAATATTTTTTCAACCGATTCAGCAGTTTTATCCCACGAAAAATTCTTTATTCTTTCAAACCCCAATTTTCGAAATCTTTCTCTTTTTTCTTTAGATGATAAAAATCCATCTATCTTTTTTGCAAGTTCCTCGTAATCACCTGGTTGAATATACTCCGCCGCATTTCCTGCAACTTCTGGCAAACTGGAAACATTTGTTGTGATAACTGGCGCCCCACAAGCCATTGCCTCTAAAACCGGCAACCCAAACCCCTCGTATTGAGATGGAAAGAGAAACACTTCAGCTTGAGACATAAGCCTTCTTTTATCATCATCAGAGACAAAGCCTGTTAAAATGATATCTTCTTTTCTAGTAGAACTGTTAATTAATTCCATGAAACTATCTTTGTCCATTCTATAATTTCCGGCTAAAACAAGCTTTATATCTCGATTTTCAAGCAAATCAAAAGCTTTAACTATTGTGTCAATTCCTTTTCTTGAATCTAGCGCACCTAAATATAGAATATATTCTCCATCAATATTCAAGTGCGTTAAAGATGCTTCATTATCTTCATAATATATCTTGTCATTATAAGCTGCATAAACTACATTAATTCTCTCCTCATTTATCCCTAATAGCTCAACCATGTCCTTTTTTGTACACTTTGAATCCGCAATAAAGGTCACTTTTTCATTATTTTCCAAATAATTAATTGAATTTTTAAACCATCGCTGATTTCTCTCACTCCAATAATTCTTATATTCATCCATAACAGGCATTATATCATGAACTACTACTACTGCATTTGTATCTATGTTATGTGGTACATAGTTGGAAAACGAAAAAAAAGAAATATCCGCATCAACCTTAAATAGTTGTGAATATGTTTTTCCATTGTATAAGCTTATATCAGATTCTAATATCGATTTAATCACATTTTGATATGAAAAATCATTTCTTTCATTTATTATTACATCCGATAGAATTTCTGATAAATCTCGTCTTAGATAATCGTAATTATTTCTTTCTCTTTTAAAATCACAGAAAGTTAGTTCATAGTCATATGTATTTCTTTTTACAAGCTTATTTATAACTTCCTGCATATAATAATGTATTCCACTTTTACCACTTTCACTGATGCACAAGTATTGACAATCTATATTAACTAACATATTTCTCCTCTCGCAATATCATCATGTATACAGACGCAGTTTTAATTCATTGCGAACAAAATTTCCATTACACACAATATGGCAATATTTAAAATACCCTTTCTCATATCACTTAACAATATCATTCAATTTTTTTAAATCAATATATTTCGAACATGTATCTCCCTCAGCTTTTAATGAAACAAAAGTTCTACCTATAAATATTGTAATGTCATTTTTATCAACACCTAGTTCTATTAATTCCTGAAGCACATCTATAAATTTAGATATTGCAATAACAATATGTGTGTTTTTATCCATACCCCCTGTATTGATAATTGGTATTCCTGCGAATGTTTTTCCTTCCTTATTTTTATCTACGAAAGCTTTTACTCTAATACGGTTATTATTAAGCATGCCGAGACATTCCTTACCTTTTATTCCCGCACCTCTTATATATACTTCATCTGAAATATTGAAAACTCCATTATTGTTTTCAAAAAAGCATTGCAGATCGATACTATCACTTTCATCACTAAAATTCATACGCTGACTTAGCAACATCTTTGCTTCGAGAGCAATTGATTTCCAACTATATTTTTCATCAAATAACTTTCTTGCGTTTTTTGCTAAGATATCTTTTTTTTTCGACGATAATTCTAAAAACTTTTCAATATTATAGCCATAATCACTTTTCTTAGAAATAATGACTTCCTTATTATTAACGGCATCTATTCCACGAACACCATAAGCACTTGTAATTACTGGTATTCCTATTGAAAAATACTCTAACATTTTTATATTAACACCTGCACCATCTTCAATTGGATTGATTGCAAAATCGCATTTGGATAGCAAATTATTTTTTTCATCATCTGAAATAATACCTTTTAATACTACATTACGCGGCAATTCCTTCTGCTCAAAGGCACTGCATACACTTCCAGCAACAAAAAAAGTGACATTTGCTTCTTTTTTCGCTACAATTATTATTGTTTTTACTGCCTCTATCGTTGCAGGAGTCCTTGAAGCAATATAAATCGCAGAATTATCACATCCTTGAATTCCAATTCTTTTACTTGGCCACACAAGCTTCTCCTTATCTTGTGAAAACCCTGCTCCAATTGTAATAATTTTTCTTTGTTCAAACTCATTGAGCTTGTACAAATCTATCATTCTAATTCTATCGTTCTCACCTATAGTAAAAACTAAATCCGCAGACTTACAAGCATCTTCTTCAACGCTGAAAATACGTTTAAGTACAGAATTTCCCTCACATACCTTCCATATCATTCTCATGTAATCATATTCAACGTTAAGCGCTCTATATATTCTTCTTTTTTCTGCTGAAACTGCTTTTACCAAGTTCCATGTGTAGACGTGCTCAGAAATAATTATTTCCGAGTCACTAGAAATATCTTTAATTCTATTAACAACATTTTCATTTTTGGGCAACTCGTCTATTATAAAGTCATATTGGTTTTTATCAGAATCTTTTTCATTATAATATACTGGAAATATTTTTACGCCATTACTATATTCAAACATATCAACATATATATCATTATTTACAAGCATAACGATATTCACGTCATACCATCTTGATAACTCGTAATAAAAATCCAATATTGCATGTGTCCCTCCATGACTTACACTAAGTATATCAAAATGATTTATTGTAGTAATTCTCTTTCTCATACTTAAACCTTTCTACACATTATTTTGATTCTAAATACTGATTTATTATTTCAACTACACCAACTAACTGTATCTACCTTGGATCTTAATTTAGATATCTTTTGTTGTGGTCAAGCATTTTTGTAACACTTCGACCTGATTTTTGCTACAGGGTTAATACACCCCCAAAGCGTGCCTCATGCATTACACTTTGAAGTGCTTTATCTAAATACGAAATCTTGTTAAAAACTGGTATTACAATTGAATTTTTTTGGTTATCCATATACTCCTCCATATTCCGCTCATTTTATTGAGCTAAATAATAACATCATATGCATCGTTTTTATAATATACTTTTATAAAGTTCAACCGTCTGTTCAGCGGCTTTCTCATATGAAAAGATTTTAGAACGAATATACGCCTTTTTTTCATAATTAGCCTTCTGTTGCTCATCGTTTACAACCAACTCCATAGCATCTATAATCGATTCCTTGTCATATGGATTGCAATATACCACTGCATCTCCTCCCACCTCTGGCATTGATGTTGTGTTTGAACAAACAACAGCTTTTCTACAGCTCATTGCTTCTAATATAGGTAATCCAAATCCTTCAAAAAAGGATACAAACATAAAAAAATAACAATTTTTATATAACCACACCAATTCTTCATCAGATACATATCCTGTAAAAATTATGTTTTTTCGTATATTCTCATCCTTACATACTTCATTTAATTTCATATCTTTTCTCAATGGTCCGGTTATAACTAGTTTCAAATTGGAATCTAGGTTTCTTTCACGAAATGCAACATATGCTTCTATTAAACCAACTTGATTTTTATATACATGTACTGCAGAAACAGATAATATAAAATTATCTTTTTCTACATTTTTAAAAGATGGTTTTTTTCCTTCTTTTTCAAAAAACTTAGCAGGATAAATGGCATCATAAATGGTTTCTATTTTATTACTATCTATTCCATAACAATTTATAATATCTGCTTTAGTATATTCAGAATCTGCTATTATTTTATCAGATTTTTTTGCACACTCCTTCAATTCGTTCCGAAAATATTCATTTGTGCTCTTGTAAAACCATTCAGGATGTGTATAGTGCATCAAATCGTGAATTGTTAAAACCCTCTTAGTTTTTTTATTCGAAAAATTATACGCATAATAATATGAATGAACAATATTCAATGAATATCTTGAAAGCATAAAGTCTAAATCAAACATTGCCCCGTTGTTATATACAACTGGTATCTCTTTATACTGCCTAGGCAAAAAAGGTTCTTCTCCCAAATAATAGTAATCAACACTTGCATCTATAGCACTTATATTTTCCATTATTCCAGCAGCAACTTTGGGTATTCCTGTCAGATTTTTTTCTTTAAACTGTACCAACACACCTACATTCATTTTTCTTCTCCAATTAGCATATTATATTCATATAAAAACGAATTAATATCCTCATACAATTTTAAAGCTTTTAAATATTGTTTCATCGGCTCATACTTATAAAGCTTTTCTTCATTCCAATCGTAAAAACAAATTTTCACTCCAAAACGTTCATTTATCAAAATACCAAGTTCTATAATATTTTTGTCCCTTAAATTCACCTTACTTGATGTACAAAAAATAAGTATATCGGCTTTCTCCAGGTATCGAACTATATTCACATCATTCAGCATTTCTGTTGAATATGCCTCTTTCCAATTATACAAATGTAAACATTTTCCCCAGCGATAACTATATTGTTCAATTTGCGATTGTGATCCAATCATCATTGCAGAAAAGTTTTTATTTTCTTCCAAAATCTTTTGCATAAGCTCATCAAATCGAGCTGTCAAATTTGTTCCTAAAAAAACAATTTTCTTCTTTGATATTGTTCTTAATGAATCTTCTTTTACGCATCTATTTATTGTTTCAATAACAGCATCATACACATTAATTGTCATATAAACGCACCTTTATAGCAAATCCTTCCTTCAACGATCTTCAAACCTCTTTATTATACTATCCTGCGCCACAGGTGCTAGTTGGACAAAATAAGCTGAAAGCCCGCCCATTCTAACTCTGAGACTCTTATGTTTCTCTGGATGAATCTTGGCATCTTTCAAATCATCTATTTTCATTGATGTAATAGACATAATTTGTCCATCTAATTCAAAGAATCCCTTTATCATATCTATAAGTCGAAGAATACCAGACTCACCTTTAAATTCATTTGCATTTATCGCAATATCAATCGGCGTACCAGACATCATATCTCGTAAATCTGCTTTACAAGAACTTTTGATTATAGCAAGTGGCCCATTTCTTTCACATCCTGGTACTGGCGAATAATTAGGTGCCAGCGGTTCAAATGCACATCGCCCATTTGGTGTCGCACCTATTCCTTCTCCTAATATTCCATAAACATGAAATGTTCCTATTCCACCCGTCCATATAATATGTTGATATTGTCTTCGAATATCTCTTATCTTTTTACAAAAATCTTCCACCAATTTTGCACCCAGATTATCAACTTCATCTTTATCATTACCATATTTATCAATACGATTTAACACATAAGCATGTAATCTTTCATATCCTTCCCAATTTTGCTTCAAAGCTCTATGAAGTTCTTCGAAAGAAACTATTTTTTCATCATATACAATTTTTTTAATTACCATTAACGAATCTACCGTATCTGCGAATCCTGTTAAAAGTAGCATTCGCATCTGATATCTTGCACCTGTTTCATAAAAGTCCTTTCCTTTTTGTATACAATCATTTGACATTACTGAAAACAATGGATCTGGTGCCGCAAATGCAGCTGTTCCCAATGTATTCACCGTCCACCTTGCGTCAGCATCTATCAGACAACTTATCTGATATATAAATGCATCATAAAATGATTGAAAATCTAAAAAACTATTTAATTCACCCGTGTTTACGCCTTCAGTTTTTCCTGTTTTGACTCTTTTACCATTATTTAGAGCATATTCCATCGCCTGCAATACATTGATAAAACTATATGAAAAATTTGTTTTTCCTGGTAGTATTGTTTCCCAACAACCATCACTACTATATCCTCGCGCTTCCTCTAGAGGAATATCTAAATTTGCATACCCTTTTAGTATTGCTTCGTCATTGTAAATAATTGGTTCACCTTGACCATATTGTAATACCTCAGCCAAAGTTCTAATGAATGCCTCAGGCGTATTCTTGTGGATTCTTGCACCTAATGTTGGCGTTAAAAGCTTTAGTTCCCGCATCAATTGAACAATAATATATGATAATTCATTTGTCGCATCTTCACCATTTGAAAGGAGTCCCCCGACAACAGCTGTCATCATTCTATTATTTGCTTCCTGTCCAAAGAATCTATTACCATTGTCATCTGCAGAATTGTCTACATTCCACTTATGATTTCTATTATTTTTCTCTAATTCTAATCTTTCTTTTTGGGGGATAATATTGATTCCTTTTGCAAGATATCCTAGTTTTCTATGGTTCTCAAACAAAGCACTATCTTGCACATTTTTCTCATTACATTTAATCAAAAAAGAGCCTATCAAATCAACCGCAGTCTCTTGATCTATATTGCCATTTTTTACATCTTTAGCATAAAAACTAATAAAATATTGATCTATTCGTCCAAGAGGTAGCATCTCACCACATGAATTTAACAAAGTATATGTAATCCAATATGCTTGTAGCGCCTCATGTAAATTTCCTGCTGGTTTTAACGGAACATTTGTAAGACAGCATGCTATGTCTTGCAATTCCTTTTTTCTTAAATCATTTTCCTCACTTTCAATCTTTAATAATATCTCGTCTTTGTACCGATTTGTGAATATCTCTAATGCTTCAAGCGCAATAAGCATTGAATTTAGGTATTCCTGTGCTTCTGCATTCTCATTATCTTCTAATTCTTTTTTCTTGAGTTCTCTTTGAACTTCATCTCTAAGTCCTACTATTCCTGATTTTATTATCCTTTCCCAATCTGGTGCATGATGCGCATAAATGGAATATTCAGAAATCCCATAATCTGATAAAAATTCCTTTTCTCCTCTAGAAAGATATTCTGGTATGCTTATGCCAAACTCAACAGAATTTTGATTATTATAACCAACAATTAATTCATCATCAAAAACAACAATAGGCATATGCTCAGCTACATATTTTATTGCATATGCTTTTCTTATAACAATTGGTTTTTTTCTAAGCCTCTCATTTCCTGGAATATTTAAGATATTTATATCTTCAAAATACCAAGGTCTTGCCGTCTGATAATCTACGTTGTAAAGACGTTCGTTTAATTTTTTTAATCTATTTGATATTATAACATTATACATTTAATCTTAATTCCTCTAATTTGTTAGACATATGTTCTCTTAGAAGTTCATTTTTCAATTCACCTATATTGGCACATCTCGTCTCTTGCTTCATACACTCTTCTTCAAGGTTTTTTCTTATTCCTCTATCGTCTCCGCATAAAAGAACCTTGGTATATCCTCTCTTATACAAACTATCTTGAACTTCTTCTAAAAGCACATCTCGCATTGCAACAACAACGCAAGTATCCTCCAAAGTATTTATTTTATCGTATTGCTCAATAGACCTAACTCTAACATCCAATATCTTTTCTAAATTATTATTCATATTCGATACTGCAAAACCGATAATCTTATCAGAAAATAAGTATTCAAGCATCAAAAATACATCTAACGCATTTCTAGCGGCACCATATATAATTATATGTTTACTTTGATATAATAATTTTATTTCTTCACACACTTTTTACAAACTCACTTCCACCTACATCAACAATATAACCTTTGTCTTGGGCATATGTCTGACACCATTTCATACTCTCTTCATTGGAAACATCTACATTTTTTAAATAATATTTTCGTTTATCATTTCATACTTTCCCATTCCCATTTGATGAAAGGGCAATATATGAATATAGCTTACGCAATCTAATTCATCTACAAATTTTATTATTTTTGAAAACTCCTCTTTTTCATCATTCACAGCTGGAATCAATGGAATTCTTATAACAATATTTTTTCCAAACTTAGATAATTTTTTAAGATTTTCAAGCATTGTATCATCATCTGTACCCAGCCAATATTTTCTCTTATTGCTATCAATCAATTTTAAATCATAAAAAAAAGTATCAACAAACGGCAAACACTCTTCTATATTTTTCCACGGTACCATACCCGCCGTTTCAATTGTTGTATTAACTTCATTTTTCTTAAATTCTTCCAACAATTCGCAAACAAACTCTCGATGCAATAATGGCTCACCACCGCTTAACGTAACACCACCACCATGATATTGATAAAAAGTTTTATCCTTTAGACATTCCTTTAAGACATCTGACACTGTCATTATATGAGAACTAAAATTTGTTGCTTCAAAGTAACATTCTTTTTCACATTGTAGACATTTTGCACATTTTGCATCGTCAAAATATAATTCTTCATCCTCATATAAAGAAATCGCATTCTCTTTACATACTTCTATGCACACACCACATTTTACACAAACACTTTTATTATACATTCGCACAGGAACCAAACTAATCAGTTCTGGATTTTGACACCACTTACAGTGCAATGCACATCCTTGAAAAAATACAGTAGTTCGAAAACCATTTCCATCATGCACATTAAAATGTTGTATATTTGAAACATATGTCTTTATATCACTTTGCTTACTCAAATGCTTTTAACTCCGCTTGTTCCGCTGGTACCATTTCAATATTATTATCCGGCGTAAAACCTCTACATTTTCTACAGAAATTTGTATAACCTTTTGAAGTGTAACCTAATCTAAATTCTACCAATTCTTTCGTTTTTGTTCTATCATATTTATTCAAGTCAAACACTTCTTCCACATCTTGCTCACCAGCGATTCCTGCCACTGTCGCATAGGCTGCATAGTTACAGCTATATAATTTCCCGTCTCTTAATTCTTGCCATGACTGACTACACAAATCACGATGATTTATCATCCAATCTTCTGTTTTTTTCGAATAATCTGTCTTTTCTGGAGCCAAATCAATCCAACTATCTGCTTTATTAATGTAATATTTAATTCTATATTCTTCCAGTTTCTGTATCAATTGTTCAAATCTATCATTATAACGAGGAACTGCTTCTCTATAGTCATCAACAGTAATTTCCACATTGCATTTGGCAAGAATCTCAAGCACTTCATCTTTGGGCACCTGGGTTCCGTTCGTAACAGTTCTTAACGTTTCAATTTTATCCCCATAATTCTCATCAATGTATTGAATCAATTCTGCTGTATGCTTGTAAATAAACGGTTCTCCACCACTTACATGAAAAAGCATAATATGATCCACACAATAGAAAAATAAATCGACATCTTTAACCAATGCATCCCAATCTCTTACATAAAATTGCTTTGCAAATGGATTAAAATTCAAGCAATTTTTACAATTCAAATTGCAGGCAGTGCTAGGCAAAAAAGAAATACTAGAAAAATATACCTCATTCTTTTTGTACGCAAAATATACTGATAAGAATTCTTCAATGATGAAAAAGTCAACATTTCTCTTTAACCCTTTTCTTTTTAACTGTTCAATTGGTTGCACTCGTGCAATCTGTGACATCGTAACAATAACGCCATTGTCATCTGAACAATCGATTTCATCTAGTCCACAGCATAGGTACCCATTAATCTGTTTTCCATGTTTCTCAATATTATTATCTACATATCCCAAAATCTCTATTTCATTTCGAAATATATTAAAAAACTGAGCCCCATAATCTCCTGCTCCAAATAAGTAAAATGCTTTTTTCTTTTGCATTGCTTTAAACATATTGTCATATTCATGTCCCGGGTTATTCCATTTCATTTTACAAACCTCACTTCATTAACAATTCATTAAATCGCATTATTCGTTCTGGATAATCTTGATTTAACGCAGTGTACTCTCTTTCATATTCTTTCATTACCATTTGAAATTCTCTCACTGCATCTACATCTTTTTGTTTCGCCGCTATTTCCACAAAATTGCTACTATGATATGCCATAAATCTTTTTACATAATCAATTGTTTCTTGTGGCACCTTATGTTCTTCGAATAATTGTAATGTTTTTTTATATGCTGTCAGCCAATCATTTAATTTTGAGACATCTTGTGTATGGCATCCTGAAGTTTCTCTTTGATTGTAATGGTAAAAAGCCTGATCAACATATCGACCTTTTTTTACATTTAAAGCAACCCGAGCTAAATAAAGAACATCTCCTCCTAGTTTAAGCTCCTCATCAAAAAGAATCATTTCTCCATCTGGCTGTTCAACAACCTTTTTTCGATATAGCTTATTCCACATATATGCAAAACCTCTATAGTAGTCACGCATATATAAATATTTTAAAAGTTTATCTCTCCCAAAAATATCTTTAGATACTGTCAATTTATTTTGAATAGCATTGCTTTCATTTGGTAACTCCATAAACCAACTAGCTGCAACAAAATCCAACGCATCCTCTTCCATAACTGAGAGCATATTTTCGTACATGTCCAGTTCAATCCAATCATCACAGTCACAGAATGCAATATAGTCCCCTGTTGCAATATTTAGCCCCACATTCCTAGCATGACTCTCTCCTGCATTTGTCTGATGAACCACAATAAACCTATCATCTGCCTGCGCAAATTCATCCACGATATTTTCAGACCCATCTGACGAACCATCATCTATACATATAATCTCTATGTTCTTATATGTCTGCTGTTGTATGCTTCTCAAACAACGATGCAATTCATTTTTAGTATTATACACTGGTACAACAACTGAAATTTTCCCACTCATAGAACTATCTTTCACCATTTATAACATCTTCTATTACCTTCGAACAATCAACACTCGCTTTTCCATTAAATACAAGTTCCACGCTCTTGCAAAACTCATCTATTCTATCATCATAGTTTTCTTGCTGAAACTGTTCTATATTCCTTTGCAAGTCCTCATTATTCGTTGCAATTGAAAACGGAAACTTCACATCAAAATTCTTTGTGATATCTTTATTATTCCTTACATTATTAAGAGGATCAGTTGCAATATTCCACATCAACTCACCCCTATCATGTGCATACTTACTTATATCATCCGCATAAATAAACACTGGTATCTTTGCGAATCCAGCTTCAAAACACGCACTTGAGTAATCTGTAATATAAGCATCCATTCCTGCCAAAATCTCATACATATCATCTGCCTGACTTTCATCGATGACACGTCCTTGCAACGCTTCATTTTTATATTCTGCAAATGTTGGTGCCAACTGCGGATGCACTCTTACACACAGATACCATTCTCCACCAAACTTATTTTCTAATGTATTTAAAAGTCTTTCAAAATCTAAACTCCACATTTCAGAAAAAACAAATCGTTTTCCATCCTTTGCACCTTCGCGAAATGTAGGTGCATACACCACAACTTTAGCATCATCTGGCAAATTATGTTTTTCTCTAAAAAGTTTTCTGGCCCATTCTCTATCTCCATATAGCACATCACATCTAGGTGCTCCAACGTTCAAGTACGATCCTTCATAAACAAATCCCTTGGGCGACACTTCCTCGCACCACTTAGAATCAATAATCAAGTCATCTACCATATCAGAATCATTTTTGCTGACAAGATATGCCATCTTTGAGAATCCTTTACCTCTCCATAATCCAGTACACTTGATTCCAATTGTATAGTGATTTGTATTTAAATAATACTGCCCTTTTCTCTTCACTGTTCCATATGGTTTCCTATAGTTATCAATCCACACCTTGGATCTAGTCAACCAATAGGCTCTTGACCACAAAGTGTTTGGGACCTTTTTAATGTAATCTGGAAATTCCTTTTGCTCTATCACATCAGGATTAACCAACCAAACAAATTCATACTCTGGATGTTGCTTATGTATCTCCTGTACGATATATTTGGGGTTACAACCAAATCCGCCTTTTCCCTCGAAAGTGCATACAGAAATTAGATTCTTTTGAATTGGAAATATTCTGCACAAATAAAAGCATAGACTATTTCCAAACGCTTTTAATCTTCTATATCGAATGTAATTCTTTTCTTTCACAAAAAAACCTCACACCACAGGCGCAAGGCTTTTACTTCACTCTATTATCTCTTCTATAAGTGATAGCGATTCCGTTCGCACCTATTATCTATATAAGCATATTACTACGCTATCTATTATATCGGCAAGTTTTCACAATTTCATAACTCACTTACAATAACTTAACTATTCTTCTTTTTATTCAAAATCAACATAATATCTACAGACACTTGCAAACCTAGGCAATGCCATTTCTACATAACCATGTCCTGCAGCATTAATCAGACCTTTATTAATTAAGCGTTCTCTATACTTTGAAAAAACCTGTGGTGTTACACCTGCAGACTCACATAAATTTGATGTTTTAATAGTTCCTTCATCCGGAATAACACCTATTATCTTCTTTTCATACTGTCTAGTTTCTTGTGCTATGCCAAGAGGTCCCATTGATATTTTGGGTAATCTTAACAAAAAAGTTAACTGAGGACTATTCTGTATTGCATCTATACTCTCATACAACCCTGTCATCAATAAAAATATAGGATAATCCCTCCTAATCCATATCTGAAATTGACTGGCGAACTGTTTCATCACTTGATTATTTTCAACTTCATCAATAGTTATTAGAATCTTTTTTCCTTTTTACTAATTTTATCATATTTTTTCATATTTCTTCATATTCTTTCATATTTCTTATATCTTTTCATATTCTTTCATATTTCTTCATATTTATATTGGAAATTACACTACTCGACAAGTAAAAAGAAACGGAAGGCATATCACAGCCCTCCGCAAAGAAACTTCATCTTTCGGTCACTTTTTATTTTACCGTCCTATCAGAACCGTCACAGGACTCATCTTTGATGAAGAAGAACATTTCTGCTCTTGTTTTTCTAGTAGTATTTGTCTTTCAAAAGTGTAATCTAATGTTTCCATCTGAATCTCCTTATCTGTATAATCACATTTATTGTCCGTTTTATATAACCTACCATAACCCACTTCATTGACAAATGCAAGCATTTATTGTAATATATTGGTAGGTTAACTTTGTTTTTTATGAGGATTTTATATATGAATAGCACAGATAGAATTACAGAACTACAGAACAGAATAGCCGAGCTTCCAGCAGGCTATATTTCGAAAAAAACAATCAATGGCAAGCAGTATAACTATTTACAATGGAAAGAAGCTGGTAAGGTTAAGAGCAAATATCTCAAGGCAGATCAGGTGGATTATGTTATCAGACAAATAGATGAGCGGAAGCAATTACAAATCGAACTTGAAATTGAATTGACCAGAAGTGAGTCAGCATCTGACCAAGCGGACAGACTCCATTCTTATATCAATGCTCTTTTTCTAAGTAAAGATGTCAGTATTGGATTCCAAGACTATGAGCATCTCATAACAAACGACTTATTTTATGTAGATAAGACCGAATTCATTTATGACTGGTGGCAACATAAGGATATCATTTCTTTAATCACGAGACCTCGTAGATTTGGCAAGACCTTGAATTTGAGTATGTTAAACTGCTTCTTTTCCAACAAATTTGCGAATCGTACCGAACTTTTTCAGAAACTTAATGTGTGGAATCACAAAGATATGCACAGTCTACAAGGCTCTTTTCCGGTCATTTCCATTTCCTTGTCATGTATCAAGCCGTCTTGCAAGGAAGATTTCATAAGACAGCTTGCCATCCTTGTTCAATCTGCATATTGGGAACACGAAGATATATTGCCTCTCTTGAGTCCTTCAGATCAAGCTAAGTTTTCAAGATATATGGGGCATTCTACAGATGATTTTTCGCTTTCTAATATTGCGTCACTTTGCAAGTTACTATACAAAGCCTACGGAAAGAAAGTCATCCTTCTTATTGACGAATATGATACGCCAATGATAGAAGCTTGGTCACAAAATTGCTGGGATGAGTGTTCCACCCTTATGCGTGAATTCTTTAATCTTACGCTTAAGAATAATGCCTATATCGAGCGTGCTCTACTTACTGGTATTACACGTATAAGCAAGGAATCCTTCTTCTCTGATATGAACAATTTTACTGTGTATTCCCTTACATCTCCTCATTATGAAGATGCTTTTGGCTTTACTGAAGAAGAAGTGCGCCATGCCCTATCAGCCCAAGGACTTACCGATATGGATGGAGTGAAACGTTGGTATAATGGTTTTACCATTGGAAGTCGCACTGATATTTATAATCCTTGGTCTATCACCTATTATTTACGAGAGCACAACTTTAAACCCTACTGGGTGAATACCAGTTCCAACAGCCTATTAGACCATATACTAATGCGCGGCGATGCACGTCTCAAAGAAGACCTGCATCAACTATTAAAGGGTTCTTCCATTTATACAAATATGGCAGAAGAAACTCCTTTTCAACACATATATGATGACAATACTGCTTTTTGGAGTATGCTATTTGCTAGTGGATATGTGAAGATTATTTCTATCTCTGATGAGGCTAACCCGATATATGAGTTAGCTGTTACGAATTATGAAGTCTCCTACTGTTTGAACAAAATTGTGAAACATTGGTTTAGCGAATCTTCCATTGGTTACAATGAATTTATTACCTCCTTATTGTCTTTTGATACAGACTTTATGACACGTTATCTCAATCGTATCTCAAGACAAATATTCTCTTATTATGACATGGCAGACGATGAACCCGAACGGTTTTATCATGGATTAGTATTAGGCATGACTCTCGATCTTGAGAATCGATTTATCATCACATCCAACCGAGAAAGTGGTCTTGGACGATATGATGTTATATTGGAACCAAGAGATCCTGCCAAAGATTCTGCTTTTATTTTAGAATTCAAAGTTTATCGTCCTCGACGTGAAGGCGACATCACAGAGTCTGCCAACGAAGCCCTCAAACAGATCGCAGAGAAAGCATATGACACTTCTCTCCTACAACGAGGCATAAAAAAAGACAATATCCATACTTTTGGAATTGCCTTTCATGGTAAAGAAGTATGGGTAGAAGGGAAGTAATTCCCTACTCACCTTCTACCTCTAACTCTCTTTTTCTTCTCTCTTCCATATATTTCTCAATAATTTCAGCCATAGCGATGCCTTCACCAGCTGTAAACTTATAACTATTTTTCTCACGACCATTTATTTTGAGCGCAAATTCAGACAATTCGTATCTAAATCCATCTCCTTGATAAGCCGGTTCATACACTTCAACACGTTCTGCATCTTCAAAGTGAACTTCAAATCGCTTTGTAAGCCACCAAGGTGATGGAGCAAGAATGTATCCTTTTGTACCTGATATAACAAGATTTCCTTCGGACTTAACTGCTACACCATTCTTTGCAGTAGCCATACCGTTTTCATAAATAATATCACACTTAGTATATATATCAGCACCATTTTCATCGTATATCGTCTTAAAGCTAATATCTTTGTAATCTCTACCTAGTAACTTAAGTGCTGGAAGTAAAGTATAACTACCAAATTCTAAGAAGCTCCCTTCATATCTAGAAGCTTGTCTTTCTCTACTATCTTCTATAGCAAGTCTAGTATAACTAGCCTCAACATCTTTGATTTCCCCTATAATTCCAGAGGTTGCAACATTAAGTAGCTGTTGAAAACCTGGACAATACGCTGTTTTAACCGCTTCCATCAATACCAGACTATGTTCTTTGGCATATCCATACAGTTCCTCTGCTTGCTTTTTTGAAAATCCGATAGGTTTCTCACACAACACATGTTTACCAGCATACAATGCTTGCTTGGTGTATTCATAATGAGTTTCGTTGGGCGCTGCAATATAAACTGCATCTACCAATTTCAAAAACTCTTCATATTCTCCTGAATAATTATCAATAAATACTCCATCTTTCAACTTCACCTTCGCTGAATCATATGGATTATATGTAGCATATATATTTATACCAGATACATATTTAGACTCAGAAATAAATCTTGGCACAACACGACCAGTCCCAACTATACCCAGATTCACGATGCGAAAGCTATTCTCTCGAATCTGTGTTGAAGATACATCAGGCGTTCTAGGAAGGTAAACCACTTCACAATATTGTTTCAAATAATCAAATGTTCCTATCCAATCTGAGCCCAAGGTAAATATGTCTACATTATACCTTTGAATATCTTCTATCTTTTGTCCAACATGGTCCTCCACAATAATTTCATCTGCAAAACCAGTAGCTTTTACATTTTCAATTCTAGTCATTAAAGAGTCGACTACATTAACCTTGCCTCTAGCTTCATCATAATGATCTGTAGTAACACCGACTATTAGATAATCACCTAAAGCCTTAGCTCTTTCTAATAATTTGTAGTGACCTTCATGAAACAAATCATATGTTCCATAAGTAATTACTTTTTTCATCTACTAATTCCTCAAAAATCTTTGCCCTAACACTAACTTAATATAGAATCGTATAACTTTAATTTCTTTTGAGAATTATTTCTGCAACTTCTCTCACAGCTCCTTCGCCACCTTTTTTTTCCGTAACATAATCAGCGTACTTTTTAACACAATCAATTGCATCAGCAACGGCACATCCAAAACCTACATTTTGTATTACTTCTAAATCATTCAAATCATCACCAATATAAGCCACTTCACTCAATTCGACATTATACTTTTTACATAATTTTTTTACTATCTCAAGTTTATTATTTGTACCTTGATACAATTCGTCCACATTCATTTTGCTTGCACGACGATTATTAAGTTCTTTTTTTTCACCAGTTATAATTCCCGTTACAATTCCGTTTTTTCTAAGCAATTCAAAACCTTTACCATCCTTAGTATTAAACTTCTTTAACTCATCGCCATTTTCGGAATAATACATCCCGCCGTCTGTCATGCAACCATCACAATCCGTCAAAAACATTTTTATTCCACTACATAAAACATCTTTCTCTAGCTTTTTTTGTTTTTCTCTTAAAATGTTTTCTATTATTAACCAATCCATTGGTTCATCAATTTCATAATAAGTATCTTCACTCATTTCATAAGCTTTAATATTACCAGATATTCTATTAGAAGTTTTTATTAAATCTTTTTTACTAGTTATGTAAAAAGCCCCATTTTCAACCAAATATCCATCGAAATCTTGGCGTCTCGGTCTTTTAAAAACATCATAATTTATTGGGTTAACATAACCGTCTATATTAACACTCCAATTAAACCTCTTTTGTCTAACTGTCGATAAAACACTATCTGTTCCTTCTTCCAAAAACAGCTCAAATCCTTTTTCGATATCTTTACTTGTTAGCAATGGTGATGTCGCCTGAACCAATACGATATTAAGGAACTCATATTTTTCAGCAAATTCTAACATTGCTGATTCTGTTGATGCAACATCTGTTGAATTTTCTTTATTTCTTTCTATCACTTCTACTTTTCTTAAATCAAAGCCAGAAACTATCGACTTTATTTTTTCACTGTCCGTAGATATAAAGACTTTATCTATACAAGCTGCTTCAGATGCTGCTTTTGCCGTCCAATATATTAAAGGTTTACCTGCAATATTTTTAATATTTTTTAATGGTATCGACTTACTGCCCCCTCGTGCCGGTATAAAGACTACATTTAAGTCTTTACTTTTATTTTTTTTCTCCATTTATCTACACCTTTTTGTACTTCAATTTATCTCTTTGGACCTGTTCAATCGGAAGTATTTCAGACTTCTTTAGTTGCATTGCTTTATATACATTATCCAAGTCTCTTTTTAATCTCCTAACACCATCAGGCTCTAAAGAAGCTGCGTGATCCGTACCTTTCCATGTTCTATCCAAAGTATAATGACGTTCAATATACTCTGCTCCCAACGTATATGCTGCTATATCTGCCGCTATACCAAGATGATGTCCTGAGAAGCCAATAGCTTTCACCCTATTTTCAAATTGCTCCACAATACGTGTTATTTCCAACAAACAAACATCTTCATATGGAACAGGATATCCTGAAGTACAACTATATATAACTAAATCTTTTGCCCTTTTATTACTTTCAAACAACTGAACTATTTTTTCTTCTTCTTCATGAGTTGTCATACCAAACGAAAGTTGTATTTCTCCCTCATAGTTATTACACAACCATTCTAACATTTCATAATGATTATTACATGCACTAGGTATTTTAATAAATTGTGGATTTATCGAGGTAATCTCTTTTGCAGATGTCATATCCCATACAGAAGTAGAATATGTAATTCCTACTTCTTCACACCACTTTTTTAATTGTTTATGTTGTTCAAGATCAAACTCTAGATACTCTCTATGCGCTCCGTAAGTATCTCCATACGAATTGTATGGATTTGGATGTGGTGCTTTATATTGCTCTTCTGTTAATAGTTCTTTAGGACACCTTTTCTGAAATTTTATAGCATCTGTTTTACAATAAAATGCCGCCGTATTTATCAATTCTCTTGCAATTTCCATATCCCCCATATGGTTGCATCCCGCTTCTGCAATTAAATATGGTTTATTATATCTTTCCATAAAAACCTCCTATCTTCATATATCTTTATCTATTATTTGCACCGCGTATCGACAACAATAACCTTCATATCATCACATATTACATATTCTTTATAAGAATCAAAAAACAACCTAAATGTACTCTCTAACAACGGTGTGTTATCTGTCAAAACATATATTGTTGCATCTTTTTTTGCAAGATTCAATGCATCCTGTATAACAACATAAGGATTATCAAAATCAATCCTTCCATTTATAATAACCGCATCAAAATAATCCTTCTCTAAATGAAGTTCTCCAAAATCTCCTGCGAGATATGATAATTTAGGCATTGTATTTTCATCAACAAAACCTATTTTATTCTCCCATTCATAGTTTATACAATTGTTTGCACACACTAATACTGATTCTTCGTGAAATGCTCCTAACACCTGTGCCAAATGCCAACTAATATCTCCAGCACCTGATCCGTATTCTAAAAATTTCACTGGATTCTTACTTCTCATAACATTTGACGCAACTAATACATCAAGTAAAAATGTTGGGAAAGCTAATTCACCAGAAATCGTCTGTTGTTTCTCACACAAAGAATTCAACAGATCTGGTATCGTCAAAAAATCTTGTTCTGGGAATTTATGCATTGGCAAACTACTCTTATTAGACCAGAAATCTCCACAATCTAATAGTACATGTTCCCCCATCTTGTCCTCAAATATAAATTTCAATCCACGATAAAAAATAGCTGACATAATTATTCTTCCTCTCTTGTCAACATTTCATATATCTTCGTCACATATACATTCATATCTAAATTGCTATCAGCATATTCTCTTGCTTTCAAAGACATTTCGTTCAAGTCTTTCCTATGACACAATTCAAGTAGAATGCTAGCAAATCCCTCTACATCGTCAATTTCAGAAGCTAAGCCACACTCTCCGTAATTTGTTGCATCTTTGTACTCTCCCCATTTTGTGACAGCAGTTACATCTCCTGCCATCAATGCCTCTCCAATCACATTAGGCATACCTTCCGATCGAGATGGTAATGCAAATATTTTTGCATCTAAATATTCTTGATACAACTTATCTCTATCAAGAATAGGACCAGTAAAAATTATTCTATCCTCTAATTCCGGATAGTTGTCCCAAAATTCTTCTATAAAAGTGTCAAATCTTGGATCAATACTCCCTACTAATTTCAATCTCCAATCTGGAATTTCATTTGCTATTTTCGCAAATGAAAGCATTAAAACATCTGTAGCTTTCTCTGGAATTCCCAATCTTGCAACAGTAAGAATTACATTATTTTTTTTATTAAAATCGGGCATATATTCATAACCCGAATAGTTATAAAATCCATTTGGTACATAAATAATCGGCCAACGCCATTTATCTAAAAGATGATTTCTTATAGAACGCCCCGATGACGCTATTATATCGCACCTATCTAAAAAACCACTAAATTCTTGTTCTCTCCAAAGAATACGATCCATCCAATTAACATTTGCGTCTAATGCAAGATATATCCTAGCTGACGGATTATTAGCTTTATACTTCTCTACCATTTTGTAATATGTTGGATATGCTCCGTATAGTACCAAAAGATCTATATCCTTTGCATTATCTTCCACATACTTTTCTTTAGCCTCTATAGACGAGTTATCTAATTCTTGCAATTTAAGACCTTTAACATATTTTAAATTAGAAAACGAATCTTCTTTAGATGCCCCTAGCATTATACATTCACACCCAAAATTTTTATGTAATAAGTATGGTATTATACCGCAGTCTTTTAACAAATCAGCGTTTTCCCAATCTCTCAATCCATTAGGTACCACTACTCTTTTTAAAATATTATTATCATTTTTTTCTCTAGAATCTTTTATTAACATTGCATACAAAAGAGTTGTTCTTTTCACTTGTCTAATACAGAATACATATTCTGTATTCACAAAATTAATCAAACGAGGTATTTCCCAAATATGACTAACAACATCCGAAACGTCTATAATAAATTCTTTACTTCCTTTTTCTATAAAGTTTTTTTCATTCAAAACCAAATCAACGCCAGTTCCGTTTCTTCCAGACACTTCATTTACAAATTCTATTATATTGTCTTCACTTTCAATAATAGCATTCTGAATATATAATTCTTCTTTAGTTATTCTATATTCAATAATATTTGCAAGAACAATCTGCGATGTTTCGTCAATAATATGATTAAACAACCAATCATATTGTATTTGATTTTTTTGATAATCTAAATTTGCTTTGTCACTATGTTTCATATCATTCCCCAAATACTTTTGCATTAATTATATAATCCATTTGTTCATCTGTTAATGTAGTATTAAACTCTTTTTCCATCACATCTTTTAACCCTTTTATCTGTTCTTTGTAAAAAGGATAATCATGTGATGCTCCAACATTTTTAGGTGTCATATAATCTTCTCCATAATTATACTTAAGAATACCATCATAGCCTATTGGAACCGGAATAGTTGTGTTTTCAAACTTCATATCTATATAATCATCATACCATTTCCTATTACAATGATACCAATCCCAATCTGCCGCAAGCGCCATCATACAACTTACTTCTCTCGTATTCTCATCCACATAAGATGCTGAAACAACATCAAAAATCTTTTTTATCTCGTGTCTAAGTCTATTATCATAATCAATATCAACACCATAAACCTCTTCAGCCTGTTTAACCAAATCCAATTCATCCTGGCTATATGGAGCTTCCTCAGAAATGCTAGCCTCTACTTTTAATAAAAACTTTAAAGAATCAACTAATTTATCTAACTCTTCTTTATCATCAGGTATGTTATCAACAGGGAATATGTCTATCCCTACAACATATGGACAATAATAGAATTTTTCTAAATACTCTTTTTCAAAATTTATGTGTCTACCAGTAATCACCCTTGCTTTTACAATATCAAAAGTTGGATCATTATATACACTTTTCAATTCGTACCAATCTTCTAACAAGCTAGGTGCTTTTTCTAAAAATCTATAATAATCCTTCCTAAGCATTCCTATGTCTAAATCATCGTCCCAAGGAATAAATCCTTGATGTCTTGCAGCACCAAGCATAGTACCCCAATCAGCAAAATATTGAATGTCTAATTCTTTACAAACTCTTTTTATTTCTTCTAGCACTACAAGTTGTGCCGCCCATGCTCTTTTCATCATGCTAGAAATTGTAAATCCATCTACAATCTCTTCTTCAAAAAATTCTTCGCTAAATTGAAGCATACCTAATCTCCTATTTAATAAATGAAGCTACAATATCATCAGTAATTATGACTTTACACTTGCAGTCTTTTGTATTATTTATTGCTTCTTCTCTCAACGCTTCTCTATAACAAATAATTATTGCAGAATCATTATCTAAAACTACATCTTTCAATAAGGATACTTTATATCCAGGTACTTTTTCGTTGTTTTCCTCTTCTGACTTTACTATCATAGAATTAACATTGTACCCAAACTTTTCAAGAGCATCATTCATTCTTCTACTATCGTTTCTAGCACCATATACATATATATTATTTATTCCGTTTAGGTCATGCTTCAAAGCATTAACTTTTTCTTTAATACTTTCTATATCATCATTACTTCCTATTGTATTATTAACTCCATCATTTACTACAACTCCTATTCCCATCCAACGGTTAGGAAATTGCGAGAAAATCATTTTCGGTATTGACTGAGTTATCGTGCAAACTTCTTCCCATTGTCTTACACAGCCACCATTTTGGCAATCATACTCATGTGCATATATATCATGAAAACA
>JAZUIN010000064.1:0-4981 GCA_045642225.1 Lachnospiraceae bacterium | reverse complement strand
GGAGATACCGAAGCCTGATGGCGGTGTCAGAAAACTAGGAGTACCAACAGTAACAGACAGATTCATACAACAAGCCATTGCACAGGTACTAACACCAATCTATGAGGTGCAGTTCCATGACCATAGTTATGGATTCAGACCCAATAGGTGTGCACAACAAGCAATCCTAACAGCACTTGATATGATGAATGATGGTAACGATTGGATTGTAGACATTGACTTGGAAAAGTTCTTTGACACAGTAAATCATGACAAGCTTATGACTATCATAGGTAGGACTATCAAGGACGGAGATGTTATCTCTATTGTTAGAAAATACCTTGTCAGCGGAATCATGATTGATGACGAATACGAGGATTCTATTGTGGGAACACCACAAGGTGGAAACCTCTCGCCACTACTAGCAAATATCATGTTAAATGAACTTGATAAGGAAATGGAAAAGAGAGGGCTTAACTTTGTGCGATATGCAGATGACTGTATTATCATGGTCGGAAGTGAAATGTCTGCCAACAGAGTCATGAGAAATATCTCACGATTCATTGAAGAGAAACTAGGACTTAAGGTAAACATGACCAAGAGCAAAGTAGATAAACCACAAGGACTGAAATATCTTGGATTTGGGTTCTACTTTGATTCAAAAGCACATCAGTTTAAAGCAAAACCACATGTAAAATCAGTAACGAAATTCAAGAAGAGAATGAAAGAACTCACACGGCGAAGTTGGGGTGTTAGCAACAGCTACAAGGTGGAGAAACTCAATCAGCTCATCAGAGGTTGGATAAACTATTTCAAGATAGGTAGTATGAAAACCATCTGTATAGAATTGGATAAGCGTATTCGATATAGACTTCGCATGTGTATTTGGAAGCAATGGAAAACTCCACAGAACCGAATAAAGAACTTGATAAAACTTGGAGTTGATAAAGATACAGCTTGGATTACCGCCTATACAGGTAAGAGAATAGCATATGTCTGCCAACGGAGAGTTCTAAACTTTGCAATAAACAAAGAAAAACTAACCCGATTTGGATTAGTCTCAATGTTAGATTACTACACCGAAAGGTGTGTTACTTGTTAAGTTGATTGAACCGCCGTGTACGGGACCGTACGCACGGTGGTGTGAGAGGTCGGGAAAATTTATTTAATTTTCCCTCCTACTCGATTATATTGGATGTTGAGTCATTTGAGTTTATTAACTTGATACTATTTCGGATGGGAATATATGCAGAATGAGTAAAGAGAAACATTATGACAATAATAAAAAGAATGAAATGAAAATGTTTTTATTAAATGAAAAGTATTATGGTGTGTTGGCATCATTGCTCACAATGATAGTTTTTCTTTTGGCATTATCATATGGGCAGATGTTAGGTGGTAAATATTCATTTATCACTGGTGATTTCTATATGGAGTGTGCGCCTTTCGCTCATTTATTGGTAAAAAAAATACGGGATGGCGGGGAATTATTTTATTCTTTTAATGTTGGCCTTGGTAGTGGCACGGCGCTTTTGTTTGCTTTTTATGCGTGTAGTCCATTCAATGTTCTTTATTTATTCTCTAATGGAAATAATATTAATGAAATTGCAATTGCTGTGGTGACACTTAAAGTTGGAATGGCAGCATTAAGTTTTCAATTATATTCGAAATACAATCTAGGAATAAAAAATGTAGTAAGTGTTATTTTTGCTATGGGATATGCCTTGGCTTCATACGAGAAAGCTATATGATATGACTCCGTATTATTACTGTGGTTTACCTGCGATTCTTCTAGTTGGAGCTTTTTTTACTAATTCTAATATCAAATTAAAATATAAATTAGTCTGTATGTTATCTCTCATAGTAGTGATTCTTTCAATGTTGTGTGGACCACTATATTTTGCCGCACATATGTTTAATACACCTAATGGATATACTTTTAGATATGCATATATCATTTCATTTATTTTATTATCGATGGGAATGGTAGCGTTAAAGAATATAGATGGAATAAATTTAAAAAAATCTATATTAGTGAACAGTGTCTTGGTTTTGGTGTATATCTTCTCAATATTTATTGGCGCAGTGTTAAATCATAATGCGAGTACTTCAAGCGTTATTTATAGCGCTATAGCTATAGTGATGATAACACTGTGGCATTTCATTTTTGCTTCGTATATAAATTATAATGGTGCGATTGTGCATAAAAAGCCAATCGAGTTGGCAATAATAGTATTATTTTTATGTGGCTTTGAGTTATGCCTTAATTCTTATGTTGTTCTTACATCCGAGGAACGATATAGTGCTGAGGATTTTGCTTATAAAACAAAACAGACGGAATCAATTGCTGCAGAACTAAGTAAAAACCAAGATTCAGCGTATAGAGTTCATTTCAATGGGGCGCCGAATCCGAATCAAGCGTGTTTATATAATTATTATGGCTCGAATATATTTATTACAGGCATGAATAATGATTTGTGTGATTTCTTGATGAGAGTGGGCTTGCTTTGTAATTCAACCAATATAGCGAGTTATGGAACATCTGATTTGGTACAAGTTTTGCTCGCTGAAAAATACAATGTTGATTTAAATGATGATTTAGATGCATCATACACTAGTATTTTTAATGAAAATTCAATTCCCGGATTTGGATTTATGGTTGATGAAGGACTTGAAAGCTTGACACTTGGGAATAATGTTTTCGAAAATCAGAATATGATATATTCTGTAATGCTCGGATCTCAGGTTAGACCATATTCAATTTATGATGGTGAAGTGGCTGTAACAGAAGATAATGTCATTTTTGAAATTGGAGAAAAAGGTGAGATATCATTTGAGTTGACACGAGATTCCGAAGGAGGGGAACTTGCTGTTAAAATACCTAAAAATAAAGCAAGTAACATGTACGCATGGTTGTCAACTGGATACAACTCAGTTAGTCCGTGGTCGCCAGTCTTATATTCTGAAGATGACGGTGAATGGAGCGGATATTTAGAAAATATATTAAGTGCTCCTCATATTGTAAAAATGTCAGAGGAAAATGACTGGTACACTTTATATGTACTTCTATTGAAAAATATAGTTAGCGAGTCAAAAGTGACAGAGTTCTATTTTGCTTCATATGATGATAGATATATAGAGCAGTTGTGTAATAAATTGCAGGAGCAGTCATTTAATGTAACGTCGATAGAGGATGGCTTGGTAGTTGGCAATATTACAGTGAAACAACCTGGAATATGCTTTGTGTCAATTCCATATGAAGAAGGTTGGAGTGCCATAGTTGATGGAGAAAATGTTCCGATTACTCCGGTATTTAATGGGGCATTTATAGGAGTGCCACTTAAGGAAGGGAGTCACAATGTTGAACTTTGCTTTAATGCGCCATATAGTAATCTTGGAAAATGGATTAGTTTGTTTGGGATAGTATTGCTTATAGTTATGATATTCTCTGACTGCGGCAAATTATCTAAAAATTAATGAAATAATTATATGAGAAATATGTTATAGAAGAATTATTATCTCAATAAAATGAAAATGGCTTTTGAATAAAAGGATGAGGTTTACGAAGTTATGCAAATGAATGAAAATAAATATGATAATTCAATATTCTTTTTAAAGGCTATATTGATTTTTATGGTTATTGATGATCATGCAAGTTCTCCGATAGGATTATTCACAAGTGTTTTTCCTTATAATTCTTTTTATATGCCTTTATTTGTTATGGTGAGCGGCTTCTTGTATAAAGAAAGGCCATTATTTAAACACCTTTTAAAGAATATTAAAAGAATTCTTTTGCCATATGTTGTATGGTGCTTTATAGGGGATTTTGTTGCTAGATTACTTCAGGCAGGTAATATTTCGTTTTGGTATCGACCTATTAATGAAGAATCAATTATTAGGATGTTTTGCTTCGGACCGTTATCATCAATCAATTATGCTGGTTGGTTTGCTATCATGTTGTTTTATGTTTCTGTGATATATAGAATTTTAGATATCTTTAAATTCAATAATCGAATAGTGAATGATTATGCAAAATTGTTTCTGTTTATTGTTGGAGGTGCGATATCAACATTTTACTGTCAAATGAATACTGAGCGAACGGTATTAAGTGCGGTAATTACACGAACACTCTTTTATTTACAGTTTTATCATATTGGTTATATGTTTAGAAAATATTGGAAGAAGTGCTTTGATGACTACAATAAAGTGGTGGTAATATTAGTTGCGTTATTTATTAATATTGTTTCTATATGTGTATTTGGTGATAGTATAAATTTCTATGCTACTAAGGAAATGAGCCATATCAATATATGGTATTTGCCATTAATAACATCGACTTCTGGAAGTGTATTTTGGTATTCTGTTTGCAATTGGCTTGGGAATACGATAGGTGAGCAGAGATTTATTAGATTTGTATCAGATAATACATTTCATATTATGATGTGTCACGTAATATTCATTAATATACCAAACTATTTTATTGTGAATAAAATTCTAAGTGGTTCGCTATTGTATGGAGATTTTGAGGTGGAAACATTTATGAATCACGCAGTAGGGGTGAGATATAGTTTTGAAGTACAACTAGTCAGCGTGGTAATAGGAGTTGTGTTGTCATTACTTTTATGCTATTTAATCCAGTCGATTAAACAATATGTTATAAATAATCTTAAAATGTAAAATGAATTTTTGTAGGATTGATACTGAAAGGTAATTGATATAAATAATGCTTTATCTGGCATACAATATGTGATATGATGAATTTTGTGGGTAGAAGAGAGGACGAGACCACTGAAAGGTGTGTTGCGAACAGGAATATTTCTCTCAGTGTTTTCGTAAATCTTCTACTCCTAATATATTTATATTAATAAGGAGAACAGAAAAAGATGGCTAAAGAATTTAAAACATTTAGTATCGAAATCGGTGGACGTACACTTTCCGTTGATATAGGACGTGTATCTGCACAGGCTAATGGTGCTGCATTTATGCACTATGGTGATACAAC
>JAZUIN010000063.1:0-2494 GCA_045642225.1 Lachnospiraceae bacterium | reverse complement strand
TCCATCTTCAATTTCATGTTCCATAAGCTGAATCATTTCATATACGATAGGTGAAGGGATGTAATAGATTCCTAAAATAAACGCAGGATTAGGACCTTTTTGTTGTAAATATCGCTTGATAACACTATAACAATAGCAGCCTTTATCGTGTTTTACTGCCAAGTCTCGTCTTGCTCTTTTTGCTGAATCTTTAATTTCCATTGCTGAAATTCTCTTGAAGTCATCATCTGTACTAAAGTGATTTTTTATAGGTGCAATTTCTGTAGTTGCTGGCTTAGCTTGAGTAGCATCCTTTTCTGCTGCAAAAACTGGTGCTACGAGAGTAGTTGCAAGTATTACTGCTGTTAATAATCCTGTTCCAAATTTAATAATTCCTTTTTTCATATCTATTACCTCGCTGTTTTTTTTGTTTGTTTTGTTCTTTACACGTACATAATAAAACAACAAGTGTTGCAGAAGTGTTGCAACAAATGAATAAATTTTAAAAATTATCAAAATTTGTAAAATAGTGCCTTTTCTCAAGATAAGTGTCTGATATATGGGACACATCTAATAGCATACTTATATTATCAAGTGGTGTTAGTTATCTTATTTTCATTATTAAATTATGATAATTATAGTGTTTAAGTGTGAGAAGGGGGGAGGCTTTATGGCGAGAAATGTTACTTGAAATCATTAATTTGATGCATTTATTAAGGTAATCATAAAGGAGGATATGAAATCATGGGATTTATGGATTCGATAAAGGGTTCTTATGACAATGCAGTGCGTAGATCATTAGAAATGCGCGTATCTCTTCCAGTTACATCAGGGGTTGAGTTTATAGGTTTGATTTTTTCTAGGTCAGTAGTAATGAGACAAAATGATAAAGGGGAAATATACTTTGAAGGAGTTGAAGGAACTTTTACGATTATAAATTATGAATGGACTGGACCAATTTATAAAGAAGTTATAACTCAAAGAAGTGTAACAGAAAGAAAAGGGAAAGATAAAAGAAAAGGAAGTTTAGGTGGAGCTGTTATAGGAGGAGCGTTATTAGGACCAGTTGGAGCAGCTGCAGGATATGTTGGTGCAGGCAAAACAAAAAGAGGCGGAAAAGATATAACAACTGCAACTATATCTTCTAGAAATGTTGAGATGCCTGCCCCGGGAACAATTACACTCAAAAATAATAAAACAGGAGAAACACATACAATAGGATTTTCCATATTATCATCAACTAATGCAAAGATTTTGAATTTTAACATGGAATGTTCGCAGATAGTTGCTGAGTCTGAGGTGGTTGAAATTGAAGAAAAATCATCACTTGATTTGTTAAAAGAATATAAGGAATTATTAGATCTTGGCATTCTAACACAAGAGGAATTTGATCAAAAGAAGAAAGAGTTATTATAAATGGAAAGGAGCATAAAATGTCTCATATAGATGATTTGAAAAAATTAAAAGAATTATTAGATATGGAAGCGATTACACAAGAGGAATTTGACAAGAAAAAAGCTGATATATTAAGGGAAGGTAACACTTCGAAGAGTACAAATACGAATAATATTTCTGTTAATAGCAATCAAGCATCAACGAATAAGAGTACGCAACCGTATAATCAAACAACTTTAAAACAAAAAAAGCATAATGGAACCATTTTGGCGGTTGTTACTATAGTATTATTTGTTATATTTTTAATAGTTAGTTGTGGAAGTGATAGCGATAACAAGGGAACAGTAGTTGATGATATTAGTAATTTTAAATATGAAATTACGGGGAATTCTGTTAGCTTGAAAGAATACAAAGGAAAAAAGAAAGATTTGACAATAGCATCAACCTATAAGATTAATGGTGTAGATTATACTACTGATTTAATGGATTTTCAGGTTAGAAAAAGTTGTGTTAAAACTATAAGATTTGCAGAAGGTATAACTGATATGAAAGTGTCTATTTTTAATGGATGTGATGTACAAAATGTGTATTTACCTTCAACATTGACTGTAATGTATGATTATACATTGAGTTATTTACATCCAGATGACGGAAAAACTGTTCAAGTATATACTCCTTTATCAGAGGAAGAATGGTCAAAGATTTTCGCTAGTTATAAAGGAGAAAGCTTTACTGAAAAAATGGCTGAAGGAAATGGTAAAGCTGCTGGCGAAGCTTTAGCAGATAAACTCAATAATGCAATGGGAGGATTTGATCCTTCGAAGATTACAATTCATTATTCGTATAAATAATAAAAATTAGGGATAGATGCAGAGAACACGGCTAAATTGGTTGCTTTGTTTGAAGGTATTTTCGTTAGTGCGTAAGAAATTAGCAAGATAAATTTAAAGAAATATAGATTTTAGTAGTAAAGAGCAGCTGACTATCTGATAATTATTTCAGATAATCAGCTGCTTGTTTGTTTTAAATATTTCATTTGTCATTCCTATTCTAAAATCGTCTTAATAAATCTAATATTAAATCTAGTCTAAAATCCATAAAATTCATAATTTTGTCCTCC
>JAZUIN010000062.1:0-2222 GCA_045642225.1 Lachnospiraceae bacterium | reverse complement strand
CTGTGATAGAAAATTTTCTATATGAAAAGTTTTTATATAGCCGATAGTCTCCTATCGGCTTAGTTATTGTTAATCTTTACACGTGTGACAAATACAATCACTTGATGGATGGAATATCACATTTAAATCTTCTGAAAATGCTTCAAGGTATTTTGTATTCAATGAATAATAAGTGTTTTTCCATTCCTTTCTCGACGAAACGATACCGGCATCTAATAGAACCTTCATATCGTGAGACAAAGTAGGTTGTGTGATATTAAACTTCTCCTGAATAACACATGCACAGAGTTCACCGCAAGATAGCATATCAACAATCTGAAGCCTTTTGGGATCAGATATTGCTTTAAGAATTTTTGTTAAATCAGTATACTTCTGCTCCATGCAAACCTCATATAGAATTATTTCTATGTCAAAAATACCATATACAAATTGGTTCGTCAACAGAGATTTGTAATGATTAAAAAGTTTTATTTAACCAAGGTCTTAGGGTTACCCTAACAAGCATTCAACTTCAGCTGAAATGTGTTTTGTCCCCACAAAACGTTGCTTGCTACCTTAGTCTCTGTAGGATTTGATGGTTTCACTCATCTTTTCAAGAGGAGTGCGCACTTACAGATGGGCGGTGCCCATCTATCGTAAGTGCTTTTCTTTTGCCGGTAATTTCGTTAAGGATGTCGTTTACGATATCGTAACAAACGCAGTTATTGCAGTGCTTTAGAGTATGTTTTTCTCCTTTTGTAGCCAGAAACGATATCGTAAAAATAAAACGATATCGCAAGGGTAAATCCTCGAAACGCAATAACAGCAGGCACTGCCGGCTGTTGTAATCGCTAGGATGGAGAAAACGACATCCCTGCTTTATCCTGCTTCCAATTTTCAAGACCTATTCCGTTTTAACCAAACTGTACGATTATTGACCTTGAACTCCTCTTTACAGGCATATATAATCATAAAAGAACATTTGTTCTGCGATGAAATTTTATTACGGAAAGGAGGCGTTAATGACTCGAGATACAAACGAAATAGATGAAGAAACTAGAAATAGAATCGCATTCAACAGATGTGTTGATGTGATAACAAATTTAATCAAAAAGTATGGTTCCAGAGTTTTGGATAAAGAGAAATCGAGAGAGTTCTTCAAAAAGTATGTCTACTATATCTTCGATTTCGATCTTACCAAAGAGCGATTACAGTCGTATAGAGATAAACTTTCCAAGTGACAAAATGAAATTGACAGTAGCACTTTGTCAGTTTTATAATTATGACAAAACCATTATGTCAGGAGAAAATCTATGAAAAAGATTACTAACCTTGAAGATGCACTTAAAAGAATCTCTGAACTTGAAGAAGAGAATTCAAAACTTAAAGAAGAATTAGAGTATTACCACAATAGAAAAACAAGTGGCAGACAGAAACATAACGATAAATGGCAGGCTTTATATAACGAGTTTGTCATTTGTTATGAGTCTGGTATGACACTTTTGGAAATAGCTCAGAAGAACGATGTGAGCGAGAGAACTATTTATAGATACAAAGCTTATTACGATAAGACTAGACAATCATAATTATTCTGATAGAGAAAAAACGTGTGCAATTCGAGACAGTTAAAACTCTATACGACTTGAAATCAAACACTGTTCTAAAGTGGTCGAATTCGACCACCTAAAAACAGACAATTGTATTACTGTTATCAGAATTTTTAAACGCATCGAATTCGATACGTTTAGTAAATTTCACAGAAGAGGAATTATATAAATGGGAAAGATAATTAATGAAACGATTCATGCCAATGGTATTGATATTGGAATCTATACATCAGATTTTGAAAACGAGTTTATATCATTAACTGATATAGCAAGGTATAAAAGTGATGACCCTACAGCGGTTATTCAAAACTGGATGAGAGGCAGAGATGTAATTGAGTTTCTTGGTTTGTGGGAACAATTGCATAATCCAAGTTTTAAACACCTCGATTTCGAGGGGTTTAAAAATCAAGCTGGTGCTAATGCTTTTACAATGTCACCTAAGAAATGGATTGAAAGCACTAATGCAATTGGAATAGTAAGCAAGTCAGGAAGATATGGAGGAACATTTGCTCATTCAGATATTGCCTTTGAATTCGCTTCATGGATTTCTCCTGAGTTTAAGCTCTACATAATTAAAGACTATAAGAGATTAAAGAACGACGAGAGTAGTAGATTATCACTAACATGGAATCTCAA
>JAZUIN010000061.1:0-7452 GCA_045642225.1 Lachnospiraceae bacterium | reverse complement strand
TGTACCGATAAGGGATCTGAAATGGTAGAGTATGCTTTATCAGGAATGGATAACCAGTTATTTGTATCAACATATATGCTTCATCTTCCAGATAAGAAGAAATTGCAGGAATTTATGTTAAAGGAAATGAAAGAGTTGGGGATTTAGAAATTCTAATTTACGAACAAACCCTGGGGCGTGCGGACAAAAAGTTGGACTGAATAACGTACGAAAGAAACTATGAGTTATTCAAAAGAACAGATTACCGCCGCTCTTTTATTGTTTGATAAGACTGGATCACCAGCCAAAGTTAAAGAATTACTAGGTTATCCCTCTATAAGTATGCTCTACTTATGGAAAGAATGGTATCCAGATTTATACAAGGCAACCGTCATTCAAAAAGAAAGACCATACTGGAAGGTCTCTTTCTTTTTATTAACCAAAATATTCTTTGATTTTTTTAACATTTTCCTTTGTCCATTCTCCCTGTGCTACAACTTCTCCATTTTCAATAAAAATAAAGTAATTGCAACACGCTGCAACCAGCTCAGGATCATGTGTAATAACAAACTGTGTTTTTCCCATCTTTGAAAGACGTTTCAGGCTCTCCGCCACTTCACGCATATGCTTGTAATCAAGCCCACTGGTAGGTTCATCATATATTAATATCTCCTTATGGGATGCTACCGCTCCGGCAATTGCTACTCTTTGCCTTTGCCCACCCGAAAGAGACATCGGATGTGCCTCCTCAAACATATCAAGATTAAGAGCCTTCAATATTTCACGCGCTTTTTCTTTTTTGCTTTCTTCCTCTCCATATACACCAAGCGTCACATCATCAATTACACTTTCGGAAAACAGCTGATGATTCACATCCTGCATAACCATGTAACACAGCTCTCTTCGCTTCTTGTCATCAAACTGCTCCTGATGAATGCTTAAAATTCCTTTTGTTTTTTTCAGTAATCCACACAAACATTTGGCAAATGTCGATTTGCCCATTCCATTATTTCCCAAAACTGCAATCACAGCCTGCTCCGGAAGTTCCAAATGCTTTATATTCAAAATTTGCTGTCCCTTTATCTTATATATAAAATTATCTATTATGAGCTTTTCGCCCAAAGATATCATTCTGTTATCAGGCTCAAATTTCATTTCAGCACGAAGTCCCATTTTCTGCAAATCAGCAATCGATTTACCATAGAACTGATTAGCCGTCAAATCTTCCTTTATTTTTCCGTCATGAAAGTAAAGAACTCTGTCCACTACCCCTTCAAGCCATGTCAATCTATGCTCAGCAATCAAAATTGTTTTTCCCTTAGCTTTAAGCAATAACAATATCTCCCTTAATTCCTTTATTGTGGAAATATCAAGATTGGAGGTTGGTTCATCTAATACAAAAATCTCCGGATTTAGTGCACTTACAGAAGCACATGCCACCTTTTGCTTTTGCCCGCCTGAGATAGCAAAAAGACTTTTTCCAAGGATTTTCTCCATTTTATAAAGCAATGTAACCTCATCAAATCTACGCAGAATTTCCTCCCTGTTAATACCCAAGTTTTCACAAGCAAAAACAATTTCTGTATCAGTCAAAAGTGTATAAAACTGTGATTTCGGATTCTGAAATACCGAACCAACAAGCGGAGCGAGTTCATGCAACTCACATTCTGCTGCATCCAATCCGCATACACTCGTTTTACCGGATAACTCCCCTTCATAATATGTCGGTATGAGACCATTTACCAATCTGCCAAACGTAGTTTTTCCGCTACCGGACTCACCACACAAAAGCACCACTTGCCCCTTAAAAATCTCAACATTGATTTCTGATATTTTTCCGCCGTTCTTCGCATTTTCATATTTGAATGAAACATTATCCATTTTTATCATGTCTTGCACCACCTTTTACCATCCATATATATTACTAAGCACATAAATCGCTATGGTTGAAAGACAAAACACGATTGCGACAATATCCTGCCAGTGAAATCCGATTGGACATATGTTTTCTCTTCTAACTGGAGCATCCAACCCCCTGGTCAATGCGGATGCCGATAATTCATTTCCAATGGATAATAGCTCCGTTAACAACGGCACCATCCTAAACTCAAGCATCTCTATGGGCTTTCTACACGAGCCGATTCCTCTCAGTCTCATAGCATCTCTAATTGCTGCATATTCTTCCACAATGGTAGGAAAAAAACGAAACATTGAGGATATCGGAACTGTCACTTTTTTTGGTATATGTAACTTATCCATAGCTGCTATAAACTCACTCACCGAAGTTGTCATTATCATAAAACAAAACATCGACATACTTGGAAGTGCCTGCGTCGAGGTAACAATAACCCCCGTAAATAATGCATTTACAATCGGCGGAACATATGGTGCAATCCCCGAAATCAAAAGCGAAAATACATATAACCCAACATAATATGCCGCAATCAATGGTTTCTTCAAAACCAACATAAATATTAGCGGAACCACAGCAATACCGATTTTTACATACCGCATTATGCCCTCACCATTTCCTGCCAAGGTTAGAAATGAAACAGTAAGACACAAAAACATCTTGGTCCGTGGGTCCAAAAATAACTGTTTCATTGTCGGACGTGTTCTTTTTAATATGCTATCCATTAAACCAATCCACTTCTTTCAAAATGCTTCTTTAATACTTTTCTACCCAACACGCCTCCAAGTAAGCCACCAACAAAACCAGACAACAGGACGGCTGGTAAAACCCACCAGATTGAGAAATATCCAACTACTTCATTCAAATAGTCCTGCCCCATGGATGCCGCAGTCTGAGCTAAAAACTCTTCGCTTCCATACACCCAATAAATTACATTTCCATTTGCACCTACACAGGTAATTGCAAATGCAAGAATTGCCTTCCAGGAACTTTTATAGTTACTGCTCTTAATCATTAATTCTGCAATCAATGCACAAATGATTCCCAAACCCAGGGAATACACTCCCAATCCTAAAAAAATCATCAATATTCCATTGACCGTATATGTAATCAAAATCATTCCAAATTTCTTTATTTTTGCAAAATATAGCATCATGGGTATCCCCAGAATAATACTACTGAAAAAGGTCATGGTGAGAGAAATCATCGGAATCAGGCCAAGTATACAGCTTGTTAACACATAAATAACCAGGTATACCGCTGTAAATATCCCCACCATCATCAAATCTTTTCCTGTAAGTCTGTTTGTTTCGTTTTTCCTTTTCATTGTGATTTTTCCTCTCTTCCTCAATCTATGAATTTACCGTCCAATTAACACTCTCATTTTGTATTTCATATAATCGATGGTATAAACCACCCTCTCGCTCTAATTGTTCATGTGTTCCCTGTTCCACAAGCTTTCCTTCTTTCAAAACAACAATCTTGTCACAGTCAACTATGGAGCGAAGTTTATGAGCAATAATAAGAACCGTTTTATTCTGAATCAGTTTTCCGATTGCTTCCTGAATCTTGGTCTCATTCTCAGGGTCAATTGAGGCGGTACTCTCATCAAGAAGAATAATTGGTGCATCCTTCAGAAATGCCCTCGCAATAGAAAGTCTCTGTCTCTCACCGCCGGATAGGGTTTTTCCATTTTCACCAATCATCGTATCATATCCCTGCGGCAAACGTTCGATAAACTCATCACAGCGCGCCAGCTTCGCAGCTGCAATAATTTCCTCTCTTGTCGCATCCTCTTTCCCGATTTTAATATTGTTAAATATAGTGTCATTAAACAAAACTACATCTTGAAAAACAATCGAATAATTTTTTAATAAAGTTTCAGGTGCTATTTGCTTAATATCAATGCCCCCTACCTTAATCGTTCCTTCATCAACATCCCAGAATCTTGCTGCCAACTTACAAAGCGTGCTTTTTCCACAACCTGAAGGACCAACAAGCGCCGTTATCTCTCCTTGCTTCGCAGTAAAGGAGACATCTTTTATTACAGCTTCATCCTCATACCCAAATGTCACATGTTCAAAAGTCACATCGTATTGTTCCAAGGAAACCTCCTCATTTCCCTGCTGTTCCGGATAATCCAATACTGTTCTTATTCTGTCAACGCTTACCAGGGAATGGATCAGCTCCCCAAGCATCTCACATCCCTTTGTTATCGGTTCATATATTCTTACAGCAATATAAAGAAACATCAAGAATGTTACCACACTTATTTCTCCGGAAATAAGCATGGAGGAGCCGACTATAATCACTATTCCAAGACCAATTCTCATAACATTGTATGAAATCGCTATCGTAAAACCGGAAATAAGCTCATACGCAATAAGCCCCGGCAAAACATTTTTAATCTTCTTTGCCAGATTGTTCTGGTACTTTTCAACTTTTTGAGCCGTTCTAAGCACCTTTATATTCTCGAGATATTCCTGTAAACCATCACTGATATCAAGTTTTTTCTTCTTATTTTTCAGATTGGTTCCCTCTGATATTTTGCGGCAAAGCCCCATTACAATCACAACAACAGGTAGACATACCGCAAGACAAAGACTTAATTTCCAATTAAAGAATGCTAATGCCACAAGTGTAATTATCCCGGATAAAAATCCACTGATAAGTTCTGTTGCAACCGTTGCAATGGTATTCGCAGCAACCGTTACATCATCCATGATGATTGAAGTAAGGTCACTCAGATTGCGCTTACCGATATATGATAACGGAAGTTTACGAATCTTGTCTGCCAGCTCCATTCTAAGTCTCATATCTTCTTTTCCAGAAGCAAAATACTTTTTCCTATAAGTTCCACGATATGTGAGATAAATCAGTAAAAAGAATATAAATGCAATCGCAAGATACCCCCATAGCGGAAGTTTTTCAGTATTTCCACCAAAATAAATATCCAACATTTGCCCTGTCACTTCCGCAAGCAAAATTGCAGGGACAAGTGTTGCAATATTAAATATACTCATATAAATACTTGATTGAATCAAAGATTTATTCGCTTCTTTGCTAAGCATAAATACTTTATTAAACATTATTCTCCCCTCCGATTTTCCATGAGATACTATTCTTGTACTCTTCATACATTCTGGAATACATCCCCTTCCTGTCAAGAAGCTGTTGATGTGTTCCTCTCTCTACAATTTTGCCTTTTTCAAATACACAAATCTGTTCAGCATGCACAATAGTAGAAAGTCGATGCGCAATCATCAATACAGTTCTTCCTTTTAAAAGCTCATCCAAAGCCTTCTGAATCAGATATTCATTCTCGGCATCAGCAAATGCCGTAGCTTCATCCAATAAAATAACCGGAGAATCTTTCAGAATGGCCCTTGCCAAAGCCAATCTCTGCATCTCACCACCCGACAGGTAAACACCGTCTGCACCGATTACTGTATCCACTCCTTTTGGCATTTTCTCTAAAATATCATCACATTGAGCAAGACTTAAAGCATGTAAAACCTCTTCCCTCGTAGCCTCCGGCTTATAAAACGCCACATTATCCCAAATAGACATCTTAAACATATTCGTATCTTGAAAAACAATGCTCACATTTTGCATCCATTCACTGTAATCCATATCCCGGATGTCCACTCCGCCAACTTTTACAGCTCCCTCATCTACATCCCAGAATCTGGCGATAAGATTCGCAACCGTACTTTTTCCACCACCAGACTCACCAACCAATGCAGTAATTTCCCCTTCCCTTATGGATATCGAGACATCATCCAAGGCTTTCTCTGCATCCTTGTCGTAGGCAAACGTTACATGTTCCAATTCAATATTAAAATTCTCTGGTTTCTTCGGATTCGCTGTATTTTCCAATGCCTTCTTTTCAAATATTCTATCTATTACATCCAGCGAAGTTGCCGAAATCATAATATTTGAAGAACTCTTCATAATCTTTGCCAAAATCGATACAATCAACGGTATCATCACCGCGAAGAAAACAAAACTTAAAATCATTTTTTCCCGGTCTTTTGTAGCATTAAACAAAATAATTCCTGCTGGTATCAGAAAAAAGAAGATACTATTGATAATTGCATTATACGCACTATCTGTCTTTTCCATCGATAGTGCGTATTTAATGATATAATCGCTGTATTCCTTAACAGATTCCTTATATCTTTTAAATGATTTTGCTGTTTGGCCAAATACCTTTACAACAGAAATACCGCGAACATATTCTGTGGCTGCATTACTTATATCCTCTGCCGATTTTTGATATTGCTGCACAAAACCTTCGCTTTCGCCCTTCAGCATGGATGCCAGTATTGCAAAACATATGAAAATAGGAATAAGACAGGTAAGCGATAATCTCCAGTCATACTGAAACATAAATGCCAGAAAAGCAATTGGCAAAACCGCCGCCTGAACACAATCCGGAATTTGGTGTGCTATTAACACCTCAAGATTGTCTGTATTTTTCTCAATAATTTTTCTCTGCTTTCCGCTTGGATTTGTAGAATGATATCCTAGCGGCAGCATTCCGATATGTTTTATAAGCTCTATCCTTATCTTTCCAACAGTGCTATATGCCGTAATATGCGAAAACAACAACCCAAAACCATACATCCCAAATGCCGACGAAATCAGAAAAACTGCTCTCCATCCCTGATCCGCAAGAATCTCCTTGTTCAAATCGGTATATACACCCTTGCAATTAATAATTTCTCTGGCAACATTATAAACACAGGTGAATGCCTTCAAATTGACCACCGCCGAAATCGCAGCGAAAACAATGGAAATAAGCATTGTTATTTTAAATACTCCCATGTAGCTAAACAGTCGGGCAAAGACACCTTTTTTCTTTTCCTTCATTCTCACATTCTCTCCTTTTCACGAAATAATCGCATACTTTTCCATTGGTTATTACAATATTTCAACATTATCTCGGCACTATCTTTGTGCACGAATTCTATTTCCACAATCCCTTTGCACTGCAAGATACATACAATATCCAGCAGTGTAAATAAAAGAAATCTCACATGATTATCAGTTAGTCATTACTAACCATTAGTAGGTTAGTTTATTCTAACTATTTTGTCAATATTTATTTACAAAATAATCTCTTAGCCTGCGGCTAAAGAGAAATCGAATACGCAAAAAACGGCGGAAGGTATACTGCATTAACCATCCGCCGTTTTCATATACTTCTACTCTGTTTTTACAAACATCAAATACACGATCCATATGATAAGCCCCGCTTCCGCCATAGCAAGTGCATAAATCTGCCAGAATTTCTTATCCTTCCAGCTTCCTGTAGCCCTTATAAAGGAGCTCTGCGAACACAGCACAGAGAACAGAACCCAAAAGCATCCAATAATCGCAGGACATCGAAGCCGGCTTCTGCCTATCCGGAAATTTTCCTTTCACAAGCACGGTCTGAAAATCTTTGCTGTACTTTGCAACAGCTTTTTCTATCTCCAGCATACTACCTCCCTATCTGCCACACTCCCTAATCATTCCATAGCTATATCTTGAATCCCCAAAATCTCTTCCGGTAA